>CAZFBW010000016.1:2351-2999 GCA_964517625.1 uncultured Candidatus Saccharibacteria bacterium | reverse complement strand
CTTTTCCCGGTACGCCAGTAATCGGTGTAATCCAGGTGACCACTGCAATGTGTTCCAGGATGGACGCACCACCATCGTTTGCGATACTTCCGTTAAAGGTTATTGAAGTATTGCTGTTTATGGTAGCTCCACCTGTTATTACAGTAGGCGGTGTCGCCGGATTCGGCTGAGTAGTGATTGCAAACGGTGCACTTGTCGCTGATGTATTACCAGCAGCGTCTCTTGCTTTTACGGCAAAGGAATATGAAGTGCTTGGTGTCAGACCGCCTATACTTAGGTTTGTTACCGAAGTTGCCGGGAGGTCTACTCCATCTTTTACTACCACATACTCTTTCACTCCCACATTGTCTGTCGAAGCGTTCCATGAGAGGTTTACCTGTACATTGGTTGATGTACCAGTAAGTCCTGTGGGAACCGAGGGTGCCTGAGTGTCTACAGGTGGTGGGGGTGGTGGATCTACGGGAGGCTTACTGCAATTACACCCTGCAATAATCAGTGCTCCTAAAAGGAGCATCAAAAGTAACTTTTTCATAATTTTACGCTCCTCCTTCGAGCGGGTTTAGTTGTTTATGAGGCACTTACAACCTCATTTTTGAGATTGGCACTGCCTCATAAACAATAAACTCTCTTTTTTGTCAAAAAACTGCT
>CAZFBW010000016.1:0-2341 GCA_964517625.1 uncultured Candidatus Saccharibacteria bacterium | reverse complement strand
TTAGAGTTTTTAAATTTTGTTTGTGTGGCACTAGCAATCTCCGGGCGAGATTGGCACTGCTACACAAACAATAAATCTCTAATTTGTCAAAAAATGGCTTGACTTTATTGTATAAGGAAATTTTTACCCATACAACTGTCTTTGAGAGTATTATATCAAATTTTTACCCTTTTGTCAATTTACGCTTTTTTATTAAAACCTAAAAAAAGCTTTCCCCATATACGCGTTTTTTGGCCTTTGCGGAGTGTGTGATGTGATATAATTTTCGTATGGAAGAAAAAACAAGCAAAAAATATTTGATACTTGTATTGATCTTAGTACTTGTAGCATTAGGTTTTCTTATTTATAAACTTAGTCAAAATAAAGGTCCAAGCCAAGAACGAAAAGCTGAAATTGTTGACCAGCTTAACAAAGAAAGCGAAGGCAAGGCACCAGTCTCTCTTGAAGTGCAAAATGAAATTATAAACAAAATGAATGAAAGTTCAGCAAATAGCACTCCAGACGCAACTGATGAGAAAAGTAAACTCATAAAAGAGTATCGATAAAGTACTAGGTACCATGAGTGGAGAATATAGAATAAATGAAGATACAGATCACATACAAGAGAGTCGTAAACATTTCCTCAGTTTGTTAGTTGTCATTGTTTCTATATTTGCGATAATTGGAATAGGGTATTGGCTTATACACTCTCGAAAAGATTCTCTAGAACAAGATACAAAAAATCAGATAGAGTTGCGTACTCAAACAAAAGAAGTAGAAACTGGTGGCGGAGGATCGTTTAAAGCCCCATCAGAAAAAGATTTTAATAATTTGCCACAGGCACCACAAAGATAAAAATTATGATAGTCAATAAATTCATTAAGTTCGTACTTTTCTCAGCACTTACTATTGTGCTCTCTATCTTGGTCGCACAGTTTGGTCCTACGCCACAACAAGTCTCAGCACAGAATGCAAATATCACTGGATGGATGTGGTCTGATAACGTAGGATGGGTTTCTCTAACTTGTGATAACACAACAAGTTGTGGAACATCCGCATATGGAATCAACCAAGATACAGATGGCGACTGGGAGGGTTATGGATGGAGCGATAATATTGGCTGGATAAAATTTGATTCAGGATGTCCGTCAGGAAGTGAAGGTCAATGCGGATCAAAAATGATTACAAATACGCTTCGAGGATGGGCACGATTTTGTGCTGGATCAGACGATGGTGCGTGTGGGGCAGGTCCACGACCAGATGGCTGGGATGGCTGGGTTTCACTTTCTTCAACAAATGATCACAATCCGTCAGTTGCTGGAGTACAAACTTCCGCATTTGCATATGGTCCGACACAATCTGGTTCTCAAGTGACAGGGTATGCGTGGGGAAGTACTGTTGTTGGATGGACACAGATGGTTGATGTAACTGTTGCATCAAGTAGTCAGAGCACCCTTCGTCTTGTTGCAAGTGCAAGTGTTCCAACTGCAGGAGCACTTCCTGGAATGCCAACAGATCTTTACTCAGCATCAATGTCTGGTAGCGCAGTACTCTCATGGTATGTCACAAATAGTGATGTCACTTACACATCATGTACTGGCTCTTCAGCAACAGGTGGAAATAACTGGAATGGACAAACACTCAATGTGCCGACTGTATTACCACCAACATTTGAATATAGAGAAAATGTTACATATAACTTAAATACCGAAAACCCAAGCATCTTTACCATTAACTGTACGCGCTCAACTGGTGGAAGTGATTCTGCAACGGCACAGGTATATAATTCTCCAGATTGTGTCGTGAATCTCTCTGGCGGTGGATCATTCTGTGCCTCTGGACCAAATGCACGAATTCCAGTACTTACCTGGACATCATCAAATGCAACAGAGTGTAATGCAGGTTGGTTTACTGGAACAAATGCTACGAATAAACCGACCTCAGGAACGCAAGAAGTTGGGGCAGGATCATATCAGCTCACATGTACAACACAAGGTTCAGGAGCCCTCTGTACATCTGGTGTCGAAGTAGTAACACAACTTCCTGCAAATGATCCACAATGTACGAATGTTCCAGAATGTTCTGACAGTGCAGACAACGACGGAGATGGAAAAATTGACTTCCCAGATGATCCAGAATGTCTTTCACCACAAGATGATCGTGAAGCTGGTGGATCAGGTGGAGGCGGTGGTCCAATAGATGTTATAGAACACTAAGAAATAACAAAAAAGAAAATCTCGCACAAACAAGCGGGATTTTCTTTTTTTAGAGTTTCATATACTATAGTGCTGTACTTGCCCCTGTAGTTAAATGGATATAACTGCGGACTTCTAAGCCGCTATTCGAGGTTCGATTCCTCGCG
>CAZFBW010000015.1:0-3245 GCA_964517625.1 uncultured Candidatus Saccharibacteria bacterium | reverse complement strand
ACAACCCCAATCTCACTTCTCTCTGTTGTTGCATCAAACACACCACAAACTTCACCATTCATCTCCTTCAACTCAACAACATCACCAATCTTTAATGTACTTGCAAATGGAAACGTAGGGATTGGGACATCGACACCATCGGCTTTGTTTGATATTTATTCACTATCGAATTTAGCTAATTTAAGACTTGGTTCAAAGGCTGCTTCTGTAAATAGTGGTGCGCAAACGTTTAGTTTCGGCACATATATTAATGATGTTTATAATCAGACTGGTATTTTTGGTGATACAAGTGGAGGGGATTCAAATTTTAAAATTTTCTCTCTTCAAGGTGATTTGTATTTAGGTGCAAATACTGGTGGTGTTGCAACAACAAGGATGGTAATAAATAATGTGGGTGGTGTAACTATTGGTGGCAGTGATATTGCTTCCAGTACTAATATTTTGTATGTAGACAGTGCGTCCAAGTTTGTTGTTAATACTGGCGGTAGTGTTGGTGTCGGTACTACTTCACCAGCCTCCCTGTTTCATGTTAACTCCGCTTCGTCTACCCAAACCCTTTTAACGATTTCTACCACATCTAATCAAAATATTTTTAATATTTTAGCAAATGGAAACGTAGGGATTGGGACAGCAACACCAAATGCAAAATTAAATATTGTTTCTGCATCAAATGTATTAAGGGTTGATGCTTCAAACTCAAACTATAGTAACGTTGATACATTGTTGGGAACATTAAAATGGACGACTGATGCACACAGAAACAACGTTGGTGGTACGGGTCCGTATGTTGATTGGAGTTATGAGAGTACAAACGTGGTCGGGGTACCAGAAACAATTGGTGCTCGCTACGGTATGATTGTGACACAGACAGCAAGTGATGCCCAATCAGGTACTACAATAAATTCAACAACACCGGGGTATCATCTTTATTTTGACACCAAGTCGGGCACGGGCTCATTAACGGAAAGGATGCGCATCACTGCAAGTGGAAATATTGGTATAGGTACTACAACCCCAATCTCACTTCTCTCTGTTGTTGCATCAAACACACCACAAACTTCACCATTCATCTCCTTCAACTCAACAACATCACCAATCTTTAATGTACTTGCAAATGGAAACGTAGGGATTGGGACAGGTACGCCAACCGCACCACTTCACATTGTTGGAAATATTGGAAGTAATTTTGATGTTCGCGCAACAGTGCAGAACACCAACAGCGGGGGAAGGTCGGTGTTTATGTCTGCAAATGATCTTGGTAATATTACAGGGGTTGAAACAATAGGGTCAGCGGTTGCAGGATTGAATCTTAATAATGCATCGGTTATTTTTGGTGGAGGTACGAGCAAGTTACTTCTCATGCCGGATGGTAATGTTGCAACAGGAGGCACGTCCTCGATTGTCTTTCGTTTGGGTGGGTATGCAATGGCAAATGATAAAGTCGTCTTTACCTCCGTGGGGGATGTTGGTATTGGCACATCTTCTCCATCAGCAAAGTTATTTGTTCAAGGGACATATGGTTCGACTACTCCACTCCTAGATGTTGCCTCAACAACCTCTGCTGGATATGCAACATCTTCACTCTTCACTGTTCTTGCAAATGGAAATGTGGGGGTTGGTACAGCGAACCCAGGTCGGCAGTTCAATGTTTCGAGTCAAAGTTTATTTGGCACTACCACAAAGATCGGTAGTATTAACGGTGGTCCGGCCACGATGCAGGTCGTTGGGGATTCGAATAATTATATACAGATCTTAGCAGATAATTCCAGTACGTTTGGTATCACACATCAATTCACGAATCCAGGTGTACCAACGTTCAATATTTTTGGAGATTATTACTCAGGAGCGACAGCGCCAAATTTGGTACTCGGAGTATATCCATTCGAGGCTAACCAGTTGGTGCTGGCAAACACCGGCAACGTCGGTGTTGGTACCACATCCCCAACATCTCTTTTTTCTGTAATGGCATCTTCTACCGCACAATCTGCACCATTTATCTCCTTCAACTCAACAACATCACCAATCTTTAATGTACTTGCAAATGGAAACGTAGGGATTGGGACAGGTACGCCAACCTCTGTCCTTGATGTGAATGGCACGACACAAGTGCGAGGTACGCTCATAGTCGGGACAGATGCCTCTCAAAACAATATAAAAATAGTCGGTTCTTATTCTGGAGCAAACTATCTCAATTTAAATAATGCAGACGTAGAACTGGCGGATGGTAACAGTGGTCGATCCTTGTTCTTTTCAGCGGACAATCAAGTATTTAGAAATGGTACAAATGCTACAGAAAAGATGCGAATTACGAGTACAGGAAATGTCGGCATCGGTACCACATCTCCAATCTCTCTTTTATCTGTTGTTGCTTCATCGACCCCACAAACTTCACCATTCATCTCCTTCAACTCAACAACATCACCAATCTTTAATGTACTTGCAAATGGAAACGTAGGGATTGGGACAAGTACTCCATTTGCCGGACTTCATGTCATAGATTCAGGAGACTTTCCACTCATCGTAGAAACGGGCGCCGTAAATACTCGAGCACTAGAAGTTGCCTCAACGGGCGCTGTTACTCTCGGCAATACCTATCTTCCAACTGATGGATTTGTTTTCCGGGTTGTGCCCGCTTCTCTTCAGGCACAAATTGGCCCCATCTCTACTCTTAAATTTTTAAACACATCCGCAGCCACACTACCAGCACAACCAACGTCGCTATTACTCGACGGGGCGAATCGCTCACTCATTTCTCAGGGATGGGATGGTGCTAATGGTTTTATGCGTTTCGGTTATGGAAATTATAACTACATAGCCTTTAGTGGTAATGGTAATACTGGTATTGGAACTTCCACGCCGGAATATACATTTATCGTTCAAGGTACAACGACTAAGAACCCTTTTTCTGTTGCGTCATCATCAGGATCTTCACTTTTTACTGTTCTTGCAAATGGAAATGTGGGAATTGGCACAGCTTCTCCTTCTGACCTCCTTCAGGTTGCGGGTAACATTACACCATCAGTTGATGCAACGTATGGTCTTGGTTCCTCAACACTCCGTTTTGCTACTCTTTATACTGTTAATGCTTCCACTACCGCACTCTCTGCCGCGTCTTCAACTATTGGCATTGCTTACATCTCTACTTCGACCACCGCCACCGCTTTTACCACCAATTTCTTCACCCTTAACTCTTCAACCACTAACGCAACTGCAACCGATCTCTATGTCTACAACACCTTCTCTGG
>CAZFBW010000014.1:0-6447 GCA_964517625.1 uncultured Candidatus Saccharibacteria bacterium | reverse complement strand
CGACTAATAATGTAATTGTTGTTGTACCTGTCCAATTAACTGTGCCATCACTTGCTGTTTTCTGCAAAAGTTGCCCATCTACAACTATCGCTTGTGGCGCACTGGTAAATGAAAAGACTGTGTTAGACCCGTCTACTGTACCTGTAGCTCCTTGATAACCGCTGCTTGATGTGGCAAATCCAAAGATATCCCTCGTTGGCGCAACAGTTAGTGTTATGGTAGTTGTGCCTGTCCAGTTAACTGTTCCGTCGCTGGCTGTCTTTTGCAGTGTCTGTCCGTCTACAGATACAGCCTGTGGTTCAGCTGCAAAACTGAATATCTTGTTTGACCCGTCTACTGTGCCAGTAGCTGCTTGATAGCCACTTCCACCACCGCCACCTCCTCCACCTGTAGAAGAGATTTGTTTCTGCCCGCTTGCGAGAGTCGTAATGGTTATATTTGACCCAGCAGTTACCACATCACCGCCGCCTCTAAAACCTGCCGCGAGGCTTCGTATTGGGCGTATGGTTTGCTCAAGTCCATCAGTAAAGTTACTGATATGTTCAATGCCAAGCACCTTATCATCTCGTATTTTCTTTACTAAAGAGTCTATGATCTCTTTGTAGTCAACCTTTTCAATCTTGGTAGTAACAACTGTTTTTGACTCTGGTATCTTTATTAGTTTGGCTGCTTTTTTTGCAATGAGTTCGTGGTCAACCGTTGGCACCTGTACCTCTGGTACCTTTATCAACTTAGCTGCTTTTTTTGCAATGTCCTCAACATCAACAACGGGTGTCTCACCATCTTCACCATCCTCTCCTTTCTCTGGCTCCAATGACGCAACATAGTCGTACATCTTTTGAATATGCGTATCGACTTCCGCCAATTTCTGCGCATACTCATCACGCATTTCCTGCAGTACTTCTTGGTGGTCTTTAGCTTGTGCTACTTTGAGATCCTCAAGTTCCTTTGCTACTTGCTGTATAGAGGCTAGTCCTAAAGCAAAGTCAAAAGGAGATACCGCAACAGGTGGCTTGTTTGCCACATTTCTACGCATCGAAAATGGTGCTTTTACTTGTTGCATTGACATAATTATATCAGAGAATTAAAAGATGGTAGTTGTAAATACTGTTCATAAGCCACTAGTGGGTGCGCTGTTCGCCTTCTTCCATAGATCGGTGAGTTGGGATTTGGTTAATAGTTTATTCGTGTCCAATACTGCATAATGTGTGGCTGGCTCGTAATTTCCCCAGTCTTTTCTGTCTGAAAGATTTTTTACTATAACAACGTCGTTACCGCTATTTTTAGCTTTTTCTATTGCATCTCGTAAAACCTCTTTCATATCAACGGCCGATGAACCGCCAGAGTACATGGCACCGTCCGCATCTATCGTAAGAGGATTAGTAAATTTGCCATATCTTTCCTGTATGTTCTTGCCGTAACTTTTAGCAGTGTCCAAGCTATCAGTGAAAAAGAAAGCATTTTTTGATTGAAAATCTTTTTCATTTGCACCTCTTTTTGACACGTCAAATGTGTCGAAACTTTTGTTTGTCCCATGCAAAATAGGCTCTCCCTGTGCTTTTACAAACTCCTCTGGTGTCTTGTACTTGCGGGCTTCTGCGAGGAGTGCGTCTTGAGGCTCGCCAGCCTTACCTTTTGGGGCAAAGCGTCCAGACTCGTCGCGTGGCTGTACATCCTTGCCAAAGTTATTTTTCTCAAGCACGCGGCCAAACTCGTTGGCCATAGCCTGTGTTGATTTTGGCATGGTCTTGTTTGGGAAGTAATGCTCCCAGAGTCGAGATGCATCAAGTTCGAGCTTTTGTGCCTCTGCTGCAGATGGCTTGTAGCTCCCTGCCGCGTAGTCGGTGAAATCGCTCATGGTTGCGAGATCGTCTGGGTGTATTTTCTCTGTAGTAGCCAAGGGGTTTTTGACAAAGCCGCGTTGACCCTTTGTCTTAACTGTGTTGATAAACTGACTCGTCTTTGATTCTGGTGGTATACTATCTGGTATGTTTGTAGTACTTGGGGTAGTCGTTTTTGTTGGTTGGCTTATACTAGGAGTCCGCAAAGGCTGGTTTGTATAGTTTTCTGCGTGCTTAAACATTTTCTCTATTGCCCTATCTGGCGAATTAAGATACTGAAAGAAGTGATTTATACCAGTTTGCGCAACACCTTTTGCGAACAACGCTGGGTTAAGAGACAATATACCTCCAAGCATATCTCCTCCAGCAAATACATCTACATATTTACCAAGACCAGATACGTTTGATCCTGTTGCTTTCGCCTGTGCAATTGCTGACTTATTAACGTCTTTTTCAATAGCTGAAAGTGCGCCATACTGGTTTTTAATTGCTTGGTAATTTTCGCCCGTTGCATTATGTATTGCATCATCAAGTGCTACACGAATTTGATGTACAACACCTGCATCTATTGCTGCGCGTGATGCATTCTCGTATGTAGGATTTCTATAAAATGCCTTTAGCGATGAATTCCAGTTTGATATAGCTGTTTGTGCAACATCCGGTGTTATTTGTTTATAGCTTCCATCGGGGTTCTGAAGCCGTGTTTGCATTTCTTGTGCATATTTTACTGCTTCTGGGTTAGTGAGTTTCAGCGCTTCACTTTTGATAACATCATCAAGAGCAGTACCTGCTTTGTCGAGTTGGATAGTTACTCCAGTACCATTCGTCTTTTTCTCAAGTTCGTTATATTGATCAAAGATAAGTTTTTTTGTCTGCCCAATAGCATCAGCAAACTCACCACGAGTTTTTGGTGTTTCGCCAACACGGGTAGTACCATTTTCATCTTCAAATGAAAGTTTTGTTTTATTTTGTCTTATTGTGTCAACAGAATTTATAACATCAGCATTATATTTATCAAATTGCCCTGTAGCTGTTTTGCCTGCAACAGATGGTTTAACTGCTTTATAATATGAATTAACAATATCTGCTGCTGCTGTGTCGGACGGGTTCCCAACAAGCGTATCTTTTGCTTTCGAAAAAGCATCAACACCACTTTTTATTGTTTCTGGTATTTTTGTTATACCCTTCACTCCAGCAATGGTACCAGCAACATTTCCAGCATTCGCAACGTCTTCAGCCACTCGGGACGTAACTTCTCCAGCTTTTGAATTCGCAAACTTTTGTACAGCAGGTATTGATCCAACAGCATTCCCAACAGCATCAATTGCAGCACCAACAGGCGCAAATAATGGTGCAAGAGGTGATTGGATAATTGATGCAGCACCCGAACCAACCTTAAGCGCTGCTTCTGTACCAGCAATTATAGGATTTTGCCCGGGTGCGCCGCTTGAAATCGTATTAACACCTTGTTTTATTTGGTTTAATCCTCCCTTTGCTGCATCAGTAATAGAGCCCAAGAGACTATCAGTAAAACTTGGTTTTGCTTGCTGTTCTTCTGGTGGCTGTAATGCAGACTTTTTGTAGTCATTAGAAGCCTCATTACCAACCACGGTTACTTGCCCTCCTCCAAAGAAATCTTTTGCTGGTATTGTTGTCATTGTAGTAGTGTTATCGTTCCATCGCCATTAACACGCCCCGTTTGTCCGTTTCCATTCTTAATAACGTCTCCAACCGTGTATTGATCATTACCAATCTTTACTTTCGACACACCATTCACTACCCAGCCTTGTGCCGATGCTTTATTACTAAGATCGCTAGTAATGGCGTTAATAAAGTTATCTATCCGTACACTGCTATCAACACCAAGACCAAGTGGCTCAGAAAAACGACCGGGGAGCATACCACTGTATTTCTTTTCTTCATTTGCATTGAGAGCAGCGCCGGAACGTGCACGTGAAAGAAGATCTGTTATTTGGTCTTTTAAGTCGATATATCGCTGCTGATCTTCAGATCCAAATACTTTACCAAGTGTTCCAGAAACAATACCATCGAAGCGTTGTTTATCGAGTTCTTTTAACTGTTTTGCTAATTGTGTTGCACTATACAGTGCGCCCATTGCTTGTTGTAGGGCAGAGTCTGCGGTTGGCGTAACGCCAGTCGATGCAGAGAGAATTTGTCCAGATGTTTTTGGTAACTCTTTTGCAACTTGTGCAATGGTGCCAAATGTTCCTTGAGGAAGTCCTGCAGGTATTTTCCCTGTTGCAGCGTACTCACTCGCGTACGCCATAATAGATGATGGGTCTTGCTTATTTTGTGTCTTCGCGTTATTCGCCTCTATATCGCTATATGCTTTAGCTATTTGCGCTTTCTTATACTGTGCGTCCAGTTTGTCACTCTCGCTATACAAGTAGTTACCTGCAGCAGAAATAGCATCGGCACCGTTTTTTGCTGCTTTCACAGCGTCATACACATCTTTTGGTATGTTGTTACCACTTTGTGCTAACTTCATGAGCACATCATTCTTCGCCTGTATTTCTGGGTTTAGTTTTGTCACTGAATCAGCAACCTCCTTTGCATTTGCAACATACCCAGCATCAGTAAGCTGTTTTAGTATTTCATTTGGATCAGTCACTCCCTGTGAGAGTAGGGATGATATCGCCGAGTCTTGTTCAGACGCTTGTTTCTTCTTGATAAGCTCATCATTTGCTTTCGTGAGCTTGTCACTGAGTGCTTGAGCAGCGGCTTGCTTATCTGCACGGGCCTTTTGTGCAATAGAAAGAGACATATCCATGAGTTTCATATCCCCAGAGTCCATTGCCTGTTGTGCTTGCAATATGGCAGACGTTTCCTTCGTTTGGAGATCACCAATTTGGCGCAATCCGTAACTCATTAAAGCACTCGACTGCCCCGTTGAAGACTGTTGTGCGTAGCGAGTAGACCCACCCATGAGGAGTGACTGATCTAAAGAGGCACTTTGTCGCATGTTTACATCTTTTTGTTCATTGATGAGACTCTCCCACTGTGCCTTGATGTTATCAATCATTGCACGAGACGTAGTATCAAACTGCGTCTTCATATTGTTGATATGATCGTTTATTTTCTGTAGTTCTGGGTCTTGGCTAGTTGACGGCCCAATAGCATACTGCACACCATCAGCGCTCCATGTGCCTGTTTCTGGGTTTTGTACCGCATTACTTGGAGCTGTGGCAAAAGAAGAATCAGAGTACCGTGCTATACCGTCGGCACCCAATGTAAGACCTGTATTCTTTAGTGTTTGTAGAGTTTTGCTGTTTTCAGAAGCGTACTGAGCCCCCTGGTCGCTTGAAATAGCGGTTACGGGCTTCGGGACGCTCGATGTCTTTATAGGTGGCTGTGTGGGTGTGGTTGGGTTCGTTGGTTTGGTTGGTACAGGGGTTGTAGACGTAACAGGTGTTGGTGGCGGTGGCTGGGTGGACGTAACAGCTGTTGGTGCTGGAGCAGCAGCCATTTGCTGCGCTATCGTAGCGTTAGGATTAGCTGCGTTGAATGCGAGCGTTGCTTTTGGGATTGCTGTTAGTGAGTCTGCCATACGCCTATGGATTAACGGTTACGCCAACCAGGTCACAACTGTCGCTCGTGGAGCTGCCACCAAAGTAGACGGCATAAATGGTTACGGGACCACTGGATACGTCTACAGTTGCTGTGTTTGCTGAGCCGAGAATTGTAGTTGAAACAGGTGAGCCACCAGTTGAAACACCAGTGTACACGGATGCTTGGGAAGTTTGGCTGTTAAACACAATCCTTCCATTCCAGATGTTTGTAGTCACCTGACCGTTTGTACCACCACCAGGACCTAGAGTCACAAGTGCGTTAGTCGGTCCTTTTGAGGTTGTGAGATAAATGTTCCCAGAACCACCGTTGTATGTCGAATGGGTCTTGACGAAGAAGTCTATTGTCGATGAGGCAACTAGTGTGCCTGCACTTAAGTTCATAAGCGTTGTAGTAGCATAGGTACCAACAGAAGGGCTGTTGCAAGCCCCTGCATAGGAGTACTTTGCTGTAGTTGGAATTGCCCAAGATAGGGTACCACTACCATTGTTGGAAAGTACGCTGCTTGCGGCTCCTTGTGAGGCTGGCCATGCATATGCAACAGTGTTAATGACAAGCGCATTGCTGTTTACGTTAGAAGCGGCGAGCGTGGTGGTTGCGGTTGATGTGAGACCGCCAGAGAATGAAAACCCTTGCGTTAAATCAAGCCATGTTTGCTTTATCTTCCCTGCCACACCTGCAACCAAGCAACTCCAACCGTTCGCACCGCAGAGTGTACCGGGTGTTGTAGTTGCATATTTGTTCGGTATAACGAGTGGTGCAAGACCAAACTGACCAGCAGTAGACGATGCGGTTGAAGAGCCAACCTGTGTAAAGCTTGCAAGACGTACCAGACCAAGCACACCTTCCGTTGATGTTGCACCTCCCTGAATCGCAGTAGCGGCAAGCTGGTTATAGCTTACAAACTGGTTTCCAGATGCGTTGTAACTTGCATCATATTGTGGGGCTGTAGTTGAAGCGAACGTCCATATGTTAGAGATCGTTGCTGCGGTACGAAGTGGTGCATACTCTGCAAGTT
>CAZFBW010000013.1:0-7721 GCA_964517625.1 uncultured Candidatus Saccharibacteria bacterium | reverse complement strand
TATCAGTCTTTATCGGTGATTCAATTCTTATTTCGGGACTCCGCCATGAAAAGAAAGTGACTGAAAAAACAGAAGACGAAGTTGCTGGGGAAAAAGCAGATATTGAAATCATTAATGAACACATAGAAGAAATTAGTGCAAAACTTGAGAAAATCAGAAAGATGACGTGTGAATAAAAAAGTGCGACCCAGGGTCGCGCTTTTTTATTCTCTGATTACTTCGTTACTACGTTTATTGCTTTCCCTGTTTCAAAAAATGAAATGAGGTTGTTTGCAACAGCAACAGACATGGCATTGCGTGCCTTTTCACGAGCGGAAGCAATGTGAGGAGTGACAATCACATTTTCAAGATGAAGAAGTCCTTCCGTCACTTGTGGTTCAAACTCAAACACATCAAGCCCTGCCCCGCGTATTTTCTTTTCCTTCAAAGCTTCAACAAGTGCTTTTTCATCCACCACTGGGCCACGAGATGTGTTAATCAAAAAAGCTGTTGGCTTCATCATAGAAAACCTTTCAGCGTTCATAAGGTGGTGTGTTTCTGGAATAAGTGGAACATGAATTGACACAAAGTCCGCCTGACGAAGCGTGTCTTCAATACTAAAACGTGGCGCGTGAAATTCATCTTCAATGCTCTTATTGATGATAGGATCACTATAAATAATTTTTGCACCAAATCCTTTGTAGAGAATATTAGCGACTTCGTGACCAATAGCCCCTGTTCCAATAAGCCCAATCGTGCTTTCAGACAAATCGACTCCAATAAGCAAATCTGGATCCCAACCTTTAAATTTACCTTCGCGCATAAATCTGTCCCCTTCATCAAGACGAGTTGAGAGGGCAAGCATTAAAGCAACTGTGTGTTCAGCAACCGCGCGTGAAGATGTTCCGGCAGTATTAGTTGCAGTAATCCCACGCTCTTTAGCTTGGTTCACTTCAATATTATTGAAACCAACCGCATAGTTTGACCAAATTTTCGCCGTAGGACATGCGTCAAACGCCTCGTGATCGACATGATCAGTCAAAAGCGTAATCACACCATCGTATGGCTTCTTGCGAAGGTTCTCAAGAAGTTGCTCTTTAGAAAGCGGGTGCTCGTTTTCGGCAACATCCACTTCATACCCCTTGTCGCGGAGCATTGTGAGACCTGCGTCAGGAATACGGTGAGTACAATAAATTGTTGTCATAAAAAATAAAATTATTTGGTAATATGGTTGGCCGCATGTGAAGCAATGCTTCTCATCATCGTAACTGCTTCGACTGGATATTTTCCAGTTGCAGTTTCTTCTGAGAGCATGACTGCTTCTGCTCCTCCTATAATTGCAAACACTTCATCGGTGACCTCTGCCCGCGATGGTGTTGCGTGGTCAGTCATTGAAAGAAGCATTTGTGTTGCGACAATTGATGGCATATTGTGCCTATTTGTCATATCTAAAATTTCTTTTTCAACGAATGGAATTTCTTCGAGCGGAAATTCATTCCCAAGATCTCCGCGCGCTACCATAATCATATCAGAGGATTCTATAATTCCTTCTAGGTTAATCACAGCTTCGCGTCGTTCAATCTTTGCAACAAGCTTCTGTTTCCCTCCGTGATCTGCGACAAAATTACGAAGCAGAACCATATCGTCTTGATTTTTAACAAACGAAAGCGCAATGTACTCAACCTCTTGTTGTATACCAAATACGGCATCACTTTTATCTTTTTCTGTAAAAACAACAATGGCGCTGTGGTCAACGTGGTGTCCAGATTCTTCTTTCACGCGTGGACCCGACAAATCAAGCAATATTTCAAGCGGTTTACCAGACTCTTTTGCAACTTCTCGTATGTATTGAATTAACTCAGCATGACTTTGGTGAGAGCCCCAAGAAAAATTAAGGCGTGCAATGTCCATCCCGGCGTCTGCCATTTTACGAATAATTTCTTTTGATTTACTTGATGGACCAAGTGTTGCAATAATTTTTGTTGCAGTCATATACATTAGGAAAGAATTTTCTGTAAACGCGAATACTTTGCTTCGCGTTCTTTAGGACCACGCGCCCCCGCTTTAATACCAAAACAAGAAAAGGCAACCGTGAGATCGGCAATAAAATCATCCATGGTTTCCCCACTTCGGTGAGAAACAATGCACTGAACGCCGTTATTGCGCGCAAGAGCCATAGTGGCAAGCGTTTCGGTTAGTGTACCAATCTGATTTGGCTTAATAATGAGTGCAGAAATACTCTTCTTTTCAATTGCCATCTCCAGGCGCTTTACATTGGTCACCGTCAAATCGTCTCCAACAATAATAACGTTAGGATGCGCTTCTTTAAGCATCCTAAATGCATCAAATGCCTCTTCGTGGAATGGGTCTTCAATAGAGAGAAGATTATATGTTGCAATAAGTTCACCATAGCGAACCAACAGGTCTTCTTCGGTGATGTCGTTTCCATCAACACGATATGTCTTTGATGCTTCATTGTAAAAAGAATCTGCGGCTACATCGAGTGCAAAACGGACCTTATTCTGATACCCGGCTTTTACAGACGCTTCTTGCAGGAGTTGAAGAGGTTCTTCAATCAGTGTGCTCGGAATATCAAACCCACCCTCATCACCGAGAGAAATATTCTTGCCAAACGTTTCTGTAACAAGCACTCCCAATTCTTTCTGGACAGCATTTAAAATAGAGAGTGATTCTGCAAACGTTTCTCCTTGTGGTATGACATGATACTCCTGAAACGCCAGTCCGTTGTGAGCGTGTTTTCCTCCATTAATGAGGTTTGCATATAGGTAAGGAATTTTTTGAGACTCTTCAATCGTTGCTAGTGTGCGCAGATATTCATATACCTCCTTTTTTTCAAGTTTTGCGGCAACTTTTGCGCATGCGATACTCACACCGAGCATGGTGTTTCCTCCTAATACACTTTTATTGGGGGTGTTATCGAGTTTAAGCAACATCTCATCAATTTCTTTTTGTTTAGAAACATCCGCTCCAATGAGGGCTGGCATAACCACGCTATCTAATTCCATGAGTGCGCGCGCCATTCCCCCGTGAGATGTTGCGTCATCACGAAGTTCGTGAGCTTCGTGTGCGCCAGTTGAAGCACCAGAAGGAACCTGAAATGACCCCGATTCACCGCCTGCGGTTACCGTAACTTCAAGGGTGGGGTTCCCGCGTGAATCAAGAATTTCTTTTCCTGTAATATTGTTAATTTCAAATGCCATACGTTTGTCTTGGTTTTATTTACGAATCATAACTAAAAAGTCAGACACGTTACTTCCTGTTTCGCCAGTAAGTACAACATCTTCTGTTTTTACTAAAAACGGTTCCGGATCAAACTCAGAAAGCGAGTGGTCCAGATCAAGCCCATTCTCTTGTGCTTTCACAAGACTTGTATGATCAACAATACCACCTGCATAGGTAGACTGATTGTCGATACCATCAGAAGCACATGATGAGAACGTATCGTATTCAGTAATGTATTTAAGTGCCATGAGTGTTGTCATTTCATTTCTACCCCCAGAACCACCCTTTTTTGTAACCGCAAGTGACGGCTCTCCTCCAGCTAAAAGTACGGTATTGTTATCTGCCTTACTTGTGAATATTTGAATTGCCTGGTCTGGAGCCTCATACATTTCCGCGCCAAGAATTTTCGTAGCATAACCAAGCTCGCGTGCTTTCTTTTCCATTGCATCAAGCGCAATCACATTTGAAAGCACCGGAATGTTATACACTTTTTCAAAATATTTTTTATCTTTTGGTGTTTCGTTAAGATAGAGCGGGATAGTGAGATTATACTTTTGAAGCACTTTTTGTGCATCTTCAACAGTTGACGTGTCGTAATAGGTTGGACCCGACGCCACATCTTCATAATACCCACCAGACACATCACACAGCACAAGTGAAACAACGGTTGCAGGGTAGAGTGTCTTTGCAAGTCCTCCCCCTTTAAGTGAAGAGATGTGTTTGCGAATAGTGTTCATTTCACGCACCGTTCCCCCTGTTTTTAAGAACGCTTCATAAAGAAGAAGTCCTTGCTGACACTCTGATTCAGGCCAACACAAAAGCGACGACCCACCACCTGAAACAACCACAAACGCTAAGTCGTCTTCCCCTAATCCTTCAGCGAGTTTGAAAATCTCACCGGATGCTTTTACGTTGTCATCTGAAGGTCGAGGGTGCGTTCCGCGATAAAGTTTTACAAGTTGTGTTGGGTATTCACTCTTATCGAGCGCAACACCACCAGATAGTCGTGCGCCTAAAACTTTCTCAAGTGTAAGTACGGCATCACCGGATGCTTTACCAAAGGCGATACAATAAATATTCTTATATTTATTGAGGTCAAAAATGTGCCCATCAACGTGAAGCGTCTCTCCATCAATATGCACGAGATTTCTGATTGCGTTTTCTGTATTAATTGAAGCAAACCCTGCGTCCAAAATAGTAATCATGTCCTTCCTTTCTTTTGTTCTTCCAAGTATTTCTCTATTCTGAATATATTCTTGCTTCATGGTATGTATGAATTAAACCTACCTAGTAAGGTAAACCAAAACAAACAATCTAACTATTTTTTATCAACTTTGCTAAAACTGTACTGCATGTCACCACGAACTTTTTTGTGTGGATTAAATATTCCCTTCGGATCAAAAATATCTTTTGTCTTTTCAAACAACGATAAGATGTCTTGGCTATACATTTTTGACAAATACGGTGTACGAAGAAGTCCGTCGTTGTGTTCTGCGGTGATAGAACCCTTATACTCAACCACAAGACCATATACTTCATCCATAAGCTGGTGAAGAACATCAACAATCCCTTCTTGATGAATATCAACGAGAGGAACAATGTGGAAGTTGGCATCTCCCATGTGACCAGCAACGGTATAAATCAAACTACTGTACTTTGGTTGAGCAAAAAGTGTTTCAAGTTTTGGCAAAAATTCTGGTAAATCTCTCGGGTGAACACAAATGTCATCAATAACTGGAGCCGTACGTAATCCTTGCAACCGCTTGCGAAGGAGGGCAAAACTTTCTCGTCTAAATGTCCAATATTTCTTTGACTCTTGATCTGATGACGTCTTACGCATGTGAAGATTGAAGCGTTTGAGATCTTCGTATGCCTTATCACGCTGTGCCGCCACTTCGGATTCAGAATCCCCAGCAAATTCAGCCATAAGAATAATTTTTGGCACGCCACCTGTTAGCACCATCCAAAATTCTGGTAAAAATGAAATACCGAGCGAGAAGAATGTTCCACCCATACGTATCGCAATATCTTTAAAGAATCTAATCGCCATCTTAAAGGTGTGATCATCATAAGATTCCATGGTTTCTGGTTCATGTTTCAAAAGTTCCGGTACAATTTCCCCCAAATGCGCTGTAGAAGGGATGAACACAACGAGCATTCTGCGGTGCTTTTTCGGTACAACACCGGTGATTGTTGCGCGAGTCATCATAGCAAGCGTTCCTTGGCTTCCGGCGATAAGTTTTGGCATATCGAAAACACCGGTTTCTTTGTTATATACATTCCACAAAAGATACCCCGCGGAGTTTTTAGAAACTGTCGGCTTGGCCTGCATAATCTTGTCATAGTTTTCATCAATGAGTTTATACATTTCGCGATGAATACGACCGCCTTCGTTTTCCTCCTTCATTTTTGCTTCAAGTTCCTCCCGATTTAACGCACGCAACTTATCTGTCTCTCCGTTTGCATACACAACATCAATATCCTTGATAAAATTCTCCGCTTTACCATATACAAGTGTTTTTTCTCCACCTGAGTTATTACAAATGATTCCGCCCATTGCGGCCATCTCACGAGATGCTGGGTAACTTGGCATAATCCAACCCTTTTCAAGAGTTCTTGGTTCAAAATCACGATAAAAAACACCTGGTTCAGTAAGCGCATATGAATCGGTCACTTCTTCCATGTGGTTCATGTACCGGGTTGCATCAAACACAATTGATTCAGTAAGCGGACCACCTGTCATACATGTGCCAGCAGCGCGCGCAGTAAGCGAAATATCTTCGCCTTGTCCCTTCTTCTCCGCGACAAACTTCACTAATTTCTGTACATCATCCTTGTGCTTTGGAAAAACAACGAGGCGCGGACGCACATAAAACAAACTTGTGTCGCGTGCGTAATGTTCAATATCTGCCTCTTCGATAGAAACATCACCTTCAATAATTTTTTTAATTTCGTCGCGAAGTTCTTCTGTTTTCATATGCAAAAAGTATACCACGCACCTTCAGGTATCCCCTGTGCATTTATCCTATTTGCTCAAGTTTTTTCTCGATTTCCTGCTCAGTGATTTCTAGGCGCTTCTTAAACTTCTTCAAGATAGATTGTTCTTCTTTAGTGAGGGGTCGTTTCTTTTCAGCTTTAACAAGAACGCTATGGAACTCCTCAACATCACGACGAAGTGCAGCAACATTTGTTTTAAGCGTATTTTCTGCCTCTGCAAGCGTTCTCCTAACTTTTCTACGAAAACGATTAAATTGAACGAATGAATACCAGAGTGTTGCAACAACACAGGTCACCGCTACAATAACAATAAGAACAAGCGACAACCAATTAACAATAAACATGCCAATTTCTATGTATGACTGATGTTTAATGATGACTACTTTTGGCTGACTATAGGCACTTGTTGCTCCACGGGAGTCAATCACGCGTGCTTTTAATTCATATACATCTGCTCCAAGACGTTTTGACCAGAGTGCGGTAAATGCACCTTCGGCGTTTGATGTGGTAGTTTCCGTGCGCACAACACCATCTTGATTAACATAAGCAACCTCAACAACACTTGATGGGAATGTGGTACCCACAACCTTAAGCACATCTCCTATTTCAGCATTTTTTGTGTACTCAGTAATGGTGGGTGGAGTAATTTCCACAATCGTGTAATCAAGCGAAACTTTTGATAGATTACCAGCCCTGTCGGACGCATACACAGTAACCGTATGCTTACCCGGACCAACTTCTGGAAGTTGATAAAGATTGTTACTTGCAATTTCATACGTACTTGTTGCTTGTGAATCAACGACAATTAAAACAGAACCAACTCCCGAAAGAGCATCACTTGCTTCAACTGAGATTGATGGTTTTGGATTAACGGTAATTGGTCCATCAGGAAATGTAACTCGGAGCACTTCTGGTGCCTTGCCGTCTACTTGGAATTTATAACTAGTAATTTTTCCCCACCCATTTGTATCCTTAAACTGTACATGCATGTACTGAATGCCGTCGCCATCAACCTTAAACGACCTATTATCAATAGGTGGATCATACACTTTGGTTGGAATAGAATCCTCTCGCACACCGTAGAGTGTTCGAACCGCAAGAACTTCTTTTGAGAGTTTCCACGCAAATGAGGCATCTTTGGTGTTATACCACGCATTTGAATCTGGATACGAAGTCGAAGTAACCTCAGGGGCTCCGGCAGATCCTCTTGATACCACTACTGGTTCTGGTTCAACAATAACGTTCTCAGAAAAAGAGATGGTGTACAGACCGTTTCCCATATTTTGAAGAACATTCGTTGCTTCTCCATCGTTTGCAAGTACTGAACCGGAACTAAAAATAACTGACGCATCCCCACTTACTTTTGCCGTAAAAACAATTGTCAGCACCTTACCCTTACTTTGAGAAAACCCTGGATTAAGAACGACGCCTTCGAATTTAACTGTTCCGTTTGTGTTTGAAAAGGACGGCTCTTCTGCCCACAATTTAATGATAGAACCATC
>CAZFBW010000012.1:0-8870 GCA_964517625.1 uncultured Candidatus Saccharibacteria bacterium | reverse complement strand
CATCGACCTACGCTTCTTCTACATTCTCTTCATCAACCAACTTCTTCGCAACGAATGCTACTGCTACGAACTTGATGACAACAAATGCTACCGCTACCCGTATCTTCGCAACCACAGCATCAACATCAATCCTCTCTGCAAACGGATTCACTGTAGCTAACATGATTGCAACTGGTACTGCAACGCTCATCAACGCATCAACAACGAACCTCTCTGCAACCGGTGCCTCATTTACAAACACCAACACCACAGGAACAGCTACTATCCTTAATGCCTCAACCACCAACCTCTCTGCAATAGGAGCTACCCTTGCATCTCTCTTTGCAACAAATGCTACCGCAACGAATTTGATGGCAACAAACGCAACCACAACGAATTTCTTTGCAACAAACGCTTCCACCACTAACTTCTACACCACCCAGTTCTCCGCAACCTATGGAAACTTCTCTACACTCACTGCCGGAACATCAACCGCTACATACCTCTATGCAATAAACGCTTCTTCCTCTTTCTTGTATGCATCAAGCTCATTCTTTGCAAATGCGACCGCAACACGTTTCTTCTCGGATAATGCAACTGCTACAAACTTCTTTGCAACGAATGCTACAGCAACCCGTATCTTCGCAACCACCGCATCCACATCAATTCTCTCTGCAAACGGATTCACTGTAGCTAACATGATTGCAACTGGTACTGCAACGCTCATCAACGCATCAACAACGAACCTCTCTGCAACCGGTGCCTCATTTACAAACACCAACACCACAGGAACAGCTACTATCCTTAATGCCTCAACCACCAACCTCTCTGCAATAGGAGCTACCCTTGCATCTCTCTTTGCAACAAATGCAACATTCACGAACGCTACCTCTACCTACCTTGCAGCAACCTATGCATCAACAACGTTTGCTTCTACTACCAACTTCTTTGGTACCAACGCTACCACCACTCGTTTCTTTGCAACAAACGCAACCGCAACAAACTTCGGAGCAACGTCACTTCTCACCACAAATGCAACCACCACTAACTTCTTCGGCACCAATGCAACTACCACTCGTTTCTTCACCACTTACGGTACGTCTACCTACCTTGGAGCAACCTATGCATCATCAACATTCGCTTCAACCACCAACTTCTTTGCAACAAACGCAACCGCAACCCGTCTCTTTGCAACGAACGCATCCACCACACAGCTTTCAGCAAACACCTTCACTGTTGGAAGCATGATTGCAACCGGAACAGTAAACTTCTCTTCATTCACACAAGGTTCAATTCCATTCTTCGGAGCGGGGGGTGCGCTTTCACAAAATAACAGCAAACTCTTCTGGGATGACACAAACGGTCGTCTCGGTATCAATACGTCAACCCCAACATTCCTTCTCTCCGTTGCGTCATCAACCGCAACGGGAAGCGCAGGACTCTTTGGTGTCGGTACCACATCAAATATCATGAATGTGCTTGCAAACGGTATGGTTGGTATTGGAACTTCAACACCAATCGCACGACTAACCATTGGAAATAATGTCGCAACCAGCATCTCAACCGCAGACTCTGGAAACACTTCACACCTAACCCTTGCTGGACTTGATACAAAGGTTCGTCTTCAAATGGGTGTGGGCGGTACAGCACTTGGTTCTGCTGGATGGATTCAGGCCTCATACGACAATGGTGCTGGTTCAAACGACGTTTCTCCTCTTGTTCTTAATCCAAACGGTGGTGCAGTGGGTGTTGGTACCACATCTCCATTTGCTCGCTTCACATCGGTGCCTGGCGCCGCAAACCCAAGTAACGGTATTGATACCTTCGGTCTTGTCAGTTGGGGTTCATACGGTGGAGGTATCGGTTTGAAGGAAGGGTCAGGGGACTTCGGTATGTGGCTCGACACATCAGGAACGTATGCACACATGGGCTTTGGTTCAAACTTAGGTGCGCTCACCGCTGTCATGTCAATGAACGCATCGGGCAAAGTTGGTATCGGTTCCACCACACCAACAGCAGATTTCACCATTGCGGTTGCAACCACGTCCGTCAGAAATCTCATCCCAGAAGGAAACAACACGTACAGTCTTGGCGCATCAACAACTCGTTTCAAGGAAGCGTGGGTTGGTACAGTAAATGTTGGAACAGGTACATGGTCAATCAAGCAAAGCGCAACCAATAGCAATCTTTCAGTCTTTGACCAAGCGTCTGGCCAAGGAACAGAACGTCTCACACTTACGACCAATGGCTACCTTGGTATTGGAACATCGTCCCCAGTATCTGCACTTTCTGTTGCGGGTGTTATTACGACTTCTGGCGCGTCAACATCAACGTTTGCTGGAAGTCTCAACATCACCGATGCAAACAGTTGTTACGCGGTAAACGGCGTATGTCTTGTTAGTTCATCCGGGACATCATCAACTATTTTCTCAAACAGCAATTCTTCGGTGGCGAACACTTCGTACTTGGATGTTACACACAACCTAAACACAAACAACCTTCTCACGACAGGATGGGTGTTAAGTACTTCAACCGGTCAATATATTCGCGCAGAAGAAACCAATCCTTCAATTGCAACTACCAATCAATCAAATATTGCCTTTACTACCGAAGGAAACTACTCTCAAGAAAATATGGCGTACTCGGCAACGCTCACTCCGTCTGCCACATCAGGTTCAAACATCACACTCACACTTGGCTCAGGTACGTGGAGTTCAGACTCGAGGATTCGCGCAGGATTCTGTTCTGTTGCAGGTAATGGTGGAGAAGCAAGAATAATATCGAATCCTTTAAGTCAGACAACAATTTCAGCCTCAACCACAGTCGCGTTTAGTAGTACGTCAGCCATTGCTTCTGGTTCGTGGACACTATACTGTACTGATATTTCAGGTGGCACGGCAAAACTTGGAGTTGATGAGAAGACTATTACTCTAGACCCAAATTTCACACATAACAACATCGCACTTTCTTCAGGCAATATGGTTGGAACGGCTACAACAAGTGCAACATGGAAACTTTCGCGATCAACATTTGGTAAGTCCTATGGAAAATGGTACTGGGAATTCACCATTATTGCTACAAGCTCTGCAAACACAATGTCTCTCGGTGTTGCAACATCTTCTTTGGCATCAACTTCCACATATCCTGGTTCCAATAATATCGGTGGTGGGTATGGTTATTATTATACTGGAGTTAAGGTTTATCAGGCGAGTCAGTCGGCGTATGGCACGGCCTATAAGGTTGGTGATGTAGTTGGTGTCGCTCTTGATATTGAAGGGGGAACAATTTCCTTCTATTTAAACGGTGTAGACCAAGGTGTGGCGTATAGTGGTTTGGCGACCTCAACAACATACTATCCAGCAATGGGATTATACAATGCCCCCCAATCTGTTGGTGTGAATTTCGGTACAACTCCGTTTGTGTATGAACCACCATCTGGATACAATTCATTCTATACTATTACCACAGACGAAGACACAATTTCAGCTTCTGGTATGGCTGACATTACAGGAGTAACACTTAACCAGACGCTCCTTGGTGGAAATGTTTATTATTCAGTGTCATTTGACGGAGGCACAACCTTTGCAAAGTATGACACGACGTCCACATCAACTGGTTGGCGCTCTATTGCACGCAACAATGGTGGTACGTGGCAGTACAACTCAAACGCCGCTCCAGGGTACGCAAATGTTACATGGTCAAACTCAACTGTAAACGGAAAAGAAGGAGCTCTTTCTCAAGCTGCAACAGTTTCTGCGAACCGCATGACCGGTACACAATTAGAAGCTGTGCCTGATACGGGGTGGAATGCGCAAGGGGGTTTTGTTTTCGGCGCAACACCTTCAATTTCTTTTGCAACAACACTTTATTCGCCAAACAGTTACATTACCCCATCAGTCGACAGTATTACTCTCAACTGGATTTCAACTGGCTACCAAATTGTTCAAACATCTACCACAACTGCCCGCATTTACAACTACACTGGCGCGACCCAAGACCTTCGTCTCGTCGTTGCAGGCGCAGTTGGCTCATCTGGTGGTATTTCCGGTTCTGGTCTTACTGGTCAAGTATCCTTCTTTAATAGCACAGAAGGCATTGCCGGTTCAAACAATTTCTTCTGGGATAACACTAACTCCCGCCTCGGTATTGGTACCACAACACCAACCGCCGCACTTGTTGTAGGAAGTTCAACTGCTTCTACATCAACAGTAATGCTTGGTGTTCTTGAGGCCTTAGGCGAGTATGCGGGTATCAGTATGATGGGAGAACTGACTTCAGTAAATTACAACATTGCAAGTTCTCGAACGAATCAAAATCTTTATATAAACAGGCCGGTTGGTTATGGAATTTTCTTCAGAGAGGGGAACAACACTTCAAATCAAATGGTACTTACTTCAGGCGGTAATCTCAGTCTCGGTACATCAACCGCAGGCGCAAAACTTTATGTACAAGGAACATACGGCTCAACAACACCACTTTTCTCTGTTGCATCTTCAACATCGTCAACCGGAGCAACGTCATCAGTCTTTACGATTCTTTCAACTGGCAGGGTCGGTATCGGTACCTCAACACCTAATAAATATAAGACACATATTTATGGAACAGGTGATCTCTTTGCTCTTGACTCTCCTTTTACTGGTCAGTCGGATTTGTTATTCCTGAAGGACGGTACTTCCACAATGGCCGTCTATCGCCCACCTAGCAGTAATGATTTGCGTATTTGGAGCGCATCTTCAAGTGATATTGTGACGTTTGGTTACGCAAGTGGTTTTGTTGGTATAGGAACAACAAGTCCGCTCACGAGCAATATCAAACTAGATGTTGGGGGTATTATGCTTGTAAGTAATCCATCTGGAAGTGTTCATGGGGCATTTAATTCAAATACCGGTAACTTCCTCTCTATTGAGGCATTTAATGGTTCTAATAGTTCAAAGTATCCAGTTATTCTCAATGCGTATGGGGGAAATGTCGGTATTGGTACATCGAGTCCAGAAGCATTGCTACATTTGTATGGTACCGCCGCACCAATGCTTACACTCGACCGCGCTAATGGTGGAACAGGAAATACATACATTAAATTCGCACAGTCAAATGTTGCAAAAGGATATATGGGAATTGCTGGTACTACTGATGGAATTGTAACTGGTTCAGTAAGTGGGGACACAGTGTTCCAGGCAGTAAATCAGAAAATTCTATTTTCAACAGATGCAGGTTCTAATTCGGTAATGACACTTGCTTCTGGAAAAATCGGTATCGGTACGACAACCCCAGGTGCAGCTCTTACGATTGCAAGCACGACAGGAACGAGTCTTGCCGTCATGCTTGCTGGCGAAATTCCAGGGCTTACCCAGTATGTAGGACTTAGTTTTAATGGTTCAATTTCTTCTTCAAACTTTAACATTACCAGTTCTCCTGCAGACCAATCACTTTATATTAACCGCCCAACAGGCGCCGCAATTCGCTTCCGTGAAGCAAACAATGCAAGTGATCAAATGTATCTCGCACCAGGTGGGAGTCTCGGTATCGGAACATCAACACCAGGTCAAGCTCTTACCGTTGTTGGTACCATACGTCAAAGCAATGCAATAAACTGTGCCGTCTCAGCAGACGCGTCTGGAAGTTTTGGTTGTGTGTCTGATGAAAACTTGAAGGACGTTCAAGGGTTCTACGACGGTGGCATTGCAGAACTTATGAATGTTAACCCAATCAGATTTAATTATAAGAACGAAACCTATACACACGTTGGCTTCTCGGCACAAAATGTAAATGGCATACTCCCCGAAGCAACCCCAATTCAAGGAAATGGATATTTGGGTCTCGATAGTAATGCAATCATTGCTCTTTCTGTAAATGCGATTAAAGAACAACAAGGAATATTATCTTCTGCAACAACATCTCTTGCTTCAGCAACTGCAACCATTGCAACATTCTCAAGTATCTTTGATATTGCAAACGCTACGACTTCATTCGCAAGTATGACAATTGGTGCGACAGGAAACATCGGACTCGGTACAAGTACACCTTCTGAAAAACTTTCGGTTATAGGTAACATCATGGTCGGTTCATCAACCGCGACCACCTTGTTTGTAAACGCAAACACCGGCTTTGTCGGCATCGGCGCTAACCGCCTCTCACCACTCTACGACGAAACACTCCGCGTAGGGGGTTCAGTCGTTGCAACTTCATTTGACACAGACGGAGCAGCAGACGTAGCAGAAACATTCCCAGCTGCAGAAGCAGTAGACGCAGGTACAATCGTTGCCTTTGCAACTACTACTCAAGACTGGTCTCCATCAAGAACAAGTACAACAACCTATCAAATGTCCCAAGTAGAGAAAGCGCGTGATACCTACGGTGCAATCGGTGTTATCTCAACTGCTCCAGGTATCCGCCTAGGAGGACGCATGGAAAACGGAGTACCAGTTGCCTTTACCGGCCGTGTACCAGTTAAAGTAACCCAAGAAAACGGCCAAATCAAGCGTGGTGACTACCTCACGGTGTCTACTTCAACTCCTGGATTTGCTATGAAGCTAACAGGGGAAGGACGCGCTATCGGTATTGCCGTATCTGATGACACAGGTGCTAGCTATGTCCTTGTCCTCCTTCAAATTGGTAACCACAAGCTTGACCTTACAGGAAAGTCAGCTTCAACCACTGCAATGCTTACAACAGGTAATGTAGACCTCAACGCTAACGGTGTTGCCATCTACAATATCAAAGCACTCTCCTCTGCGAATGGGACGTGGTCAATTGATGAGAGTGGACGTGTAGTTTCCAAGGAACTTAAAACGGAACAGCTCTGTGTGGGTGATGTGTGTGTCAACCGTGACCAATTCCTCCAAATGGTCCAGACCGCAGGGGCGTCCACCTCAACTCCAGTCGGAACCTCTGGCGGAAGCACCATCATTGAAACCTCCGCAACCACCACCGTAGATAATGTGTCAACAACCACCACCGACACAACCGCAACGACCACCCCAGAAACAGCATCAACAACTCCAGTAACAGCAACGACCACCCCAGCCACCGCTACTACCACAGAGCAAGTAACGCCTCCAGCAGAGACCACACCACCTGTGGTCACCTTAAATGGGGTTCCAACAGTCACCCTAAGTGTGGGTGATACCTACACCGAAGAGGGGGCGACAGCCACAGATGATGTAGACGGTACAGTTTCTGTCACCACAACCGGTTCTGTAGACACAACTACTGCTGGTACGTACACCATTACTTACTCAGCAACTGACGCATCAAACAACACCGGAACAGCAACAAGAACAGTCACCGTGAATGAAATTGTAGTTACTCCATAAGTTAAAGCAATCAAAATTACAACATCCTTAATACAGCAAAAACTCTTTATCCACAATATATATATAACAATTAGATAAAACAGAAAGTTAGAATTGGATAAAAACTGTTAAAAATTAGTAAAAAATTGAAAAAATATGTGTTTAAAAATAAATGCAAATAAAAACCAAAAATGCGCCAAAATAATTTTCTAGCTCAATCAATTATTAGGACTAAAATAACCACTCGGAACCAAAATACTTTTAAGGAATTTTTAACTAAAAAAGAGTAGGTGATATTTTTTAAAAAACCCTTGAGATATCCACATTTTTTACTAATTTTTATGCATATATTCGCTATACTTAGAGTACAGGTAATTACATGCCAAGAACAAGGCAAATCGCCCTTTACTTTTTATGTGCCATTCTCTCATTTTCAGCTCTTTTCCCGTCTCTCACTTTTGCTGAAAACACCTCACCACTCTCGTTTGTAAAATTGAACGAAAAGGCACTTACGGGATTTTCCGCAACCTCGTCATTAGAATTTGCTACAAGTGGTATATCCACAGTGCTTCCACCCTCTGTTTCTATTTTTAAAACCCTTCGAGAAGGAGTTTCTCTTGTTTCTGATATTGCTCTTCCATATGCGTTTCGTTCCTCGTCGCGTGTTCTTGCGCAGACGTCATCCGCACCACTTGCCCCACCTGTGTATTTTTTCAATGCACTCTCTCTTCGGGTGTACTGTTCACTTGCAAGTCTAAACACCAGTCTCGATAGTTCACGTTGTAGTATTGAAAACATTACCGCACAAAAAAATGCTGAAGCTGGTGTTATTGGTACTAACAACACCTCACCAACACCACAAGAGATTACTCAACCAACGCAACCGACACCACCAAGTATTGTTTTTGCAACTACAACCACACCAACAACATATGTTGTTGCAACCACCGTTGTGCAGTACATCACCAAGTATGTTGGTGTTCCTGGTCAACAGGGTGAAAAA
Source organism: uncultured Candidatus Saccharibacteria bacterium (assembly GCA_964517625.1). GTDB lineage: Bacteria > Patescibacteriota > Minisyncoccia > Phycocordibacterales > UBA5272 > UBA11704. The sequence continues at coordinate 596 of CAZFBW010000012.1, read as the reverse complement.
GGAGAGAGAGGTGATAAAGGAGAATCCGGTACTCCTGGTGCACAGGGAGCATCTGGTCCATCTGTTCCATCAAATGCACAACTGTACTACACATTTCCAAGTACTGGAATCTCATCACCAAGCGTTGTAAGTGGAACGTATCCAACCACCGCAACTTTCTCAAGTATCACCACTACCATCCTCGATGCACTCACCGCATCATCAACAAACGCATCTACTACTAATTTCTTCGCAGAGTTTGCAACAACAACAAATTTCTTCGCAACGAATGCTTCTACCACATACGCAACAACAACAGATTTGTTTGTTGGTGCAACACTGCGCGGTGCAGGACTTGGTGCATGTACAGGAGGAGCAGATAAACTTCTCTGGGATGACGTGACAGGAACATTTTCATGCGGTACTGATGCTGGTGCCGGGGGAGGTATTACTTCTCTTAATGGTCTTGTGGCAGCGGGACAAACGCTTGTCGCAACAACAACTCTTGCAAATGATTTTGCTATCCTCACCACATCGTCTACTACCGCTGTTTTCTTTAATATTCCAAGCGCATCATTAACTTCTCGTGGTCTTGTTTCTACCACCACACAAACCTT
>CAZFBW010000011.1:0-15460 GCA_964517625.1 uncultured Candidatus Saccharibacteria bacterium | reverse complement strand
AGGTACATATCATTTTCATGGCGTCTTCCTGTTGTTTGAGTATTGTATTTCCGGCTTCAACAAAAATGTTGTTACTTAGTGCGCTTAATTTTTCTCCACACGTTTTTACTGCGTGGTGAGCAAGCTCATCTTGTTTTCTGATGAACGCTCCCGAAAGAATATATTGAGACGAAGATTTTTTAATGTGTTCCGGTATAGAACGCTGTTCTTCTAAGGTAGCAAGCGATAGTATTTTCATATCAAACAGAGATAAGGAATCAACTGCATACGCCCTGTATAGTTCTTTTGCTTTTACAAAATCGGCAAGCGTGTTTACACCACATGAAAGCGTGTAGGTGTGTTTGTGGAGGGGGACGACGCGGAGCACAACAGATGTGATGATACCAAGTGTTCCTTCGCTTCCCACAATGATGTCGATAAGTTGTCGTGCGCCCACAGCTTGATTCCAAAGATTGTATCCAGAAGTTGTTTGCGATAGTTTATTATGAGAGGCCTGAATGTTTCCAGACTCCTGGCTGATATATGGTGCTAGGTTGGAATAAATTTCAAGCAGTCTTCCGGAGATGGGCGAACCTTCTTCTAGGTGATGTTCCTCGCCGTTATCTAAAATAACATCAATGCCTTGCACCCAGAGACGCGTATCGCCATGTGTAATGGAGGCATGTGTTGAAGTGTTCTCAGCAACGAGTCCGCCGAAGGTTTTTTTGTGGGAATCAATACTCAAAAGAGGACAATAAACACCAACCTTTTCAAGCCTTTCTACAGCTTGGCTCACAGGTGTCCCCGCAAATAATGTGGCCGTATTATTTTTAATATCAACACGATGGACGCCAGTGAAATAGCGCGTCATGTCGATTTGTAATCCTTCTGTAAGTGATCCACCAGAGGTGCTTGTACCATGTCCCCGCACTGCAATTGGAAGCCGATACTCTTTCGCAAATCTTAAAATTTTTCTGATATCATCTTTTGTTTTTGGGTAGATGACTGCTTCTGGTGTGACAGAAACATATGAAGCGTCTAAACTCCCTTGTGCTCGCGCCTGTTTCGTTTGGTCTACATCGCCATCAATGGTGTCCGATAGAGGTGCAAAGAGAGACGAAACAAACCGCTTAGATACCATATTGGTAGATACTTTTTCCATTGAGGTAGATGAGTGAAAAGATGATGATGATTGCAAGCAAAACTAAAACGACGAGGAGAATCTGTCTGGTCCACGAATAGCCACCTTTGATATGTTCAACAATAATTACTTCTTCATGCGGAGCTGGGGGAACAGGTACAACAGGGGGAGCTATGGGTTCTGGGGTTTGCTCTATTGGTTGTGGAACAACTGGCTGGGGAATAGCGGGTTCAACGACAGGTGTAAGAGGGGTGACGTTCGTTACAGAGACAAGCATCTCCGATTCTTTTGGCATGGTCTGAATAGGTTCCATATGGTTTGTAGTATATACCGAAATTGCTTTACCTTTGAGGTATATGTGTCCACACCGTGTCCACAGTGACACTTTTCCGTGAGAAGGTATACTGTATAGACGCTTTGTTATTATTGGTCATTAAGCGAGCGCATTTTTATTTATTCACTATATTTATGAAAACACTAGCTAGAATTCTTACCCTCGTTTATCAGTACGCAACGGCATTCGTTGTTATCGGATCACCGCTTTTCTTTGTTCCGACAACAATCTTTTCGCCGGATGTTTCTTATTACATGGTGGTTATCGCAGCGATTGCTATTGCACTCATTGCATATGTCATCTCTGCAACAATTACACGAACATGGCACCCGATTTCTCGTTTTGAACTTATCGGATATGTTTCATTTTCTCTTGCAGTTGTTCTTTCCGCGCTATTTTCGCGTGACCCACAACTACTTTTCTTCGGTGATGGCATCAACGCTTTCGTTGCGGCATCACTTCTCGCTCTTCCTGCGGTGATGTACCTCGTACGCACCCTTCCAGAAGGGTTCCGAGATATGTTGAAGAGAATTCTTGTTGTTATTCTCGGTATTTCTGCATTCTTGTTTGTTCTAGTATTTATGATCTCAGGAGCATTTGGAACCACTATTTCAAAGGTTTTCCTTGGATTTACAAGCTCGCTCTCGCTTGCGGCATACATTGGTGTATTCGTTCTCGCTATCTTAGTGTATGTTCGTCGTTCGTCGCACCAGATCAAATACAAAATCCCTCTTCTTACTGGCGCACTCGTGTACATCCTTTTACTCGTAACGATTGCATACCAGGGAGATATTCGTCCAAACCTCTCAAGTTCTTTTGAGGTTTCTTCAAAAGTGCTTGTTAATCACGGCGTCTTCGGTATCGGCGCAGGGGACTATGCTCGCGCATGGCAACTCTATCGTCCATCAAGCGTTCTCCAGTCACAATTCTTCAGTGTTGACTTCAACCAAGCATCAGGAACGCTTACAACATTCCTCGCAACAATTGGTGTTGTTGGTACGCTAGCATTCCTCTTCCTCGTACTCGGTTCGCTCTTCTTTACGTTCCGCCTCTATATGCGCGCAACGGAAACACGTGAACACCGAATCTTGGGGCTTTTGTCGCTTACCCTGCTTTACTTCGCATTTATTTCCGTCCTTGTTCCGTTCACCTATTCAATGCTCGTGCTTTGGATGGTTGTTGCCGGATTCGGTATCGCAAAAATGCCACTTGGGGTTAATTACTCAAGCAAGAGAATTGCATACCTCTTTGTTCCAATTGCAATTGTTTTGGTTGCACACAGTGTTCTTACGGTAAATAAGGCACGCGCATTCCTCGTGTACGCAGAAGCGCAAACTGAACTTAACCAAAAGGGCCCTACAGATGAAGCAGAAAACCTTCTCAAAAAGGCCGCAAGTATTTACGAATACGACGGTTTTTACCGAACAATGGTTGAATACTCAATTGCTCGTGAACGACAGTTGGTAAGTACAGCAACATCGTCTCAAGAAGCGTTGAAGCAAGCATACCTTGAACGTGCACAGATGGCAGTAGATGCAGGTCTTGCTGCAGTAAAACTAAGTCCAAGTAATTACCAGAACTATGTTTCTCTTGGCCGTGCATATGAACTCGCTGTTCCTTTTGATAAGGAAGCAGGATATACCAACGCAAAGAAGTCATATGAAGAAGCAAAGAGACTTTACCCAGACAATCCGTTCTTGTATGTGATTCTTGCTCGTCTTGAAGCATCAGCTGGTTCACGCGAGGGTGTTCGCCTCCAATTGACTGACGCACTTAAGAAGAAGCAAAATTTTGCTGACGCACTCTTCCTTATGAGTCAGCTCGAGTCTTCAGAACAAAAGGTTGATGAAGCGCTTACCTATGCAATCGAGGCTGTAAAAGCAGCACCAAATGACCCAACCGTGTATGTTCAGGCAGGACTTCTGTTCTATGCAAAACAAGATTTTGCAAATGCGGTTGTGGCTCTTCAGCGAGCTCTTCAGCTTGACCAAAACAATCAAAACATTGCGTACTTCCTCGCACTTTCACTTCGCGATGGAGGACGACCAGACCTTGCTAAATTAATTGGAGTTGAACTTCTCAATCGAAACCCAGGTAATGCTGACCTTACAGCATTCCTTGCATCTGTTGAACCAAAACCTGTCGCAACAACAACTCCTGCGAAGAAGAAATAAGATAAATGAATCTGTTTGATGTCAAAAATGCACTTGAGACAATCGTCAGATTAAATCCCGGAATTAAAGAAGAGCGACTCATTGTACTGCTTCAGGCAGCAAACTGGGACCACGCACATATCGACGAAGCGGTTATCCTATTCCGGGGTATGACGCCAGAGATTTCTGCGCCTCAGGTAGATGAAAAACACCTTCTTGCACAACATGAAGAGGCTCCACAATCAGTGTCTTTCGATGCGGTTATTCCTTCTCCAGACAAGGCGCCAATTGCTTCGCCATATCCACCAAAAGAAGCAGAACCAATTGCTACCCATGTTCCTCTAGAAGAACACTTACCCGCAAGTCTTCCCGTTAAACCATTCGATGCTTCACCACAGGTACTCACCTTCTCCAAGTACAAAGATATGTACCACGGAGGAGAAATTGTACCAGTGCTTCAAAAAGGCGGAAGGACAATTATATCCTCATCAACAGGGGAGGAGCTTGTTCATATACCAAACACCGGCTTTATTCCAAAGCGCTACGTGTTTGACCCAACAGAGCCCCTCACTGGGACAGATGTCAGCCTTGTTTTCATTGTAAGCATGCTTATCATCATTATCGTGCTTTTGATGGGCTACATGTATACTAATGGGAGACTGTTTATTGGTTAAAAATTAATTATATTTACGTTATATGGAAACAAATTACAAACAATACGCATTTTTGACTGGTTCTGTAGCGCTTGCAATGTTTGCGCTTCTTGCACTTTCAATGTCAGTGACTGAATACAAGTCATGGAAGCATGCAAACGGCCAGTTACCGACAATCACCGTTTCAGGTGAAGGAGAAGTAACAGCGGTACCGGATATTGCAACGATTACTTTCACCGTCCGCGAAACAAAAAAGACAGTACCTGAAGCACAGAAAGCAACCGAAGCAAAAGTAAAGGAAGCACTTGATGCAATCAAGAAGTTGGGTGTTGCAGAAAAAGATATCAAGACACTCTCATACACGGTTAATCCAAAGTATGAGTACAACCAAATTTACTGCATTACTGTTCCTTGTCCGTCAGGTAAGAGTACACTTGTTGGCTACGATGTAGCAAACACGATTCAAGTAAAAGTTCGCAAGGTTGATACTGCAGGAGATGTGTTAGGTGTGATTGGTAAAGCAAACATCACTGAAGTGTCAGGTCCTGATTTTACAGTTGACGACATGGACAAAGTACAGGCCGAAGCTAAAGAGAAAGCAATTGAAGATGCTAAGGATAAAGCTAAAGCAACAGCTAAAGCACTTGGTGTCTCACTTGGTTCTATTAGTCAGTACAACGAGGATGGTGGATATCAGCCACCAATGTATTACAAGGCAGAGATGTCTGTTATGAGTGCGGGTGTGGCACGTGACGCTGTCTCTGTTCCGCAAGGGGAGAGTGTGATTAAAGCACGAGTTACGATTACGTACACGTTGGATTAAGTTCTAAAAAAGCTTGAAAATAAAGGCGCACCGAAGGTGCGCCTTTATTTTTGGTGGGTGTTGACTTTTTATCTTCTTTGCGGTATAATAGAAGAGTATCAAAATGCCTTTCTGATTTATTCGGGGGCGTTTTTTAGAATAAACTAATCACCATAAAACTACTATGAGCATCTCATCATATCTCAAAGAAACGAAGGAAGAATTGAAGGAAGTTAAATTCCCAAGTATGCAACAGACAATTACGTTTACAGCGCTTGTTGTTGTTCTTTCTATTGTCGTTGCATTTGTACTAGGTGGTGCTGACTTTGGTCTTAAGACAATTCTTGCAAAACTTCTTAACTAATCTTTTTTTAAAAGCAATACTACTATGGCTAAACAAGAATCAACAGGAGAGCGTCACTGGTACGCCATCCACACATACAGTGGTTATGAAAATGCGGTACTTCGTAATTTGAAGCAACGTATTGAGTCACTTGGTATGGAAAATAAAATTTTCAATGTTGTTGTTCCAACAGAAAAGAAAATCAAAGTAAAGGGAACAAAGCGCGTTGAAGTCGAAGAAAAAATCTATCCAGGGTACATCCTTGTAGATATGATTGTGGACGACAATAGTTGGTACGTTGTACGCAACACACCTCGCGTGACTGGGTTCGTCGGCGCAGGCACAACACCCGTTCCACTCGCTCAGAAAGAAATTGACTACCTCTTCTCTCGTATGAATACAGGGGAGGTTGAACATGAAATTGCCATCAACACTGGAGAACTTGTTTCTATTACTGAAGGTCCATTTAAGGACTTTGAAGGCAAGGTTTCGGAGGTAGACAAGAATCGTGGAAAGTTGAAGGTCCTCGTGAATATGTTTGGTCGAGAAACCCCAGTAGAACTCGATTTCCTTCAGGTTAAGAAAATCTAAACCGTAAAGGTTGAAGAAAGGATTATTTTGTGGTAAAATAGCAAAACTTACAAAAAGACTATATGGCAGCAAAGAAAATTACAAAGTACGTAAAAGTTCAGATTGAAGCGGCAAAGGCAACCCCTGCGCCTCCACTTGGTCCTGCGCTTGGTCAGGCCGGCGTTCAGATTGGTGACTTCGTTAACAAGTTCAACTCTGCAACCCAAGGAATGCAGGGACCACTCACGGTTCGTATCTATGTATACGAAGACCGTACGTACGATTTCGTTATTAAGACTCCAACAGCAACCTCTCTTGTTATGAAGAAATCAGGTGTTGCTAAAGGAAATTCAAAAGGCGGAGCAGGAACCATTTCAAAGCAAGCTGTTCGTGAAATTGCAGAAATCAAACTTAAAGATTTAACTGCTCACACTGTAGAACAGGCAATGAAAATTATCGAAGGCACTGCGCGCTCAGCTGGTATCAAGGTAGTTTAAAAAATAAATCAAAAAATCTCGCTTATGGCGAGGTTTTTTGTTTTGTGGTAGTTTTGATGTGTACAGCTCTAGAGGCTGAAAAGTTCTAAGGAGATGTAGATGATCCTTGCTGACCATGAAATTGAAAGGCTTGCTGTAAAGTTTGGCATGATTTCTCCATTTAATCCTGAAATGACCAAAATCGTGGACGGAAGGTCGTGCTTGGGGTTTGGTCTTGATTCCGCTGGATACGATTTGCGTCTTGCAAAAGAGGTAAAAGCATTCTCATATGGGGGATGTGCTGGGAGTAATATCATTGACCCGAAAAATTTTGATGAAAAGCTTCTGGTCAATCTCACTCCAGATGACGAGGGACGTATCATTCTTCCTCCGATGACAACTGCACTTGGGAAGGCTGTGGAACACATGAAGATGCCCGACAACGTCGTAGCTGTTGCGTTTGCAAAAAGCACGTATGCGCGTTGCGGTATCTCTCTTAACACAACCAAATTTGTTCCTGGGTGGGAAGGAGACCTTGTTCTTGAAATCAGCAACAATACTCCGTTCCCTGCGGCTCTGTATCCCAACGAGGGAATCATGTCGGTCATTTTTTTCTGGGTTAATCCACCAGATCGTCTCTATGTTGGTAAATATCAAGGCCAACAAGGCATTACGCTTCCTAAGGCTTGATGTTCTTTGACAAAGACCTGTCGCAAGATGGGTCTTTTCTTTTTGCTATACTCTATTCTATGAAACTTTTTGTAAAAAAGATGCGTGAGGATGCAAAACTTCCAACACGTGCGCATCATGATGATGCGGGGATTGATTTGTATGCTTGTGGAATACACACTGTGCAACCACACAAACAAGCAATGATTCCAATTGGTATCGCCACAGAAATACAGGAAGGGTATGTTGGACTTATTTGGGATAAATCGAGCATTGGTTCTAAAAGCATTAAAACCTTAGGCGGAGTGATTGACGCAGGGTATCGCGGAGAACTCCACATTATGGTGCATAATTTAGCAAACGAACCGTACACCTTTGAACATGGACACAAAGTGGCGCAAATGCTTATACAAAAAATAGAGTTCCCTGAAATTGTGGAAGCTGAAGAACTTTCAGACACAAAACGCGGAACAGGGGGATTTGGAAGTACGGGGAAATAAAAAGACCAGTCCGAGAACTGGTCTTTGGTTTTGTGGTGCATCGGTTCAAGGTTTCTTGAATCCAACAACTGCTAGGATTGGTGGGTGATCTTTCGATGATTGTTCAACACCACGGATGAAATGGACATGCAGATGTTCTACCGTTGCACCTGTGTGTGCAGTATCTCCGAAACGAAAGAGTGTGGTAAAAGGACCATCACCGAAACGTGTTTGCAGGGTTGGAATGACGGTACCGAATAGATCTCTGGTTTCATTGAGAGTAAGTCTGTCCGGAAGAAGAACATGACGTTTTGGTGCTGCTAGAACATGGTGCACCGCCCCATCGTAATAGAAGTCGTTATCGGTGACGACCCAGTGTTCTGTTTTGAAAATAATTTTTATATCAAGCAACTTCATTCCCTGCGGGCAAAAGAGACACACTTTCGCCTCAGCTAGGCGGTCCATTCTTCTTCTTTGTTCGAGTGATCTTGTGTTATCGATGTTGTTCAAAGTAATTCTCCTTGCGTGGGACTAGTCTAAAATTACTCTACGTTTTTAGTTTGTATTTGTCAAAAAAAGAAACTGGTTTGCGGTTGGTTTTTATTTGCATAAAGCATTTCTTTGGGGTAGGCTACTTTGTAGTGTTTTTTGATCTTTTAACTACTAGAGAAAGGGTATTTCAAATGGACATTAGCGAACTTAAACACGTGATCGTCGGCGATCAAAAAAATGGGTCATTTGTGCTCATTCTTCAGGATGGCGCAGTTATTACCGCTGAAGATAAGGCCATGCTACAAGCGCTCTACTCGCGTTCGCCAGCCTCTGTTCTTGACCACCTTGAAAAACTTGCCAAGAGTGGTTCCGGTAAGTTCATGGGTCAGTTTTATGTCGGATACGGTCACAAGTCAATTGGCGACTGCGGAGATGCAACTATTTTCATTGAAAATGTTTCGATGTTGGTTGCTAAGGCGGTGCAAGACACCATGCTCTACAACGGGCAAGAGGTGTCGACGCGCTATCTCGATTTCAGCAATCAACCCTTCGTGAATCCTCTTTTGCTTTCGGACGAGAAAAACCCACAAACCGAATTGCGACGCTTGTATCTCGAGTCGCGAGAAAGCATTAAAGAGAGCCTGAAGATGCGTTACCCGCTTCAAGAAGGAGAAAATGAATCTGTCTACGACAAAGCAATCAATGCTCGGTCGTTTGATATTCTTCGTTCTGTTTTGCCGGCAGGCGCACAAACGAATCTTTCGTGGACAACCAATCTGAGGCAGTTTGCAGATCGTCTGGAATATCTCAGGGTTCACCCACTTCCGGAAGTTGTGCAAGTGGCGGAGATGCTCGAAGTAGCTCTCAAACAGATGTATCCAAATTCCTTCAACCATAAACGCTACGGTGAAAGCGAAGCGTACCGTAAGGCATATATGGAAGAAGGATATTACTTCGACCCGACGCAAGGCATTTCCGAAAAAGTTCAACTCGTTCACAACGGTCTCGACGAAAGAATGCTTGCAGGACAGATGGAGTGGTACACTCGTCGCCCACCAAAGACTGAATTGCCGAAACATTTGGCAGAGTCAGGCACGCTTCAGTACTCATTTGGACTCGATTTTGGATCATACCGTGACATAGCGCGTCAGCGAGCTGTTGTTCAACGCATGCCACTGCTCACGATGAAGCACGGGTTTCATTCCTGGTATCGTGAGCAGATGCCAAAAGATGTGCAGGAGTCGCTTCAGAAAGTCATCAACAATTTGTATGACTGGTACGACACGAAACTGAGGCGCGGTGTTCCGGTAAAACTTCTTCAGTACTATGTGCCGATGGGGTTCGTGGTTCCGTGTCGTGTGACTGGAGACTTGCCAGCACTCGTGTATCTCGTCGAACTACGCTCTGGTTCGACAGTGCATGCAACGCTTCGTAATGTCGCCCAGCAGATGGGAAACCACTTGCGCCAACAAATTGGCATCCCGGTCCATATCGACGAATCAGACTTTGGTCGCTTCGATGTGAAGCGTGGCAAAAATGATATTGTCGAGAAGAAGTAAGGATGTTTTCAAACCCAACCCCCCAAGGTTGGGTTTTTTCTTTGGTTTTTTGCTGATAATGCTTTTTGGGTGTACTATTCACCATGAAATAAGTCCTTTTAATCAAGTAAACGAGGTGACAGATGAAGAAGAAACAACTTGCCCCATTTGTCGTTATCGAAGGAATCGATGGTTGCGGGAAAACGACCGTCGTTAAGCAACTGAAGCAATTGTACCCGAGCGCATTCTTTATGCGCGAGCCGGGGGGAACGATGATTGCCGAGCTTGTTCGAGAAGTCCTCCTGTCTCCTTATGGAAAGAAATTGCCAGCAGAACAGCAGATGGCACTTTTCTTTGCTGCAAGGAGAATCAACATTGTAGACGAGATTCTTCCCGACAGACAATGTGGCATTCCAGTAATTTCCGACCGTTTTGATGCTAGCACGTTTGCTTATCAGAAATGCATGCGTCTTGTTCGCAAGAAATTGGTGCGCAATGAGCCTCTGTTCAAGTTGTTTCATCAGTTGCGTGATAGTGTTGTGCGCTATTGTGAGCCGACGCTGTATATTTATTTGGAAGTTGATCCGAAGGTGGGTATGGAGCGTCGCGCACTTGCACGCAACCAGAAGCCGAACCATTTTGACACCGCGGATCTCAAGGAACAGTCGCGTCGCGCCGCCTCATATCGGGAATTCTTCAGTCTGATTGAAACCGACAAGACTCGCGTAGTGACGGTGGATGCCAATCAGCCTCCGGAGAAAGTGATAGCAGACGTTGTCTTTGTGGTTACGAAGGAATTCGAATTCAAAAGACACAAGTAGTAAGATAAGTGAAGCGCAGACCTGTACAGGTCTGCGCTTTTTCCTTACAGCTTAAAATAAGGTATCATTGTAGTATCTATGGCTTTTGGGAAACAAGAACTCACTTTAGTTATCAATAACGCTTTACGCGAAATCGGCGCAAACGATATTCCTTTTTCTTTAGAGCAACCGCAAGAGTTATCCCACGGGGACTATGCAACAAACGTGGCGCTTATTGCGTGTAAGAAATTAAATATTTCTTCAAAAGAATGCGCAGAGAAAATAAAGGGAGAACTTGGTAGTAAGTATAAAGAAATTACGCGGATTGAAATTGCGGGCCCAGGTTTTATCAATTTCTTTTTGGGTGATGAGATGGTGCGAGATATCAATAAGCAAAAAATTGAAAAATTAGAAACAAAATATACAGGAAAAAATATTTTAGTTGAGCACTCATCACCAAATCTTTTCAAGCCGTTTCATATTGGTCACTTGATGAACAACATTGTTGGTGAATTTGTTTCGCGAGCAATACAAGAAGGGGGCGCAAACGTGACCACGATGTCATTCCCATCAGATGTTTCACTTGGTATTGCAAAAGCGGTGTACATTATCAGAGAAGACATTGCACAAGGAAAGAATATTTTTAAAGAGTACGATGAAGACACAATCGTTGCATATTTTGGTGAGTGTTATCGAAAAGGAGTTACACTTCACGAAGAAAATCAAGAACTTGAAGGAAAGGTAAAAGAATTATCTGCTCATCTTTTTGAGCAAATAGAGAGTGGAACTTCTGAATCTTCGGAAGCATATGACATCTATACGAAAGCACACAGTATTAATACGGCATATTTTAATCATGTCATCGAAAGCCTGGGGTCACATATTGATAAGAATATTTTTGAAAGTGAGGCGGGTGTTGTCGGAAGGAGAATTGTTCTTGATAACACGCCGAAGGTGTTTACCAAAAGTGATGGCGCAGTTGTCTATATCCCAGATGAAGCAAGAAAAGATTTGAATGCTTCGGTATTTATTAATAGCGAAGGACACCCAACCTATGAAGCAAAAGACCTAGGTCTTATTCAAAAGAAATTTACTGAGCACGGTCTAGTTGATTATTCATATTTCATTACGGATAGTCAGCAAACACACCATTTCAGAATTGTGCTTGATGCGGGCAGTAAAATAAATGATGAATGGAAAGTGTGGACTGAAAAATCCGTACACATTCCACACGGGCGTATGCTTTTCAAAGGTCAGAAGATGTCTAGTCGCTTAGGTGGTGTTCCACTTGCGCTTGATGTGGTTTCAGTGGTTGAGGAAGAAGTGCGCGAACGGGCAGGAGAAAAGATTGCTCACTTAAGTATTGAAGATAAAAAGAAACTTGAACGAGAGATTGCGCTCTCCGCTCTTCGTATCGCGGTGCTTCGTGCAAAGCCTGGACTCAATATCAACTTTGATCCCGAAAGTTCACTTTCGTTTGAGGGGGATTCTGGCCCATATCTTCTCTACACCCATGCACGTTGTGCGTCGCTTATTGAAAAAGGAAATCTTGAGCCAAAGTTCGGTTTGTACGAGGTGACACCACTTGAACGAAACATGGTGCATGCAGAAGAATTATTTGTAAAAGCAATTGAAGATTTAGCGCCACAACAATTCGTCACCTATCTTTTCTCAATTGCTCAATTGTTTAATAGTTGGTATGCACAGGAACAACTTATTACTGATGACAAAGAGAAAACAGCACACAATTTGGCGGTTGTTGCTCGAGTAAAAAATATTTTGGGACGCGGATTGTATATCCTTGGTATCGAAGCGCCGAATAAGATGTGATTTTTCGACTGGGCTCCTGGTCGAAAAATCATCCCGACACACTTTGTGTCGGGGCAGGACCGTTTACAAAACAATAAAACTATGCTTTAATAATGGTTCTGTTGGTTTCTTCAAAGAGGAGCAGTTCATTATGGGTAACACCGTCGCAGTCGGGCACATGGCCGGGAATCTCCCCGCCGGAGTTCCTCCAAGGGGAACGCCGAAGGATGTTTTCGAGTACAGGCATCCTCCGCAGTCACAACAACCGCCTCGTGGGTACATCTGCCCGAGCCGGAATCAGCAACAACAGCAACAACAGTGAATCGCTTCGGCGTTCACGCCGGCTCTTATGGGGCCGGTTTTTCTTTTCTGAAATATATTAGGCTTCCACTCATGACACTTGAGGTGTTTTTTGCTACTATATAGGGATAGACGCGTTGAAGGGACTAATCACCCCAGAGCAGAGGAAGAACATTGCGCAAGCAGTAAGTAGAACCTACAGCAAATGAGCCCCAAGGGTATTTCAGGGGGAATCAAGGTGGTACCACGATTGCATGTCGTCCTTGGAAAAGAGTTCTCGCAAGAGGTTTCTTTTCTCAGGACGATTTTTAACTAGTAATCATACGCATGTCAGAAAAAAATAATACGCAAAAAACAATAGCAGACAAAGAAAAAGAAATTCTCGCTTTTTGGGAGAAGGAAAAAATTTTTGAAAAGACTCTCACAACGCCTGCTGGTAGCGAAGCAAAAGGAAACTTTAGTTTTTACGATGGGCCACCATTTGCAACAGGTCTTCCCCACATGGGGCACATTTTAGCGGGTACCATCAAGGATGCGATTCCTCGCTATCAGACGATGAAAGGAAATCATGTTCGTCGTATGTGGGGTTGGGATTGTCACGGTCTTCCAATTGAAAATTTGATCGAAAAGAAATTGGAGCTCAAATCAAAGAAAGATATTGAAGAATACGGTATTGATAAATTTAACCACGAGGCATACTGTAGCGTGCTTACCTATGACGAAGAGTGGAAAAAAGTAGTTCCTCGGTTTGGGCGTTTTGTTGATATGGAACACCCATACAAAACGATGGACGCAACCTACACAGAAAGTATTTGGTGGGCATGGAAAACACTTCACGAAAAAGGGTTGGCGTATGAGGGGCATAAAATGATGCATATCTGCCCACGATGTGAGACAACGCTTGCGCAAAGTGAGGTTGGAATGAACTATGAAGATGTGACAGATATTTCGGTGACGGCAAAGTTTGAACTTAGAGATGAGCCAGGAACGTATGTGCTTGCCTGGACAACAACGCCGTGGACGCTTCCAGGAAACGTCGCACTTGCGGTTAAGGAGGATGCTACCTATGCAAAAATTTCTATAGAGGGAATGGAAGGATTATATATTCTTGCAGAAGAGCGAATCACTGACACACTAAAAGAGATGAAGTATGAAGTCAAGGAAACATTTTTAGGCAAGAAGCTTCTTGATAAAACTTATAAACCACTTTTTCCATATTTTATTAATGCAGAACTTGAATACAAAGAAAACATTTGGAAAATTTGGCACGCTGATTTTATAACGCTTGATACAGGTACTGGTATTGCTCACGAAGCCCCAGCGTTCGGTCAGGAAGATATGGATTTGGCAAAGGCAAATAATATTCCAGTTATCAAACACATTAAGATGGATGGAACGTTTACAAAAGAAGTAACGGACTTTGCTGGTATGAAAGTAAAACAAGCAGGGGACACGCAGTCGGCCGATGTTGCAGTTATTAAATGGCTTGCACACGCCGGTCTTCTTTTTGAAAAGCATAAAATTATTCACTCGTATCCGCTTTGTTGGCGATGTAAAACTCCGCTTCTAAATTATGCGACGTCGTCTTGGTTTGTTGATGTTCCGAAGACGAAGAAAAAACTTTTATCAGAGAATGCAAACATCGGCTGGGTACCAGAACATATTCGTGATGGGCGTTTTGGAAAATGGTTGGAAGGTGCTCATGAGTGGGCAGTGTCTCGTGCGCGCTACTGGGGAGCGCCTCTCCCTGTTTGGAAATGTGCAGAGTGCGACAATGTAAAAATGATTGGGGGACTGAAAGAATTGTCTGAAGGAAAAAAAGCGAAAAATACGTACTACGTGATGCGTCATGGTCAATCAGAAAGCAATGTTGCAGGAATCATTGATTGTGACGGTGACCATAGTAACGGACTAACTGCGCTCGGTAAAGAACAGGCACAAGAAGCGGGGGAATCACTCAAAGATAAGAAGATTGATTTCATTGTGTGTTCGCCATTTTTACGAACCAAGATGACTGCAGAAGTTGTTGCACAAACGCTTGGTGGCGTTGAGATCGTTGAAGACGAAAGGCTTAAGGAATTTAATTTAGGTGTCTATGATAAGCGCAAAATTGAAGACTACTTGAAAGAAGTAGGGGAGCTTCGTTATTTGAAGCTTGATACACGCGTAGAGGGTGGGGAGACACACCGTGAAATGATGAATCGCGCAGTTGCTTCCTGGATGGATTTAGAGAAGAAGTATGAAGGAAAAAATATTTTGATTGTGACCCACGGCGGACCTTCACGCATGCTTTTGGTTGGTACACAGTTAATTACTGAAGAAGAGCTCATTGACGATGAGAGTAAAGACGACACTGTATTTTATCCAAAGAATGCTGAAGTGAGGAAACTTGATCCACGGATTGTTCCGCGTGATGAGACAGGTGCGGTTAATCTTCATCGTCCATACATTGATGAAGCGACGATTACATGTCAGTGCGGATGCGAAATGAAACGAATTCCTGATGTGTTTGATTGTTGGTTTGAATCAGGTGCTATGCCGTTTGCGTCTGTTCATTACCCATTTGAAAACAAAGCACTCTTTGATAAGAGCTATCCAGCGGACTTTATTGCTGAGGGGTTAGATCAAACAAGAGGATGGTTTTACTCACTCATTAATCTTGGTGTTGGGCTTTTTGATAAAGCGCCCTATAAACATGTCATTGTAAATGGTCTTGTGCTTGCAGAGTCTGGAAAAAAACTTTCAAAAAGTGAGTCAAATTACACTGACCCAGTTGAACTTGTTGAACGATATGGCGCGGATTCAGTTCGTTATTTTTTGCTCTCGTCTACAATTGTAAAAGCAGAAAGTATATTGTTTTCTGATAATGGGGTTGAAGAAATTTATAAGAAGCTTATTTCTCGTTTGGAAAATGTGGTCAGT
>CAZFBW010000010.1:4468-17840 GCA_964517625.1 uncultured Candidatus Saccharibacteria bacterium | reverse complement strand
AGGAATCGAACCTGGAATAACGGCTTAGAAGTCCGCAGTTATATCCATTTAACTACAAGGGCGTTTACCGCTTCATACTAGCAAAAAAATGGAAAATATTGTAGTATTATCAAACACTCATTGGGAGATTAGCTCAGTTGGTAGAGCAACTCGTTTACACCGAGAAGGTCACAGGTTCGAGTCCTGTATCTCCCACAAATAGTAAACAACGCTAATAGCAGTAGTACTATTCTTTAATTTGTGAGCAGGTGTTTGACTCGAACCTATGGCCACTATATTTTTAAGGAGCAACGCGACTATAAAAATAAGAGGTGCCGAATAGAGTGAGGCGCGAGTCCTGTATCTCCCACACTTTCGTAGCACGTAAGCAAGCTATACTAGTTTGTATGAAAATTCCAATCATTTACGAAGATAATCACACCCTGGTCATTGATAAACCGGCGGGTATTATGGTGCACCCAGATGAACGAAATGATGAAGAAACAATTTCAGATTGGGTAAAGAAAACATATAAGGTCACAACAGGGGATAAGGGTCGTGAAGGTATTGTGCATCGCCTTGATCGCAATACAACCGGCGTGCTCATTATTGCAAAAGATGACATTGCCTTCACAACGCTTAAGAAACAATTTAAAGACCACACAACACGTAAGGTGTATCGAGCAATTGTTGAGGGGCACATCAAGCACGACACGGGGATGATTTCTTTACCTATTGCTCGTGCAAAAAGCGATTTTAGAAAACGAACCATTGTGGACATGTTTTCACAAGATGCTCGTGGAAAAGAAAGTGAGGCTATCACGCGTTATAAAGTACTTGCGCGCTCAAAAGAAAAAGAAGGAAGGCAGTATACCTATGTTGAATGTTACCCGCTTACTGGACGCACCCACCAGATTCGTGCGCATATGAGAGGTATTCGTCACCCTATCATTGGAGACGAGCTGTATGGCTCAAAAATGGGTCAACAGGAGGCAGATAGGTCAATGCTCCACGCATATTCGCTCACTATAGAAATTCCCGGTGTTGAGAAGGGTAAAGTAAAGAAAACCTTTGTTGCAGAAATACCAAAAGACATGGAAAAGACCCTAAAGAAGCTTTCTCTTCTCTAGTTGCCCAATTCAAAAATTTGTGATATCATAAGCGGACTAATTTTAGATTTATAAACCTATGAAAACGACGATAAAACTAACCCCAGTCGACATTGCTTCTCGCAAGAAGCTTGATTTCTCTACCGGAGATGTCGTTTGCGTCTGGAATAAAATCAAGGAAGCTGATGGAAAGACACGTCTTCAAGCGTTTGAAGGCATGGTGCTTGCTCGTAAGCATGGTACAGAAATGGGTGCAACATTTACGATTCGTAAAGTAGCATCTGGTGTCGGTGTTGAGCGTGTTTTCCCTCTCTTTGCTCCAACGATTGATAAGATTGAACTTATCCGTCGTTCACGCACTCGTCGCTCAAAGCTTTACTATGTTCGTGAAAAAGCTCTTCGCGATGTTCGTCGTAAATTGAAAGTTGATGCTCGTATTATCACCAAAGATGGTGTAACAACAATGGAAGCAGTTGACACAGAAGCAGAAGTGGTTCAAGAAGAAGTAAAGGCATAATAAAAACAAAAATCCGCGAAAAGCGGATTTTTGTTTACTTCTGGTGCCCAGGCGAACTAGCAAGTTCGAATCTTGGCAAGAGGACTTGCCTCTCCTTTCAGTCGAGACTTGTAATTTCAACAAACTGTGTACAGTTTAAGAAATTATGTCGCCTTCGGTTCATGTCCAACCTAATACATGTGAAAATAAAAGTACGGGACCTATTGGTCCCGTACTTTTATTTTTATGTGCCCAGGAGAGGACTTGAACCTCCATGCCGTTGCCAGCGCTACCACCTCAAGGTAGTGCGTCTACCAGTTTCGCCACCTGGGCATTTTCATTCACAATCTTCTTTTGAGGTAAGAAAATACTATCACAATTGAGATAAATATTCTAGGCCCACAATAAAACAACCTAGTTCACAGCAGTACATTTTTTCAGGAAAACAAAACTCTATTGTGGGGGTAGTAAGTGATACACTAAACATATACATACAATATGGAGTCAAACTTTAAACCGGCGATAGTGCTCGTCATAATCGCAACAGTTTTACCAGAATTACTCACAGGCAGTTCATCGTTCAGTGCTTTTTTTAATCCCGTCATTCTTCTTATTTTATTTTTAGGATATGGAGTTGCTGTGCTTGTGGTAAGAGAAATCGCGGTCAGGTACAACGTAACGTTTGGGGGTATTTTTATATTAGGATTTGCTTTCAGTTTATTTAACGAAGGGTTAATTGCAAAAACGTTAATCCGTTTTAATGAGTTACCTGTGGGACAGTATGACAACTACGGCTATTTGTTGGGGATTAGTTTTCCATTCACGTTTGCTATTGGTTTTTGGCATGCGCTTTCGTCAGTTCTCATGCCTATTTTACTAACATACTGGCTTTATCCGCAAAAGAGCAACCAACCATGGCTTTCTAAAAAAATGGTCGCAATATTTGGTGCTGTCCTTTTATTTTTAGCATCGGCAATGTTTCTTGGCGAAGAGGGAATACGGAATGTATTACAACAAAACACATCACTACAGTTAGCCGTCTTTTTAGGTATGATGCTCGTTTCATTTTTACTAGCAAAACGCCCCACTCAACTACCTAATGGTAACGAAACACCGATTGTTTTAACATTAAAACCGGTTTGGTTGGGGGTGAGTTTGTTTTTCCCATTTTTCTTGCTCTTAAGTGTTGTTGCAGACAAGAAATTACCTTTGATAGTTTTCTTCCTTTCATTGTTTTTGATCGTTTGGGGTTATTATAAAATCTTAAAAAGAAAGGGGTGGTTTACTCAAAATGGTTTACTTTTGTTTGGTCTCGGTAGTTATATACAAAATACTGTCATGGGGATGATAGCAGCACTCACAATTCCAGGAACACTTGTTGAAAGATTGGTAACAGGTGTTATGGCAATACTGTTTTTATTATGGTTGGCAAGGAGAGTAAAAAAATCTAACAATCTTGATAATGTGTCTGTGCCTAGTACCTAAACCGTGTTGTGAAACATAACACGAGACAAATAATAAAAGAACCCCCACAAAGTTACTTGTGGGGGGTGGTTTCGAAAAGGAAAAAAGGTTCGAAAAGGAATTTGATGGGGTCGCGGTTGCTTTCCCATGTGACAGCGATGTAGTAGCCACCATCTTTTCGTTTCGTTCGGAGAGACCAACCTTCACGGATGTTTGCTGTTTTTGTCGCAAGAAATTGCCACTTCCTTCTTTTGAATATCTCCGTCAAAACCTGCTCGTTGCTTGTTTTTATATTACCAAAAAACAAGTCTACCTTCTCTTCTTTCTTGGTAAGACAACAGTTTTCAAGAATCCTCTTCTCTTCACGCGAAAGCGATGAGGGAGAACCCAAATGCATAGCGCGACAACACGTTTCAACGAGCTGTGCGTATTCAGGTGAAACCAAAACAAACGGGTCCACCTCTTTAGCAAGACAGCACTCCCGGAGGAGGCGCATCTCTTCTTGTGAGAACTGATCAGTATTTTCTTTTTCCTGTGCGTGCGCCACGAAAGGAAAAAGAAAAAGCAAAAAACAGAGTAGCTTTTTCATGGTTTCCTCGCGAGGGTTATGTAAAGAGCAGTCTCGTTATAGTAGCACAACCAAAGACCACGCAAGGGCTTCCTAAAACAGACAAAATGTGGTAAAGTAATGCCTACCTAAAGGAAACTTTAGTACAGATGGTGCCTATAGTGTAATGGTTAGCACGCGGGCTTGTGGAGCCCTCAGTTCCGGTTCAAATCCGGATAGGCACACACGAATTCAAGAAAACCCCGAAAGGGGTTTTCTTGTGTGTGCCTATCCGGATTTGAACCGCGGGTGATGAGTACATCATGCCGGGAGGCCAAGCATTCCCTGAAGAGGGGAGTGGGTATCGAGTAACAACTAATGTTAAACTATACTCATGCAACTAATTTATACATACCTCCTATCCCTCCCAATCATTTTTGCTTTTGACATGCTTTGGCTTGGCGTGTTTGCAAAAGATTACTATGCACGACTCATGGCACCCGTTGTTGAAATAAAATTTTATTGGCCAGCGGTCATTGCGTTTTACTTGTTATACATCGTCGGTATTTTTATCTTCTCCGTGTATCCGGGGGTACTAGAAAAAAATCTTGTTAAAACATTGATCTATGCGGCGCTCTTTGGTTTCTTTTGCTACATGACCTACGATATTACCAATTTAGCGACGGTTAAGAATTGGCCATTACAGCTCGTCTTTGTCGATATTGTGTGGGGGGTGGTTCTTTCTACCTTCACTGCATTTGTTGCGTACAAGATTTATTTTTGGATCGAGTAATTTAAAATTTTTTACTGTAAGTATAAATAAGGAACATTTTCCCTCTTGACTTTTGTTTTCTCTTCTTGTATCATTCAAACATACATTTGAATGTATATGAAATCAAAACACACAGAAACAAGCGCTTCGCTTGCAAAAAAGCTTCTTGTCGCCGGAGATACACAACGACTCAAAATCATGTGCTGTATTTTTAGCGACAAGAAAGTGTGTGTTTCTGATATTGCAAAACATATACACGCAAGTGTGGCGACAACATCGCATCACTTACAAGTGCTCACCAAAGAGGGGTTACTTAATCCTGTCCGAGAAGGAAAACATGTCTGCTACGAACTAACCAAAACCCCGTTTGCCAAAGACTTAAAGAAACTTATCTGTAAATATAAATAATCATCACTATGAAAAACCACAATGTTACCATTTATTCAACTGACACCTGTCACTACTGTGTTTTAGCAAAAAACTTTTTCGACAAGAAAGGCGTAACATATACCAATAAAAATGTGGGCGTTGACCGTAATGCGGCGACGGAAATGATGATGAAATCAGGACAAATGGGCGTACCCGTCATCGACATCGACGGACAAATTCTTGTTGGCTTCCAACCAGAGGCGTTTGAACAACTTCTTACAAAGTAAATCTATGAGTAAAAAATCATCACAATCCGGTCTCTTGTACGCACTAGGCGGAGGGCTTGCTCTTATTTCCATTGCGTCTATGTTTGCTTTTTTCGGAGGAGAGAAAGTGTTACTTTCTGGAAATGAATTTGTAGAAAAATATAGCACCACTGAAAATGCGGTAATGCTTGATGTGCGAACACCTGCAGAATTTGCATCGGGGCACATGGCCACCGCTTTCAATCTTGATTATGAAAATCAAAACTTTACCGACGAAGTGAAAAAACTTGATTCAAGCAAGACATACTTCGTGTACTGTCGTTCGGGTAACCGCTCGGGAAAAGCAATTGCTATCATGAAGGCACAAGGAATAAAAAACATTTATGACTTGCAGGGTGGCATTGTTTCAAACAAGGGTATAAACCTTATTACAACTCCATAAAAGGTTGACGGGTTAAAGGGTTGCGTGTTTTTGCTATACTTAACCCATTATGACAAAAACAGGATGGATGGTTTTAGTGGTTTTCCCACTTCTCCTTGTAGTAGGAGGTATTGCCTTTTTGAACAGAGAAACACTATATGAAAAAATTTTTCCAAAACAAGACCCTATTGTTGTGGTTGAAGAAAA
This sequence comes from uncultured Candidatus Saccharibacteria bacterium, assembly GCA_964517625.1. GTDB lineage: Bacteria > Patescibacteriota > Minisyncoccia > Phycocordibacterales > UBA5272 > UBA11704. The sequence continues at coordinate 12,210 of CAZFBW010000010.1, read as the reverse complement.
AAAGACTGCACCCTATGGCGAGGTTGTGCTTCGTGTTGGTGAAACAGTAACATTTGCTCAAAACTCTATTAAGCTTCTTCGTGTGTTTGATGACAGTAGGTGCCCAACAGGGGTACAGTGTGTTTGGGCGGGGACACTCAAAGTGGAGATAGAAAGCGTAACGGGCATGGGCACAAGTACGGAAGTTATTGAGCTTGGTAAAACGCTCACAACAGAAGCAGAACAAGTCACTGTCGTTTCTGTGTCTCCTCACCCAAAAGCCGGAGAGCAAATCGCACAAAGCTCGTACATCGTTACACTTAACGTTTCTCTTAGAAAAAAAGAACCAATAAGTTCCCCGTTAGGCGCGTGCTACGTTGGCGGATGTTCTTCACAGATTTGTTCTGACCAAAAAGACATGGTTTCTACCTGTGAATTTCGGGAAGAATATGCATGCTACAAAACTGCAGAGTGTAAGCGTCAAGCTGATGGAAAATGCGGATGGACAAATACCCTAGAGCTAAAAAGTTGTTTACTTAAACAACAGTAAGCGTTCCTTTTGTTGTAAAATAGGAGTAGAATGAGGGTATATGAAAAACAAATTTCTACTCATACAGGTTTTGTCTATTATTGCTTTCATTAACGCTGCATACTTAAGTTACAAGGCATATTTTGTTAGATTTGTTGATCCAGTAGGACTTACATCATTTTGCGATTTTTCATCAACCTTTGCTTGTACGGATGTACTCCGCCACCCACTTTCGCAAGTGTTTGGTATTTCATTTCCATGGATTGCACTTGCTGTATATCCAGTTATTTTTATAATCGCTTTTTTGGGACATAAACACAGAGGTGCTTTGTATGTGAATGCACTGGCAGTGATTTCTTTTTTAGGAATGTTGTTTAATGGATTCATCATCTATCGTGAAGCGATGTTTATTCACACCTATTGTTTACTGTGTCTTCTCTGTACGGTAATCATTGTAAGCATCTTTGGTATATCGGTATCAATGATTAAGAGGGGGTAGGGGTTGTGGTAGTTGACAAGTATACCCCCAGGGGGTATACTTAGGGTATTGGCAATTACAAAGGCCAATACACTACTATGAACCAACTACAAACAAAACTTATTCGTCGTCTTAAAATTATTGAAGGACAAGTGCGCGGGCTTCAAGAGATGGTAGACAAAGATGTCTACTGTATTGATGTTATTACCCAAACATCAGCGGTAAAGCAGGCGCTTTCCGGTATTGAAGACGCACTCATGGAGAACCATTTACATACGTGTGTTGTCCATCAAATCAAAAAAGGGGAAGAGAAAAAAGCAGTTGGTGAAATAGTGAAGGTGTATCGCCTTAAAAGAAAGTAGGTCTTTTTATCTAAACAACTATGAACAAAATTTCAATATACCTCGCAAGTGCACTTATGATAATTACTGGTGTGATTGGTGTTGGTGTTGGTTACTACCTAACCCCACAATACACGCTTTCAATGTATGAAAAAAATACCATGAATCTTGGTCGTGCAGATAAGTGGGTTGATTTGCGCTATATAAACGCCATGATTGCTCACCATCGAGGCGCGATACTTGTGGCACAACAAGCGGAAAAAAGCGAACGTAGAGATGTACAAGAACTTGCAAAAGCTATTCAAAAAAATGAACCAGTTTTAATAGATGAACTCTATGCGTGGAAAAAAGAGTGGTATGGGGATACGCGAGTTGTAGCAGACCCGGTAGTTGCTCGTTTGGGGGAGTACGACAGTACCTTTGACCTTCGCTTTCTTAATGCGGTAATTGCACACCACGAAAATGGAATTGTAATGACAAAAGATATTCGTGGAAAATCGTCTCGCGCTCTAATATTGAATAACGCTGATGCCGTTGAAGCGTTTCTTACCAATAGCGGAATCATGCTTAAAGAGTGGAGAAAGGCTTGGTATAACCTCTAACCCTGTATGCAGAAAACTATTTTTAATGTGCAGGGTATGCATTGTTCAAGTTGCTCTGCAATCATTAGTAAAAAAATCTCAAAACTTGACGGCGTCCAATCAGTTGATGTGAATTTCGCAACAGAGAAAGCAAATATAGAATTTGATGAGAGTAAGGTTAGTGTTAAAACAATGAACGAAGAAGTTGGAAAGCTTGGATATACATTGCACAACGCAGAAACAAAAGAGGGAATGTCTATGTCAGGGATGGACCACAGCGAGCATCTCGGACTTGATATGTCTAAGGATATGAAAGAAAAGGAGATTGCTGAACAACAAGGTAAAACAGAGTTTGTGTTGCCGATTGCTTTGTTTACTTTTGTACTTATGATGTGGGATATCTCTGCGCGCACGCTCCCATTTGTTCCAAATTTTCCAATCCCAATGGAGTTGTTTAATGTTATTACTATGGTTCTTGCAACGGTAGTGATGTTTTGGATAGGAAAACCATTTGTATCTGGTGTTTCAAAATTTATACAGTACCGTGTGGCAAACATGGACACACTCATTGGCATCGGCACACTTACCGCATATCTCTACAGCACAATGATTGTTTTGCTTCCTCAGGTACGAGAGTTACTTCAAGCGCCAGAGTATACCTACTTTGATGTTGTGATTGTTGTGATTGGTTTTGTTACCTTTGGTAAGTACCTTGAGGCACGTTCAAAACAAAAAACAGGAGAAGCAATTGAAAAATTGCTTGGTCTTCAAGCAAAAACAGCGCTTGTGTTACGTGACGGAAAAGAAGTAGAGGTCCCCATTGAGGAGGTTGTCATTGGAGATAGGGTTGTTGTAAAACCAGGACAAAAGATCCCTGTTGATGGAAAGATTGTTGAAGGAAGCACGTCAGTTGATGAATCAATGATTACAGGTGAACCAATTCCAGCTGATAAAAAGGTTGGGGACATTGTGATTGGTGCAACAATTAATAAGCAAGGAAGTTTTATGTTTGAGGCAACAAAAGTCGGTTCTGAAACCGTGCTTTCACAGATTATAAAAATGGTTGCAGATGCGCAGGGTAGTAAAGCCCCAATTCAAGCCCTTGCCGATAGGGTTTCAGCTATTTTTGTACCAACCGTTCTCGGAATTGCGCTCGTAACATTTCTTGTGTGGGTTGTTGTAGGAACATTCTTTATCGGGCAGACACTCGCAGTTTCGTATGGGATTCTATCATTTGTTGGGATTCTTGTAATTGCTTGTCCATGTGCGCTTGGTCTCGCAACGCCAACTGCAATCATTGTCGGAGTAGGGAAGGGTGCTGAGTACGGCATCCTTGTGAAAGATGCAGAAAGCCTCGAACTTTTAAGTAAAGTAGATACGGTGGTGTTGGATAAAACAGGAACAATTACGAAAGGAAGACCAGAGGTAACCGACATTGTTTCACTTGATTCGTCATACAGCGAACAGGAATTGCTTACCATTACTGCAAGCGTTGAGAAACTATCAGAGCATCCACTTGCGCAAGCAATTGTCACAAGCGCCCTATCAAAAAATATATCTCTTCTTCAGGTAACAGATTTTAGCGCTCTTGAGGGTGTAGGAGTACAAGCAAAAGTTTCTGATAAAAAGGTGTATATTCATAAACCAGAAAAGGAAAACACTAACGAAAACATCAAAGCGCTTCAACAAGAAGGAAAGACGGTTGTTGTTGTTGAGGTAGATGGAAAGATTGTTGGGTTTATTGCACTTGCTGACACACTTAAACGAGAAGCGGTGGAAGCGGTTGCAAGTCTTCACAAGAAGGGTATCAAGGTGATTATGCTTACCGGAGACAATCATTTAGCGGCAGAGTATATAGCAAAGCAAGCTAACATTGATACTGTTATTGCTGAGGTGTTGCCACAAGAGAAAGCTTCAAAAATAGAAGCATTACAAAAGGAAGGCAGGGTTGTTGCTATGGTTGGTGACGGTATCAACGACGCCCCAGCGCTTGTTCAGGCAAATGTGGGCATTGCTATGGCAACAGGCACCGATATTGCAATTGAATCAGCGGGGATAACCCTTCTTCATGGAGATATTAAAAAGATTTCACAAGCAATTATGCTTTCAAAGAAAACAATGCGAACGGTTAAGCAAAATCTTTTTTGGGCGTTCATTTATAATGTCATCGGCATTCCAATTGCAGCAGGACTTCTTTATCCTGTGTGGGGGATTGTTCTTAATCCTGTATTTGCCGGACTCGCCATGGCGTTCTCAAGCGTATCAGTGGTCTCAAACTCGCTTCGATTAAAAGTAACACGACTATAAAAACAAGTATGAAAAAATATACACTGTATGTTTCTGGGACACATTGCGCAGCATGCAAAATTCTTATCGAGGACACACTTAACGAACAAGAGGGGATTGTTTCTGCTTCTGTAAATTTACAATCTGAAACAGTTGCTATAGAAACAAACAATGAAGTGAATGCTCACGAACTCGCCACAACACTAACGGAAGCAATTAAGGAACATGGGTATACTCTTTCGGTGGAGAAAAAAAGAGAAGAAAGAGAACCAATCATTTGGAAAGCTGTTCCCATCGGACTTTTGTTCCTCGCCTTGTTTTTTGTATTACAAAAATCAGGCATCTTAAATTTTGGCATTGGAGGGCAAGTCACACCGGTTACAAGTTTTTTGATTGGACTTGTCGCTTCTGTTTCAAGTTGTTTGGCAATTGTTGGCGGACTTGTTCTTTCTCTTTCTGCAAAATTGGCACAAGATAATTCTTCAAACAAGAAACCAATCATACTCTTTCACGTGGGGAGAATCGTTTCGTTTGCAGTACTTGGTGGTGTATTAGGATTACTCGGACAGGCAGTTGGCGTGAATTTTATTCTTTCATCGGTACTTGGTATTATTGCTTCCCTCATTATGGTAACTCTCGGACTTACCTTAATGGGGGTTTTTAGAAAAAGTAAGTTTACGCTCCCAAGCGGAATATTTTCTTTCTTTAGGAATGTTGAACATAAAACATTTGCTCCGCTTCTTATTGGTGTGGGAACATTTTTCCTACCATGCGGGTTCACCCAGTCTATGCAAATAGCTTCTCTTGCAAGTGGTTCGTTTATTTCTGGAACACTCATTATGTTCTTCTTTGCGCTCGGAACATTCCCTGTACTTGCCCTGCTTTCATTAAGTGCCGTATCATTTGCAAAATCAAAACATGCACCGCTGTTCTTTGCCTCGGTCGGTGTCGTGGTTACAGGGCTTGGGTTGTTCGCTTTCCTTGCAGGCTTGGCTGGGCTTGGTATTATTAACCCATTGTTTACTTTTTAATCTATGAGCAAAACAGCATCACTTAGTATCGCCACACTTATCATTGCAAGCACAGGGTATGTTGTTTTTTTTGGTATACCTTTCGGCGAATCTTCTTCACAGGGTGTGTCAAACACACAACCATCTACACAAAAGACGATTAACAACAGTGAAATCAAAGAAGGTGTTCAATACCTAACCATCACCGCACAAGGGGGATATTCTCCACGACAATCTGTTGCGCAGGCAAATGTTCCAACAAAGCTCGTTGTAAAAACCAATAATACATATGATTGTTCCGCAGCGCTTGTTATTCGTTCTCTTGGCTACAGAAACATGTTGCCGAGCACGGGGGAAACAATTATTGATGTCGGTACTCCAAAAGCAGGGGAGACGCTTCAGGGGGTGTGTGGTATGGGTATGTATAGTTTTGCTATACAGTTTAAGTAGTGTTTTTTGGTATGCACTTCTTCAAAACGCTCAAAGAAAAAGAGTTTGTGTATAAGCAATTAAAAAAGGGAAACGCAGTTCCTTTTTTAAAGTATTTGATTTACCGCGCACGGCTCTCACAGTTCTTTTTACTTTCGCGCCCATGGTACAAGATGCGTATTTGGCATGCACCATACGCTTTATGGCTTTGGAACCATCAAGACAAAGAAAAAGAAGAGGAGTTGTTTTTTGCAAAATATTTGAAAGAGGGCGACGTGGTGATTGATTGCGGAGCACACTTAGGGACGCTTTCTATGGTTGCTTCAAAAAAGGTTGGAGCATCGGGTAAGGTGGTTTCGGTTGAGCCACACCCGCGCACGTTTATGTATTTAGAGAAGAACATTAAAGAAAATCATTGCCACAATGTGCATCTCGTCAACAAAGCAATTGGCGATACAGAAGGAACAATTGCTATCACTGATTTTTATGCAAGCGATTTGAATTATCTGACAGAGGAAGGGGAGAAGGCTGTTGAGATGACCACGCTTGATGTTCTTGCAAACGATATTTCAAAAATAGATTTGCTAAAACTTGATGTGGAGGGACACGAACTTCAAGCACTTCTTGGTGGAGAACAAACACTTCTCAAAACAAATGCTGTGTATTTTGAATCGGCCGAGGGAAGTTTCAATCGCTACAATTATACACTCAAGGATATAGCGGTTCATTTACAAAGGAGAGGTTTTTCCTGTTTTTTTGTCCGCGAGGGCTTTATTTTAGAAGAGGTTCCAGAAAACCACATTACAAAAACACGATACGAAAATATTTTGGCACTTAAGAATTTATACGAATATGGAAGGAGGGTTTCGTAGGTGTTTTGGTATACTTTATCTATTATGCCAAAACTAGCACCGTGGGCACTTATTGGTTCAATCGCATTACTTTTCCCAATTTTTGTTTTTGGAGCTAAATCATTCCAACCTCTGTACTATGTGCTTTGGGTGATTGGTGTTGGTGGATACGTGTATCGAAACCATGTGGCACTCGAACAGAGATTCCAGAGTTGGAACATCGGTCCGTTTAAAAAGTTTATGATGCTCGGTATCGGGGTTATTCTCACCGAAGAGGTGTTTGCCTCTACCTCAATGCATTTGATGCGCTATGTAACAACAGGAAATTTTTCAACATATTTTCATGATGTTTCCCAGTTCTGGGCGCTTAACTTACTTGCGCTTCCCGGAATGATTATTGCTTGGTACTTTTTATTAAGGCGATATGCATACACTAAAAAAGAAATTTTTATTCTTGCTGGACTGTTTGGGTTATTTTCTGAAAAAATATATCTGCACGTGGTTGCATACCCACTTTTCGGGTGGTTACTTATTGTGCCGACAGTATTTACCTACGGCGTAATTATTTCTATACCCGCACTCTCTCTTAACCATACACAAGGAAAACAAAGTCATCCAATCATTCGCTATACACTTGGACTTATTGTTCCGTTTATTTTCTCAATTCCATTCATCGGCATTCTGGCGTATCTGTTTGCACAATATCCGGACGCATTTCCTCCATTTGGTTTTTTCCAATAACTGTGAACTAGAAAGGTCACAAATGTAAATGTCGGGGTATACTTCCTGTATATGTTTTACATTGTTGTTGTGTTTATCCTCTCATCATTTACCTACATTGCGTATACCATCGAACCGATTTTTTCTGTTAACATGGTGTATTTGAGTTTAGGAACATTTTTATTTTCTATTTTTAATGGTTTTTTCATTTCTCGTCAAGCAAACAGGTATAACGAAATACGAAATTATATCAGTAAAATTGACGCAAATCTCACTATCCTTTATCGAGAGTCGACACACATTGGTGGAGCGTTTACAAAAAAGATAGGTAAAATTATTCTTGAATACTACGAAACGCGAAAGAAGGGGTGGAATGATTATATTAAACATAAATCAACAACCATTACTGATATTCACAAGACAATTGATAGTGAGTACAAGAAGAATAATGAAAATATCCACGGGGAGGCAATGAGAAAAATGCTCGTAGTTGTTGATGATTTGCAAGACTTTGTCGCCCACTCCATAATTCCAGCCG
>CAZFBW010000010.1:0-4458 GCA_964517625.1 uncultured Candidatus Saccharibacteria bacterium | reverse complement strand
TTGATGATTTGCAAGTACAACGCAAAGCGCTCGTAACACTTTCCGAAGAGCGCGTGACCCGTTATCAGTACACGATTGTGTTGTTGCTTGCGAGCGTTCTTATTGCTTCTTTTTCTTCAATTAATACGCAAGGGGTTATTGCTGATAGTTTTATAAAGTCAGTGCTCATTACAACAGTCGGCGTTGTCATTTGGACGCTCCATCAATTTGATGAACTCAGAATTTTTGAGGGGATGATTGGGGAACATAGCGCAAAAGACGTGGTTGAAATAATTAAAGGGAAGAAATAAGATGAAAAAAAGAATTACTTTCTGGGATCACTATGCGCTCTTGATTGAAGCACTCGTTTTGTTTGCAGTTTCGGTGGCGGCAACGCACTATGCAAGCAGGTATGCAGAGATTCGCGCGTCAAATCATGTGGAAGATATTATTTTAAGTAATGTTCCAGTTTTTGATTTTGAATTTCTTTTTGTAGAACTTGCGATTGCGCTTATGTTGTTTGTGGTAGCTCTCTGTATTAAGTATAGTCGCGGGTCTCCATTTATCATTAAGGCGGTATCGCTCTTTATTTTAATTCGTGCAGGGTTTGTTTCGCTTACTCATATTGGTCCATTTCCCACACGTCTCCCGATTGAATCAAATCTGCTTGATTTTATTACATCCGGGAACGATCTTTTCTTTTCGGGTCACACAGGGCTTCCACTTCTCATTGCACTTATTTTTTGGAATCATAAATATTTACGCACACTGTTTGTCTCTGCATCTGCTATGTTTGGTGTGATTGTTTTACTTTCCCATCTTCACTATTCAATTGATGTGTTTGCGGCGTTCTTTATTACCTATGCAATTTATCACTTGTCGCTTAAAATCTTTAAACCAGACTACCACCACTTTGTTCTTGAGCAGAGAAGTATGGCCAGAAAGAAAAGTAAAATGCTCGCACTCTTTTTAAGACGTGGCGCAAAAAAGATACAACAAGTTAGCGAGGAGTAACAGTAATTGTTGAGGTAATGACGATTGTTTCTTTGTTTTTCATAACAAGCGGAGCAGGGGAACCGTCAAAGAGTTCTTCTTTAGTCATGTCTTTGCCGATAACCGGTTCAATGCAGACATAGTTTTCTTTGTCATCTGTCCAGACGCAAAAAGAAAAAGTCATACCTTCTTTAAATAAAGGTGAGATTACTGCACTTTCTGATGTTACAGAAAAAGAAATTTCTGTCGTTGAATACTCCTGCTCCAGAATAGCTTTTCCTTGTCCGTGCACAATAACAGTTTTGCGTTCATTTGAGACGAGTGTTTCTTTGCTTAACGTTTTGTTGCCAATAGTAATTGAATAATTTCCAGATACTGAAAAATATGGATGAAAGCCTGGTCGAAGCAGTGTTTTTTCACGAAGCGAGGTAATGGTTGCGATGCTTGTTAGAGTGCTTTCTTTTGTTTCCCAGGCGATGTTTGCTTCCACTTCTCCCCATTTTCCTGCAAGGTGTTTTGTCATGCTGTTGTTTTCGGAGACAGTTTTTCTGTATTCTCCATTTTGTACCTCAAAAACATCATACGTCGGTCCTTGATTTGGAATGCACCAAAACGCTCCACCACGGAACGATTCACCAGATTTTGTAAATGGGTACAGGCACGCAACATTTTTCCACGCAAGCAGTGTTCCGAATTCATTAAAAGAAAAATTACTATTCATGGAGAAAGTTTACCACACCTAAGATTGCTCCTTGCTTGGTATACTTTCTGTATCATGATTGGAAGAATTAAGAAAATAGATTTTCACATTTATATCGCCATCGTCATGTTCTGGATTCTCGTTGGCGGTTTTTTTGTGAAAGGGTCGCCCTATGAAGTATTGTGGCGCGAAATTCTTTTCTTTTCTGTTGTTCTGGGAACCCTTCCGCTTGTTGTAGAAATTATCTTCTCTTTCCGTAAGGGAATTTTTGGAGTTGATGTTATCGCACTTACTGCTGTTGTTGCGGCCCTGTTTACTGGGGAACTTATTGCGGCGGGGATTGTCGTACTTATGCTTTCAACAGGGGAGTCACTTGAACGGTTTGCAGAAACACGCGCACGCGCATCGCTTGAGAGACTTCTTCGTCGTGCACCAAGCAAGGCATCACTTAAAAAAAATGGAGATGTTGTTGTGATTCCGGTTTCTCAGGTTGTTGTGGGCGATGTACTTGTGATTAAAAAGGGTGAAGTGATTCCGGTTGATGGTGTTGTTGTGGAAGGAATGTCGCTTGTGGATGAGTCGGTAGTAAATGGTGAACCACTTCCGCGTGATATTAAAGAAGGAGAAATGGTGATAAGTGGAACAACCAACATTGGAGACATGTTTACCTTGCGCGCAACATCTATTTATGAGAAAAGTGTGTTTGCCGGAATTGTTCGTTTGGTTGAGCAAGCTGAGAAAGAAAAAGCACCAACGGTACGATTAGCAAATAGGTACAGTATTTACTTCACATTATTTACGTTCATTGCCGCGGGACTTGCATTTATGAAGGACCCCAAATTAGCAACGGCTGTGCTTGTGGTTGCTACCCCTTGTCCACTTATTTTAGCGGCACCAATTGCCTTTGTTTCAGGAATGAGCCGGTCAGCGAAGCGGGGAATCATTGTCAAACATGGTGGAGTGTTTGAGCTCATCTCAAAAGCAAAAGCATATTTTTTTGATAAAACAGGGACGCTCACACTTGGCATTCCACATGTAGAACATGTTGATGTTCTCAAAAAAGGACTTTCAGAGAAAGAGATTATTCAATACGCACTCACATTGGAAGAGGGGTCGTCGCACGTCTTTGCGCAAGGGATTATTACACATGCTCATCATAACCACATTCGTCCGCTTGTTGGAAAAAAAATTAAAGAAGTCGTGGGCCAGGGGGTGGAAGGGGTTATTGATGGTAAAAAGTATTATTTTGGGAAACTCTCATTTCTTTTTGATCACGGGGTAACCGTTGGTGATGACTCGCGACACGAACGTTCAACAATTTATTTAGCCGAAGAAAAAACATTACTTGGGAGTGTTACCTTTTCAGATACGATACGAAAAAATGCTAAGGTAGCACTTGCCGAACTTGGAGAAATACAACCACGCACCGCTTTTGTGCTTATTACTGGTGACGAAAAAGAACATGCTCAAGTTATCGGAAAAAGTTTAGGCTTTACAAAAATAGAAGCAAACTGTTTGCCGGAAGATAAGCTGAAACTTATTAAAAAGTACGAGAAAAACGGTGGGGGTGTTGTCATGGTAGGGGATGGAGTAAATGATGCACCGTCGCTTGCGGGTGCGTCTGTTGGTGTAGCGCTCGGTTCACACGGAGCAACGGTTGCAACTGATATTGCGGACGCTGTGATTACGGTTGATAATATTGAGCGCATTGTGGAACTTGCAGAGATTAGTAAAAAAACGCTTCGCGTTGCAAAAGAATCAATGTTTATTGGCATGGGTCTTTCTGTGCTTGCAATGGGCGCAGCATACGCGGGACACCTTCCGCCGATTGAAGGCGCAATCCTTCAAGAAGGAATCGATGTGCTTGTGATTTTAAATGCACTTCGCGCACTGTAAGTAAAATAATAAGTGATATACTTCACATTATATGTTTGAAGAAAATCGTATTCCGCATATTCATGTTAAGGACCAACCACGACTCGTTAAAGAAGGTGTGTTTATTATGGATGGCGAAGTGTGGAGCACGCAGAGGCGCATTGCACGCATCTATGGCAGAAGCGTGCCAACGATTAATGACCATCTGAAAAAGATTTATTCTGAAAAAGAATTGGTGCGTCCGCGTAGTGAAGCTGTACTCCTTGTAACACAGAAAGAGGGAAAGAAAGAAGTGACAAGAAAAATATATGTGTATAGTACTGATGTGGTGATTGCGATTGGTTTTCGCGTTAAAGGTGAATGGGGGAAGGAGTTTCGTGTGTGGGCACGAGAAATTGTTCGTGCAAGTTACGACCCTAAAGACCAAGTGAAACATTTGGTTTCAAAGTAGCGCTTGCTACATATCCATATTTTTTCGTATATAATGTGCAATCGCAGCATTGGTAATAAAGGTTTTTTTACCACTATTAAAAATTTGTTCTGGGTCAAACAAGCGTTGAATATATTTGAAAACATTGAGCATGTGCTGGTCGGAAGAGATAATCATGTATGGTGTGCGGATGATTCCATCTCCATTTCCACCAGTGATTGCTCCTTTGTGTTTTTGTATACACGCGCAAGCATCAATAAGAAACATTTCTAATGAAGACCTTCCTTCTCGCGAGGTTGTATCTGCAAAAAAAATAAATGAACCGTGCGCAAGCGATCCTGGTGTACCAAGTGCGTAAAAATATCCAGATGAAGTCATCACAGAAGAAATGTCTTCCAAAAAGGCAAGATGATTTGTTTCAGGAATTGCGACGCAGTCAAGTGTTGCAATCAGAGAACGTTCTCCACTTTTTTGTGCATAG
>CAZFBW010000009.1:0-19797 GCA_964517625.1 uncultured Candidatus Saccharibacteria bacterium | reverse complement strand
TCGTAGCAGTTGCATTTGTTGTAGAAGAGTAGACAGAAGCAAAGAGTGTAGCGGTTGCATTGTCTGCGTAGAAGTTGGTGGTAGATGCAAAGGATGAGAAGAGCCGTGTGGATGTTGCATTACTTGCAAACATATTAGTTGCCGACGCAAGTGTCGCAAAAAGTCTGGTCGCCGTGGCGTTGTCAAAAAATGCTTTTGTTGCAAAAATATTTGTAGCGGTAGCGTTTGTTGTAGACGAGTTAAGCGCAAAAAGATTCGTTGTCGAGGCGTTCGTTGCAAATAAATTAGTAGTAGAAGCAAACGTTGCAAAGAAGCGGGTTGAACTTGCAAAATCTGCAAAAAGTCTTGTCGTGGTAGCAAAATCTGCAAAAAGTCTTGTTATTGTTGCGTTGCTTGCAAAGAAGTTGGTTGTTGACGAATTAAGGAAAAATGAACTCGTAGCAAAAAGGTTTGTTGCTGATGCGTTCGTTGCAATCAAATTATCAATAAGGGCGAGTGTGATGGTGGTGGTTGCGAGCGTACTTGTACCAAGAACAACAAGTGTTCCTGGAATAAAGACGTTGCCAAGATACGTAGACGTACCGATCGTAATTGTGTCGACATACCCATAGAGTGAGTAGAAATATGTTGATGTCGCTTCGTCGAAGAACGCCTTGTGCGCATAGAGGTTTGTTGAGGAACTATTTGTTGTTGAAGCATTTACTGCAAAGAAATTTGTTGCTGTCGCATTTGCAACAAATAAATTAGTTGCCGACGCAGTGACAAATGCCACAAGTGTCGCGGTAGCATTATTTGCAAAGAGGTTGGTGGCTGTTGCGTTTGTTGCAAACAGGTTTGTTGTCGACGCATTTACCGCAGCAAAGAGTGTCGCAGTTGCGTTGTTTGCAAACAGGTTTGTTGCCGTTGCAAAATCTGCAAAAAACTGAGTTGTTGAAGAAAACGAAGCAAAGAAATTAGTGGTAGAAGCGTTTACGGCGAAGAGTCGTGTCGCTGTCGCGTTATCAAAGAACGCTTTTGTGGCATATAAATTGGTTGATGTTGAGTTTGTGGTTGTTGCGTTTTCAGCAAGAAAATTAACAACAACAATATCGTTAATGAAACCGTACTGTGCGTAGAGGTATGTTGACGTTGAGTTTGTTGTTGAAGCATTGACCGCAAAAAAGTTTGTTGTTGATGCGTTCTCAAACAATGCGTTTGTGCCAACTAAATTACCAATAAATGCGCTACCAATAGTTGCACTCGTCGCAGAGAGTTGTGTGGTTGATGCAAAATCAGCAAAGAGGTTTGTTGTTGTGGCCCAAGTTGCAAAGAATTGAGTTGTTGATGCAAAATCTGCAAAAAGTCTTGTCGAGGAAGAGTTAAGAAACGCGGAACTCGTAGCAAAAAGATTTGTTGCTGATGCGTTCGTTGCAATCAAATTATCAATAAGAGCAAGCGTGATGGTGGTGGTTGCGAGCGTACTTGTACCCGCAACAAGAAGAGTTCCTGGAACGAACACATTACCTAAATATGTTGAGGTGCCGATAACGGCAGTATCAAGATATGCATACGTCATCGTCGCGTTCGTAAACGCAGCATTTGTTGCAAAAAGATTAGTAGACGTACTGTTAGTCGTAGAAGCGTTTACTGCAAAGAAGTTGGTGGTTGATGCGTCTCCGGCAACCAAGTTACCGATGAAAGCATTGTCGAGTGTCGCCCCTGTTGCGGAGAGGTTTGTCGTTGATGCATTAAAGATTGTTGCTGTACCTGTCGCAGTGAAATTACCAAAGAGTGCGTTTAAAGCATAGAAGTTGGTTGTTGTGGCGTTCTGAGCAATAAGGCTATCAATAAGCGCTTGCGTGATGGTAGTTGTGGCAAGCGATGTGGTGCCGGTAACCGTAAAATCTCCGTTAACCGTTTGGTTCCCAACAAATGTCGAGGTTCCAATAATCGCATTATCCAAAACTGCGTTTTGTGCGTAGAAGTTTGTTGAAGAACTGTTTGTCGTTGATGCGTTTTGTGCAAACAAGTTTGTTACCGTTGCGGTAGCCGTTGTAAGTCTTCCAATATAAGCAGAATTGAGTGTGGCACCTATAGCTGAAAGTTCTGTTGTGGAAGCATTCTCTGCAAACAAACGAGCCGTTGTTGTTGAATTAGTAAATGTAGAATTTGTGCCCGTAAGACTAGTAATGAAGGCGTTTGTAAGCGTTGCCCCCGTTGCGGAGAGTTGTGATGTTGATGCGTAGTAGGTTGTAAAGTCTGTTGTTGATGCGGTGATTGCAGAAAAGAGTGTTGCTGTTGTTGTCGCAAGCGTGGTTGTCCCCGTTACTGTTAGTGTGCCATTAACTAATTGGTTTCCAGAATATGTCGTCGTCCCGATGAATGCAGTATCTAGATATGCATATGTTGCATAGAGTGTCGTTGCTGTCGCATTTTCTACATCAAGGTCAGTAATTGTTGCGGTCGCAGCATTAAGATTGTTGATGGTTGCTTGCGTGATGGTGGTGGTTGCAAGTGTGGTTGTTCCAGTAACCGTAAAATTGCCATTAACGATTTGATCGCCGATAAATGTGGTAGTACCGATAGACGCTGTACTTAAGTATGCATAACTCGCAAAAAGATTTGTCGCTGATGCGTTCGTTGCAAAGAAGTTTGTTGCGGTTGCGTTGGTTGCTAAAAGATTATCAACGATTGCTTGTGTAATCGTAGTCGTTGCGAGTGTCGACGTACCAAAAACAGTAAGGAGTCCGTTGATTGTTTGATTATTAAGAATTGTCGATGTTCCGAGGATGAGTGTGTCAAAGTTCGCGTATGTTGAGTACAGGTTGGTTGCTGTTGCCGAAGTGAAGTTAGCATTTCCTGCGAAGAAGTTTGTGGTTGAAGCATTATCAATCACCCCGTACTGAGCGTAGAGGTAGGTAGACGAAGCGTCATAAAAAAGTGAAGAGGTGCCAGTAAGGTTTCCAATGAACGCCGAGGTGACTGTTGCATTTGTTGCGAAGAAGTTTGTGGTGGTAGCATTTTCTGCAAATAAATTTGTTGTGGTGGCGTTTGTAGCAGAAGCATTATCAACAACCAGTGTACCCCCTGTTATATTGGTAATAAATGCACTACCAATTGTTGCACTTGCTGCAGAAAATTCTGTGGTGGACGCAATCGCCGCAATAAGATTCGCAATGGTTGCTTGGCTAATTGTCGTACTTCCCAAAATTGTTTCTCCAGTAACCGTAAGATCCCCTGTCACCGTCTGATTACCAACCCATGTTGATGTTCCGATAATGGCTTGGTCAAAAATACCAGTATTTGCAAAAATTGTTGTTGCTGTAGCGTTTGTTGCAACAATGTTTGTAATGGTAGCGTTATCTGCAAAGAAATTCGTCGTAGTGCTGTATATGAAATTTGAACTTGTACCGGTTACGTTGCCAATGAACGCGTTCGTAGCGGTTGCGTTGGTTACCAAAAGGTTGGTGGTTGAAGCATTAAGTGCCACAACTGTTCCTGTTGCGGTGATGTCACCAAACGTTGCGCTGTATGAATAAAAGTTTGTTGCGGAAGCGTTGGTAAATGATGCATTAGTACCAGTTAATGTTGCGATGAAGGCTGAAGTAACGGTTGCGCCATCAGCTGAAAGGTTGGTGGTTGATGCATTCGTTGCGGAGAGATTAGTTGTTGTTGCAAATGATGCAAAGAAATATGTTGTCGAAGCATTCGTTGCAGTAAGGTTTGCGATAAATGCAGTTGTGGCGGTGATGCTGTTGGTGGTAATGTCTCCAGCAAATAATGTGGTTGCGGTAGCGTTTGTAAAATTAGCGTTCGTACCTGTTAAGTTCCCGATGAAGGCGTTTGTAAGATTCGCCCCGAGCGCTGAGAGATTTGTTGTTGAGGCAAAGAATGCAAAGAGTTGCGTCGTTGAGGCAATTTGTGCAAAGAAGTTTGACGTCGTTGCGTTTGTCGCGAAAAAATTTGTTGAAGTACTGTTCGTTGTTGAAGCATTTTGTGCAAAAAGATTAGTCGTTGATGCATTTACAAATACAGAACTCGTTGCGTAGAGGTTTGTTGTAGAAGCGTTTATAAAAAGTGATGTGCTGGCAGTAAGCGCATTAATGTACGCAGATGTAATTGTTGCGCCCACTGCCGAAAGATTTGTTGTTGAAGCGTTGGTAAGTGTTGCGGTCCCTGTTGCTGTTACATTACCAAAGAGTGCGCTTATTGCTGAAAAATTTGTTGCGGAAGCGTTCGTGATGAAAGCTTGTGTAATTGTGGTAGTAGCAAGCGTTGTTATACCAGTAAATGTTTTATCTCCGGCAAAAATTTGACTTGATGTAGAAACAAGACCACGAGAAAGTGGCCCCGCGTCTGGAATGTTAAATGTGTGCGTACTACCAAAAGAAGCAATGTTGAAATCGGTCCCCGTTGTTCCTGTAACCAAAAATTGAGAGGTAGTATTGAGGCCATTAATATCCGTAATACCAGTCCCTGGAACCCCAGATCCTGCATCAACCAAAATTACGTCTCCTGAAGCATTCACAGAGAGAGCTTTTCCGTTTGGAGTGCTTGTTGGTGAACCAGAGGTTAGTTGTGAAAAACGAAGGCCAGAAACGTTGGTAAGACCAGAATTTATCTCAAATTTTGCCTCAGGCGTTGTCGTCCCTAAGCCAATTCTGCTTGTGGATGCCTCATAGAAAAAATCTAGGTTATTTTCAGAAATAAGCCCGCCTGGACCAATAAATGGGATAGACCCTTCTGTAAGCGATGTTAAGTACGTTGAGCTTGCAATACTGAGGTTTGTGGTTGATGCGTTTACTGATGTAATCGTTTGAACATTCAAGTCAGAAATGGTCGTTGTGGCGAGTGTTGTTGTTCCTGAAACAGTAAGGTCTGTGGTAAACAGGTTGGTTGTTGTTGCGTTTGTTGCGAAGAAATTAGTGGTAGTAGCATTGTCTGCGTAGAAGTTCGTTGCTGTTGCATTTGTTACAAAAAAGTTCGTTGCTGTTGCATTGGAGAGCACCGAAGATGTTGCGAAAAGATTAGAAACAAAAACATCTCCAGTGAAAATTGCAACGTTATTGAACGTGCTTGTACCATTGAAAACTGCATCGCTAAAAATACCACCAGTAGTAGTTCCGTTTGTAACATTTGTGATATTATTCACAACCGTTGTTCCACCTCCAGAAGCAATAAAAAATCCTCCGCCTTGAGTGCCGTCCTTGCCGTCTTTTCCGTTTACGCCGTTTTTTCCGTCGACACCACGTGGACCCGGAACACCAACATACCTAGTGATGTAGGTTACGTTTCCGTTGGTGTAAGTATTTGCAAGGTCTTCTGAGGAGGTGGCCCGCAACACCGGATATTCAAGCACCGATGATGGAATCGCAGAAACTTTTCCACCAACACGCTTGTTCGCAGAGGTTGTTTCTGCAAGCACTGTTTCATAGTTACAGCGAGAATCGTCGAGTTGTACAGTAAGGCCAACGACCTTACAAAATGTGTTGAGTGAAAAAGCGTCGACAACTGCAAGCAACGAAGACCCTCCAGAAGAAGGAAGCTTTTGTTGCAATATTGGGGATGTTTGTGCAGACGCCGTTTGAGATTTCGGAGAAAAAAGTTTTACATTGGATATTTTATCTCCCTTAACAAGAGCAAGATTGAGGCCTTGGTCAAACTTACCAACCAAGAAGGTGGATGAACTTAGTGAAAATGAAAACTGAGATGGAAATTTTGGTACCTCAAACTTTGGAAGTGTAAAGAGTGACGAGAATGAAAATCCATTGTCTGATTTTTCTTGGTTTTTTAAAGAAAAAGATTGATTATTTGTAGCCGCAAATGTCGGAGAAATTGGAAGCAAAAACACCCCAACCAATACAAGAATTGAAAGGAAGGTTTTACACGCCTTTTTCACTGCTACAAATAGACCAAAATCCATGTCGCTTTTATGTATAAAAGTATACCTTTAAAAGGCTCATTTTTTGTTTATAAAATAAGGATAAAGTGTGGATAACTATACATAAAACTACGATGTATTTTTTTACCCCTCTTTTCTACTAAAAATTTTATGGAAAAATTAAATCATTGTCACAACCAAAAACTACAAATAAAAGCTTGTTTATCAACCTGAATTAAGTGCCATTATTTTTATTAAATTTTAAAAGGTAATTTTGTTAAAGCTTTATTTAATATTATAATCTTTCTGTTTTATCTAATTGTTTAATTATTATTATAAAATATGGTTATTTTAATTATATAGAAAATTACTAATAGTTTAGTACTTCCATCTAGCGCCAACGAGTAATGAGAATTATCTTATTTATCTTATCGTAGTTACTGAACTAATTTTATGTTTATGCAAAAAGTGTCTAAAATATGATATACTGGTACTTGTAAACGCCCTTCCCTAGTGGGCCTTTTCATTTCTATGGCTGTTGAAAAAACAATCCCAACTGGAGGTGAGGCAGTTCTTCGCTTTGAAGATCTCACCTTCCACTATAATGAAAATAAAGTAATCCTCAAAGAGGCTAATTTTGTTGTTCGCCGGGGAGCAAAACTTACCCTGATGGGTCAAAACGGTGCTGGTAAATCTACTCTTTTTTCTCTCATTATGGGCGAAAGGGTGCCTGAGGAGGGTAGGATTATTGTGGGGTCCGGGTTACGTATTGCAATTGCTAAACAGGTTATTCCTCACTCTAAGTGGGGTATGACTATACGTGATTTCCTCCAAGAAGCCTTTACTGAGAAGATTTATGATATTGATAAACGTGCAAAAGAAGTCTTTTCGATTGTACACCTAACTGCAAATCCTGATAAACACATTAAAGACCTTTCTGGTGGTCAAAAGGGTCGTCTTCTTATTGCACAAGCTCTTATCCAAAAGCCAGATATTCTCCTTCTAGACGAGCCGACAAACAATCTTGATAAGCCTGGTATCAGCCTTCTTACTGAATTTATGAAGAATTACACTGGTACAGCAATTGTCATTTCTCACGACGCTCCATTCCTTAACTCTTTTACACATGGGGTTCTTTACATCAATACACAGACAAATACAGTGGAGCAATACGTCGGCAACTACTACAAGGTAGTTGAAGAAATCAAACGTGCGGTTGAAAAAGCAGAGCGTGCTAATGCCCAACTCGAAAAAGAAATTATTACGAACAAAGAAAAAGTTAACTTCTTTGCGCTTAAGGGTGGGAAGATGCGAAAACTTGCCGCAAAACTCAAAGAGGAGGTTGAGGAATTAGAAGAAGACAAGGTAGATGTTAGAAAAGAAGATAGGACCATCCGTCCATTCACCATCCCCTGCCAGGAAGACATTGGCAGTGTCATCGTCAAATTTGATTCCGTTGAGGTTCTTCATGATGGGGAGCCCGTACGAAGAAATGTGTCTATCGAGCTACGTAAAGGTGACAAGCTTCACATCATAGGACCAAATGGTATCGGCAAAACAACCCTCCTTGAAAAAATTGCGAAGCGCACGGAAAAAGGTGTGGGTGTGCAGGACGGCATCTCTATCGGATACTATCGCCAAGATTTCTCTACGCTTGATTTTGAGAAAACTGCATACCAAGAACTAGCCCACGTACTTAAAAAAGTAGACGACCAACTTGTAAGAAAAACCGCAGCATCACTTCTTCTTGGTGGAGAAGTTATGAAATCAAAAATCGGAACCCTTTCAGAGGGACAAAAAGGGTTGCTCATGTTCGCCTACCTACGCCTTCAGCATCCTGGGCTACTTATTTTGGATGAACCGACAAATCATATCAATTTCCGCCACATTCCCGCCATTCAAGAAGCCCTTAAAAAGTATGAAGGCCCGATGATCATTGTTTCTCACGTTGATGAGTTTGTATATGGGCTTGGTATCACACAAACCCTTGATTTAGGCGGGCTCTAGGGCATTTTAGGGGTTTTGGGTATACTTTTCCAACAATGTGTGGTATAATAGGAAGACGTAAGCAACTCCACGTTTCTACAGTCGTATTAATGTGCTCAGAGCTTATTGTTAACAATTAGTTTCCAAATAAATGAATTCAAAACTTTACGTGGGTGGTATTCCTTACACTTCTACTAACGATGACCTAAAGAATCACTTCTCAGCAGCTGGGACAGTGACTTCTGCACAAATCATCATTGACAAAATGACGAACCGATCAAAAGGTTTCGGATTTGTTGAAATGTCATCTGAAGCAGAGGCAAATAAGGCAATCGAATTGTTCCATGACCAGGATTTCCAGGGTCGCCGTCTTACGGTGAACATCGCTCGTCCACTTGCACCTCGCGAGGATCGTCCTCGCCGCGCTTTCTAAATAAAGCGTGAGCAAAAAAACAAAACACATTCGTCACAAACGAATGTGTTTTGTTTTATAACATACTATATAAAAAATATTCTTGATTTCCATCACCACCAGGTACACGTGATGGAAACAATAGGGTGTTCTTCAACCCTTGTGATACACACATGTCTTTAATCTTCTCAATGATTTCCAAAACAAGTTTTTCGTTTTTTACAATTCCCTTCTTCGTGTTTCCACGCCCGACTTCAAACTGAGGTTTGATGAGTATACAATATGAAGTTTTTCCTGGTGTACCAAGAGCAATAAGTGTTGGGGTAATATCTTTAAGAGAAATGAAAGATGCGTCGACAACAATACTGTCATACTCTTTATCTGTTTTAAATGTACGGATGTCTTGATTTTCAAAAACGTGTACGCGCTTATCGTTACGCAATGATTCATGAAGTTGATTTGTACCAACATCTACACAATCAACTTCGTGGGCACCAAACTGGAGTAAACAATCAGTAAAACCGCCCGTTGAAGAGCCGACATCGAGCACAACTGCACCTTGGACTGCTTTTTCTATATTTTCCTTAGTGTGGTACACACCGAGTAAACATCCTTTTAGTTTTTCACCTCCACGGGAAACAAATGGTCGTTTTGCGGTAAGTGTAATACTTGCGTCGTCCCCTACCAGCCGTGCTGATTTAGTACACACAACACCATCAATAAAAACAGCCCCTTGTCCAATAAGCTCTTGAGCCTCTGTTCGTGATGAACACAACTTGCGCACAACAAGTGCGCTATCAATTCTTATTCTCCGCTCCATCCTTTCTTAATAAGCGCTGCGCGCGCTGCTTGTGTTTCCGCTTCTTGTTTACTCTTTCCTTCTCCTTGGGCAACTTCTTCGATTCCAAAACAAATAGCTACCGTAAAGCGCTTGTCGTGATCTGGTCCCTCTTCTGATACAACTTTATATGCTGGGGTAATGCTGAGCAAATCCTGTGCTTTTTCCTGGACACAACTTTTTGCATCTTTGTATAAACCTTTGCGAATAACTTCATCCGTTTTAGAAAGCACGGTACGTGTAACAAAATCTTTTACAACCGTATACCCTTGGTCTAAATATATTGCGCCCACAAGTGCTTCGTAAGCGTCGGCTAAAATAGAAGAACGAGCACGACTCACATCTTTTGCTTCTCCTTTTGAGAACTTCATCATCTCATTAATGTGCAAGCCTTCTGCAACTTCGCCTAGATTAATTGCGTTTACAAGCGCTGAACGATATGCGGTTAAATCGCCTTCATTGTGATCAGGAAACTTTGCATATAAAAATTCAGTAACCGTAAGTTCCAAAACAGCGTCACCCAAAAACTCAAGACGTTCGTTGTGCGATAATCCAGAGCGCGGATTTTCATTAATAAAACTTCGGTGAATAAAAGCCTGCTCCAAAAGAGCTTTGTTTGCAAACGCAGTTCCAATATGTTGTTCAAATTCTGCTAGTGTCATGGTAGTTATTTGGACCCAAGTATTTCTAATCCTTTTTGTATCATCGGCCTAATATCATCGTACATTCGTAAATGTTCCACCTCTTTAACCGGAAACCACTTTGCATCATCAAGTCCACCTTTCTGTTCAAGGGTAAGCGGGGTAAACGCAGATGTTGCTATGTAGTAACGCACATGCTTAACAACTTTCCCCTGTTCTGGTTTATTCGCAATGTATTCATTTTCTCCAATAACATCAACAAGAGAAACATCGAGTCCGATTTCACTTTTAATTTTTTTCTTGGCGAGTTCGTCGATGTTTTCACTATTTTCAATTTTACCTTTAGTGAGTGTCCAATAACCAAACACATCATGGACAAGTCCGATGTGCATTCCACCCTTCTCATCATATGCAACAACAACCGCACCAACCAACTGTTCGCGTGGAAGTGTGGCTTTGTCTGCTTTCTTAGTAATCTGGTCTTTATCTGGTTCCCCCATTTCCTTATAAATCGCACCAAGCACGCCGTTTACGAAACGACCTGAGGTTTCACCACCAAATGATTTTGCAAGTTCAATTGCTTCGTCGATTGCAACTTTCGGAGGAACCTGTGCCCTGTCACCAAAAAGAAGCTCGCATAGCCCGAGGCGTAAAATATTCCTATCCACCGCACCAATTTTGTCCAGTGGCCAATCAGGTGCTGCACGAGTGATGATGTCATCAATCGTAATACGCCTTGAGAGCGACTCTTGGAGCAAAATATTGGCAAATGTTAAATCTTTAATACCTTCACCAAATTCTGCCTGGTTACGAACAATAATCTCCTTTGCCTGTTCTGGAGACATGTCGAGTTCCCCTTTAATATCAAGCTCAAAAAGCGCTTGGAGGGCGAGGGTTCGTGCTGTGTGACGTGTACTCATGGTTTTTGGTTGTAAAGGAGCGATTCGGGGAACGTTTTAGGTTATTTTTTAGCCTTTTTAACAGCTTTTACCTTGATTTTTAATACCTTCTTGCCACGATACATGCCACAAGCGTCGCAAACCGTGTGAGGTGTCTTCATAGCGCCACAATCCTTGCAGGATACGAGGTTAGCTGCTTTTAATGCGTGGTGGCTTCGGCGATTTGCCGTATGCGCACGCGTGTGTCTCATTCGTACTACCATAATATGTTTATTTTACATTATTTCCGACTTATAATCAACCCCTCCCTTATGGGGAAACTGGTGTTGTGGAGGATGTGTCGGTTGGGGTTGTAATAACCTCCGGCTCTACTGTTGGAATAATTTCTGGAGTAGTACTTGCCACGTTAGAACTATTCGTGGTTTCTGGTGGGGTGGTTGTTGCGCTGTCTATCAAAACAGGTTCAGTGGTTGTTGCGATTTCTGGTGTGACACTCGCTTCGTTTGGTGTGCTTTCTGTACTAGAAGCACTGTCTACGGGTGTACTTGTTCCGGTAGAACTGCTTGCGGTTTCTAGTGGTGTGGTTGCAGAAGTTTCGACAAGAGATGGAGTGGACGTTGCAGAAATTGACGCACTGTCGCTACATTTTCCTGGAACAGACATGAGTGCGCCGTTAGACATTTTCATACAATACGGGTTACCAGTAATTTCGTCAAAAATAGTAATACCTGTTCCCTTCGTTGAAGTTCCGACAGTGATGTTGTCTACCTCAACGTT
Source organism: uncultured Candidatus Saccharibacteria bacterium (assembly GCA_964517625.1). GTDB lineage: Bacteria > Patescibacteriota > Minisyncoccia > Phycocordibacterales > UBA5272 > UBA11704. Next base: position 8,384 of record CAZFBW010000009.1, on the reverse strand, counting down.
TTTTGCAATGATGCGTCCATTTTCATCAATTGACCAACTCCCATTTGCAGACGCAAGTGATTTAATATTGTAAATAGCAACACCATTTGCGTTTAAGTCTACGTTTCCTGTTGTAAGCATTGCGGTGGTAGACGCAGTATTGTTTGTCACATCAACCCTCTGATATCCAGTATTAATAAGTGCAAGCACTTTTTCTTTTCCTTCTACATAATTTGAAAGGGCGCGCCCAAGTGAAACACCCTCACTTGTAAGTTTCATGGCATATCCTGAGCGAGTATGTGACGCGGTGAGATAATCCCCTACTTTAATATCCCCGTTTTCGTTAGTGACATTAACTGCCACACGACCAGAAGATACGACTGGCACCCCTGTTTCTCCGTGCTTAGCAATAGTTGATGTGGAAACATTTGAAACAACACCGATAGCAATACTTACGCGTGTTGCTTTCTTAATATTTGAAATCTCGTATGTGTCAGTCGATGAAACACTGTCAGCCCATGTGTGTGTCGTGGTTCCAAAAGCAACAACCGTTCCGGCATCTACCGCTTCTTCTGTTTCAAAGAGTGAAACCGTTGTGTTTTCGGTTTGACGCTTAAACGACAACTCTTTAAGAGCGTTCACAGTGAGTGCGGTAACTGCGTTTGCATCAAGTCCTAAATAGCCATCCCCTTGTACTGGTGCTGCTTCTGGAATAACATTTCCTACATTTTGTGCCGAGAAACCAACACGGACATATGCTTGATTCTTGTATGCAAATTTAATTGGATTGATTGTCTCTAGTTCGGTGAGACCACCCTCATAAAAACCTTTAATATCCTTCAAACGTTCATCAGAGGTACAACCGACACTTCCGTTTGCATCAGCCGAAAGTCCACAGTTCACAGCATTTGTCTGACGGATAGTGCCCGCAACGGTGAGAGCTTGGTCTGGGGTCGATGTTCCAATACCCACCTTACCATCTGCATTAATTATGAAAAGAGAAGATGTTGCGTCACCTGTTGAAGATGTTGAGGACGCAACCGCAAAGAGTGGTGTCATTGAACCATATGTTCCTTGGATAGAAAATTTTGCGAATGGTGTTGAGGTACCTACGCCGACATTGCCTCCCGATGGAGCGATAAGGATATTTCCTTTTTCGGCATTAGAAGTGCTATCAATAGTAAGCGTATTGGTTGCATTAAATCCACCAAACATATTTGGCCCAACAATATTTACAGCGGCATAAACCGTATTAAAAGCAATGAGGGACCCGTCTGTATACAAGGTACCGCTTGATCCACGATAGAGATTTACGTCACCAAATGAGATACCGTCTGTGGCAGAAGTGCTCGATGCAAACGTCAGCTTTGCTCCTGGGGTTGTCGTACCTAAGCCGAGTCGGTTGGTTCCACTGTCCCAGAAAAGACCCGTATTATTTTGCGATACTATTCCTCCGGTTCCAATGAAAGGAATGGATCCAGATGTGAGTGCTGAAAAGTAAGTATTATTAGATACAGTAAGGTTGGTGGTAGAAGCATTTAATAACGTTGCTGTATTTGTCGCGATAAGGTTTGCAAATGAAGCATTGATAGCAAAGAAATTTGTTGCAGTTGCATTTCCGAGCATTACATCTCCACCATTTCCAAGACTGAATCTACTACTTCCCTGTCCGCTTGGCTGATCGAAGAATGAGAGAGTACCATCATCCCCTTGTTTTAATGACCACGTACTTGAACCAAGGTTAAGTATTTCTGTCCATACTTCTTTAAAGCGTGTTGATGAGGCACCGAGTGTGTAGGTGAGATTTGCTTCTGGGATGATGTTTCTAAATGATGAGGTTGCGGAAGTTACAACGAGACCGTAGGAAGGTGTTGAGGTTCCGATGCCGACACGCGTGGTCGCAGTGTTAACAAAGAGTGCTGGTGTAGACGATGTTCCTACATTTAGGTTGCCCCACACATCAAGTTTGGTGCTTGGTGATGTAGTACCAATACCAACACTGCCTGTTGATGTCGTTGTTCCTGTGCCATTGATTCCGGTACCGTAAATCAAGTTGCCGATAGAAAGCTGATTTGATGCTGTCCCAACCGGGGCGTTAATGTTATATCCGATAAGAATATTATTCGCGCCAGTCGTTGAAGCGGTATTGCCAGCGCCGTAACCAATGAAAATGTTGTTCGCGCCAGTCGAGCGATAGCCTGCGAATGCTCCGATAGCGGTTGAGTTATTTGTTGATGTACTATAATAAAGAGAACCATACCCTAAACCAACATTAGCGTCTCCATCAATATTGTTGTTAAGCGCTGTGTAGCCAAGCGCTGTATTCCACACACCTGTTGTATTAAAAACAAGAGAATACGTACCGATAGCGGTGTTTCTTGAACCGGTTGCGTTGGCATTAAGTGCGCCTGCACCATAAGCGGTGTTCTGATTTCCGATGACAGTAATTGTGCTACTTGCCCAAAGATCAATTAGTGTATTTTCTGTGCCAGTAATCGAGCGCGATGTAAAACGACCAGAAATAGCAAGGTTGCTGTTACCATCATCAAGCGACATGCTTCCCAGAACACCAAACGTGCTTGGCAGCGTACTTGACCCCACCCCCACATTCCCATTTGCGAGAACCGTAAAGAGTGATGACGTCGCTCCGGTTGGAGAGGTTGAAGAAGCGACAGTAAAGAGTGGGGTGGTTGAACCATACGTGCCCTGAACATACAACTTGGCTTCTGGCGTTGCAGTTCCAACTGAAAAGTTACCAGTACTCCCGAGACTAAATCTGTTTGTTCCTGCTCCGGATGGTTGGTCGAAGAATGAGAGAGTACCATCATCCCCTTGTTTTAATGACCACGTACTTGAACCAAGGTTAAGTATTTCTGTCCATACTTCTTTAAAGCGTGTTGATGAGGCACCGAGTGTGTAGGTGAGATTTGCTTCTGGGATGATGTTTCTAAATGATGAGGTTGCGGAAGTTACAACGAGACCGTAGGAAGGTGTTGAGGTTCCGATGCCGACATTTCCGTTTGCGAGTATTGAGAAGAGATTAGTACTTGAAGCAACTGAAAAGAGTGTTGTTGTACCTGTTGCGGTTGAGGAGGAAACATTGAGTCCTCCTGTTAAATTCCAATTCGTAGCATCATACTGTGCTTTGATTGCACCAGTACCGATTGCGAGAATAATGTTGTTAGTCAGTCCACCGGAGAGTCCTGTCACATTTGAACCGAGTATGGTGTTACCTGTTCCCGTTGCAATACCAAGGCCTGTGCCATAACCAAGCGCGGTGTTGTTAGTGCCCCATGTGGCGTTATAGAGTGCTTGGTGGCCGACACCAACATTGTTATCATTTTTTATATTATAAAGTGCCATTGCGCCTATTGCGATGTTGTAACTGCTGGTTGAGTTTTGATACATTGCCAGGTATCCTGTCGCGGTGTTATATATACCGGTCGTATTATTAAACATCGCAGACTGACCAACTGCGGCATTATCAATACCTGTTGTGTTGGCTTGAAGTGATTGATATCCGAGAGCGATGTTATTTGAACCATCACCGTTAGAGAACAGTGCCCTGAACCCAATACCAATGTTGCTATTATTCTTAGTATTATAAAGAGACTGATATCCAAGAGCGATGTTGTTACTACCAGTTGCATTATTATAAAGAGGTGAAACACCTTGAGCAATATTGTTTTGACCTGTGGTATTTGAATAGAGAGCACTACTTCCTAAACCAATATTGTTACTACTCTGTGTGTTATAAAGCGACTGAGATCCAATAGCAATATTATTGCTACCAGTTGCGTTACTATAACTAGCCTGATACCCGATAGCGACATTTAAACCTCCTGACACATTTTGATAAAGAGCTGAATCACCTTGAGCGATATTATTCTGCCCCGTCTTATTTTGACTAAGCGCTGAACCTCCTAATGCAATGTTACTGCTACCAAAGGTGTTTGAGAAGAGGGTGTTAGCTCCTATAGCGATATTATTTGACCCTGTAATATTTTGACTAAGCCCTTGGTATCCTAAAGCAATGTTGTTGCTGCCAGACACATTTTGATAAAGAGGAAGTCTACCAATGGCAATGTTATTACTTCCTCTTGTGTTTGAGTAAAGAGGTTGGAGACCAATGGCTACGTTTTCAATTCCAGTAGTGTTAGCAAGTAGCGCTTGATATCCTTGAGCAACATTGCTTGATCCTGTAGTGTTACTGTACAACGACTGATACCCTTGGGCAATATTGAATTGGCCACTAGTGTTGCTATACAACGATTGATTGCCGAGTGCTGAATTATAGGTACCTGTTGTGTTTACGGAACCAGCACCAATACCTATAAATGTGTTGTTGAGAGTATTACCCCCCGCGCGAATTTCAAGAGCAACGTTTCCAGACGAGTTTCTGATAATTTGGGCAACAGACGGTGGTGTAACTTCTTTAATAGAAACGTTATCGATCGTCCCCGTCCATGTTGCAGACGAATTAAATATAAGAGCACCAGCGCTGATTGTCCTAAGCACAATAGTTTGAGTATAAGAACCGATCTCCTTTCCAAATATTCCATCACTCGCCCCCCCAAATGATGGCGTAAATGTTCCGGTTGCTGTTGTGTTGATAGTAAAGGCAATCTGGTAGATTTTCCCCGCTGATGGTGCAGCTGAGAGTGCTGTGTTTGAAAGTGTTAGATTGTTTGCCCCCGCTACATGCGTCACAACACCAGAACCAACGGTCCAGTTTGTTCCTGTCCAATTACCAGAGTCTGAGGAGAAGTCACGGTCGGCAACGTTTGAAATCATTTCAGAACCAAGTGTTCCTTCAGTTGAGGTGCCGACAATATCGAGTGATGCAATTGGGTTACTTGTTCCGATACCAACTGCTCCACCTTGAGTAACAATGAAGAGTGATGACGTTGCCCCTGTTGAAGATGTAGACGAGGCAACCGTAAAGAGTGGTGTTGTTGACCCGTAGGTTCCTTCAATATATAGTTTCGCACCTGCAGTTGTTGTACCAACAGCAACATTGCCTGTAAGACCATTTGTGCGGAAAAGGAAATTCTCTACCCATCCAGAACCATTCCAATACAGTGTCGTGTTGGTTGCGGTTCCGCCTGACACCATACCAGAAGCGAGGTTTGCCCAGTATGTTGATGTCCCTGATGATACAAGAACCCAACCAGTAGAACCTGGAGAACTGTAAACGTCATAAAATGCTCCGCTTAGGGTGATGGATGTTGCAGACGCGCTTGCAAGATTAGTTGCAGCACCACTCGCACCAATACTGAATCTGTTTACACCCCCCGCTGATGGTGCATCAAAGAATGAAAGGTTTCCATTTGATTCTTGTGCAATCGACCACGTACTTGAACCAAGGTTAAGTATTTCAGTCCAAACTTCTCTATATCGTGTTGAGGACGCACCAATCGTATAGGTGAGATTTGCTTCTGGGATGATGTTTCTAAATGATGATGTTGCGGAAGTGACAACGAGACCGTAGGAAGGTGTTGAGGTTCCGATGCCGACGTTTCCGTTTGCAAGTATTGAGAAGAGCGAAGCGCCGGATGAGGAGGCGATGAGAAGTGGGTTTACGGTACTGGTTCCTTGGACAAAGAGAGACGCGACGGAGGATGTAGCACCCACGCTTACCGAATCACCGAAAGAAATCAAACCAGTCCCTGTTTTGATGGCGTAATTTGTTGCACCAATTCCGGCCTGATCACCAACTAAAAGACCGTAGTTAGTAATTGCGGTGCCTGTGGCAATGTTAGATAGTATGTTCAAACCCACCAACATTGTAGCGGTTGCATTAGCGTGGGTGATAGCAGCATAGAATGTTCCACCCGTTGCCAAACCAACTTGGTTTTGGGTTTCTATGTCCGCCACACCAAGAGCACCGGTTAGCCTATCGACTTGTCCTCCTGTGGTTGATGCAAACACATCGGCTTCAAAGAGACCCCCCACCACCAATTTAAATGTGCCCGTACTATTAATAGCCGTCGCTTGTCCATGTACTCCAGCGATAGCGCCAGCAGGGATTGCAGCATAATCACTTGAAGTCAAACCAACCAGAGCAGAATCTCTTGTAATTATTTGTGGATTAAGATTTCCAAAAACGGAAGCGCCGTGAAGACCACCCTGGTCCCACATGTTAAATGACTCTAGCGGTGGACCAACATAAACATCCCAGTTGGTAAATGTTGAGGATGTTGTACTGACAGTAATCTTGAAAACACTCTCTTCCCAAATTGGATTTTTATTTTCTAGCGCAAAATTACCAACGATGTCTAAAGTTTTTGTTGGTGTTGTTGTACCAATACCAACAGAACCACCGTTGTATGGTGCAATACGCATAACTTCAGTAGGAGAATATATTCCACCAGGTGTAAGTCCGTAATCACCGTAGAAAAGTGTGTAGCCACCAGTGAAGGCAACACCTGAACCAAAATCACTACGAGCGATTGCTTGACCGGAACCGTTTATCGAGAGACCCGCTGTGAGATATGCAGTACTACTACTGAGCGATGTAAGATACCCTCCCGAATCAGTATCATCTGAACTAAAATTAATTTGAGAGGCAACACTACCGCCACCACTAATATCAAGTTTATACAGAGGAGTCGACGTTCCTATGCCCACATTTCCGTTTTGAAGAACAGTGAAGAGCGACGTACCTGTTGAAGAAGAAACATTTAGTGGGTTTACGCCAGCAGAGCCCTGAAGGTTAAATGTATATGATGAGGACGTAGCATTTACACCGAGCACTGTTCCGTTGTCGATGAGTGTCGAAGTACCGAGCGTAGTTGAAGTGAGCCAACGTGTTGCATAACCAAACTGCCCTCCAGTTACACCGCTTGCTGCGGGACTTCCCCAATAGAGATTGCCTGTCCCATCAGAGATTATCGCTTGTCCTGCGATACCCGAATCCCCTGGCAAGGTAAATGTTACGTTGCCTGCTTGTGTTGAAGATGAAACAATTTGTGTGACAAAACTATTATTTGCATTTGCAAAGTACAAACGTCCCGTTGCTGATGAGCCTACCCCGAGCGTGAGGTTGGTGGTTGAAGAATTGAGAGATATAAAATTAGTTGTAGACGCGGTAATCGCTGCAAAGAGTGTTGCCGTTGCATTCGTTACAAAGAAGTTAGTTGATGTTGCGTAGGTAGAAGAAGCAAAGGTAGATGCAAGATATGTTGTGGTTGCATTGATACCAGTGAGGTTAGTGATGAACGCTGATGTAAGTGTTGCTCCCGTTGCAGAGAGATTCGTTGTAGAAGCGTTGATGAGGGTTGCCGTACCAGTTGCAATCATGTTAGCTACCGTGAATCCATTTGCAGAAAGGAGAGAAGTAGAAGCATTCGTAGTAGAGAGGTTAGTAATGAAACCATTGGTGAAGGTAAGGCCTGTACCTGAAATACTTGTTGTTGAAGCATTACCTAAGGTAGTTTGTCCTGCTACAGCAAAGGTTCCAGTGAAGTAGCCGTTCGTACCAGTAAAGCCTGAGGCTGAGAGGTTCGTCGTTGATGCGGTGAAGATAGTAGACGTTGAGGTGTATGAGATACCAAAGGTTGATGAGGCAGAAGAGAGTGCAGTCGTTGAAGCGTTCGTTGCAGTTAAGGCAGTAATGAATGCGGATGCTAATGTTGCACCCACGGCTGAGAGGTTCGTGGTTGAGGCGTTGAGGATAGTTGCGGTACCAGTTGCAATCATGTTAGCAAAGGTTGCTCCATTTGCAGAAAGGATTGATGTAGAAGCAGTTGTTGCAAAGATACGGGTTGCTGTAGCATTCGTTACAAAGAAGTTAGTTGATGTTGCGTAGGTAGAAGAAGCAAAGGTAGATGCAAGATATGTTGTGGTTGCATTGATACCAGTGAGGTTAGTGATGAACGCTGATGTAAGTGTTGCTCCCGTTGCAGAGAGATTCGTTGTAGAAGCGTTGATGAGGGTTGCCGTACCAGTTGCAATCATGTTAGCTACCGTGAATCCATTTGCAGAAAGGAGAGAAGTAGAAGCATTCGTAGTAGAGAGGTTAGTAATGAAACCATTGGTGAAGGTAAGGCCTGTACCTGAAATACTTGTTGTTGAAGCATTACCTAAGGTAGTTTGTCCTGCTACAGCAAAGGTTCCAGTGAAGTAGCCGTTCGTACCAGTAAAGCCTGAGGCTGAGAGGTTGGTTGTTGATGCATCGGTTGCGGTAAGGAGTGTTGCGGTAGTGGTAGCAAGCGTTGTTGTTCCAGTGACATTAAATGTTCCGGTGACGCCCTGGTTTCCGAGGAAGGTTGTTGTGCCTATAGTTGCGGTATCAATGTAGGCATATGTTGCGGTAGCATTTGTTGTTGCAAAATTAGTTGTCGTTGCATTCTCTGCAGAAAGATTAGTTGTCGTAGCATTTGATGCAAAGAAGTTAGTAGAGG
>CAZFBW010000008.1:0-41823 GCA_964517625.1 uncultured Candidatus Saccharibacteria bacterium | reverse complement strand
TGACGTTGTGGATGTCAGAGGTTCGACTCCTCTATCGCCCACTAAAATATATATTATGTTTGGAGCACCACAACCACCAAGTCAAGAAAAAGAAGATTTTTCAGCATTAGTAAACAAACTAGAAACAATTGCGCAACAAAATAAGGATGGTGTTTTTCTGCCAAAACTGATACGAGTTCTTCGTGACGGAAACAGGTACGCGGCAGAAGTTTTTATAAATAACGAGTCTGATAAATTTAGATCATTTGGAAATGACCTTATTATGCTTTTAATACAAGATTTTTATAAAGGCTCTGGTAGTCCGTGGACAAGCACAGAAAGAAAAATTAAAACCTTAAAATAGATTTTAAGGTTCTCTCCCCCTAGACATTTCCCTTAAATAAGCGACAATTAGAGGTATGCAAGATTTGCGCTCCACACTTCAAAAACTTCTCATTGTTGTTTTGGGACTTTCCGCTATTGCCGGCGGTCTCATATACCTTTCCCCGAAAGCGTGCGCAAACCCCGTCACCTTCAGTATCGGCACCATTGATTCTCGTTTTAATATCGCCAAAAGTACGGTAGGTGCACACCTGGAAGAAGTAGAAGCAATGTGGAACAGCGCCGTCCCCGGACTTACCCCCCTTTCGTTTGTTGAAGAAGGAGGCGATGTGGTAATTTCTTTCGTCTACGATGAACGCCAGCGAACCACCATCAGAAATGAAAGACTTAAGCGACAAATTGCCGAAGAAAAAAACAGGCTCTCCACAATACGCTCATCACTTTCTGCAACGCAAGAACAGTATGAGCTGGCGAATCAGCGCGTACAAGAAAAAACTACCGCATACCTTAAGCGACTAGCATCATACAAAGTAGAGGTGAGCACGTGGAATGAAAAAGGTGGAGCACCTGCCGGCGTGTACGAAGCACTAAAACAAGAACAGCTTGCTCTTGAAATAGATAGAATCAATTTAAACAATGACATTGCCGACTTAAACAAGTTTGCGGATGAAATCAAAAATGAAAGTGGAAAGCATAACGCCATAGTTGCAGAAGTAAATGAAAAAGTTGAAACTATCAACGAAACAGCATTGAAAGAATTTGAAGAAGGAACGTATGACCCAAACACAAAAACAATCACTATCTACGAATTTGAATCTCCTCTTAGTTTAAAACGTGTACTTGCGCACGAACTTGGACACGCACTTCAAATCGGTCATGTTGAAAACAGAGACTCTATCATGTATTCATACAATGACAGTAAGACATTTGAACTTTCCCCTGAAGATATCGTTGCTCTACAAACAGCCTGCGAACAATAGCGCTTAAGCGTGACGGGTACTCCCTTAATAAGGGAGTACGAATTGGTGTAGACCTTGCTATTTCCCAAAAGGAAACTGCTGACTATACAGCCATAGTTCTGGGGAGAATTATCGGGGAAGGTCGTACTGCGGTGTTGTATATTTTACCTAATATCTACAACAAGAAAATGACCTTTCCAGAAACGGTAGATACTTGTAAAAAGTTGTATAGTGCATTTAGTGATAGCAGAAAACCAACATTTATCATTGAAGATGTTGCCTACCAAAAAGCACTTCCACAACAATTACAAAATGAGGGTATTTATGATATCCGTACCTCAAGACCACTAAGTGACAAGAGAAGTAGACTTGCACTAACTTCACACCTTATTCAAACAGGAAGAGTTCTTTTCCCAAAACAAGGCGCCGATCTCTTAATTGATCAATTGGTTAACTTCGGTGTAGAAAAACACGATGATCTTGCCGATGCGTTCTCAATGCTTGTTCTGGACTGTATTGAGCACCCACCAATTACTCCAAAAATTCTGTGGATTTAATCACTTAAAGTATATCCATTATCACTTGCCCACTCGTCTACTGCATCGTCTATAAGTGAAGAATCTATTTGGACATCCCAATAACTATCTGATCCATATCCTTCGCCAGAACCGTCTGAGTTTAAGTCGGCATTAATGTAGATCCACCCGCCGTTTGGGAAACTGATACTTTCTACTTCACCATTTGAGATTTCAGCATCGAGGGTATAGTAATTTCCGCTTTCATGGGAGTACACTTCTATAGGTTCACTACCATTTATATACTCCTTAATTTCGTCCCAGTGGTTATCTAATGCTTCATCATGGTCTATCGTTCTTTCGTTTCTACTAGATGAGTATGGTTGATTATAACTATAGTCGTACGAAGAGTAAGTATCTCTTTCATGTGAGTCTGGGCCAAAAAATATACCGCCCAATATAAGTAAACCTATAACTACCAGTGCGGGCATACTAATTTTCTTCAGCGGAGATTATAATGTCTGTATTCGGTAGCAATTTAAAATTGTATGTATTGCCGATTTCCAATTTTAAAGTTGGATACCAGTATGAGTAGCTATCATCTGCAAATTGCCCAACCTGAACTCGCGTATTAATCACCCTAAAAGGATCAAGTGTTCCAGACTGGAGATCTTGGACTGTTTTTGTAGTTACCACTGTATTCTTATATAGAAAATACGAATATATTTCTTTGCTTAAAGGGAAGGAAGAAGAAAATAAGAAATACACGCTCAGTAAACATACTGCCACCCTGAGTCCATTAACCATGGTGTGGATATTTTTACTGGACGAATCTGGATTAGAAAGGAATTGACCACTTGGGGTAAAAATGGATATAAAAAGTAGAAACAAAGGTAACCCTATCAGTACTAAGCCTGTTGAAATAATTCTTGCCATTTCCTCATTTGAAACGTGAACCATAATTATAGGAAGGAGAATAAAAACCACTAACCAAATCCAATATGTTTTTTTGTTGTTAAAAATGTTTTTCATATTATTCTTATTTTTTCTTTTTATCACCTTTCCTGCTTCCAAAAATGTTAGAAATAAAATCTCCTATTTTTGAAAACTGATTAGACACACTATTAGTTGATTCATTTTCTATGCTTGTACTAAGTATTATAGAAAATCCTACAGTGATTCCTAGAATATTCTTAATTTAGCAACTTAATTTTTACCTGTGATTACCATTACTCATCTTTCCAAACAATACTTGGAATACCGAATTCAGTACCAAACGCCATCTTCTGATCTAATTCCCACTCTTTCTTGAAAATACTTATGAATTCCTCGATATCCATTTTATGACTAAAAAAAATATTTACTTCTTTATATTTTTTAGTTTTTTCGTCAACCAAACGATCAATGGGTAATCTACATTTTAGTTCACCATTTCGAAGAATGGGAAAAATATACTCATCAAGAACATATGATCCAAATTTTTTACGGTCGTATTCTCTCATCGGAATAATATCTACTGGAAGACAGTTAAGTATGATATCTAAACTTTCGGGATATTCTGCTTTTAAATTTAAAACTCTTGCTTCATTGTCGTCACTTACCATTAAGTTATAGAGATCTTTTAGTGTTTTCATAAATTGTTTTTATTTACTTATAAATTTAATACCACCCTTAACTGAACTAACATCTTTAAAACCACCTTTTCCATTATTTTTCAAAACATCAATTACCGCATTAACAGTAGAGCCAGTTTTTTGTTTTACGGCCTCTGCCGAACTAGAAACTGTTCTGTACGTAACTTGATATGCCTTATCGGTAGATTGCTTTGTTAAAACACCACCTTTATTGTATACAGTGTCCCAACCGTTAGTGACACTGTTAAACATACCTCTTGCATCTTCAGCTGTTCCTTTTACGAAAGTTGCATTTCCTTGTAAGTTTTTATCAACTACCTGATTAGTCCGGGCAAACTGCACAAGATCCTGGACAGTTGAAGGACCAGTAGATGCTGCTGTTCTAAGGGAAGTTGCTGCGTTTTCTGTTCCTCTAAAATAGTTAGTCGCTTTAGGTATAAATGATTTAATACCGAGATAACGGGGACAGCCACCATTTTTTCATATTTTGTGTGTTGTAATGTTATCATTGTTTCTTTGGTCGACCAGGTGACCGTAGTGTGGAGTGTAGTTTGTGGGTGGTTGTCATTTTTTCTACCCAACCCCCTTCTCCATACGGCACACCCTTAATAACTGAGGTACGAATTGATTGTACAACATCTTCATCCTCTGTGGTATTTATCCATCTACGATAACTGGATGGAAACTCTACTGGTGGGGTATCGAGCAACTTCTTTTCTTTAGGGGTTCCTTGTAGTCTTCTGTACGCGCTTCCCCATTGCCAGTCTTCACATCTTGTAACAAGTTTTGCTCGCACGGGATTGCGTTCTACATATTTAATCAATGCAAGTAGGTACTCATTGCTTTCTACAAGAAATGATTTGTACCTTCCTTGATACAAGTGACCGCTACCGTTTGTCTTGGTAAGAGCGTGTACCTTTCTTGTGTGTGAGTTGCTCAGCCGTTGCATGAAAGCTGTTAGGTCACCATCATTTTCTGGATGAAGTACGAGGTGCCAATGGTTAGGCATAATTGTATATGCCAGGACTCGCATACCGACAAGTTCTTTTGTATCAAGAAGTAACTGCTCAAAGAGTTGATAATCTTCTTTGGTGTTGAAGATTTGAAGTCTTCCGTTTGCTCTATTAATAACGTGGTAGATTTCTCCGCCTACCGCTACGCGAGATGTTCTTGGCATTGGTATATTATGACACGGTTTATTGCGTTAAATAGTGGCTGTCCCCTTTCCCAAATAGTGGCTGTCCCCTTTCCCATACAATGACAGTAAGACATTTGAACTTTCCCCTGAAGATATCGTTGCTCTACAAACAGCCTGCGAACAATAGCGCTTAAGCGTGGTGGTATGGTTCGTTTTTAAGGATGGTAAGTGCGCGATAGATTTGCTCAGCGACGATGACGCGCATAAGCATGTGCGGAAAGGTAAGTGCAGAAATTCTCCAAACATAGTTTGCTCGCTTGTATAGATTCTCACTTGCTCCGTATGGCCCACCAATCACAAACACAAGACGCCTAATACCGTCCACCATTCTGTTTTCAATGAGTTCTGCAAGCGCTTCGCTTTTTAATTCACTTCCCTTCCCATCAAGGAGTACTACGTAATCTTCTTTTTTTATAATCGAAAGTAATTTTTCCCCTTCTTTTTCTTTAGTCGCACACGGCGCGACAATGTGCCACTCAAACGGCATGTATCGCAAAATGCGACCAGTGTAGGTACTGATTACTTCATCGGTCATACCGTCTTTTTCCTTACCAACACTTAGAATGACACACTTCATAGTGTTATACTCTACGCTATAGGACAACGAATCGCAACTATGCGCATTAAAATATCCATCAACTTACCGTGGCCACTTGCAACACTCATGTTTGCACTCGTTGGTGCTCTTGTAACTGGGCTTGCCTTACTTAACTACTATTCATACCAACGTATCAATCAGTTTGAAGCGATGAGTAAAACCACGCTCTTGGAAACTGATAAAAAAGTTCAAGAACAGGGAGCGAAAACCGCAAGCGCCATCCAAACGCAAGCAGAAGCAATTAAACAAGTAGAACTTGCGCTTTCAAATACAAAAGCAAATGCTGGACAATCGGGTACCAACGCTTTTTCTGGTGAAGCTTCAATCACTTCAAGTGATCTTTCTCCTTACCTCACTGGCTCAGCACAAATTGTTTGTGTGAATGACAAAGGTGCTGCTTCAACCGGAAGTGGAACGCTTTGGAAGTTTAAAGAAGTCCCCTACGCCGTCATCACCAACCTTCATGTCGTCAAAGACCAGAAATCGTGCGCACTCTACATTCCCGGAAAAGGAAATCAATCCATTGGCTTTTTTGCATTAGAGGGGACGGTGTACACCTTCAACAACAACACCGACACAGCAATTGTTACTATCGGCAGTCCCCTTTCTGAAAACAACATCCCGAAAGAAAGTTATAACTTCTCGCTTTCTTCGCTTCGCAAATGTCCAAGCTCCATTCCTATCGGAACCCCGGTTGTCTTAATTGGCTTTCCAACGTTTGCAAAACGCGATGCAAAACTCACCATTCCAAAATTTGGCACACTTGATGAAACCTATCGCTCAGTGACAAATGGCATCATAAGCGGGTATGACACATCAAAAGTGTCTCCGCGTGGACCGCTCGCTAATCAAAACTTTTTCATTTCTGCAAAAATAGATGCTGGTAACTCGGGTGGTATCGCGCTTGCAAAAGATTCTGGCGGACTATGTGTCTTGGGAGTTCCAACCTGGCTTTCTGTCGGCACATACGAAAACCAAGGACTCGTTCAAAACATTACAAACATTATTCCATAGGAAATGCACGTGTTTTTCGGTATACTGAAACACTATGATTCTCCTGTCGATTGAAACCAGTTGCGATGAAACCGCGGTGTGCATTGTAAAATCGTCTCGCGGAAAACAAATACGCTTTGAAGTGCTATCCCACAAAGTACTCTCTCAAGTTGACCTCCACAAGGAGTACGGCGGGGTATTTCCTGCGCTTGCTAAGCGCGAACACGCCAAAGCAATCACCCAACTCATCGCGGAAGCTTTTGAAGAAGCCGATATTCTTGTCGAGAGAACAAATAACTACCACCTTCCACATGCCGAAAAACACAAACTAGGATTGCTCCTTGAGCGCGAACCAGAGATGTTTAAAGCTATGGCTGTCTTATTTGAAGGAATACAAAAACCAAAACTTGATGCAATTGCAGTCACCTCAGGCCCTGGCCTTGAACCAGCGCTCTGGGTTGGCATTAACGCAGCGCTCGCTCTTCACCTTGTGTGGGATATTCCTGTGTATCCAATCAACCACATGGAGGGTCACATCGTCACCAGTTTACTTTCCAAGCAAGGCACTATGTATGAAATTGCCGAACTCTCCTACCCTGCGCTTGCGCTTCTCATTTCTGGTGGGCACACCGAACTTGTACGCATCCCAACATGGAGAAAATATCAAGTCATCGGAAAAACAAAAGATGATGCCGTTGGAGAAGCGTTTGATAAAGTCGCACGACTCCTCGGTCTTTCCTACCCTGGTGGCCCGGAAATTTCACGATTAGCAAAACGTGCGCGCGACAAAGGAGCAATTGTCCCCGAATCATTCCGTCTTCCTCGACCAATGCTCCACTCGGGTGATTTACTCTTTTCGTTTAGTGGACTAAAAACAGCCGTCATGACTCGCGTCAAAAAACATGAATCCTTAGATGAAAATCAAAAAGAACTTCTCGCGCTTGAATTTGAAAATGCCGTCACCGATGTGCTTGTTGCAAAAACAAAACAGGCTCTCTATGAAACTGGCGCGTCCTCACTTATCGTCGGTGGGGGTGTGAGTGCAAACAATCACATCCGACAAGCGCTTGAAGATTTAGCACGTACTGAAGATATAGAATTATATTTCCCCGACAGAAACCTTTCCGGAGACAACGGGCTCATGATCGCATCCACTGGGCTGTGTCATATTGAAAAAAACATTTTACCGAAAGTAAAAATTGTTGCGAATGGTTCATGGTCAATTGAGCACGCATAAAAAAGAGAACACGTACAGAAAACAAAAAACGGCTTGCGCCGTTTTTTGTTTGTCACGCTCATCTTTGGTGAGCGTGGCTTACTCCAAAATAAGTGCCTTATGTGAGTGCGGTCGCCCACCAGAGATAAGCATGAAGCTTAAACCTAATTGGGACCACACTTGTAAGTATACAAGAGTCTTTTAGAAAACGTAAATGGCCATCTTTCGATGACCATTTGCGCAGACTCTTATACTTGTTGTAAGTAAGCCAATAGGCACTCACACGTCTAAAGTGTACTAGTTCCCTCCTTTTTTCGCAACAATAGTCTTAATATAGTCATCAATTTGCCCTGCGAGCGCTGGTTGCTCCTTTTTCATCTGCTGAAGGAGCCCAATTGCCACATCATACTGTTTTGCATCAATAAGAGCACTTAAAATGTCGCTATCAATAGAAATGGTCTTGTTTACTGTTGCAAGTACCGTTCTTGCCTCATTAAGCTTGTTAGCATAAATTGCGGTAATAACATACAACTTCATTGCGTTGCCAAACTCAGGCGCAGCGAGGAAGATTTTCTTAGCGAGAGTTTCTGCGTCATTATACTTGCGCTGTGCAAGATATGAACGAATCAAATCAAACGCCGTCACCTGCTTAAACGGTGAGATGGCGACCGCTTCACTTAACACTTTTTCTGCAGAAGCGTAGTCACCAATGACGTTATAGAACATTCCGGCAATAGAAAGTGCACGAACTTCATCTTTGTAATCTGGATAACTATTTTCAACTTCTTGGCGAGCGGCGGCAATGAGGTCATTCATGGCTTGAGCAATCGCCTGCTTTTCTCCCTGTGGAAGTTCTGGTGGAATCTGCACTTGGGACATGCGCGCGGCGGTTTGCAAGAACTGTTCTCGTGCTTCTTCACTACCAACAACCTTCAAATCAATTGCTGAACGGAAAGAATCTTTCTGGAGCACAAGAATATCGTTAAACGGCATTTTATTTGCAATATGACGATTAACATCCATACCCTTAATAAGAAGTTTATTTGCAAGAACTGCTTTGTAACTAACAGAATAAAACACAATAAGGAAAAGCACACCAACAACTGGAGCAACAAGCCACGTCACTGTTTCTTCTTTCATTGTTGTTGTCCCACAATACGTGTGTCCGCCATATGTTTTTGAAACAATGTACGCCAGAACCAAAATGAAGAGAATGTAACTTACCAAGTTGTCAAAGACGAAGATATTGTGAATAAAGTATCCCGCAAGAAGCCCCGTTAAGAGCGCACGTTCCGGAAGTGAAAATTCTACTTCAGAAACACCTTTCTTGACCCACATTAGATAAAGCGCCGCCACAAAGAGTGAAAGGTATGCGAGAAGTCCAACAATTCCTCCTGCAATCAACCAGTCAAAGAATACATTGTGAGAACGGTCATACCATGGTTCTATATTCCACATTTTTTCAGGGATGAACTTCTTAGCGAAAATGTTAGAGAAGTTTTCCTGACCATATCCAAACACTGGCTTTTCTTTCCACGCCTCAAAACTAATCTGCCAAATCGTAAGACGACTCATCGTCGTAAGGTCTGTTGGAGAAATACTTGCAAGACGAGAAAGTGTTGGCGAACTCTTAATGAAGGTGGTGTTCTTCATTGAGAAAATTCCTGTAAGGACAAGCGTAATCGCAACGAGCGCAATCACAAGCATCTTTCGCGCCTTTCCGTGTTCTTTCCATGCAAGCATGCCAAGACTGATAATCACACCAACTACAAGACCGATCATGGTACCTCGCGTACCAGAATAGAAGAGCGAGAAGAGGTTAAGAGCACCGACGATGCCGTAGAACCACTTTTCTCCTTTTCCTTTCGCGTGCGTCCAAAGAATCGCTGCAATGAATGCAAAGAAAAGACAGTAAATTGCATAATATGCGGAGTTTCCAATCGTAGAGTCCAGACGAACTTCACTTTGGTGAATTGGGAAATTCTGAGCAAACCAAGTTGAAAGTTTTTCTGGAATCAGTGATGCGTAAAAGTATCCTTTAACCCCGAATAGTTGGAAAAATCCCTGAATCATCACAAGGATGTTTGAAGCAATAAATATCTTAAACATGGTAAGCCACTCCTTGGAAGAAGTAAGCATCGAAGAGAAAACAAGGAAGTATGCGAACAAATGAATATGCCCAATGAATCCTTCCATGCGTTCGAAATTGCTCCAGAAGCTTCTCCATGGATTTTCACCAAACATGTCTGCAATGAAAAGTACAACGATAAACACACCATACGCAAGAAGAATTGGGGACTTCTTTGGACGATACTTTGGATTGAGAAGCGCAAGAAGTATCCATCCTGCTAAAGCAATTTCAACGAGAATTCTAAATACGATATTCTTTCCGCTAATGAATGGAAAGAACATTCCTGATGTGCCCCAGTTGAGTAAATCAAACGAACCTCCATCAGCGACGTAATACGCCAAAAATGGAATAAATGCGAGAGAACCATACACTAAATATTTTAAAAATGTTTGCATACTTTGTTTTATGATAATTCTTAGAAGTATACCATGTCCTTTTTGGTAAAGGTGCGCTGTTCACAAAATGCTATACTGGCCATACTAACGTATGGATACACAAGCCTCTATCCCAAAAACAATACACTATTGCTGGTTTGGTAAAAACCCAAAACCAAAGCTCGTACAGGAATGTATCGCCAGCTGGAAAAAACACCTACCAGGTTTTTCTATCAAGGAATGGAACGAATCGAATTACGACGTATCCAAGCACCCTTTTACTGCACGCATGTATAAAGAAAAAAAATGGGCCTTTGTTTCTGATTACGCTCGCCTTGAAATACTCTCTTCGCATGGAGGCATCTACCTAGACACCGACATGGAAATCGTCAAGGATATTTCCCCACTCCTTTCTTGTGAACTTCTCCTTGGAAAGGAAACGAACGAAACGATAAGTGCTGGCATGATTGGGGCAATTCCACACCATCCATACATTGTGGCGTGCAAAGAAAAATACAATAATGTACACGCGACGCCTCCAACCATTCCCCGACTCATCACAGGCGTGTACAACGACATGAAAGAAAGACTCACAAACACAATCGTATGTGAACCAATCGCGTTCTATCCGTATTCGCCAGAAACAATTGCTTCGTATAAAAAAAGTGACCTAACTCCTGGAACGTACGGCGTGCATTTGTGGAATTATTCCTGGGGACATCCGGCGCTTCGTTTTCTCAACCAGTTTTCGCTATACCATGCTTCCAAACGCCTTTTAACTGCGCTTGGACTTAAGAGTGCGATTAAAAAACTCTTACGCCTTTCATAGTATGTTCACCATCATTACACCAACCTATAAACGTAGTGGCGAGGCGATGCGCGCAATTACTTCTGTGTGCAACCAGACTAATGCAAACTTTCGCATGATTGTTATCAACGATTCTCCGGAAGATACAACCTACGAAGGCGTGAAGAACTTCTGCAATACTGATTCGCGCATTACCTACGTGGTCAATCAAGAAAACATGGGGGTTAATTTTTCTCGCAACCGCGGGCTCTTGCTTGCAGACGAACAGTCGTGGATTATCTTTCTTGATGATGATGATTACTTAGCACCTGATGCACTCGCACATTTTGCTCACCTCATTGAAACACATCCTCGCAAACATTGGTTCATGACTAATCGCGTACTTAGCGACGGCACCCCAATCACACGTGCACCTCGCGCACATGCGACATATTCCTACGCCTGGGATTACCTCATTACAAAAAAGATTACTGGGGACGCAACGCATTGCATTCATAAAAAAATCCTTACAACGGCGACGTTTTCAAAATACATTAAACAAGGCGAGGAGTGGATATTCTTTTACCAGCTTGGACTTGCAGAAAACATCTTCTATGTAAACCACACAAGCACCATAAGTGATGGGTACGGCACACTTAATTTCCGTGCGCGTTCAAGGCGAGAACGTTTTTCTTCATGGCGCGCACTTATGCGGGAAGGCGCAGAAAAAAATCTGCTTGTATACCCAAGTTTCCTCCTCTACATGAGCGCTCGCCTTCTTTTACTTCTCATAAAGTAAGTTATACTCTACTACCATACCACTAACCATGACATACATCCCTCTTAAAGTTCGTATCAAACTTATTCTTAAGAAAATAATGCCGACCGCTCTCTTTAGTCTTATCGTAAAACTTTGGCGCGCCACCTTTTCCAAACTATCAAGCGGAAGCGACATGGATATCGTCGCGAAATACACGAAAGAGTTTTTGAATAAGCATGGATACAATGTCGTCGGCGGTCCATTCCAAGGGCTCTCCTATGTGAGTGAAGCAGCTGGTAGCAGTTACCTCATCAAACTTATTGGTGTCTATGAAGAAATACTCCACGAAACAATTAAAAAAGTTATGGGGCGTGGATATACAACAATGATTGATATCGGTTGTGCGGAAGGATACTACTTGATTGGTATTGGAAAGAAAAGTCCACAAACAAAACTCATTGGTTATGATATTGATGAAAAAGCACTTGCTTTAACTGAAGAACTCTACACAAAAAATCATCTTACTAATGAATTACTTTTGCTTCCAAACTGTACACCGGAAGACTTACAAACCCGCATTGATGAAAAAACATTTTTAATGTGCGACGCGGAAGGATTTGAAGCAGAGATTCTTAATCCGCACAAAACCCCCGCACTTTCGCGCGTGCAAACATTTCTCGTTGAGCTTCATGATTTTGCAGTACCCCATGTAAAAGAACTTCTCACTGAACGATTTGAAAAAACACACAACATTCGCGTCATTGTTTTCAAAAACGGCAATCCGGAACACTATCCATTCTTGATGAATATAAAAAATAAACACCACCTCTACACCCTCTTACGCGAACGCGGTGAACAAGAACAAGAATGGTTGGTGATGGAGAGAAAATAAAAATATTGTTTCTTGTTGTAAAAAAAGTACCCACCCAAGCAAAGCTTGGATGGGTACAGGTGTTTCAGAGCGCAGAGAACGTGTACCTCTCCACGATGGGCTGTTCGTACAGCCACTTGAGGTACTCCTCGAACTCCGGGATGGTGGCCACGTCACCGTGACTGCCGTCCCCTTTTTCCTTCTGGTAATTCTCCATCCGCGGGTCGGCTTCTCCGTGAATGACGTCCATCTGGCAGAAGGTAAGTTCGCCGGTGTCGAAGTTCATCACCGACTGCTCAAACGGCGAGATAGGCACCAGCATCGGGATGATGGGAATACGCTTCCCGACACGCCGAAGGGCTTCGAGGAGCGTCAGGTAAACGCGAGGCAGATGGAACGCCGGCGCGAAGAGCGCCACGCTCTCCACGTCGTGCTCCACGACATTCCTCGCAATCCACTGCGCCTGATCACCCGCGTGCTTGGCGCGACCTTGCGAGTAGACACCTGCTGACGGGATGATGCCGAAGTGGGTGCAAACGACATCTTCCGCGAAACGCTCAGCAACGAGCTTCTCGTCATGATGACCGGCGATGATGAAGAACTCTGCGGAATCAGCTTCGTTACGGTACCAGTACTTCTGGCACGCGTACTTCACGGGCGCGTCGATGACGATGCCCGGAATGGCGACAAGCGCCTGCGCCATTTCCACGCCGTCCCGAGGGATGGCGAGGATTTGCGTAGCGACAGCGAAGAACTTGCTTCTTTCGGTTGAAACCGATGCATGAGACATGGGCTATCCTTTCTTTTCAGTTGGTGGGAACACTGCTCTTTATATTATATCATGAAAATTATAAAAGTCAACGGCAGTCTTTCCCCTCTTTTTTGCGTGCTATACTTTCAATTACTATGAGTATTGTTACTGTTTGGAGAAATAGAGCTTACAAATTTCTAGACAACCCGGAAGCAATCTGGCCCTTCCTGCGAAAGAAGTTTTACTATAACTTCATTGCAGATTCCTACCTCAAATACTACAAAGATTTTCACTATCTCTCCTACGAAGAAACAATTGACGATATCATCACCAACAACAAATCCATCGTTCGTTTTGGCGACGAGCTCTTCGACATGATTTTAGGTATCGGTCTTTACTACAATGACTGGCGCCAGAAATATGATAAAAAATTGGCGCGCCGTCTACAAGAAATTATCTCCTCGCGTGACCCTCGTCTCCTTATTTGTTTTAATCCGGAACTTATTTTAAAAACAAAACAAGAATTTATAGATATGGGGATTCCGGAACAACACCAATTTTGGACCCACTCAAAAATCTTTTTAAAAAATTACTACCATAAGGACGTAACCTACGGAAGCGCCCTATGTTTCACTCCGCGTTACAACAAACACTTAGACTTTCAAAAATTAAAAAACTTTTTTGAAACAAAACACATTGTCATTGTCACTTCAAGCATTGACCGCTTTAGAGGTATTCATCTTGGAAAAACCAATGACTTCGTTGAAGCACCGAAAAGCGATGCGTGGCAATCGTATGAGGATGTAAAGGACGAACTCCTTACCCTACTTGCAACTAAAAGATACGAAAAGAAGGACACGCTCGTACTCATCTCTATGGCAAGTGCGGCAAAAGTCTTGGTGTATGACCTCATGGAACTCGGATACACCGCCTGGGACACAGGACAATTTTTTGATTTAGCGTTTAAAGAAATTCAAAAACTTTCTTCCTAACATGACTTGTCGCATCTTTGTCATCAACATGAAAAAAAGTGCGGAACGCTTGGCGTTTATGAGCGAGCAATTAAGTCGCCTTGGTCTTTCATTTGAGGTACAGATAGGAATTGATGGCAAAACACACGAGTTCGGCGATATGTACGATGAAGAATCATCCGAGCGCTTAAACGGGACTCCGCTTGCGCTTGTTGAAAAAGGATGCGCACTTTCACATCGTCTCATCTTGGAGCGTATCGTGTCCGAACATATCCCTTATACACTTATCCTGGAAGATGACGTTGAACTTCCCACACAGTTTAAAGACGCTCTCGCACAAGAACTAGAAAAGCAAAAGGAAGGAAAAGCAGTGTGGGAATACTTGGCTTTTAATTATCCAACCGTTGGATGGAAATTTGTAAAATTATGGCTCTTCCTGCTCACTGAGCAATTTAAAAAGAGACCTTCGACAACGCTTTATGCAAAACTTCCTGTGTTCTTTATTAAATTTTTAGGTATCCTCGCCGTTTCTTTGTTTGAAGGATTGCGCGACATGCTTTACAAAAAACTATTTACCTACGGTGCCCCTGCGCGCTTTTATCGACCAATGTATTTGGCTGGATGTTATCTTGTGACTGAGGCAGGCGCTAAAAAATTACTTGAAGTACAAACAAAGCTCATCTACCCGGCAGACCGTATACAAAATATCGCCCGCGTTAAAAAAGGATTGAAACTCTTTTGGTTTGTTCCCCTTCTCGTTAAACAGCGCCGAGACAAATTCGAAAGTACGATGTACCAAAACAAAGATTACGTTTTCGAAAAATACGATTAAACCCTAAACCGCGGGATTCACTTGTGGGAATGTGCTCTCAATACTTTTTGCAAAATGCGAATGCGGATAGTATCCAGCAATCACTGCTTTTGTCATAAGCACAAGACGTGACCAATACGTTGCAGTAAGTCCAAATCTAAAGAACCCTAAAATATACAATCCAAGCATCCAAAAGAAAATATTCAAGAATAGTACTGGTTTAGACTGCTTCGTATGCTTTCGCGAAAGACGCACCATGTTTCGAATTCGGAAATACACCTTGAAAGGAAGCGTGCTTTTTTCAAACTGTCCAAAAATATGAGAACTATTTTCACCGAATGTTAAATCAACATCATACAAGCGAGGCTTTGAACACAAATAGGTTTCATACCCAAGCTTCTTCACGTTCCATGAATACTCAATGTCATCGCCATACAAGAAAAGTGACGCGTCCGGAAGCGGTGCTTCACGAACAGCCTCAATCGGCAAAAATGCGCCACCATAAATGAATCCTTCGGTTGGGATGATTGGAATGAATGGACCACGCTTTGCTTTCTTTTTGCGAGGATCAAAAAGTTTGATGAAGTGAATAAACTTTTTTAAACTAAACACTTCAAAAAACGTTCCGCGTGGTTTGTCATCTGGAATTGATGGTTTGTAGAAGTGCTCCTTGTTTGCAAGAACATTATCTCTACTTCCCGACAAAACAACTTTTCGGTCAGGCAAGAGTCGGATGATTTCCATAAACGACATAATCGTCCCTTCTTCAGGAACAGAGTCGTCATCTAAGATGAGCACGTAATCACACTCGGTCGCTCGTGCGTGTTCAAGGGCGGAAGCAAAACCACCTGCCGACCCTAGGTTTCTCTCGTGGCGAACCACTTGTACGCGATCGCCATATTCTTTAACCCCGTTTTCTATTTCTTCCTTGTTTTTTGAACCGTTATCGACAATGATGAACTTGGTAATATACGGGTCGCGCATAACCGCAATAAGCACTTGGTGCAGAAACTTCCACCTATCTCCGTACATAATCGTAACCGCAGTAACTCTAGGGTAAAGCGTATTCATAATTCCTTTAGTATATATAAAAAATGGCCTAAAATCAAAAGGCATTCTGGTCTTACGTGAGGCGCACCAGACCACAGAATAATGCTCTTGTCTACACTATCGAAGTGTGTTATTATAAGGAAATATTCCCTATACCTTTTGGGTCTATACCTTCAAAAATAACGCCATATTTATATTTATGATAAAAAACGAAAAAATCTTCATCACCGGTGGCGCAGGATTCTTGGGCCAAAAAATCATCAAACGTTATTACAACCATAACGAAATAACGATTTTTAGTCGCGACGAAGCAAAGCATTACTATCTCAAGAAACAATTCCCGAAAGTAAACTGCATCATTGGCGATGTGCGTAACTATGACCTCTTAAATGAATCCATGCGAGGCCACACAATTGGCATTTTCGCAGCGTCACTTAAGCAAATTGAAGCGGTAGATCAAAACGTTGAAGAAGGCCTCCAAGTAATTGTTCATGGTGCTATCAACTCCAGAAAAGCGGCCATCAACAACCAACTAAAAGCAGCAACATTTATTTCATCTGACAAAAGCCGTTCTGCAACCACACTCTACGGCGCAATGAAGTTCGTCGCTGGCGAAGCATTTATCGTCAATGCAGAACGAGAAAAGACAAAACTTTCTTCCGTTATTTACGGCAATGTACTTAACTCCACCGGTTCTATCATCCCCCTCATCTGGGATTCTATTCAAAATAATTATGAGCTTCATCTCTACGGCGATCAAATGACTCGCTTCATGATTGACGTTGAAGCAGCTGTTGATTGCATTGAAGAGGCGCTCAACCACACTGGATTTAACATCGCACCAAACTTGAAATCATTCAAGGTTAAAGACTTGTTTGAAATTTATTCTGAAAATTTCGGACTCAAGTGGAAAGCTGGTCAGCCACGCATTTCAGAAAAGTTCCATGAACACATGTTTTCTCCATATGAAATTCCACGCACAACTCACAAGAAGGACAAAGACATCTTCCTCATTCACTATAAAAATATTTATAATGAATTGGAAATGACGCGCGACGGCCTAAGTTCTGAAAACTGCCTCGTTTCAAAGAAAGAATTAGAAAACATCTTAAAGAAGCACAACTATTTCAAACCATAATCTATGACAAAAATTTTAGTACTCGGCCACAAGGGGATGCTTGGGAATGCGGTATGTAAATTTTTTGAATCACAGGACGGGTACAGTGTTGTGACAATAAACGATCGCTGGGGAAATGCTTCGTTTGAAGCATCCATCCGGGAAACAAAAGCGGACGTCATCATTAACTGCATTGGCATCATCCCGCAAAGAAAACCAGACGTAGCGCTGTATACAAGCGTGAATGTTGATTTACCCCTCTTCTTAGATACGCTTGGTATCCGCGTGATTCACCCATCAACTGATTGTGAATTTCTTGGTAACGTTCCTCCAGACTACAAGTACACAAAGACAGACACTCGCGACGCAGACGACGACTACGGAAAGAGTAAGGCAGAAAGTTCAGCGTGGTTAGAAAACAACAGCAAGAATACAAAAATTATTCGCACCTCAATTATTGGGCATGAAACAAACACGAGCATTGCGCTTCTTGATTGGTTCTTACATGCTGAAGGCGAAGTCCGCGGATACACAAATCATTTTTGGAATGGACTGACAACGCTTGAGTGGGCAAAGCAAGCAAAAACCATGATTGAAACGTGGGATACACTTCCTGTACTTAATCAATACGGCACCGATGAAAATAAAAGCAAGTATGAATTGCTGTTGATTGCACAAGAGGTGTACGGTAAAGAAATTACCATCACCCCGTTTGAACCTCCGGTTGGTGTTAACAAATGCCTTCTTTCCGATACTCCTGTATCTGACATTAAAACGCAACTTAGTGAATTAAAAACGTTTTACGGAAAATAATACGTGTAAAAAATTAAAAAACCCCAACCGACTTGGTTGGGGTTTTGCCCGATAACAGGCTAGTTCACAGGTCACCCTTCTTGGTGTACTCGAAGATGCGGGCGACTTCGCCGACGTCGTATGCTTCGCGATTCGTGGGGTGATACACCGGCCCACCGACGATTTTGCTTTCCGGAAACCATCCGCGAACGTACGGGACCGAAGCAACCACCCCTTTCAGGTGCGGAGCCAGTTGCTTCTTCACGGTGCGAACCGTCCGCGGGACATGGTAAGCGCTTGTCACGAAGACAAATGACTTTTCCTCGTCTTTGAAATGATCGTTCATGAAGTGCATCTGGTCCTTGGTGTTGCCATCAACGCCGATGGAAAAGCAGGTGATCATCTCGGGCGGATACCCGCACTCGATGGCCGTCTGTTGCATGAGCGCGACGTTTCTATCCACGCCATGAACAATAAGTCTGACCTTGCCGGCGCAAACATCAATCGGCAGATTGTCACGAATGCCAGGACCGCTATGTCCGGCGATGTCATGACAAATGAAGACAGCTTCCCTCACCCTGGCGATGTTCTCACCATCGACAGCCGACGACAGAACAACCACAGTACGCGTCTCCCTGGAAATCTTGTCTCCAGAAATACCGAAATAGAGAGCCTCTCCGAACTCGACTGCAAGCGAATCGAGATTGATGCCAGTTTCTGCCTGCATGGGTTCGTACTTGGGACGAATCCCTTCGAACAGTTTACCTATATTCATCACTTGCCTCACTTTTCATTGTTAAAAAACCTATTGAGAATAAAAAACTCCGGTATTTATTATACTATATTTAATAGATAATGTCAATACACCCTTTTCCTATATCAAATACTGAATGGATTCGCTGGTAAACATCGTTTCTACTCCTTTTCCAATGTCTATCCCCTGATATCCCCTGTGAGCATATTCATACACGATGTACTTACCAACCGGCCCCATCGCCACAAACATAACAAACTTTTTCTTGTCTTTACCAGAGAAAATTTCATCCAATTGTTGTTTAATGCTTTCATATGCGTCCATCGCATTAATTTCAGGCGCTTCTATGTAGATGATATTGTTCCATGGCAACCGTGGATTATTTTTTTGTTTATCAATCACTCGTCTGTTCGTAATCACAATGAGTTGCTTGTCCTTAAACAGTGGAGCAATTGTTTGTTCGAGATAATTGTCATAGTAAAAATTGTGCGCATCCATGTACGGCATGGAGCGATTAAACTGAAGCATGAACATAATCTTCATCGGAATCCCCCACTCGAGTTTGCGTGGACCAAGCGCTTTTAATTCCGCGTTTGTTGTGTTCATAAAAATGGGAACCGAGAGGATGTACGGACTTTTTGTGTTATAGGTTTCTATAATCTCCTTGTACATGTGGCGCAGGCGTTTGTCGGAGCGATGATAACAATTATCCATGTCGAATTGAATGTTGATGATGTCACCATCGCCTAAACGAACAATTGATTTTCCCTTCGCAAGTTCGGAAAGCAGTTCCTCATCCGTATAAAAACGAGCATGAAGTGAAAACCCTTTCATAAAATACACGATGCCATACACAGGGATAAAAAGTGGGTACTTCCGATAGCGGTACACGAATGCGGATATTCTTTTAAAAATACGGATGAGGCGACTCATATTAGAAGGTAAACATATTAGACGGCTCCAAGTCAAGCATTGTTCTTGCGTGCGGTATATCAACATAACCCCTTACCTGTTTAACTTTTTCTGCTATACGGATAAGCATGCGAAGCGATGCCTTGTCAGAAGCGTGAATGTTGTCCACGAAATCCGCATCGTTTCCTCCGTATGAACGCACGTTTGAAAAATCAAACAACGGAAATTCCGCTTGCTTGAAAACATCTGAAAGTGTTTGTGGGAGTTTCGTGATGGTGTCTTTGTACGCTGCGTGTGATTTCATCGTCTCATACAAAAGCGTTGGGTACGGTGGAAGAACTCCGACAATATAGATATTGTTTGCTTTCGCAATCGCAAGTGTTTCTTGCAAGACACGCATATTCTCATCTTCGTTTCCACTGGTTGCAAATGAAGCGTAACGCCCCACACCAAGTGCCTGTGCTGTTTGCTTAATGTCTTGACCTACTCGTTCTTCACGATTCTCTTCAGCAATAATGTGCCCGTACCTGTAACTTCCATCTCCACGGAATCCATCTCCCCGCATGATTGCAACAACACCAACAGAGCCATTATTTCTTTTCTCAACCAAATCGCGAAGAGAATACTTTTCTAAGAAAACATCGATGTATATCTTGCGCATGTTTGTAAAAAGAAGCTTTCGCAAGCGAACATCTGTTCTGTCTTCCCCTCTTTCGTAAGAGGGCTTCGTGTCACTACTTGTAAACATGTCTTGATCAAGACCAAGAATAACCACAGAAACACTTGCGGGTAGGTTTTCTATGAACCGCTTCACGTCGTGTATATTTTTTGCGCCACCTCCTGCGTTGACAAAGCTCGCCCCTTCTTTGAAAAAATCTTCACGAACCTGCATCATGCGCGATGTACCAAGCACAACCAGTTCCGGTTTTTTTGAATCAACTAATTGCTCTTTATACGGAACAAAGGATTGACCGTTGTACATAAAACCAAAAAGCGTTTGCGGAGAACGTGCCTGTTTTTCTACAACTGCATGTACAGATACGTATTCTCGTCCCAAGAAAAGAACAGCAACCGGCAACGCAAAAACGATAAGAAGCGGAAGCGAGAAGCGTATGAGGTTTATAATGAAGTGCTTCATACTAAAATTGGAAATAAATAAATGACTGTGCGCCAAAATAACCAAATATAAGAGTTACAGAAATTAGTCCGTAGTACCAACCATACCTAACCGGCTTTGGTAACGTATCAACAAAATAAAAATTCTTATACTTGTCTTGGTAGTATTCAATAACAAACATGAGGATGATGGATAGAAGCGCAAAAGCAAACACAATGGTTCCCGTTGTTTTGGTGAGTAATGGCATCATCCCGTTCCAAACAAAAGAGAGATTGAAATTTGAAACAAGATTATTAAAATACGTATATGCTTGCGTAACATTCTCTGAACGAAAGACAAGAAACGAGAGTGCGGTACCAACAAAGACAATACCGATTTGCATAACACGATGAAGCGCCGGTACTTGGTGCAATAAAATCCATGAACCTATTTTCTTACGATATTTTTCCGTAATTGATTCAATGAAAAGATACATGCCGTGCATAAAACCAAAAAGCACAAAGGTCCAATTTGCTCCGTGCCACAGTCCAATCAATGTAAAGGTAGTAATCAAACTTGCATACAATTTTATTTTAGACACCCGTCCCCACCCAAGAATAAGTGGGTAGTACAAGTAATCTCGCAACCAATTTGAAAGCGACATGTGCCACCTGCGCCAAAAATCAGCAAAAGACGTGGCAACAAATGGACGATTAAAGTTCTCGGTAAGATTAAACCCAAGAAGCATGGCCGTACCAAGCGCAATATCTGAATACCCGGAAAAGTCGCAATAGATTTGAAATGTAAATAATACCGCAAGTGCGAAGATGAGCGCTCCTTCAGTTGGGACACTTGCAAAGAGCGGATTAATTGCTTGAGCTAATTGGTCGGCGATTACCAATTTTTTGAAAAATCCCCACAACATTCGTTCAAGTCCTTGGCGCGCTAAAACTGCATTAAATACAACCGGCGTTGCAAGTTGTGGTAACAAATGAGCCGGTCGTTCAATTGGACCTGCAACCAATTGCGGGAAAAACATAACATAGAGAGCATAACGGATGTAATTTTTCTCCGGCAAATATTTTCCTTTATACACCTCAATCACGTAACTTAAGCTTTGGAAGATATGAAATGACAGCCCGAGTGGAAGCGCAATGGAGAGAAGCATCGGCGCATAGTTGAAGTTAAGAGCTTCCGCGAGCGCATCAATGTTTTGATTAAAAAAGTTAAAATATTTGAAAAAGAAAAGAATACCAAGATTAACGACAATGCTTCCCATCAAAAATAGTGCTCTCTTTCTACCGACATGCTTATGAATCAGCGGTGCAAGGAAATAATCAACCGTAATCACTGCAAACATGATAAGCACGTATGACGGCACAAACGCCATATAAAAATAACAACTAGCTAGGAGAAGAAAGAGTGTTCGGAAGCGGTGCGGAAGCGCATAGTACGCCAAAAAAACTATGGGTAAGAAAATCGCGAAGGAAAAAGAATTAAACAACATACATTATTCTGCCTGATACTCTAGCGCCACAACATGCGTCAACGTATTGTCATTGTTCGCCGCATCACTACAAAGATACGCAATTTTTTCCGCAACATCTTCTGCTGTTGTTAGTTGTTTTGTTTTACTTTTTGTACGAATCATCTCAACAAAAGCTTTTGGGATATCGCTATTCATCCCCCCTTCCATAAACCCAGGTGCAACTGAATATACGCGCACGCCAGAATTTTTTAGTTCTTCTTTAAACATCGTAAGCATTCCTTGAAGCGCATACTTGGCTGGAATATACCCACCGAGCGAATGTGTGGCTTCAGAGATCACGACACCAACCGTTGTCACGCCAACCATCACGCCATGCTTATGTTCTTTTAATTTTTTTGCACATGGCGATAACAAAGCAAAAGCGCCAAGCGTGTGCGTATGTAATGCATCCTCCAGTTCTTTGCTTGATGTGGCTATCAATGTTTTTCTTATCGGCTTTGTCCCTGCTGTATGCACGCAAGCAAAAATCTTTCCCATGTCTTTTTCAAGAGACTCAATTGTTGTTACTACCTCTTGCTCGTTGTGAATATCGCACTTGTATGCCTTATGAGATGTCCCTGGCAGGGAAGTAATGATATTTTGTACTTTCTCTTCTGTTGTTGTGTGATACAAGAGCGCAATAGACATCCCTTGCTTTGCAAGCGCGCGGGCAATAGCACTACCGAGGTAACCGGCTCCTCCTGAAATAACTGCTATACGATTGTTCTCTTTGTTATTCATATGCTGGTTGTACTTGTACAAGGGCGTTGCCTTCCACCACAGTAGTGCCGTTGCGAGAAATACTCATCGCTATCTCAAGCATGCGCGTTGCTTCTATTTTTTGTGTAACAGTTCCTTCTACCAACAACTCTTCGCCTGGATACACAGGATTCTTAAATACGATATCTTGTTTCATATACAAGCAATACATACCTGGCAAATACATTCCGAGGAGCGTTGAAAATGATGACGCTACAAGCATGCCATGTACAATTGGTTTCCCAAATTGTGTTTGTGATGCATATGTTTCATCTGTGTGAAGCGGATTTTCGTCACCACTTAACGAAGCAAATGTTGCAACGTCTTCTTTAGACCACGCCTTAATAAACGAAGCAGTATCCCCTAGTTGTATCTCTTCAAAAGCGTGGACTTCTGCTTTCATATTATTTGGTGCGTGACGAAACTATACTTCGTATATCGCCAAGCGTTTTCGCATTCATTACTTCATCCATCGTAAACGATACATTGAAATTCTTTTCAAGCTCTGCAATGAACAAAAGGTAATTCATAGAATCCCAGTCTGCGATGTCGTTAGACGAAAGCGTGTCTTTAATATCTTGTTCTTGAAGGTTAAATATTTCTGTAACAATGGCATTGAATGTTTTCATAGTAGTTTTGTTGTTACCCACGCTGGTTGTGAAGGATGTTCTTTCACATGTAAATACCCCTCCTTAAAATGTTTAGTGACAAATTCTTTTGCTGGTGCATTCTTTTCAGATTCTGCGAAGGCAATCGTAATCTGCTTAGCCCCCTCTTTATGTGCACGTTTAATAATTTCTCCCAAAAATGCTTCTTCCACATCACGCCCAAACACACGACAACTCATGAGCATTGAACGAATGTGCCAAACATCTTTTTTGATATCGACAAGCGCAAAAACAACAACACCGTAGTCACCAAAGGCATCTTGTAATTGCCCGTGGAAAATTTTATGATCCTTACTCTTGATATATTCACGAATTTCTTCTTCCGTAAGCGGATGTTTTAAAATATTAAACTGGTTTGTCTTTTCAGTGAGCTGTGCCAATCTCGGAATACAAGAATCATCATCTTCAAATATCGAAAGCTCCAAGTTAAGTGACTGGAGAAAATCTTCCTTATTTTCAAACTGCTTCTCTTGCTCCTTGCGTAAGCGTTCAGTAACATACAGATTGCCTCGCATTTTATCTTCATCCGTGAGCACGTCGAGATTAAAATAATTTTGGGAATGCAAAAACTTCGTGTATTCCCTCGGGTCAGCTGGTAATTCTGGTGTTTCCACTTCAGGAACAAGGGCACGTACTAACTGCCTGTTCGTTGGATCATCATCCAAAAAAATCATTGAATCAAGACCGATGTTTAGTTCTTCTGCAAGTTCCTTGATATTTTGTGCCTTGTCATTCCAATTGATGCGCGATGCCGCGAAGTGATGCTCTTTCAAAATCATGTTTGGATGATTGCGAATAACATTCCAAGCATCTTCCGGATTATTGCGACTGTTAATCGCTAAAATAATACCGCGGTTATAATAGTCCAAAATTGCCTGCTGAAACGCTAAAAAACTGTTTCCTGGCGCCTGAAGAGAAAGCGCAAGATTATCAATACCATCCTCGCCAACGACCCCTCCCCAGAGCGTATTGTCCAAATCTAAAACCAGGCATTTCTTCATAATCACTCTATAATACCAAAAATTAGCCCATCGCGACAGCGGTTGCCAAGGTGTCCGTATGAGCAATAGAGACTGCTACGGAAAGCTTTTTACCTAACGTGTACGCAACCGGTTTTCCATCTTCTTGATGTCGTATTTCAATGTGAGCAAAAGGAAATTCTGCTACGCCAAGGGCTTTACTTACCGCTTCTTTAGCGGCAAACATTCCTGCCAAACGTACAGCAGGATTTGCATGTGAAAAAGCATACGCAACTTCCTCTGGAGTAAAAACTTTTTTCAAAAAAGCGTGTTCTCTGTCTTCTACAAACAAAGCAAACCGTGCCACATCAACAATATCGATACCAACTGAAGATTCTTTCATACTAGTACCTCTTAAGAATATAAAATGCGAGCATGTTCATAATAAATGTCTTTGCAACCGTTGCATACACGATTCCCCATACACCGAAAAACGGAATGAAGGCGATATACAACAAAACTTGAAGCACGGGGTCCACAGTATTATTGATATACACCACGGCAACATTTCGCTTCGCAGTATAGTATTGCCAAATGAACATGTGTGGAATGATAACAAATCCAAACATAAGAAGAATTGATTTGCTCACCTCGCTTACATACTGTGGGAAAAAGATATGGAAGAATGGATACGCCACAAGTGCATAAGCGCATGAGACAAAAAAGAGTACCCAAGTAAGGGTGATTAATTTTTTAGCAAGCATTTGCTTCATGTCGTGGTGTTCCCCTTTAACAAATTTTGGATACGCGACTTGAAGCGCGGTCACAACCACCCTCCCCACCTCTTGTGGAACTGCAGAAGCAATCCAATACGACGCAAGCGAGACTGGTCCAAAAAATTTATACACAATAAGTTTATCGGCCTGTCCCAAAAGCATATAGAACACACCGGCAAGCGTCATGTGGCGTGCGTATGGAACCATGTCACTATCGGCAGTAGTATTTGCTGGT
Source organism: uncultured Candidatus Saccharibacteria bacterium (assembly GCA_964517625.1). Classification (GTDB taxonomy): domain Bacteria; phylum Patescibacteriota; class Minisyncoccia; order Phycocordibacterales; family UBA5272; genus UBA11704. The sequence continues at coordinate 16,287 of CAZFBW010000008.1, read as the reverse complement.
GGAAACTTTTTCGTAAGAGCATGGAATTGAATGTATACGACTACGACTTGAGCCAAATAAAAAGCGGAAACCAAATATATCGTCTCCGGAGCGGTAAAGGAAACGAGGATGACTGCGAGCGCACTTATAACTTTAATAATTCCTGTATGAATAGAACTATACCTAAACTCATACTTACCCTGAAGGTATGGAAGGTACATCGAATATGATTCAATAATGAGAAGACACATCGACATCACAAGAATGCTGATACCAAAAACAGAATTTCCCCTCAGAACCCAAAAGTAAAGTGCGAGTACGATGCCCGCCACAAGTGCAAGGAGTCCGTACTTTCGTTTAGTGCGAAGCGCAACATGAAGCGCACCGTCTCTACCTTCTACGATTGCTCGGATGAGTGCAGAAGAAAGGCCAGAGAGTGCAAAGAAAACAAGCACCGCATAAAAAGAGGTGATGAGACGAAAATCTCCCACAACACTTTTTGGAACGAAGTTAGCCAATACCACCGCAACCAGAAACGAAGCAACGGAGGCCATTGCCTGCCCAACCAAAAGCCAAAAGGTGTTCTTGGTAAAGTAGTGAGCGTCAAATTGAAACCGCTCCCCTGCCCACGATATTACATTGTTTAATTTTGTTATCACAGGTGCTAAAAAACGTAAAGATATATAGACAATCATACCACGATGTGGCGCTTTGCGCTTTCCTGTCTGGTAGTGGTTAATGCATGAAAAACCTGGTATGATAGGCTCTATATATGGAGAAAAACCAAGTTGGTAAAAAAGATATTCTCATTCTCGGTGGAGGAGGACATGCGAAGGTTATTAGTTACACCTTGAAAAAAATATCGCTTTACAATGTTGTTGGGTTTTTAGATGATGACACCTCAAAAAAAGTACACCCCGATGTTTCCCTCTTAGGGAGACTTACTCCAGCACAAGAACCTTCTTTATGTGGTCTAGCTGTAATTGGGTTAGGTCATCTTGGAAAAACAGACTTCAGAGCAAAACTGATTAGCGATTACGAAGCAAAAGGATACGCATTTGAAACAGTCATTGCACCAAGCGCTCTTGTAAGCGAAGATGCAAACATCGGTAAAGGAGTGTACATAGCAGACGGTGTCATTATTCAACCAGGTGTCACGATTGGAGATTTTTCTATCATTAATACTGGCGCTTCAGTTGACCACGATTGTACGATTGGTTCCCATGTTCATATTGCACCAGGCGTGTCTCTTTCTGGTGGTGTTGAAGTTGGGGACAGGGTCCTTGTTGGCACAGGAGCATCAATCATACAATACTTAACAGTTGCGGATGACTGTATCGTTGGTGCCGGAGCAGTAGTGGTCAAAAGTTGCGAAGAAAAAGGCGGGGTTTATGTTGGCAACCCAGCACGTGTTGTAAAAAATAAATTTAATTCATAATGAAAGTACGCTTAAGCAAACCACACATAGATGAAGAAGACATCAAAGCCGTTGTTGAAGTCCTTAAATCGGGAAGTTTAAGTCTTGGTCCGAAACTGGAAGAGTTTAAGCAGGCCTTTGCAAAATATACCGGAACCAAACACGCAATTGCAGTTAACAGCGGGACATCGGGACTGCATCTCATTGTGCGTTCACTTGGCATTAAATCCGGCGATGAAGTTATCACAACCCCCTTCTCGTTCGTTGCCTCTGCAAACTGTATTTTATTTGAAGGAGGGAAAGTTGTTTTTGCCGATATCGATAAAACAACCTACAATATTGACCCGAAAAAAGTTGAGAAAGCTATCACTAAAAAAACAAAAGCGATTCTTGTCGTGCATGTCTTCGGGCAAATGGCGGATATGACCGCGATTATGAAGATTGCTAAAAAACATAACTTGAAAGTTATTGAAGATGCGTGCGAAGCAATTGGTGCGACACATAAAGGAAAAAAGGCGGGAACTTTTGGAGATGCAGCGGTATTTGCTTTCTACCCAAACAAGCAAATGACAACTGGTGAGGGTGGGATGATTGTCACCAATCATGACCACGTTGCATCATTAAGTAAAAGCATGAAAAACCAAGGGCGCGATTCTATGGCTTGGCTTGGTCATACACGACTTGGATACAACTATCGTTTGGACGAAATGAGTTGCGCGCTAGGACTTCAGCAATTAAAAAAAATAAAGAAGCTTTTGAAAATGCGCGAAGATGTCGCTAAGCGTTATATCAAAAACTTAAAAAACAACAAAGACATTATTCTTCCTACCGTTCATAAACACAACAAAGCGAGTTGGTTTGTTTTTGTGGTTCAAGTTAAGAAGGGAATTAATCGAGACCGCGTCATCGCACTTTTGAAAGAAAAGGATATTGCAACCAATGTCTATTTCCCTTCAATCCATTTACAAGAATTTTATAAAAAAGAATTTGGTTTCAAAGAAGGAGATTTCCCTATCACTGAATCTATTTCAAAACACACCATTGCCCTCCCTTTCTTCTCAGAACTTACCAAAAAGGAAATTGACTACGTTTGTAAAAACCTTGTCCAAGCAATAGAAAAAGTTAAGAAAGAGAAATAGACCAAATATTATAATACTATTGACTTAATGGTAAATTTAATGTATTATAGAAAAGGACTGAAATCGGGAGGTACTACACAATGAACCACTGGCTCAGAGATACCTTGATTGGATTGCTCTTCGTGGTGCCAGCAATTCTCGCAATTAGCTTCTTTAGGAGAATTTTCAATATCTCCGCTGAAGTCTTCATACCTTGGTACTACCTTGGTATCACAGCAACTCTTTTCATTTCCACCTTGGTTTCTGGTGAATCTTTGGGTAAGTTCATACATCAACCGAAGTGGGTGATTCTTGGAATGATCTTGGTTGGACTTACTGTGGGTGCCGGGGCAAACATCTTCACGTTCCGAGCGTATGCAAATTCCCCAAACCCAGGAGTCGTCCAGGCGATCCAAGAAGCGGCGGTGCCACTCATTTTCCTATCGACACTTCTACTCTCCTATCTGCTCCCAAAATATTTTTCAACTGGGGGAAGCGTCAACGTGTGGTGGTCTCTTGCTGGAATTACGTTGACACTTGTAGGGGTTCTTATGTTGATCTTTAAATCGGTAGAATAAGCACTCCATGGCCCCACCTCATAGCGGTGGGGCTTTTTTATAGTCAAAACGTATCAAGATAGGGAAATTATGCCTTTTCAATTACTGCACACATACCATACATGTATCGTGATGGTGTTTTATTTTTCTGTAAAAATCTCAAGTCGTGATAGAAGCACACAAGTTTTACATACATCCATGCGGGGAGTATTTTCATTAAGCGCTGTTTGTAGCCAATGCGTGGTGGATGAATAAATTTTCTATCCTTTGACATGACAGGCCCAGACGTTGGTGGGGTTCCCGCCTTTCCAACATGAACATGCCAGACTTTATGTGTTGTGTAGTCGGTAAAATCAACAAATGATGCCTTTGCGCCAAGAGATTGAGACACAGATGCAATCCCTTTCTCGGTTAGCCACCACAGGTGCACGGGTGCTGGTTCTGTTTCCCAAATCGTCCCTTCGGGATGAATATCTTTAATTGGCGTTGTGAGAATTAATTTTCCTCCTGGTTTTAACAGCGCAAGACACTTGTTAACAAATTCTGTTGGACTTACCACATGTTCAATCACTTCTGTTGCTATAATGGCGTCATATTTTTTTCCATTTTCTGGAGAAAAGGTATCAATGGTTCCTTGTGTGTGGCTTCCGCCAAAAAATTTCTTTGCAAAGTCAATTGCTGTTTGTGAGTAATCCAACCCTTCACATGTGTACCCTGCTTTGTTTAAGGCGCGCGTCAAATAGCCGAGTCCGGAACCAACTTCCAAAATAGTACTCCCCGGTTTAATGTTTTCGTCACGAAGTGCGCGAACTACACCCCAAAAAATTGCGCTAAAATTTCCTAAATCCTTAAGCGGGTTTGAAAGTTGCTTGGATGCGTGTGCAAGATAGTAGTAATAATCCGTTGCGGAATCTTTTGTCGTATCGCCACCATAAATAATCTCGTACTCCTCTTGCAAATTCGTCATTGGGTCAACAAAGGAACTCTTGCAGTTCGTGCATTCGTAGACATCGTACTTTGTTCCTTCTACATACCCTTCCATTCCTGTAAATGTACGTTTTGCCATACTTTTACAAAGTTCGCATTGTTTAGTTTCAAATTCAGTCATGCGGGAAAGTATACCATTTAACAAAAGCAAAATACCTACCCGCGAAAACGTGATTTAAACCAAGAAATAAGTCGTGTATCTTTTGTTTGACGAACACCGGATGTTGCAATGCCGGTCGTGGTTGCTTTCGGCACAAGCGCTTCTTTTTTAATAATTTTTTGCTGTACAATTTTTCTTTCTGGAGCATTTGCTTTCTCTATTGTCGCCCTTTCGGTAGAGGTACCGCTCAAAACAACAAATCGTGTTACTTCTTCAAGATTAGGAAATGTGATGCGAATCTGTGTTCCTTCGTTAAATGAAGTTTTTTCAAAACCCATCGCCTTACCAGCAATGCGTGTGGTACTTCTTTGTGGAATGATGGTGTGCTTTGGAAATGTATATGTTCCATATCCAATGTGAATCCTCCACTGTGATACATCGAGGTCATACTCGTTTGGATTTTCAATATCAACATACGCACCATACTTTCCTGTACCGTACGAAGCGATGCGCACTTCCGGTGCAACAACTGAAATATCCATAGTGCCCACCCCGCGCACAGAACTGTTTCCAGCATCCACTCGTGCTCGATACTTGCCTGGATATGCATATGCATACGATGTCGTGGTACCAATCGCCTGTCCACCGTCGCCAAATGCCCAGGTGGCCGTCATGTTCTCAATTGTTTGTCCCGCGCGGGTCATTCCATACACGGAAAAATCAGTTTCTGCGCCGGCAACGACAAGTCTGCTTTCTGGTAAATATAAAATAATGTCTGGAGCAGGTGGAGAAGTTTGTGCAAGCGTTACCTGACTTTCATTTGCACTTGAAGTGTTTGACGTGCTCACAGAGGCCTGATTTGATGCACCGGGTGTTGGTGTGCCTGTTACAAATACACCATTCACGCGAGAAAAAGTTTTTCCTTCACCTCCAGGCGTGTACGACAAACTATCAACCACACTTCCTCCTAAACGAATATCAAGTGATGTCGTTCCTGTGTTTACAAATGAAGCGCTCGTTACAACACGTACAAGTACGCCAGCATAGTCCGGGTACCCGATGCTTGGCTCTAAAAATTTAGACACTGGTGATGACGCCGAAACGATTGAACTTACAATCGCATACCCGCCTGACGGAATTACTGTTCCCCCCTGAAGAGAAACTGTACTGATTGGATTTCCGCCTTTAATGGAAATTGAAAGTGTTGCAATGTCTATCGGCCCGTCGCTTTCGTTATACACTTCAACCCATTCTCTACCGGCATCATCCCCTACTGGGTTAGACATAATTTCAGAAATGGTGAGAGCTTGTGCTGTTATTACAGCCAGCAAATGTATACCAAAAAATGTACTTAAACGAACCAGCATAGAGATTAAACTTTACCAATAAGGTTTCTCAGGATGTCTTCTGGAATTTCACTCTTTTTCTTGGTGGAAACTGCAAATGCATCCTCTTCATCTTTTTCTACTTTTTCTGGTTTGGTATAGCGCTTCTCATCAATCTTCTTTTCTGTCATTGCGCGAGCAAGGGCGTCTTTAAGCGAAACCGTTGGCTTACCTTCCATAATTTTATTCGCCACTTCTTCAGCTTGTACTTTTGGATGATCTTTTCTTGGCTCCTGCTTCTTTCCTCGGTCGTCATAAAATGTTTTGTTGCTAGTGTTGGCTTTTGAAACGTGAGCAACAGGAATCGGTTTTTCGCGCGGTTGTTCGTGTCGCTGTTGTTCAGGTCTTCTTTCTTCAACCTGCTTTGCGCCAATAAGATAAAACTCAGCAACCTCCTTTTCAATTTCTTTAAGTGGGCGGGCGTAGGTGGTGCGCGAATGATTGATAACTGCTTGTGCAAATGAATGTACAGGTGTAGCAATTGGTGGAAGCGTGTGTGCCGAGAATGGTTTAGAACCAACGCCATCAATCATGAGACGAAGATACACCTGATACGCAGACAGGTTCACAATATCGTCCATCGTAAAGTATGGCGCGAACTCTTTTTCAAATGCTTCACCGTCTGTTGCTCCAACGCGGAAAGTAATCATAGTCCCCACGTTACCAAACACAGCGGCTTTCACCTCGTCGGTCATTTGCTCAATGTATTGATGCGCAACAGTAAGAGCTAACTTATACTTACGCGATTCAGACAAAATACTCGCAAATGATTCATTCGCAAAGTTTTGAAATTCATCCACATAAAAATAAAATGGTGGAAGCGTGTCGAGTTCTCGAGAGCCTGCATCGGCACGTGACATCGCAGCTAAATAAATTTTGGTAATCAAAAGTGAGCCAATCAGGTCGGCGTTTCCCTCCCCTACTTTTCCTTTTGAAAGATTCACGAGAAGAATTTTTTGCTTATCCATCACATCACGGATGTTAAATGTCGTCTTGTGCTGACCAATAATGTTTCTAATAAGTGGATTGGAAATAAATTGTCCGATTTTGTTTTGAATACCAGGTGCAGCTTCTTGTTGATACTTTTCACCAGCTTTTACAAACTCCTCTTCCCAAAATGATTTTACAGAAGGGTCTTTAACATTACTCACAATAAATTTACGATACTCCTTATCAGAGAGCATGCGATTCACCCCAAGAAGCGACTGGTCTTCATTTTCCAAAAGCGCAAGGATGATGTTATTCAAAATATACTGAATACGATCGGAAAATCGTTCTTCACCGAAAATTTTCTTAAATGCAGCCATCAGGCCGTTTGCAACGAGGTGGCGCTTGGAGATGTCGACTTTTTCCAAAATATTTAACCCGACTGGATTTTCTGTATCAAACGGCGCGAAATAAATCACATCATTCACGCGATGTTCTGGAATAAAATCAAGAAGCTTTTCAACCATAGAACCGTGCGGATCAATCACACACAACCCCTCGCCGTTGTTGATGTCCTGAATAGCCATATTTTCCAACAAAACAGACTTGCCCATACCGGTTTTACCGATAATGTACATATGTCGCGTTCTGTCACGCTCCTTAATTCCGAACGTCAATTGCTTGTTTCGGTAATCAACTTTTCCGATATAGGTTACTTTGTCGTGCGAGCTCATTATCAAAAAGTATACCACCTAACCATTTATTTTTGTGGTGTATACAACCACGCTAAATACTTGGAATATGTGGGTGGACCGAGTGTGTTTCCGCCTGCGGTTCCGCTTGAGGAGGTACTGGTCGTTCAACTTCCTTTTGTTTGCTTGATTTACGGATATCGAGCGTAGAAAGGAAAAGAAGGATACCAGCAATAATAAAGATAACCTCTTTAAATACTGTTGGAACGTAAATCCATGGGGAGAAAAAGATAAGAAATGCAATAGTTCTTTGGATTCCAAGTGGTGACATAATATAGCAAGTATACCAGAAAAAATGATGTTAGAAAACTAGGGTATACTTACCATATTATGCACCAAGAAGAGTCGAGATTGATCTCATTTCTTAAAAAAGGATTTGTCGGTCTGTGTCTTACGTATGCAGTCATTACACATCTTTTCCTAAGCATCGCTTTACATAAACAAGGATACACTGCCGGTGGAGCAATGATTGCGATGGCTCTCACCATGATTGTGGTGTGGATTGTAATCGGTGGGTGGGTACAAAGAAAAATCCTCGCACAATATTATGAATGGTTTACGAAAGTACGGGAACACCCAGTACGTTTTTTTGCTTTGTTTGCAACAGCGCTTGCATGTCTTGAAGAACTTGTGACGGTTACACTCACCAACCTGGCACCACTGTACGGAGTACCGTTTGGTACAGCGTACATCACTGCGTCAGGAAATTATTTTGATGTCATTTTCTTGCACAGTGTCATTGCCTTTGTTCCAATGTTTGTCGTCCTTGGTTTTATTCTCAAAAAATATGCAATCTCCCCTTTCGGCGCACTTATCCTTTGGGGTATCGTGGGCACACTCGCGGAAGTTATGTTTGGTGGACCACAAGCACTGTTAAACGCAGGAAGCTGGATATTTGTTTACGGCCTTATGGTGTACCTTCCGGCACACGTGTTTGTAAATATGGAACGAAAGAAACCATTATTCCTACTCTATCCAATATTTATTCTTATGATTATCATTTCATCCTTAGCCACAATATGGATTCCTGCAATGCTTGACCATCCAAGTATTCACTTTGAAAAAATGGAGTTGAAAAAATAATTATTTTTTTCCTTCCACAATCACCACAAATTCCCCACGAATTTTGTCTGTATTGTCCAAAAAATAGTCTCGCACTTCTTGTGCGGTGCCTCGTACCACTTCTTCGTGAATCTTGGTAAGTTCACGTGCGATAGCAATGCTTCGCTTATCGTCCAATACTTTTGCAAGGGATTCAAGGGTCTTTTCAATTCTGTGCACTGATTCATAAAAGACGGAAGTGTGATCACTTTCAGCAATTGTTGTAAACAATGTTTCTCTCCCTTTCTTGTGAGGCATAAACCCGTAAAAGGTAAACGTGGATGACGTAATGCCAGATGCTGAGAGTGCTGTTGTAAGCGCAGACGCGCCAGGGAGAGCAATCACTGCCACATCTCTTAATTCATTTCGTACACGGTCAACAAGTAAAACCCCTGGATCAGAAATAGTTGGCGTTCCCGCGTCAGTAACCAATGCAATATGTTTTCCATCTGCGAGGTGTTCTAAAATCTTTTCAATATTTTTAATACCAGATTGCGCATAAAAAACACTTGTCTTTGTGGTAATATCATGCGCCTTAAAAAGGCGTTGTGTCACAGAGGTGTTTTCACACAAGACTAAATCAACCTCTTTCAAGATACGAATTGCACGGAGAGTGATGTCTTCCAAATTTCCAATTGGTGTTGGGACGATGTATAACTTTCCATTCATCCCCTGATACTAGCTGACATTGTAAGAAAAAGCAAAGCGCGACCTTCGGTCGCGCTCATATGCAAAACTAATGCATGTGCCCAATTCCTCTCTTTTCGAGCTCACTGTAATAAGCGAACAAAAAAACGTGTCGAATCGCCGAATCTTCGCTCTCATATGTAACAAGTTCTCGAAGCGTGGTGAGTCCTTCAAAAAACTCTTTCGGCATGGGGATCTCGAACTCCGCGACAGAATCCTCTCGTCTGGTTTTTGTGAAAAACCTTCCTTGAAATAGAGGTGGTGAACGAAAACTCAAGGTGAAAAAATCTTGATCAGCTGGAACAACTGAATTATTTCGCTTTCTCGAAACAACAAGATAAATGAGTGCCCTGAGAGCGTCGGTAAGAAGTACATCCAAATCCCCATTCGGAGCATTTTTTTGAAGAACATGAATGAGTCGTGCTCCCGATTCTGTAATAAACCATCGCACCATAACCGGAGACTTGATGTTTACATGGGTAGTAGACATGACTCGCCTCTTTGTGTAGGTTTCCCAATCTACAGTATGACAAAGGCGCATCTTTTTGCAAACACTAAAAAACAAAGCCCCCGAAAATTCGGGAGCAGAGAGCAACACTTAATGTCTCCATCCATTATTTTTTCTACGTGCCTCGCATGACACATGGTAGCAGAAGTATGAAAAACGCAAAACGTGTTCATACGCAAGTGCAATCGTTCTGAACCTACACAACTTCTTGATACGCTTTAGATCAGCATAGAGGTCATCCGTCAGATAAAAAAGAACCCCAAGAACTACGTCTTTCTCTTCTCGTGCAATGATTGGCATCTTCCATTCCTCCGGAAGATACGAAATAAAGGTATCAATTTCCCGATTGTACTCTCCCACTTCTTCCTGCAAAAGCCTTACCATCTCGGATGAAACGCGTATGGTAAGGTGTGTCAGCGTTGGAACAATGAGTGAGTCTGATAGAACCCCACTTAGCTCCCTGACGCACGATTCGCCAGTTTCGGTAACGGCGTACACAATATCCCTTCTAACGCATTCGCGCCCGTCGACGACAATAATATCTGCCATGGCTATTCCCCCACCGAAAAGGACTGTGGGAAGTATGGGCAAAAATCACGACTTCAGCAAGTCTTTACAAAGTAACTATTGTATACTCCTGTAAACCAAGTTCATGCAGAAGTTTTTTCATAGTATCTGATGTATGCGTCATACAAATCTCAGTATTCCCCTCGCTGTTTGTATCATCAACTAATAGTGCGAGCTCTTGTGCCACATAGATGCTTGGATCAACAATTTCAATCGGCATATTATTCTTTTTAATTTCTTCTTCAAAAATATATTGCACGAGCGGATAGTGTGTGCAAGAAAGGAGGAGTGTTGTTGGCATTGCATCACGCTGTGTATGTACAAATGAAACAATTGTATCGCGTATTGCTTTCGGTGACTCATTAAATTCTATCTGCCTTGCCAAGTTTGGCTCTCCGATGCCCACATACTCCCCAACAAGTGAAGACAGATGTGCTTCGTATACTTTACTCTTTGTTGTGAGCACGGTTGCTAATACAACAAGACGACCAATGTGTGCATTAGCCACATACTTCTTTGTTGGTTGTACCATATCAACATACTGTTCCTGTTTAATGCCAAGCTCGTGTAGAATTTCTTTCGTCACAAGCGCAGAGATGCTGTTGCATGCAGACACAAAATGCGTACATCCTTTCTCTTGTAAAAAGCGGAGGATGTCTTTGGTGAATTGTCTAACTTCGTCTTCTGTACGATTCCCGTACGGCGCACGTAAATTATCACCCACATAGATGACATCAAGTGTGGGCATACGCTTACGTATTTCTGCAAGGACAGACATTCCCCCTACCCCTGAATCAAAAATACCAACAATCGGACGGGAAATTTCCATACAGTAAGTGTATCAGAGAAAGATTGGTACATTTGACTTATTATAATAAGTATGGTATACTATATTTTAGATCTGAACCGAAGGGGGCACCATGATGGATACCAACAAACCGAGCCTTGGGGGCGCTGTCGCCATCGTTGTCGGACCAGAACCAAAACATGAAACCGTTCTCGTCCTTGATGAAAAAAGGAGAAACCCGGAATGGAAATTCCCGGGTGGCGGTACCGAGCTATCTGACACCTTCATCATCGACCCTGTCACCAAGAAAAAGATTTCGATTACCGATAAACGGGTGATTGCAATCCAGACTGCAATTCGAGAACTGGAAGAAGAAACCGGTCTTGAACCGATGAAAAGAAATGGGCAGATTTGTGCCCACCACATCGGAGTATTGTATAGGAGCGACAAAAAAGGCTACACGCACTACATTTGTGTCGAGGTTGATACCTTTGCTACCTTAAAAGAAAGAGGTAACGAGGGTGAACTCGTTAAGAAATGCACCTTCGAAGAAATACATGACGGTAGAGTACAGATTCTAAAATATCATAAGGATTTCATTGACCCACTACGTAAACAACTGATGCACTCTTGCAATCAGTTGGTGAATTCTTGAACAACCCTCTCTCGAGAGGGTTTTTCTTTTTGTAGTAAAGGTGGTACTTACTTCGTCAACAATGTTCTCGTAAACCAACCCTTACGTAAAGCAAATTTTGCACTCTCCACCAAGAACACATTAAGAATAAGCCACCCGCTTATAAACCATGCCCACTCAAGTGGAATTGCCGTAATACCAAACACTGTACGCATACCCGGAACCATAACAGTAGCAAGAAGTATGACAGAGGCAATAAGAACACTTAGGTTAAGTTTTTCGTTAGAAAAAATATGATATTCATTAATTGGACTGTATAAACTTCTAAATGAATATGCAACGACTAGGATGTATGACGCAAAACACACAAAGAGAATCGATTTTGCGAGCGGAAGGGGGACACCAAATGTAACAAGACCGTAGTACACAATAAACAGAAGAAGTGAACTTAAAAGACCGATACCGAATGTAATCGTTTTTACCTCCTCGGTAAAAATAAGTTTTGATGCTGCAACGGTTGCCTTTCTTTTTCTCCTATCTAGGTCTTCGTCAAATGCAAATGCAAGTGCCGGCAAACTGCCGGTAAAGAAATTCACCCAAATGATTTGAAGTGCAGATAACGGAATGGGGAGGCCAACCAAAATACTTCCACCAACCAAAAATACTGCGTCGAGCGAATTTGACATAAGGTATACGAATGTCTTTCGAATATTTGCAAGAATCTTTCTCCCCTCGCCGATTGCTAGACTAATTGTCTTAAAGTTATCATCGAGCAACACCATGTCCGCAGCAGATTTAGCAACATCACTTCCAGAACCAAGCGACACTCCAATATCCATCGCCTTAAGCGCAGGCGCATCATTTACACCATCACCTGTCATCGCCACAATTTCTCCAAGTGATTGATACAATCTCCCAATACGTAATTTATCTTCTGGGGTAATACGCGCAAAAATTTTAAACCGGCGAAGAATTGGAAGCAATTCTTCATCAGAAAGTTCGTGTAGCTCGCTTCCAGTCAATACTTCTTCTTCGGTAACATGCCACTTAAGTTCGCGCGCAACCGCAAGTGCGGTTCCTTTCATATCCCCTGTGACGAGCACCATACCAATACCATACTCTCCAATAGTACGTATTGCCTCTGGAACCTCTTTACGAATTGGGTCGTACAGCGCGAGAATACCCAAAAAAGAAATGTCTTTCACGTCATCTGCTGATCGTATCGAAATTCCATCACGTTTAGGTAATGTAGCAATACCAATCAAGCGCTTGCCTTCACTACTTGTGCGTTCAAGCCACCCTTCAGATACCACATAGTCGTCTTTTGTGACCGTTCCTCGTTTAAGTAAAATATCAGGCGCACCCATAATAATGTACTGCGAATCAGTTTCTGCAACAGAAAATTTATATGTTGAGCTAAATGGAATAACAATGTTTGTTGATTGCGTTGCATCTTTTCCGTACAAACCATAGTGCACACCAGCTTTCGCAATATTTACTTCAAAAGGTTTACCGTGAAATACGGGCTCGTTATTTTCTTTGTCGTTTTCTCTTGTCACGTCAATATTTGAAAGAGCACACCGTAAAAGATTTTTTTGTTCATCCGATAAATTCTCAGTTCCGTGGTCCTCCCTTTTACCAAGCACAACATCCTGCGGATAAATACCAACCAACTGCATATCAGCAAGGGTGAGCGTGCCTGTTTTATCCGTCATGATGATAGTCGTTGAACCAAGCGTTTCAGCAGCAGCAAGTTTTCGCACAATGCCTTTCTTGGAAGCAATGCGTTCCGCACCAACACCTAGGATAACCGTAAGTGCAATGGGGAGCGCTTCAGGAACTGCACCAACTGCTACCGCAACTGAAAGTACAAGCATTTCAATCAACCCCTCCCCACGAGAAATACCGAGCATAAAAATACCTATAACGATAACAAGAACAACAAGTAAGATTAACCATGCGAGTTTTTCAATACCTTTTTGTATTGGTGTTTCAGTTCGTTCTGTTTTAGAAACAATGCTTGCAATTCTCCCAATTTCGGTTGCATTTCCGGTTGCACACACAACTGCGGTTGCAAACCCCTCAACGACAAATGTTCCGGCATGAACCATATTTGTACGCTCTGCAACAACACTCGTAATTGACGTCGCATCTACTTTCTTTTCAACTGGTACCGACTCTCCCGTAAGCACCGCTTCATCGACACGCATATTGGTCACAGAGAGTAATCGCGCATCCGCAGGCACACGCTTGCCATACGAAAGCTTAATAATGTCACCCGGAACAACAAGCGTAGAATCAATTTCGCGTTCCTCTCCATCACGGAGCACCACCACGCGTTCTTTAATGTATGTCGTTAACTTATCAAGTGTTGTTTCTGCGTGATATTCGCGATAAAATCCAAGCCCAGCGTTAACAAGTATCGCAAGAATGATAACAGTTGTGTCAATTGGCTTACCAAGAATAAGCGTAAGCACAGCGGCAAACATGAGAAGGAAGATAAGTGGGCTCTTAAACTGCTTTAAAAAAACAGACAGAGGGTGCACCTTCTCTTTTCCAGTAAACGCGTTTTCTCCAAACGCATCGAGGCGTTCTTTTACATCAACTTCCAAAAGTCCAGAATGTTTAGACGAGAGTGTTTCTAATGCTTCGTCTCCGGTTACCGCCCATGGTTTAAATGTTGTAAGCAAAGAAACTAAATCGTTAGGCATATAGAAGTGAGTATACCAAACAAAAAATCCACAAGATGGGGATGTTTCGTTTTTTGTTTTCATATCCGACTCAACTGATTGCAGTCTCGCTGGACCGACAATTTCAAAAGACAAAAGCGACATTCTTGTGTCGTTTTTGTCTAAGAAATTTGGTGGTGCGCGATCATGGGGTCGCCTCTCCCCTTGGTCGAGACTTGTATTTTCAAGAGCTTGATTACAAGCTAAGAAAATATGTCGCCAAGGTTCGACCCCAAGACCATACGGTGAATACAAAAACACGGCAAACTTTGCCGTGTTTTTGTATTCATGTGCGCGATCTTGGGGTCGAACCAAGGACCTTTCGAGTATCAGTCGAATGCTCTAGCCAGCTGAGCTAATCGCGCATATTTTTACAGTACCACCCACCGACTCTGTGCAAACTTTAAAATCTATGAGCCAGCTTGCGCCGACGCCTACTGGCTTACGTCATCTCGCAACCAAGTTGCTCGAGCTAATCGCGCATGATTTATTAGGTGTCACAAAATACTACCATAAAAAATGAAAATTAAAAAGCCGGAGGTCCTGGTTTAGACCTGCCGGCTTTTTGGTTATGCTCCCCTGCTCACTTGCCGCCAAAGACGGCATAGCAAAGCGGGAAGCCGTAGACAATGGCGATCATCATGATGGCAAAGCTGACGCCTCCCATGATGACTTCGATACGACTCGGCTCCTTGCCGAATTTCTCCTGGTGCCCGTGATCGCGGAACTCTTTCATTGCAACTCTCCTTTGATTTTAGAATAGGTGGAACTTACCCTTGTAATATAGCACATTTTTATATAAAAGTCAATAGGCAAGCAATGCTTATAAAATATTGCTTTTTTCGCTATTCGTTGTAGTATGCTACTTGGTTGCTCAATATATCCCCTTCCCAGCCACGAAAGGAAATCAAGATGTCTTTCAAGAGAAAACTTATGGGACCCGTTGCCTTAGGTGCAATTACTGCAACGAGTCGTCCTGGCTTCAATAGAAAACCGCTCAAGCAAACACAAATTCTTGCTCTACCTTTGAGTAAGGATATGAGTGATAGTATCGGACTTGCTGGCGGAATCGAAGCAAAGAAGAAGCTACCGAAAATCGGCGAACAAAATGTCTACACCATCGACAGCGTGCTTATGAATCAAATCCGCTCGAGGCAAGATAAAAACGATTGTGTATTCTTCTTGGAATACATTGAAAGTGGAAAAATCATCAGCTACGTACCCACCGAACAAAGTAAGTTCGCAGGAACAAATAAACTAAAGCGTGCGATTGCTTGTGGTAAGAAAAAAAGGTAAGCATATGACAGGATTTTTTGGCTCACCCCTACCACTAGACCACAATGCATACGTTACGCTCAACAAAGAATGCATAGGTGATGTAACGCCTGTGGTGGCAAAACTTGATGCCGACAAGAAGTTCATCAAAGCAATTGCGCGCTCAGGAAAAAAAGAAGGTGTCATTTGGAAAACAACCAAAGAACATGTTGATGACTTCATCGCCTCTCTCTCTGTCTCGGACCGTGATTGCCTGCTGTTCTACATTAAAAACAAGAATAAAAACCAGTTTGCTAGTTACAAGCCATGGCAAGAAAAACCCACCGGCAAAATACGACATAGCCCCCTTTATGATTGAGGGGGCTTTTTTATTACAACATACACATTGTTTAGTTTCTATCTTTCTTTTGTCACACTCTAGCGCTTGCGCGACTTTTGCATACGTTTCGCTGTAGCGCGGAAAGTGTTAAAGGATCACTTTCAAGTCCTTATCTAAAACTTAAATAACCGACAAGATTCATACACCCTATAAATAGGAGTGTAGAACATTTTCACATTGAATTAATCCACGAGCAGCTTCCGCTACCCGTGCCTTGTTACGACTTACTCCCTGTCACCGAATCTACCTTAGTCCTGGACAAGCCAAGCCTTTGGGTATCCCCGGCTCCCTTGAGTTGACGGGCAGTGAGTACAAGACCTGAGAACGTATTCACCGCGGTTTCGCTGACCCGCGATTACTAGCAATTCCGGCTTCATGTGGTCGAGTTGCAGACCACA
>CAZFBW010000007.1:38949-44772 GCA_964517625.1 uncultured Candidatus Saccharibacteria bacterium | reverse complement strand
ATCAACGGATTTCACCCCTACACTATGAGTTCCGCTCACCCCTAACATACTCTAGCCATGCCGTTTCCAATGCTGTCTCCCGGTTGAGCCGAGAGGTTAGACACCAGACTAACATAACCACCTACATACCCTTTACGCCCAATAATTCCGGATAACGCTTGGACCACTCGTATTACCGCTGCTGCTGGCACGAGTTTTGCAGGTCCTTATTCATGAGGTACCGTCAATAAACTTCTTCCCTCATAAAAGATCTTTACATACCGAAGCACTTCATCGATCACGCGGCGTCGCTCCATCAGACTTTCGTCCATTGTGGAAGATTCTCGACTGCAGCCACCCGTAGGTGTATGGGCCGTGTCTCAGTCCCATCGGTGGAGGTCAGGCTCTCACCTCTCCTAAGCGTCATAGCCTTGGTAAGCCATTACCTTACCAACTAGCTGATACTCATTAAGCCGCTCCCGAAGCGATAAATCTTTAACCTTGCGGTACCATCACGTATTACTCCACCTTTCGGTGGGCTATTCGTGACTTCGGGGTGCGTTCCTAATTATTACTACCTCGTTTGCTACTAAACTGTCACTCTTCCGTAAATCACTCGACTGTTTAATATAAATACTAAACAGTTTTGTTCAATGCTTCCGTGTGATTAGTTCCGTTCAACTTGCATGCCTTATCCACGCCGCCAGCGTTCATCCTGAGCTAGGATCAAACTCTATTTAATAGAGTGTGACAAAAGAAAAACAAAAAACTGTCCAAACAATTACTTTGCAAAAAGCAACTGTCCAGACGTGCACAATGTGTAATGTTGTTTGAAGCGTCAGTAATAAAAAATAATTTTTATTACAGCTTCGTATTCTGTTTTCAAAAGACTTCTATACCTGCTCCCATTAAAAAATGTGAGAAGTGGGTTCTATTCTATACAAAATTACCAAGTAAGTCAAGCGTTATTTCCAGATACCCCCATTCCTTGCCAAATCTTCATTTTTTTAGGTACAATGGCTAGTAATATGAGTAAAAATCCCATCCCAATTATCGCAATTGATGGGACATCCTCCTCTGGAAAAGGCACCCTTGCCTACCAGCTCGCATGCCATTTTGGGTTCAATTATTTGAATTCTGGCGCCCTCTATCGTCTAGCGGTTCACCTAGCAATCGCGGAAGGACTTTCCATGGATGACCTGTCAGACAAAAATATGGACAATATTGTTCTCCTTTTACAAAACGCAGAGGTCGCTTTCCAAGGAAAGGCAGTTATCTACAAAGGAGTGGACATCTGGCCCATTCTTTCTTCACAAGAAATAGGAAACAATGCCTCAAAAATAGCTTTTTACTTCCCACTTCGGTATGCAATAAAAGATTTTCAACGAAAACGCATACGTGTGCCTGGACTCGTTGCGGAGGGTCGTGATATGACAACAGAAGTGTTTACCGATGCGTATGTAAAAATATTTTTAACGGCAACGGTTGAGGAGCGTGCGAAAAGACGTCTTGCTGAAGAAAAGCGTCGCGGTTCGGGAAAAACATATGAGTTACTGTGTGAAGAATTACACAAGCGTGATGAAAATGATATGAACCGACCACTCGGTGCCTTGCGTCAAGCCGATGACGCTGTGTTTGTTGATAATACGAACATGAGTCCAAAAGCTACATTGGCGCACTGTATAAAAATTTGTGAAGAAAAAGGAATTGGAATAGAGACTAGAAGTTAGGGACTGGGGACTAGAAAAGTATAAGCAACGCCTTCGGCATTGCTTATACCTAGTCCCTATCCCCTAGTACCTAGTCCCTTTTTACACAAGCAATTCTTCTTTTTTCTCAATAATTTTCATTCCGCCTTCGTGATTATCACCAAAATGTACATCAGCAACAGGCTTTTCATTCGCAAGCATACGCGGAAGAAAATGAGCGTCGT
Source organism: uncultured Candidatus Saccharibacteria bacterium (assembly GCA_964517625.1). Classification (GTDB taxonomy): domain Bacteria; phylum Patescibacteriota; class Minisyncoccia; order Phycocordibacterales; family UBA5272; genus UBA11704. The sequence goes on along the minus strand of CAZFBW010000007.1, from coordinate 42,860 downwards.
TTGGCATCATCTGCCTGTACGGAAGTTTATCGATTGAAAAGAATGTTGGCTTACCCATTTCACCTGTTTCTTGTGGAGCCCCTACCCACCTACCCAAAAAAAAGAAGTACACATCCATGTTCGGTATTTTACTTTCATTACCATGCCAAAAAAAACGAAATTTTCCTGCAGGAATCAAATTATGAGGTGATGCCTTGACCCCACTTTCCTGCTCGAGTTCGCGAATGGCGGTGTCACGCACAGAAACATCTTCTGGTTCACGCTTACCACCGTACCCATTCCACACTTGTTTACTTTTCTTTAATTTTTCCTTACCGATGTGAATGTGCTGTTTCTTCTGCGCCAGACAAAGTGTATCCCCTTTGATGAGATAGACAACGGTTGCAATAACTGACTCTTTTGGTTTCATATGCTTTTATTAGCTACCAGTAAATCAGAATATGACCCAGAAATACTTGGTAAAATTTCTAAGCCTAACAAATTTTTAACTTCTTGATGTTCTTTAGTTAGTTCGATATCAGGTATATTTTTATTAAAGACGGTTTCCAATTCAATAAAATTACCAAGCATTTTTACTTTATCTAAATGTATTCTTGTATGTTTATATAAAAATAAAAATCTCTCTTTTTCAACAATTTTTTTCACACCAAAAATGATGCTCAATATTTTTTTGAAAATATTTTTTAATGTGATAGGAATAGAAAAACGAAAATATTTTGATTCTCTCGATTCTTTTACTTTTGGCCGAGTGTACAATATCAATTCAGAAATATTATTTTGTTCTCTGAGTTTTAATTGTGTTTCTCCCAACAGATAGTAGGTGTCTTTTTGTTCAAGAACACCAGCATTTTTTGCAAAAGAAAGTTTGTTTTGTATAGAATCAAAATTATCAATCCTAGTTTTAATTTCAAGATTTTTCATATTTTTCTTTTTTACGAAGATATTCAATACTATCTGCCGCACCGCTAAAAAACAATTTATTAGCATTCCCAACCAACCTCTTTAGTGTATCCATTTGTCCCCCTTTTTCAATTGCTTGGTATTTATTACCATCTAACATCCAATGAGGTTGTCTTTCCTCATTTGGGTTTGATTTAAAATTTGGTAATAAAACTTTTATTTTTTGTTCTTGAAGATACAGTGGGCCAGAATAGTACCCAAAACAAAACTCTTTGGTTTTATCAATTATTTCTTCCAACTCACCATCAGAAACATCTGGTAATAAAGGTCTTATCGCAACTGTTGTTGGAATTCCAGCACCAGAAACTAAAGATAGTGTCTCTATTCTTTTTTTAGGAGAAGGAACTCTTGGTTCAAATTTTTCTAACATTTCTCTAGAAAAACAAGGAATTGATACTGAGAAAGAAAAAATATTTCCTCGTTCATTCATTTGATGTGCTATATTAGCAATCTTTGCAATATGCTCTTGAGACAGTGGAAGTTTAGTAATAACAGATATATCTTTTCCGAGAGTGCTTAATTTTTCCAGGATATTAATTGCTTCCTTTTTGTTTTGAAAAAACTCAGTGTCGCACCCAAGCATTATTAACCTAATTTGTTCAGGTAAATTCTGTAATAAGTGTAGCTGTTCCGCACTTAAATAATTCACCCCTCTAGCTTGTTCTTGTGACATTTCGTCAACAAAACAATACGTACACTCAAGAGGACAACTAAGCTTTGAGTACGTCAAAACTCTTTCTTTATCTATCTTCAACCCTTGTTCCTCAAACTCTTTAAACTGCATATGGTATTTTAAAGCACTTCTATTCTTGGGGAACGCTTGTGCGTAAAGTAAAGGAGAATGAGCGTTGCAAACAATACAAATGACATGAGTGGAAACGTGATGAATCCAAATTCAACAAATTCAGGTCGTGAACAGTCCACAGCAAATGGTGCCGTTGAACATGGTTTGTAAATATCAAAGCCCATTTGCAAACTGTGATGATAGAGAGCAATAATTGCACCTATCATTGAAAGCCAAATACTATACAACCACACTGAGTGTTCTTTTTTCCAAAGAGCAACTGCAAACAACACCACTTGTGGGTAGAGCAAGATACGCTGATACCAGCACAAGTCACACGGTGCAAGTCCAATTACTTCTGAATAGAATAAACTAAGCAGTGTACCTGTGAGTGTTGCAATTAAACCGACAAGTGTTGCATGTCGCGCGATGATGTGGACGAATTTATTTTTATCGCTAATAAAAAGTGTAATCGCCCAAATAACAATTGCAACAAGAGCAATAACAGTAAGTATTGATAGGTAGTAATTAAGGGCAATCACGAGTGGTTGGGCAAGTATTTCTTCTCTGGTCATAATCGCTTAAGTATATCAAAAAGACTCGCGCTTCGCGCGAGTCTTTTTTAGTCAATTTTACCTTATTGAAGCACCGTCTTAATCTTACCCCCAATTTTTCCAATTGCCTTAACAATTTCGACAATCGGTTCTACGATATTTGTGGTTACTGTTTCTACAACAGTGGTAACTACATTTGTAACGACTGCTGTTACAACTTGTGCTGGTGTGTTATTTACCGCTGCAACTTTTGGTGCAGGACCACTGACACAGGTGTGTAGATTACCTCCCGCAACACATTGCCCGTCGGTTGATGGGTTACATGCTGCACCATTTGGTGGGAGAGGTGAAAAACATGCGGGTGGCGTTGGACTCGGCAAAATACCAGCTGGCTTTACTTCCCAGTGACCGGTAGTAGCTGTTCCCCCTGCTCCTCCTCCGGCAGTTCCACCGTGACATGTGTCGTTTGCTGGACGACCATCAACCTCAATCACAGAATGTGTTACCTGGCCTGTGTCGCGATGACGAAACGCCAAAACAATTTGAACGCCCTTACAAATATCAAACTCTGTTGCAGTGTAGTTAAGTTTCCACTGAAGATCCTTGCCTCCATTTACCTTGTCCCAATCACTATTTCCTGCCCATTGACTAACCCATGTACAACTACTTGGATTCGCAGGTTTATTTATGTCGTTTGGAGTAAACTGGTCTTTCGCCCGGCGAGTGATTTCATAACAGACATCAAGTTTTTTTGCATCAAGCGCGGTCGCACCATTTGCAAGTGTAAATGTTACCGAAGAACCAGCGACGTGTGCAAGACGAGGAGATGAAGGAGAAAGTGAGAGCGCGTTTGGATTTGCTGGGGTCCCCGGATTAACTGGAGTAACTCCGCCAATTGGCTTCAGTTTGTGTGTCTTAATCAACTTATCAAATTCGTTTCCTGTAGGGATACTTTCTTCAACATACCCAGTTTTCTTAAAGCGAACATACCCGCTTGAGAAGCAAACAGTACTACTTTGCTCTTGGGTAAAACGATACTCTCCGGAAGCATCCGTTGTTGTCGTTGGACACGGAGAAGCGTAGCTCATCATGTTTCCAATCACTGACCAGGACTGAACAGTAACACCAGGAAGAGGATTATTGTTTTCGTCGAGAACTTTCCCGTGATACGCCGATTGATTAACTGTTACGCTTGTATTTTTACACGCAAGCTTACTTGAACCAGTAACACAACTAAGCGAAGAATCATTACATGTTGCGCCTTCAACCGCACTCAAGCTCTGGCAAGAAGGAAGTTGGTCCCATTGTGATGCTTGCCCTACGTATGTCCATTTAAATGTGTCCTGACCGGTTACATTACATGAACTTATGTGTGTACGGTAGATGTTGGTAATATTCTGGCACCTGGTACAACCATTCTCTGGATGGCGTGGATCAACCCCTTCCCCTGCGGGACAATTTCCATACGATGTGTTTCCTCCCGCATCACCCTGTTTTTTAAGAACAATTGAATCAGAGTATCCGGTCGTTGCAGGAACATAGTTATCAAAAAGCCCACTTGAACGAACCATGGTGAGTGTGTACGTAACTGGACCATTTTTATTTGGATATCG
>CAZFBW010000007.1:0-38939 GCA_964517625.1 uncultured Candidatus Saccharibacteria bacterium | reverse complement strand
GCAGCACACAAAAACTGCGCATTGCTAGCTGCTTCACCTGGCATAAGACCACAATTAACAATGCCATCAGCTTGGCAGATTCCCATGTTTATTTGATACTCGCAACTTGATGCAGGCGCGCCCGAACGAGTAATTCTAAACGGAGCATTCACATACCCAGACCCATTTTTATATGCATCGGCTAACTGAGCACGAGTCATCCCACTCATGGTTACCTTAAATGCTTCATTTGATGCAAACTGGTCTTTATCTATCGAAAGTCCAAGCGTATAGGTAATCGGAGCACGGTATGCGGTCACCTTATGACACAATGGCTTCATGCCCGGTCGTCCATTAAATATTTTCAAATACAATTCTCGTGGTTCTCCGGATATTGTAACTGTACAACCCATACCACCAGAGGGCATTCCCTCCTTACAAGCATTTGGCTGGATATCTACTTGGCCATCACTTGCTGTAATTTTTGCACCGATTGTTGTCGAAGAAAGTCCTGTTGCGGCCACAGTAAAGGGCTTACTGATTTGTGCAAGCTCCGTCCCACCCATTCCGGATGGGGTGTAGAACATTGGAGTAATTCTGCCTAATTCAAGACCTATTGGTTCTGGAAGACAGTTGTTTTGATACCAACCTTGTAAACCAGTTAGGCTGGACTTAACGACCCCAGTACCTGTTGTTGTGGTTCCTCCACTGCACGCTTTAATGGTCGGAATATATGCTCGTGTTGCGCAATCAACAACACCGTTTTGAGACAATCCTTTCTTGCTCTTAAATGCATTTACTCCGTCGCGTGTACTTGCGCCGAAATATCCTGTTGCCCCCATCGGAAGCGATAGCACTTTTTCAGTAATCAAAAACTGTTGAAGCGAATATACTTCATCGTTTTGCATTCCCTCCACCAAATCCTGTGGACTTACTTGTGCAGAAACAAAAGAAAAACTAGCTAATAATAAAAGGCCGGAAAATATTTTTTTCATAGGTACTTTAAGTATACCAACATACAGACAATAGCCTTTAGGCAATTGGTAGTGTGTGGGGATAAAGGAGAAGCGACGCCTTCGGCGTCGCTTCTCCTTTATTGTATGTCTCTCTGTTTGTAGTCTCTTCCTTCCTACTTCCCCTTCACAAACATCGTCAAAATTGGACTTGCAATACAAATTGATGAGTAGGTTCCAACAACCATACCCACAATAAGCGTAAGTGCGAAGAATTGCGTTGACTCCGGACCAAATATGTAGAGAGCAACGAGCGCAAGCACGGTTGTAAGTGATGTGTTGATTGAACGCACCGCTGTTTGACGAAGCGACATACCGACAATATCATCAAATGCCCCCTTCTTTGTTTTCAAATTCTCGCGAATTCTATCAAATACCACAATTTTGTCGGAAATGGTCACTGCCATCACAGTAAGAAGCGCAATCACAAACAATGTGTTCACTTCCGCACCAAAGTAGTGAGAAAGGAGGACATACACTCCTGCTGGAATGATGATGTCGTGTACCATGGTAAGCATCGCAACCACTCCATACTTCCACGACGAAACTGGTCGTGACACTTCGCGGAACGAGAACGCGATAAATGCAAGAATAGCAAACACAACAATGGTGATTGCAATTATCGCTTTACGCGTCATTTCTTTTCCAAGTGTCGGGCCAACGGTATTCACTTGAGTTTCCATGTATGGATATTTCCCTTGTGTCAAAAGCGGTTGAAGTTTTGGTGCAATGTCGTCGTATTGAAGCGCAGTAACAAACTTATACGATGACGTTCCAACAGTAAACACATCAACACCAAGGGCCTTAATTGCCTCTGTATCAAGTGTAGGCACAGTTGATGTTGCATAAGCGATTTCAATGGTTGTTCCGCCAGTGAAATCAATCCCCTGCTTGATACCAAACACTGCAAAGAGTGAGACAGACGCAAGAACAAGGAGTGCCGAGATTCCGATAAAGAATGATTTATATTTGATGATAAACATGGTGCTAATAATTAATTTTTAAACAAACCAGAACCAAACAAGAAGCGAGTAACGTTGTTCATATTCTTCACAACAACCGCACGAAGCAATGTACGTGTAATAATTTGCGCAGAGAAAAGTGACACCACCGCACCCAAGAAGAACGTAAACGCAAACCCTTTCACAATTGATGTTCCAAACCAGAACAAAATAATAGACACGATGATTGCCGCTAGATGTGAATCACGAATGGAAGTCCACGCGCGCACAAACCCTGTTTCCATTGCATCCGCAAGTGACTTTCCATTTCGCAGTTCTTCTTTCATGCGTTCGAACGTAAGCACGTTTGCATCCACTGCAAGTCCAAGGGAAATAATGAACCCAGCGATACCAGCTGCGGTAAGCGTTACGGGTACCAATTTAAAGAGGGCAAGCATGATTGCGGTATATGAACCGAGTGCGATGATTGCAAGCAATCCAGGCAATCTGTACCAAAGGAGCATGAAGAGAGCAACAAGTGCAAATCCAATAAGAGATGCTTTCACGCCGTCTGTGATTGCTTTACTACCAAGACTTGGGCCAACAACCGTTGTTCCAGAAAGCGCAATCGGCACAGGAAGTGCTCCAGAGTTTAAGCGTCCAACCAAAATACGCGCTTCTTCAACGCTAAAGTTTCCGCTGATAACTGCTTTCCCACCAGTAATTTCTTCATTCACAACTGGAGAAGAGATTGGGAGACCATCCAAGAAGATGGCGACCTCACGGCCAACATTTGCTTTCGTAATTGCCGCAAAAAGTTTCGCACCAGTATCATCAAAAGCAAGTTCAACCATCGGACGATTTGTTGTCTGGTCAAACACGAGGTTTGATTTCTCCAAATACGCTCCCGTAAGCGGAGTTGGTTGAAAATCAGAAATAAGAGTACTTGTTGAAATCCCTGCAACCCCTGGCTTCAGTGTTCGAAATTCAAGCACCGGTGTCTCACCAATAAGTTGTGCAGCTTTCTTCACATCGGTCACACCAGGAAGTTCAATCACGAGACGCCATTCACGTGCAATTCTACTGTACGCAGTTGCAACCGTTGGCTCGCGAACACCGAAAAGATTTACACGGCGTTCAATCACGTCGCGAAGCGCATTTACCGATTCCTCAATATCCGCCTCTTCTGGTAAAGAACTTGTTTGAATTGTATAGGTAAGTGCGGAACCTCCTGCCAAATCAAGGCCAGGAACGAACTCTTTCCCAAATCGTCCATCCGCAATAACGTCCCCCTTCCAAATCCATAGCCCGATAAGCACAATACTGATAATCACCCACACCGCTTTGATTTTCTGCTTCATAATTCGCCAATTCTAACATAAAAATAGAACAAAAACAGCAGTCAGTAAAAAGCAAAAAGTAAGTGGGGTAAAGCAAGGGCGCCGTCGTCGACGGCGCCCTTGCTTACGTATTCGCTATTTACTTCTTGCTTATTACCAAAGCTCCCACGCCGACGGGCCAAGCCACGAATCTGCTGATTCGCCTGCTAGCTTACGGCATCTCGCAGCCAAGCTCCTCGACTTATCCACGCAAATCACAACGCAACATTCTCTATCGCTTGTATACTATATGTATACATTTATGAAATCACGCACCATTATTTTTGGTTTTGTTTCATTGCTTACCTCACTTGCTTTTGCGTCCGCACAAGGAGAGGCTGTCACACAAACGTCGTTTGATGCAGTTGCAAATGGAAACAATTCGGCCATCTTATTAGCGCAAGTGAATCTCTACACGCCGACAGTTATGAAAAGTTCTCGTGGAGAAGGACGATACACCGCATCCTTTGTTCTTGAAACACTCGACCCAGTTCAAAAAGATGTTCGTTACCGCATATCGCTTGTTAACACCAACAATGAACGCGTTTATTTTTATGCATTTCCAAATACTATCACCTTAACAAAAGGCATCCCTGTCACCATTTCTGAACAATTCCCAATACCAACTGATTTAAACGGAACCTATAAAGCGATTATCAATGTTGTCAACCGTGAAGGGTTACCGCTAGCAACAGGAGAAATGGGAAATGTTATCTTTTCTTCACAAACTCAAGCTCCGTTTGCGATTGAATCATGCACAACCGATGAAACCTTCTATAATAAACGAGAGGTGATATCTGTAACATGCAAAATTTCAGGAAGCCCTTCACTTAGTGGAACACTTCTCTATACCGTCTATCGAAACAACCGTGCGCAAAGCTACATGAAAGAAACTGTCTCTGTACAGGAAAAAAAGTTGGTGTTCTCTTTCTATGCCCCTGCTCGTGCTGATGCCTACACACTCATGATTCAAGGATTAAACAATGGTGCACTTGTTGGAAAAACACTTTCTCTCCCCTTTGCAGTTCGGGGAACAATAAGTAATATTGTATCAATCAGAGTTGATAAGCAAGCATACAATAAAGGTGATACAGCGTCTGTAAATGTGGGCCTCAACGTTTTCTCAGAAATACCCCAAGGTGTCTATGTTGTTGCATCACTTACAAGTGCTGACCAAACGTACGACTGTGGCCCACTTGTCCGCACACGCCTTTCTCGTTTGGGGGGTATTTCATTTGCGATCCCAATTGTAAAAGACTGCGATGGTTTTACACTCTCCGTTAATCTAACCAACGAAGAAGGTACCATCCTTGATGAGGAAATTTTGTCCGTAGACAAATTACGTTCAACAAAATTTATCGGCTTCCTTAATTTCTTCCTCATTATCGCTTCTCTCTACATTCTCCTTTCAGCGTTTGTGCACCGTACCCATCGCACAAAGCGAACATAACCATACATAATCACTATGAAAAAAATACTTACGACACTATCACTTACAAGCGCGCTATTTCTGAGTGGATTTTTGTTTGTGCAAGCTGCAACAGTTATTGACAACTCTGATGTGGCTGAATGTGAAACCTGGCTACCTGTAGAATCAACACTCTGCGCTGGGGGGTACACAATGCTTACATACAACAACCCCTCCCCTGAGGGAGTTGTTCTTATCACTCTAAACGACGCATACATTCACGATTCTGGTGGATACGCGACAATGGGATTTTTATGGTGCGGAGCAGGTGGGCCAGGAAACTGTACGGCAAGCAATGTAAGTACCGATATCAACGGCTGGGGTACTATTTATAGTGGTGGAGGTGCCGTATCTCCTAATCTTTCGGCTGGTACATATAATATTTCTCTTGATGTCGATGTCTACGCTCCCGGTGGAGCTGAATGTCGCTGGTATGGTAGCACCAAGTGTAAAATAAATGACACTACAAACAACTCTGGTGGAACACTTACTGTTACCGCTGCCGCCTCTGTTAACCTTCAAATCGGAAGTATTATTGATAAAATAATTGACCTGTTCATCTAACCTATGAAAGCATTTGTCATTGTTGTTCTTGGCTTTTACCCTCTCTTTGCATTTGCACAAACTGAGACAGCATCAACCTCTACTACCTCTCCACAAACAGTAGAAGTTGCTCCGCCTCAGGGAATTGCTGTTGCAGAAATTAGTCTTGCCAATGCACAGATGACAGAAACTAGTTCGGGTACATACGCCATTTCTTTTTCACTTTTTACTGTTGGCGAAACACAGAAAGACATCCGCTATGTTGTAACCCTATCAGACAAAGACGGTGGTGCAATCATGACACAAACCTTTGACAAAGAAGTTGTTCTTGAAAAAAATAAGCCCCTTATCGTGAATGAAACATTCATTGCACCAAAAGGGCTAACGGGTACGTACATGCTTTATCTACGCGCACTTACTTCGGCAGGACTCCCTGTTGGAAACGCGCCTCTAGGAGAAATACGTTTGAAGGATGCCGAACTTGTACGACTCACCTCGTGTGCACCAGACCAAAAAGAATATTCACAAGACCAAATACTCAAAGTACTTTGCGAGGTGCGAGAAATAAAAAAAGATGCTCTTTCGTCTATGGAAAATGGCGGATATGTTATTTCTGGAAAAGTCTTCTACGGTAACGAGCCGAAGGAAGTTCAAACGGTGCTTGCCGAAATACAAAACGGTAAAGCAACACTTGAATTTAGAGGATTGTCCGACCCGGGCACCTACACAATCCGCACTAAAATCACCGAGCGAGGTGGAACGGTTGTTGGAACAGAACAAAGTGATCTCTTCACTGTACAAGGAGTAAAAGTAGTTATCCTTAATGCTCTTTTGAGTAAAGATTTATACCAGTCTGGCGATGTTGCACTTGCAACCGTTGCACTTCGGGTGGCATCTGTCGGCACAACTAGTCCACTTACACTTTCTACAAATATCTCTGGCACTAAAGGTGCTTGCGCGACTGAAGTGAAGCAAGAAGTTGGGGCAAAAACCGCTTTTCAATTTGAAATGCCCATAACCGTAGACTGCATCAATCCCACACTTGTGGCGCTCGTCTCTAATGACAGAAACACTGTCCTTGCATCAAGCACGGTTTCCTACCAAAGCCCGGTTCGTGAAGACGCGCTTAAACAACCATCCCCTTCTGTAACAGAACGCGACAAAATGATTTACGGTGGAGTGGGCGGACTAGGACTACTTATCGGACTTCTTTCGGTATACATTGCGCGAAGAAGGCTTGTGAATAACGTGACCCCGTAATGTACGACAACAGGTATATACTGAGTTTATGAAAACATTACTTACCGCACTTTCAACTATCTGTGCTTTGTTATTTTTGTTATCCAGTGTCACATACGGTGCAACTGTCATAGATAGCTCTGGTAGCGACAGAGAATGTGAAACAACTCCCCCTCTACCACTAGAGTCGACGTGGTGCTCGGCTTCGTACACGTCTATTACGTACAACAATCCGTCGCCTGCGGGTAATGTTCTCGTTACCTTAAATGATCACTACATTCACGATGCAGGTGGTATGGCGGCGCTTGGTTGGGGTTATCTTGAGTGTAATGGAGGACCTTGTTCTGCAGGAAATGTCCGTACCAACATGAACGGCTGGGGGACTATCTATGGACCATCGGGTGGTTCTGTTAATCCACTTCTTTCTGCTGGAACCTACAACATTTCCCTTGACGCCGCTCCATATGATGCGGGAGGAGTTAGTTGTCGTTGGTCTGGAAGCCCAAACTGTAAGATAATTGATTTAACGAATAGTGATGGAGGAACGCTTACCGTAACAGCTGCCGCCTCTGTTAATCTCAACATTGGCCTATGGCTTGAAGAAAAAGCAGAGAAACTTCTTTCTCTTTTTAATGTTGAAAAAGTTATAGCTCAGACTGGAGTCATTTCAACCACCACACCAAGAACAGCAATCCTTGTTGCAAATATCAACCTCACCAATACCAAACTCACAAAAATTGCTGATAATGATTACACTGTATCATTTGTATTAACAAACACGAGTGAAAAGCAAGACAGTGTTAACTACCGATTTTCTTTTGTTGACCAACAAGGAAAAATAGTTTCCACGCGAGTCTACCCTGCGAACCTAACGCTTGAAAAAAATACTCCCGTTTTTATCAATGAGAAGCTTGTTGTCCCTGAAGGGTTAACCGGAACATACATCGTGCGTGTCCAGGCGCTTACCTTTGCCGGCCTTCCGCTTGGAACAGGTGTTGCGGGACAAATCACGCTTGAAGGAGAAAAAACGCCACACCTTACTGGATGCACAATCAACAAAAGCGGGTATGAGCAAAATCAAATACTTCCTGTCACGTGTTCCATTGCTTCAAGTAAACCGCTTGCAAGCTATGTACAAGAAAATGGCGGACACGTCGTAAAGACTATGGCGTTTTACAGAAATGAACCAGTAGAAAGAACGTCTCTTGTTGCGGAAATAGTGAACAACAGAGCAACAGCAAAACTTGTTGGCTTAACCACCCCTGGAGTCTATACGCTCATAAGCCAACTTATGACGCGTGGTGGTGTGCCGGTTGGTGCGGAAATTGTACAGAACTTCACCATACAAGGAACGGCTGTTTCAATTCTTAATCTCTTGCTCGATAAGGACTACTACGATAAGGGAGAGAAAGCGCAGGCGACACCTTCGTTCTCATTTTTCACAACAAATCAAAACAAAGACTTCGTTCTTACTGCAAACCTTGCAGGCAATCGCGGTCCATGCGCAGAAGAATTTCGTCAAGAACTGCGTGGTAGAAGCGCTTCTCAAATTACGTTTGATATAACCAAGCGCTGTGAAAACCCCTCACTCACCGTTAAGGTAAGTGATGCGAAAGGAAAAATTGTGTTTGCCGAAAAAACACTTACCCTTTCATCTAAAAAAGTTCCACTAAGCAGTGAAGCAAAGACATTGATTGCTGTTGTCGGACTTGCGGTTCTCTTCTATGTCATTCGTCATGAAAAAATTCTTGGGGTTTTGAGAAAAATGCCTGAAAAAGTTTCTACAAAGAAAACAAAGGGAAAGAAGTAGGAAACAGGAACTAGAAAGTTAGGAACTAGGGATTAGTAAACACAACACGGCACCGAAGGTGCCGTGTTGTGTTTTATCCATCTTTTTATAAACCCTAATTTCTAGTACCTATCCCCCAGTCCCTATTTTGCCCTTATTTTAAGGGGTTTTTCACTTGACAAACACCAACAAATGGTGTATACTGTATAGCAGACGTGTAGGGTGGTATTTTACAACCTCACGAACCAGCTTTTTGAATCAAATCCTTCAATATTTTCGTCCTTATGGGACAGAAAGGTTTACCATGGACATCTTCCGCAAACTGTTCGCCACGATTCTCGTGGCGTTCGCACTGTGTGGTGGTTTCACCGCCAACGCGCAGGTCGCACCTCCCACCACTGCTTCGCCGAATTACACGGCGCTGTGGTGGAACCCGAACGAATCGGGTTGGGGCGTCAACCTCACCCACCAAGAGAACATCATCTTCGCGACGATGTTCACGTACCGCGACGCGGGCCTGGGCAACCAGAATCCGCCGATGTGGTACGTAGGTTCTGCACTCTTCAAGCAAGAGGACGGTTCCTACTTCGGAGAGTGGTACCAAACGGTCGGGTCGGCATTCAATGCGAACCCTTTCGTCCCGCTCACCTCCGACCGCATCACGCAGGTTGGAACGGCGAGACTCATGTTCTCGGGTAACACCGGAACGATTGTCTACACCGTAAACGGTGTGCAAGTCACGAAGACGATCGAAAAGCAAGTCTACGGCCTCGCGCCTGCAGAATGCAAATTCACCGACAACCCCGACCGCCGACTCGCCACGAACTACCAGGATCTCTGGTGGAATCCGAACGAATCCGGCTGGGGTATCAATTTCACGCATCAGGACGCGGGACCTCCGCGTGGTGAAATTCTCTTCGCGACGATGTTCACGTACGCAAATGCGGGCGCGGGCGACCGCAACCCGCCAATGTGGTACGTGGCGTCGGAAATGATAAAGCAACCCGATGGTTCATTCTACGGGTTTCTGTATCAGACGACCGGTTCGGCATTCAACGCCGTTCCCTTCGTTCCGCTCACCTCCGACCGCATCACGCCGATAGGCACGATGCAGTTCACGCCGATTGACGGACAGACCGGAACACTGGTCTACTCCGTGAACGGTGTGACGGTGGTGAAAACCATCACGAGGCAAGTGTACCGTTACCCGGTATTCGTTTGCACGACGGTAACGACTCCGCAGATGTCCTACACCGACAAGGTGTACGCCATCTGGACGTTTGCGTATCCGTACGCAGTCACCAAGACGGGTGTGAAGCCGGTTACGAACAAAACATCGTACACGGCTGGCAACAATCCCGTCTTCAACTGTGGCATTGCCAACAAACCACTCGCAGATGGGAAAGTGCTCCTGGATTGTCAGGAACGTGTGACGCTTCAGGCCCGCAAGTTTTACATCGACCCCACCAAGGATGAGATGTACGACTACGCAGGTACGGTGCCGACTGATGTCACCTTCACTTTTGTGGCAAACAACTCCGATAAACCGGAATGGAGCGCGAAAGCCAAGGTGTCTGATGGGTGGTACTTTACCACCTTTGATGCCACCTGGGTGCTCAAGTTCCAGTTCGACCAAGGTGGTGCCATCATCATCGTGAAAACAGGCATCCCCCAGGTCGACGGTAACATCAACGTCCTCGCATCGTTCTCGCACTAGTTGCGCAAGCAACTTCAGGCGCCTCCCACTTCTGTGGGTAGGCGCCTTTTTATTTTCCTATTGACATATACATAAATATCTCGTAGATTTATCTCAGGTATGCGGCGACATCTCCGCATTAACATTCTTTTCCAACCAGGTTAACCACAAATTAACTAAAAGGAGGTTCACGTGAACAGACTCAGCTGGCTTGCTCTCGCATGCGTTTCGTTTTTCCTTTCCGCCTGTGGCGGAGGGGGTGGAGGAGGTGGCACAGCTCCGCCTCCGCCGACCGTTCCTACCGTCGCCATCGCGTTCGTTTCTGGAAGTGTGTCGCCTGCACAGAATGCCGTCAGCGTGTCGCCCCAAGCGACTCTTTCGGTGGAATTCAATGTGGTCGGAAGCGAAGTCTCACCATCTGCGACGACGTCGCTTACCTGTAGCGGTAGCACGCAGGTGTCGTTTTCCACGACCATGACTGCTGTCGCACTTCCGCAAGGAAGCACTGGTAAGCAATGGAAAGCGTCCGCCGTGCCGGCCACTCCCTATCCCCTCGGTCTTCCCTGTTCGGGGCAAATGAGGGTCACTGTTGGTGATGTGACGGAAGCGCAGAGTTTTGCCTTTACGGTAAACTCGGTGTTTGCATACACCGACAAGGTGTACGCCATCTGGACGTTTGCGTATCCGTACGCAGTCACCAAGACGGGTGTGAAGCCGGTTACGAACAAAACATCGTACACGGCTGGCAACAATCCCGTCTTCAACTGTGGCATTGCCAACAAACCACTCGCAGATGGGAAAGTGCTCCTGGATTGTCAGGAACGTGTGACGCTTCAGGCCCGCAAGTTTTACATCGACCCCACCAAGGATGAGATGTACGACTACGCAGGTACGGTGCCGACTGATGTCACCTTCACTTTTGTGGCAAACAACTCCGATAAACCGGAATGGAGCGCGAAAGCCAAGGTGTCTGATGGGTGGTACTTTACCACCTTTGATGCCACCTGGGTGCTCAAGTTCCAGTTCGACCAAGGTGGTGCCATCATCATCGTGAAAACAGGCATCCCCCAGGTCGACGGTAACATCAACGTCCTCGCATCGTTCTCGCACTAGTTGCGCAAGCAACTTCAGGCGCCTCCCACTTCTGTGGGTAGGCGCCTTTTTTTATGCACAAGTGCCTATATACTATATGGTATGAGTTTTACACACACTCTTCTTCGTATATTCTTTTTATTTGTAGTTGTTTTTGGTTTTAGTACGCAATTAGCTTTCGCTGCAAAATATGTTACGTCTGGAGCATCTGGTGCAACTATTTCTTGGGATGTTGTTGGTGCTGTAAATTGTACTGCGGGCACAACTTACCCTGATGTTGCGGATAATATCTACGACAACTGGCAAGGGTCAACTCGTAGTGCTAGTAGTAATTGGGGCACACCAACGATACTAGCTGCACCAGGCTCAGATACTACTTACACTTTTTGGTGTACAGACGGCGGGTCAGGTGCAACCGACTCCGACACCATCACCGTTTGCGGAACCGGCAGATACGCGGTTTCAGATACTGGTCCTTGCGCTGCTGTCGTTTACGGCAATTGTTCTGGAACACACTACAACTGTAGTGCTGGAACAGCTGCAAACCAAACTTCTATTTCAAATGGCTACACATGGAACTGTAATGGCGCACCAAACGACGTGAGCCATAGAGATAGTTGCTACGAATGTACTGGTGGTTCTGTGTGGGATGGAAACTCTTGTGAATTTGTTGAAACATATGCCTCATGTGGCGGAAGTGCATACACCTGTAGCGCAGGAAGTTATGCTGGTGATGGTTCTCTTTCTGAAGGAGCCGTAAACACTAACGGTGCATACTCATGGACATGTAATGGATACCCAAATGATGTAACACACCGAGCATCGTGTAACCTCGCGTGCGGTACTGCAATTCCAACACACAGTATTTCTTGGACGCCTGCATCAGTTACTACTGGTCAAAGCGCAACAGTCGCTTGGAGTGCGTCAGCAACAGCTGCGTCGTGTCAGTGGACACGCACAAAGCCAGTTGTCGGATTACAAACTGACACCGGATACACAACAAACGGAAGCTACTTTAGAAACAACGGAGCGGGTTGGGCTTATGGGACTGTCGACCCATGCGATGGAACAAGTTCATCGTGTAATGGTGATACCTGGACTATTCAATGTAAAAACTCTTGTAATGGATATTCCGCCCAAGCATCTGCCTCACTCACTGTTGCTCCTCCTGATGTCGCCCCTGTCGGTGCACTTGAATCTGTTTCTTCTGGTAGTATGGCCGCGTGCGGACTTGCAACTGGTTGGACATATGATTCTGATGCATCCTCTACAGCAATTGCGGTTCATTTTTATCTAGACGGTGCAGCGGGTGTCGGTACACGTATTCCTGGAGCTGGAAATATTACTACTGATGTAACAAGGGGTGATATTAATACAGCGTATAGCATTACCGGAGATCACGGCTTTTCATATCAACTTCCAAACATGATGCCGGGTGCTCACACACTTCACGCTTATGCCTACTCAACGGTCACACAAACAGCAACCCCTCTTCTCTCTGGTGGTGGTACAGCATTTACGTGTACTGGTGTTTCTCCGGTTGTTGACGCGGGAGTAGACAGACTCGTAAGTGTTCCAGCAAACTCAATCGCACACACAGGGGCAACTGCAACTGATTCTGACGGTACCATTGTAAGCACTGTTTGGACATATGTTTCAGGACCAGGACCAATACCGACATTTACCCCGAATGCAACCACACTTGACCCAATCACGTTTGGTAATTTAACTGCGACTGGTGTTTATACGTTCCGCATGACAGCAACAGATAACCACGGACTCACCTCTTCAGACACCATGGATGTTCGTGTTGCAACTGATGGTCAGTGTGCAGCGACACACTACAGTTGTGTGTCTGGAAACTCCGCAAATAACGTTGAAGACATGCCAGGAAATGAGTGGCGATGGGACTGTAACAGTCCAGACGGTGGAGTCAATGCTTCTTGTACAGAAGCAGGTTTCGTTCTCACAACGGCAATCACACAAACGGGTGGTTCAGCTGGAACAATTACTCCTGCGCCTGGACAAACAATGTATGCGTCCGGTACACCAGTAACAGTGACCATTGCACCAAGTGGCTATGTAATTCCACCAACAGGCGCTTCATCAGCGCTTCAATCGGCAACGGTTGATGGCGTAACTACAACCGTAAATGGTGTATCAACAGTCCCTCTTTCGTATAACTTTACTATGGATGCTAACCACTCGGTTTCTGCAACGCTCTATCGCCCAGACCCAATCACAACCACCGTCACACAAAACCCGAGCGTCTACCTCGGTGACTCAGCAACGGTGAGATGGACAACTGATGGTAATCAATGCAACCTATACAACTGGAATGGTACCGTGCTCATCAAAGCAATTGGTGCCGTTGCATCATCCCCTACTGAAAACCAAGTGACATTAACAAATGCAGAACTTCCACAAACAGTTAATGCCTTCGCATACATTATGCGATGTGATGATTCAACTGATATTAACCGCGGACTCTTTGATGCAAACGTCACCATCACCCTTCTCTGTCCTCGTGACCCAGAATCATATGACCAAGTGACCGTATCAACATGTAACAACCCTACCCCTGTTGTTGGTATTGCACCTGGTAATCAAACTATCGTACTTGGGCAATCAGTAAATTATACTTCCGTTGCGACAGATGCTTCTGATGATTTGGTTGCACACGAAATGGAATGGCAAAAACCAAACGGCACATGGTCATGGCAAGCACCAGCAAACGGTTCCGTTGTATACGCGCCTGGAGATGAAACCTTGTTCCCTGGTACTCCAAAAAACACAAACTCCATCACTGCAACATTTACTCCAACACAAGACGGTGTGTACTTCGTTCGTTTTGTGGGAATGGATGACACACTCAACAACCCTGCACTTAGTTACATTTCTAACCCAAATCCTCGCTACTACACCTCTGGTGGCAGACTTACCTACTCTGGTAATTATCGCCTCACAGTAACCACTCGCGTCGGTGCAAACATACAACCTGATTCAGGAGGAAAACTTCGTTGGACATGTTTCAATGCAGACTACGGAAGCATCACAAGGAGTACAGATAACTTCGCATCGACAATCAACCCACCAGTGCTTTCGTACCGTTCACTTCCACCTTCAACGGGAACCTTTACCCCTACCCCAGGTGAGGCGTATCGTTTGCTCTGCGAAACAACAATTGACTCTGCAACATTTACCTACTATCCACCATCGCTTACAGAAAACAGTGTCACATCAACAACCGCAGACATTGCCTACAACTGTAATGCTCCATCTGCACAAAGTGTAAGCATTCAAAGAATCTCTGGTATGGCACCAACATCCTACAGTGCAATATCAAATCCTTCGTTTGTCGACAATGGTCTTGACCCACAAACGAACTACACGTACGTCTTGCGTTGTTATGACGGACCACTTGTTGGAGGCACTGTGAGTGGAAATCAAATCGGTTATGCGAGTCTCGACATTACAACAGAAAATGCAATTGTTGACTTAAATCCAATTGTTATCAGTTCCTACATTCGTGGAAAAGTTGCTGACCCTTCAACACTTCAAGATGCCACAACAACTGACGGTGGATTCTTTGAGTGGAACTACCTTATCACCTCCGGTACACCAGTGTCGTGTACCATGCAACAAAGAAATGACAATGGTCCTTGGTACCCTAATCCTGGATATGACACTAACACCATGGCGTATACCCTTCCTTGGTCTTCTCTTCTTGCTTCTGACAAGCAAGCGTTCGTCAACGGCTATCAAACAAAACACGAATGGAGACTCTCTTGTGTAAACCCTCTTGGTACCATCACAACAGAAACATGGTCACTTACAAAAATTCAACCATCAATTGCGGTAATTGATTCAATCACAGAAGGTATTCTCCCTGTTCTTGCTGATGTCGTCTTCCGTTGTGTCCCAGCGTCCCAACGCTACACCATTAAAGATTCACTTAATGTTCCTGTTGCTGGACATAATAACCAAGTGTACGGTGGTGCTGTAACGTTCTCACCGACGCTTGCTGGTAACTACACCATTACCTGTGATGATGGACCTCCGACCGTTGTCCTCATTTCTGCTACCATGTGGGATCCGTTCTTCCGTCTTTCTGGTACACAAAGAACAGTTGGTGGTGCAACATCGGTAACACTTACTTGGGACATTTCCAATCCAGATGCAACGTGTAGAATTTGGGCAGATGTCACCATCCCTCCTGGATGTGATGCAACCTGTACTGCAAACAGACTTGCCGCGTCATCAACAATCAACACCATCCTTCAAACAGGAAACACTGATGCTAATGACCCCTACTGGCCAAACGGTCAAGGATCACGTTCAATCACACGCGCGCTTACCGAAGAAGCATATAACACACCGAATGCTCGTGGACGAGCAACTATTAATGGTATTAAATACGGAATGACCTTCACTGGAAAATGTGACGGTTCCGAAGCGGTCAAGGTGCGTGTTGGAATTACAACAACTAACGAAGGATAGGGGTAGTTTGTAGCGGAATTATAAATCGCATTTGCCGAAGGCAAATGCGATTTATTGTATTAGCTACATTCTAACCTCTATACCCTATCCCCTTTATTTCATCACAATATTTTCCCCAAAAAAAGGCTTCTCTATTTCTCTTGGTTCAACTAAACGTATTCTCCCATCCTTAAAAAAGGCGAGTGCTTTTTCTTTTTCATTCATTGTAAATACTCCCTTTTCAAATTCCCCAAATTTTCTTTTATATACAAAAATATTGTCGAATGTGTGCCAAGTAATCAATTCTTTAAACGTATTCTCAATATTGTTGTATGCTTCGTCATGGCTTTCTTTTTTGGTAAATCGTGCCGGTTGCCCAAGTCGTTTTAATTCTTTATACCGTTCTCCTACACTAAACAAAGAAACCTCATAAGGTGTTGCAATAACAGCAATATCGACTTCATAATCTGCTTCACGGAGAAGTGATGCTGTTTTTATTGGGACTTCTTTTTTTCTCATTGTTCCCTCAATAATACAGTCAACACCAATTTCTGCACATTTTGATATAAGTGATTCAATCCAAAAATTACAAACTGCCTGTGTCATATCTGCGGCTTCTACATCATTTTCTTTCAAATAAAAATAATACTTAGGGTGATACGCGCGCAAATCGTCACCATTAACAAAAACAATATTCTTGTTATTTTTTAAAATCTCTCGCGCAAACGCACTTTTTCCACTCCCTGGTTGTCCACCCAATAAAAAAGCTTTTTTAGTTGGCTGTGGAGAAATACTGCCAATCGTCTGCGGAACAATCATTTCCATAAAAATATGTTCTGCTTCTTCTTTTGTGATATCAAAATCATTCATAATGCTTCAGTATTACTTCTATTTCCTGCAATTTCCTTAACATTGAGTCGTACTCAAAATTGCTTCCGTAATAGACGACATGGCGCAAGGTATGCAATTTTTCTATTGATTCACCATCTTTGAAAAAGATGGCCTTACTCAAAAGTGTGTTAAGAAAATTGAGTACAACTTCTATTTGAATAACTGTGTCGTTCACGACTAAACTATACCACAAAAAATTGTAGCTTGTAGCAGGGCTTTTCAACTACATTCTCTTTGCTACAAGTTAATGGCTATCCCCTTATTCCATATGCACCCTCTCTCGTTCTTCAATAATGGACGCAAGGAGTGGAACACTTGTAAGTCCTGGATCATTATCAACTAACGTGCGCGCCTCAGCACGTGCAATTTCTACAAGCTTTGGATTCTTAATCGACTCCATCGCCAAATCACTCATCCCCCATTGCTTACCATCCATGAGCATGCCGATACCGCGTTGCATCATGTCGAGCTCCGCAAGTTCAAATCCATTCTTTGCCGTCACCAGCGCTTGAAGTCTCGCCATGGTACTTTCTCCATCACTTTCGGTAAACAAAAAGCAGTACGATTGATGTTCCGCGCGACCAACGCGACCACGCAATTGATGAAGCTGTGCAAGTCCAAACCGCTCTGCATGTTCAATCACGATGCAGGTTGCATTTTGAATATTCACCCCCACCTCCACCACAGAAGTCGCCACCAAAATATCTGACTTCTTATCCAAAAAATCTTGCATCACTTCTTCCTTGTCGTCTTTTTTCATTTTGCTGTGAATAATATCAACAACAAATTCTGGAAAAACATCCTCGCTTAGGCGCTTTGCTTCTTCTTTCACGCTTTTGAGCATTCTTTTTTGGCGCTCTTCCTCGTCTTGTTCGTCAATACGCGGACAAATAACATACACCTGCCGTCCAACCTCTAGTTCTTTGCGAATATGTTCATACACCTCGCGCCGTTTTCGTGCTGGAACAATTTCCGTGATAATTCGTTTTCTGTTTTGAGGCATTTCATCAATCACCGTTAAATCCAAATCGCCAAACACCGTGAGTGCAAGCGTGCGCGGAATTGGTGTTGCAGTCATGGACAGCAAGTGTGGCAATTGTTTTGTTTCCTCATTGTGTTTCCTGCTTTGTTTTGCCGCTAACGCTTTGCGTTGTTTAACCCCGAAGCGATGCTGTTCATCGATAATAACAAGCGCAAGATTAGCAAAGGCAACTGACTTCTGAATAAGTGCGTGTGTCCCGATAACAATAGAAACTTTTCCATCTAGAAGCCAGGTGAGCAATTGTTTCCTGGAAATATCCGTGTATGTTTCGCTTTTTGTCTTACTTGGAAATTTTTTGCATCCACTTCCGGTGAGAAGCCCGATTTCTACCTGCTTGCCTTCGAAGTATTTGATGAAACTCTCAAAATGTTGGCGTGCCAAAATTTCTGTCGGTGCCATATATGCAACCTGGAGACGTTGGCCGTGTTCGGTCGCGCGTGTCATAAGCGTTGCGTACGCAACGGTCGCAGCAACAAATGTCTTACCACTTCCCACATCTCCTTCAAGCAACCGGCCCATCGGCTCACTTCGCTTCATATCGTCCAAAATAGAATCAATGGCTTCGCGCTGAGAAACAGTCGGCGTAAAGGGAAACGAATTGATAAATTCATCAAGCGTTGTCCTCGGGCAGGAAACTGTATGAGCGAGCGAGTGCTTCGCTTCCAACTTCTCTCGATACTGCTTAATCTGCATGTAAAAAATCTCCTCAAAAGCAAAACGCTTTCGTGCAGCAATGGTTAAATTCTCATGTTTTGGAAAATGAATATACAAAAGTGCATCTTTCAATTCTGGTAAATGAAGTCTCTCGAGAATATGTTTTGGGATTGGGTCAATGACTGTTTCTAGCACACCGGAAGCAACTGCCTTTTTAATGAGTGTGTACAAATACAGTGACGACACTCCTTTCGTTTCGCGATACACGGGCGTTAAAAATTCTACGTTAGTGTTGTTAGCAAATAAACTGTCTTGTGAATCTGGAGCGGTTGCATCGGTACGTTCAATACTTGGGTTGGAAAGAAAAAAACCTCGTTTGTCTTCTTGTGCTGTACCTGTAATTTTTACTTTCGTACCATCTGGATACATTTTCCCAATGTATGCCTGATTAAACCAAATACAACGCACTGTTCCGGAATTGTCCGCCACACGAGCTTCTGTCATCGGAATGTGTCCTTTGAAGCTTCGTCGCACGGTAACTTTTTCCATCATACCGTAGAGCGTTACTGGTTGTCCGACGATAAGCGTACTTGCACTTCCAAGTTCGCGCATATCTGCATAGCGTGTCGGAAAATAGTACAGCAAGTCATGAAGCGTAGAAAGATTAAGACGACTAAGACCATCTTTATGGTCAGGAGAAATTTTATTAATAGCAGAAATCGGAGAGTCCGGAGTGAGTTTCATGTTACCTCATCGCCTGTGGGCGAGAATGGTAAATGATAAGGGCGAGCGTCACAAGCACAAGGATGAAGAGGAACATATTTTCTGCGGTGTAGCTATGAGCAGAAAAATTAATGTAGAGGTTGGTTGAAAAAATGATAAGCGCAAGAACAAGCGGAAGCACCGGAGCTGGCCAGATGAGAATAAGGATACCGAGCAAGACAAAAAAGGTATGCCACAAAGTGAACGCTACCGTTGTGGGAATGTATTCATTAATACATCCAAACACCGCCATATTCATCTTTTTTACCCCCTGGGCAAGTGCTTGCCCATGCGGATAAATAAAATAAAGCGAGAGTGCGAGTCTAAGTAAGAAGGGCCAAATATTAAACATACTGAACATAGGAAATAGTATAGCAAAAGCACGTTTAGCTAGATAGTACCCAGGTTTAATGGTGCATCCGCCTGGACTCGAACCAGGGACCAGTCGTGTATAAGACGACGGCTCTACCAACTGAGCTACGGATGCATTGAATTTGTTTCTCAACTATACCAAATATAGCTCTGACGGTAAAACAAAAATAATCTGTAAAATATAATTTTTATTGATTTGATATACTTCTACCAGACCGTCCAAACAAGGAGAACTCCCCGTGCCAACCAAACTTTCAAGTGCAGATGCGCGCACACTTGCCCGCAAAGTGCTTGCTTGGGCAAAAACAAGAGAAGGAAAACGTGTACTTAAACAAGCGCAAGAAGCGGTTAAAAAAACAAACGAACTGCTCGACAAATTGCGCAAGGTTCCAGATGGCGTCATGTATCAACCTTTTGGCCCAGCTGATGGGAGCGGTGATTGGAAAAAATGTTCTCACAACAAAGTAAAGAAAAGGTAGCGCCATGTCAACGACATTCAAGTACGACCCAAACTCGGAAGATGCGAAGCGAGTAACAGCGTGGCTAGAATCGGAAGAAGGACAGCGTGAGATTGCAGAATCAATGGCTCGCGCCGAAAAAGCCATCGAAGAGAACCGTAGAATTCGTACGATAACCTGGGAAGATCTTCATCAAGTCATCGGCCCACCAGGTACTAACCCTTTGTACTAAAAGACGACCCTTTCAGGTCGCCTTTTTCTTTACACAATCTCCTCTTTCTTTTTTGGTTGGATGCCGTGAAGGATGAGCAATTTTTCAAACTCCTCGCGTTCAATATTTTCGACACGAATAAGCTCTTCAGCAATTGCTGTAAGCGCTGTGCGCTTATCAATAATAATCTTGCGCGCGCGATTCCACGCTTCATCCATAATACGTTTTACTTCATCGTCAATTTTTTGACCAAATGATTCACTGTATTCTTTACCGTAAAATGGTCTACCAAAAATCGGTGCACCATCTCCCTCAAGTGCAATTGGGCCAAGCGTACTCATGCCGTACTTAGTCACCATAGCGCGTGCCATGGCGGTTGCTACTTGTAAATCGTTCGACGGCCCAGTGGTAATATCACCAAATGTTTCTTTTTCGGCAACGTATCCGCCAAGTGACATCGCAATGTCATCTAAGAACATTGATTTGCTCATCAATCTTCGTTCATCAAGCGGAAGCTTGAGTGTGTAGCCCCCTGCGCGACCGCGCGCAATGATTGAAATCTTGTGCACTGGATCAGCGTCTGGAAGACACGAGGCAACGAGTGCATGCCCAGCTTCGTGGTACGCAGTAATTTTCTTTTCGTGAAGTGATAATACGTGACTTTTTCGTTCAGGGCCGAGCATCACTTTTTCAATTGCGCGAATCAAATCAAACTGGGCAACTTTCTTTCTCTCTTCGCGTGCTGCTAAAATTGCACTTTCATTCATCAAGCTGTACAAATCAGCCCCCGAAAACCCCGGCGTTCGTTCTGCAACAATTTTCAAATTAACATCTTCGGCAAGCGGTTTTCCTTTAGCGTGAATACCCAAAATTGCCTCTCTGTCGCTTCTATCAGGCAAATCAAGTGTAATGCGTCTATCGAAGCGTCCTGGTCGAAGAAGAGCCACATCGAGCACATCTGGTCTGTTTGTTGCCGCCATGACAATCACATTTTCTGTTTGCTCAAATCCGTCCATCTCTACCAAGATTTGATTGAGCGTTTGTTCACGCGCCTCCCCTTGTCCACCCATCGACGCTGAACGTGCACGCCCCACCGCATCAATTTCATCAATGAAAATAATTGATGGTGCTGACTTTTTCGCCATATCAAACAAATCTCTCACACGTGATGCGCCAACACCCACAAACATTTCTTCAAATTCAGAACCTGACAAATGAAAGAATGGAACGCCAGCTTCACCTGCAACAGCACGCGCAAGCATCGTCTTTCCAGTGCCCGGTGCTCCCATCAAAAGCACACCCTTTGGAATAACTGCGCCAATGTCCAAAAACTTTTTCGGACTGCGCAAAAATTCCACAATTTCCGAAAGTTCTTCTTTGGCTTCTTTTGCACCGGCAATATCTTTAAACAACACTTTCTGCTTACCATCATCTGGATGAATGATTTTCGCGCGAGATTGTCCAAATGAAAAGGCTTGCATGTTCGCACCCTTAATACCGCGCGCCAACCACCAAATCATAAGCGCCAAGAAAAGAAGTGGGATGATAATGGGAAGCACTTTAAGCCACACTAAAACACCACTGTCTTCTTTAATCGTAATCGTTGTTGAAGCAAGCGATGCCGGTGTTGCTCCATAATCCTTGAGCGTTTCAATTACACTTGATGATGTTTCTTTTTTACTCTCAAGTTGTGTCTCGTCTTTTTTGGTAATGGTTAACTTATCACCTTCAACATCAATTTTTGAAACTTCTTTACTGTTAACAAGGTGCGCCAATTCGGAGAGCGAAACTCTCGGCGTTTCTTGCTTGCCGGAAATGATGGAATACGCCCAAGAAAGCGCTATAAAAATAAGAATGGTACCAATAAATTGCTGGGAAAATCCGCCGACTTTTTTAAGTGTTGGTATCTTTTTCATACCGACTTTCCCCCCTTCTTCTGTCTTCATACTTTTATTCATGTACGCATTCTACCATATGCTAGAATAAGTCCATGAAGCTGGTCGTCAACAAAAAATTAACCCTTACCTACAGTATTCTCGAAACCTTTGAAACAGGAATCGAGCTTCTTGGTCATGAGGTAAAATCGCTCCGTGCGCACTTGGGTTCCTTAGATGGCGCAAAGGTGATTATCCGTGGTGGTGAGGCCTTTTTAGTCGGCTCCTACATCCCTCCGTATCAACCAAACAACACCGAAAAAGTATACGACCCACTCCGAACAAGAAGACTCCTTCTTTCCAAAGAAGAAATCATGACGCTTGTGAGAAAAGAAGAATCAACAAACTTGACAATGCACCCAGTTTCGTGTTATACTAAAAAGAGCCTCATCAAGTGTGAGGTCGCACTTTGTAAAAAATTGCAAAAACACGACAAGCGAGAATCAATTAAAAAAGACATCGCCCGTCGTGAACAGCGTGCATAACTACGGGGGTGACATTGGTTTCGATATTGTTATCGATTACCGTGTTGCTGTGCCAAGCATGCAGGTGATCTTGTAAAACACATCTGCAAACACGTTGCAAATAAATCCGCAACAGCAATCCGTTCACCATATATGGCAAACGGACTTGTTCCAGCATTCGCTTAAATAGCCAATCTGGTGTCCACTACTTTTATACTCTTTGGGAGTAGCTGGGCAATATATTAATGAGTGTAGATTCTCTTCCCGCATCACAAGAGAATTGAAGTAATGATGCTAAGCAGATACGGCTTTCGTTTGTTTCTATCGTATCTGTCTACAAATGAAGCAAACTAAGCACAGTAGACACGCGGTTATCCTAACAATACACGGCGGTTCGATTCCGCCCATCTCCACAAAATAAGAAAAAACTCGCCGGTTAATGCTGGCGAGTTTTTTCTATATTTTTGTGAGATGCCGACGTACTCGTCGGCGCCACCTCTTTTTTATATATTTTAGTAGGATGCCGCGGTACTCCGTGGCGCCACACCCTTGGCTTTTTCATTTGTGAGATGCCGACGTACTCGTCGGCGCCACAAAACCTTTCGTGAATAATAAAAACACCCGCTTTCACAAGCGGGTGTCAAAAACTATCCTCGTGCGCTCTCAAGCGCGTAACCTATAGCCAGAAACCAGAAGCAGATAAACGCTGGTAAAACCACCGTCTCTGCAATGGCCATAAGAACTGCCTCAAGAGTAGAAATTTCTGGGAACCTACCCTGTAACTCAATGAAATCTTTATGGGTCATGAATCCCCACCCCACAACTCCCGCAACTAAGACACAAACAAAAAAAATGTCTTTTGCTAAATCTTTTTTTGTGTAGGGTCTCGGCACATGAACTGACTCTATTTTCAACTCATGGTACCGACCATCATTCGGCTTACGTTTTGGCATGTTTCCCTCCAGTGAACTTGCTGGCTCAAATCCTACACCCATAACATGTAACGTGTCAAAAGCAAGCTCTTTTTTATATACATATTCCCCTCTTCTTTTTGCTATACTTACCCCATATGCTTACTTATTATCTGCTCTCCTTTGCGCTCGTTTTTGTATATGTCACAACAGTGTTTGCATTAGCAATTATTAAAAAAGATAACAGCATCATCGACATCGCCTACGGACCGGCATTTCTAGTTGCAGGAACACTTATCGCCTGGCTCTCCGCACAAAGCACCACCCTTGCCCCACATGCGGTCACCATTCTCCTCTTTATGTATATTTGGGGATTACGTTTGGCAACACGCATTTTCATGAAGAACAAATCAAAGGGTGAAGATTTTCGCTACAAAGCATGGCGAGACACTTGGATGAAAAAAGGGAAAGCATATTTCTACATCCGTTCATACCTACAGATATTTTTGCTTCAAGGACTTGTTGTGAGTATTGTACTGTTGCCTCTTACTCTTACCGTACAAGAACAAGGCTCGCTTATCACGCTTAGCATTTTAGGAATGGGTGTTTGGATTGTTGGTTTTCTTTTTGAATCCATTGGGGACGCGCAACTTGATGCCTTCATTAAAAGCAAAAATATTCACAAAGGAAAGATTATGCAGTCTGGTCTTTGGAAATACACGCGTCACCCAAACTACTTCGGTGAATCATCAATGTGGTGGGGCATTGCCCTTATTGCATTTGCTTCATCTGGAAACGCAATTGTATTTCTTTCACCAATTCTCATAACCTATCTCTTGCTCTATGTTTCTGGCATTCCAATGCTTGAAAAAAGATGGGCGGGTGATTTAGAGTGGGAATTATACAAGGCAAAAACAAGTCCATTTCTCCCTCTTCCCCCAAAAGAAACCGTCTAAAATCCTTGCTATACAAGCAAAAGACTGGTAGCATACTAGATACATAACAACCTTGGCAGAAAAAGTAAACATCAATAATAATATTCGTTCACCAAAACTTCGCGTCATCGGAGCACAGGGTGAGAACTTAGGCGTCATCACCAAAGAAGAAGCTCTGGCTAAAGCAAAAGCTTCCGGACTTGATTTGATTGAGGTATCTCCGCACGCTGAACCCCCTGTCGCCCGCATTGCTGATTATGGGAAATATACCTATGAAGTTTCAAAAAAGTTAAAAGAGGTTAAGGCAAAAGCACATACAACAGAAACAAAAAATATCCAGATTAGTGTCGCAATCGGCGAGCACGATATTATGATTAAAGCCAAGCAAGCAGCAGAATGGATTAAAGAAGGCCACCGCGTTAAAATTGAGCTTCAACTCAAAGGACGCACCAAATATATGGAAGATAAATTCCTTCGTGAACGCATGGACCGAATCCTAGCTGTCATTCCTGCAGAATACAAAATCGCTGAGCCGTTGAAGAAAATCCCTAAATCAATGATGATTGTGATTGAGAAGGCAAAATAGGGAGTCAAAAGACCGGATTGCAGATGAAAAATATGCTTTATGGGAAAGGATATTTTTGCCAACCACTACTTGCGTATTGCCAATTAATGTGATAAAATACCGGGACTATTTAGAAAGTAGGTATCCATTATGAAGACAAACAACTCGTTCCTAAAACGCTTGAGAATAACCAAAAACGGGAAGATTATCGGCCGAAAGCCGGGTCTTAACCATTTCAATGCAAAGGCGCGTCGCAGTAAGCAACTTGCCGCTAAGCGTGGTCAGGAATTCAAAATGACAGGCAAGGAAAAATCTCGTTTTCTTCCTGGTCTTCTTAAGTAATTTTTAAAAACATAATCCTAACACTATGTCACGCGTAAAACGAAGCACAATGGCGATGAAGCACCGCCGAAATGTCCTCAAACGAGCAAAGGGGTATCGTTTTGGACGAAGCAAGAAAGAAATTGAAGCAAAGGTGGCACTTCGCCACGCTGGTGCTCATGCTTTTGCTCACCGCAAAGACAAGAAGACTGACATGCGTCGCCTTTGGACAG
Source organism: uncultured Candidatus Saccharibacteria bacterium (assembly GCA_964517625.1). Taxonomy (GTDB): domain Bacteria; phylum Patescibacteriota; class Minisyncoccia; order Phycocordibacterales; family UBA5272; genus UBA11704. The sequence goes on along the minus strand of CAZFBW010000007.1, from coordinate 13,568 downwards.
CCCGCTTAAATGCAGGACTACGCGAACAAGGAATTACCTACAGTGTCTTTATCGACAAACTTACCAAGAAAGGTATGACCATCAACCGCAAAATGCTTTCCGAACTTGCAATAAGCAATCCAGAAAGTTTCAAGCGAATTGTAGAACAAGCGAAAGCATAAGGTTTTACATAAACAAAACAAAAGAGGGTCGCCGTACGGCGACCCTCTTTTGTTTACTGTCTACCTAAAGTCGGATCTGTGGTTCATCCGCTTCTTCTATCTTTCTTACAAGGGCGACCAGTTTTTCAACCATCTTCTTTGGATCTTTTTCAAAAATAACGTTCGGATTGGTACGGTTACTGTTAGCAATAATATTTTTAATCACTTCGTCTGTTGGCCACTCCCCTTCAAGAATCCCCATAGGCATTCCTGCCTCCCAAGCAATCGTGAATTCATGAATGGTGCCAATACGTCCGCAACCAATCACAATTGCATCAGAGGAACGGACAAGCATTAAATCTCTTCCCGGAAAACCAAAGCCGGTGTAAATTACTGCATCAAGCGCTTTAAGTGGTAAGCGGTACGTTTCTGTGTGTTCCTTCTTATTTGCCGCTGGAGAGAGGCCAAATGACACGCCACCAGCTTCTTTTGTGCCTTCTGCGGTATACATCGGAAAACCAGATGTTGCCCCCGTTACGAGCTGACATCCTTGGCGTGCAATTTCTCGCCCAAGTTCTTTTGCAAGAGGAATGACGGTTGGACCGCAATGAGCGACTTCTGCTGCACCCGAAACGCTAATGGTAATTTTTTCTTTCATACGTGTTTGTTGTAGTATATCCTACGAATTATTCAATCTCCACAGTATCCCCCTTATTTGGAATCACAACCTCTAACCCATACTCCTCGTGAATCTTCTGTCCCAAAAAATATGAACTCTTTGGTTCGCCAAGGACAACAAAAACTTTTTTCAAATGCGATGCCATAGAACCAACAAACTCAATGAGGTGGTCAGAGTCTTTATGCGCTGAGAAACCATGAATGTTTACCAGACGCGCACGCATGGTCACTGGGTTACCGTATATCATTAGATTCTTCTCCCCTTCAACAATTCTGCGCCCAAGCGTGTTAGGACTTTGGTATCCAGCAATAATAATCGTTGAATTCTCATCGGGAAGATAGTGCGCTTCGTGATGAACAATACGCCCGCCGTTTGACATTCCGCTTCCAGCAATAATCACCTTAGGGCGCGCGTCATGATTGATGGCCTTACTTTCATCGGGTGTGGGGGTTTTTACAAGTCCTTTAAAATTAAAAATATCATCCCCCGATTTAATTATTTTTTTAATGTCATCATTAAACCACGATTCGTATTTTTTATAGACACTTGTGATATTAATACCAAGCGGAGAGTCTAAATACACAGGTACAGCCGGAATCTGATTACTTTCAAGAAGTTCATTAAAAGCAAGGAGCATTTCTTGCGTGCGCTCAATAGAAAACGCAGGGATAAGTACGGTGCCCCCCTTTTTAATGGTTGAGGTAACTGCCTCTTTGAAAATTTCAATACGCCTATCTTTGTCTTTGTGATTTCTGTCCCCATACACACTTTCCATAATCAAATAATCAATCTGTGCAAGGTGGGCCGTATTGTTCATAAGCGGAGACGGCGTATTGCCCAAATCTCCGGTAAACGCAACGCGCTTACCACTGTATTCAATAACATACATAGCACTTCCCAAAATATGCCCTGCATCATACGGGGTGATGCTAATTGCTCCTGATTCAGTTTCAATCGTGTATGGCTTTGCATACTCAACGACCTCACTCCACAACTTCATTGACTCAAATACGTCCTTCTCTTCATAAATCTGTTGCGTGTTTTCATGCTTGGCTTCTTTTGCAAGCACGTTGGAAGAATCAAGCATAATGAGTTCTGCCATGTCGCGTGTTGGATTGGTGCTCACAATTTTCCCCTTAAACCCATCACGAACAAGTTTAGGGATTCTTCCCACATGGTCGAGGTGAGCGTGTGTAATAAAAAGAAAATCAATTGACGAAGGAACATAAGCGAAGGGTTCGCTGTTAATTGGAATAGAATATTTTTCTCCCTGAACAAGTCCGCAATCAATGAGAATCTTTTTTCCAGCAAGTTCCACTAAAAAGTTAGACCCTGTTGGCATCTGTGCACCCCCTGCAAACGTTATTTTCCATGTTGACATATAAGGTAAGGAACGAATTTATTTTTTAACAATGATGTAAGCAGCAATAACACCGAGCAAGCCATTGATGGTGTCGGCAAGAGTGTCAATATAGTCTCCAATTTCATCATATTCTATAAGACCACGAGCATATTCATATATTTCCCATGCAAGGGCAATTCCGACAAAGAAAAAAATCATCTCTACAAGTACGATTTTTTTATCGCGGTAAAGAGCGATTGCTGAAGCAAGCGCTCCGACACCCATGCCACCAAGCACATGCATTGGGATATCTAGCCACGTTAATTCATAGTACAAATAGGATGGCTCAAAAATAAAATGTGACACAAGAAATAGTGTTGCCAAAAAGAGGAGTGCGTAAAAAATGCGTGACATATATGCGTAGTATACCAGACAGAAACGTGGTGCGCGCGACACGTAAGTAAAAAACTGACCGGAGCGGTCAGTTTCTTGCGGGGGTATTCGGTATCATCTTCCTGATCATTTAAGCCAGGTGGGTGGGAAACGACGACCGCCTCAGCGATACGTGCAATATTCCATAACCCAAAGATGAGGTATCCAGAAAAATTTGCCGAACACCCTACTTCTAATTATATTCCTCTTTTTTGCAAAATCAATATCTGCAAAATGTGAATAAGAAGTGGTTTAGAGAACCCTTATTTACAAGGTTTTTGTGTTTGGTTGAGAAGAATTTGTTTGTGGAGAAGCAATTGTTGCCTGAGTAGGTTGTGGAGAAATTTTCGGAGTTTGTGTTGGAGGTTGTATTGGTGTCGATGCGGGTACAACTGGAGCAACCGGTGGTTTTGGCATTGGTTTTTGAGCCATAGAACTTTCTTGTGCTGAAAGTTTTTGAAGTTCCGCAAGCATTTCTGACATTGAGCGAGCAGGCGGGACCTGTGCTTGTGGAGCAGATGCTGTTTGTGGTGGAGTAGAAGATGGTACTTGTCCAGTTGGTGGAGTAACTTTAGGTGCAACAGGAGCAGATGGTGCAGGTGTTGGAGAAACAGGAGGTTTTGGAGCGGGAGGCACGACTGGTGGCGTTTGCTGTACAGGTGAAGGAGCTACCGGCTGAGCAGCTGGTATTGGCGATGCTTTTTGTGCAACAGGTGGCACAACCGCTACAGGTGTAACTACAGGAGTAGCTTGAACACTTGGTGTAGGAACCGTTTTAACTTCAGGATGTGAAGAAGTAACGGGTGTTTTGGGCATTGCTCTTTGTAATGCTGGAGAGATTGGTGTTGTTTCATCACCATATTCATTTTTTCCTTCCATTCCCTTTGCAAACATTCCTTCAAAAAAACCGTATACAACAAGAAGCGACAGTGCCCACCACCCGCTCTTTCCTCTATCATGAAAACGACGAACAGCGGTGGCTACTGTTGCAACGAAAAGAGGAACAACAAGCGCGCAGAGTACAAAAAGGACAACGGCCATTACTTCCATCGGGATAGAGCCTAATCCCCCCATTTTAGTTAAAACCCACCAATATGCACCCACAACAACAGCAACGAAAACAATATCAGCAGCAACAATCTCAGAAAATTGAGTTCGTGTGCTTCTTCCTTGAAATGAAAACATAGTATTTTTATGATATTTCTCCCTTACCTTTCTAATGCTTATAAGTATATAGGTTTACAAAAAAAAGAAAACATGAAAAAAGCCCGCATTTGCGGGCTTTTTCTACTCCAAGATTCCGTCTAGGTTTACGTCGTAAAGGATTTCTTCTTGAACCAATCGATAGTTAATGAGTTCTTCTGGGGTAAACCAAATACCAATCTCACGATTTGCTTCTGCTTGGTCGCCATCGGTGCAATGAATGAGGTTGCGCATACCACGAGAACCATCAGTGTCGCACAAGAAATATGAATCGAGTGTATAATCCCCACGAATCGTACCAACATCGGAAGTTGTCGGCTCTGTTCCACCAACTAATTTCTTCACCACGGGTACAGCTTGGTTACCTTCCCACACCATTGCAACCACAGGACCTGCCGTCATAAATGACAATACTGCGCGAATAATATCTTTTCCGTATTCAATCGCCTCTTTTTCGATCGGAAGACCGAGTTTTTTTCTATTTTCAACAATGTTTGTCCCCTTCTTCAAAAACCACTCATCCTCTTTATGATAATGCGTCCAACACTGTTCCTCTGTCGGAACAACAAATTTCATTGCAATAAGTTTAAGTCCAACGCGTTCAAAACGGGTAATAATTTCACCAATAAGGGAGCGCTGTACGCCGTCTGGCTTAATCATGACATACGTGCGATCTTTTTTTGGGTGGGAAGATTTGGGAGACATAGTGTGTAGATAATAGTTACTCGTTAATAGGAAAAATTCTAACACAAAAATAACAAAAGAGCGACCGCTTTGCGGTCGCTCTTTTGTATTACCTCATCAATAATTAATGAGCTACGTATGGGAGAAGCCCCATAAATCGAGAACGCTTGATTGCATTTGCAAGTGCGCGCTGATTCTTTGCAGTTAAACCAGTCTTGCGACGGTTCAAGATTCGAGCATGAGGATTCAAAAACTTTGAAAGAAGTTCCGTATCCTTGTAGTCGATAAACTTAATATTGTTTTGGTTAAAAAAATCTTGCTTTTTCATAGTGAGTTGTTAATTAGAATGGGATGTCGTCAATGTTAACGTTAGCGTCACCGTAGTCGATGGTGTCCAAATCCGGTGCCGTTGCTTTCGATGCAGATGGAGTTTTTTCTCCGGTGAATCCTTCATTTGATGTGGTGCCTGTCTTTGGACCGAACTGTACCGAGTCAGCAATGATTTCTGTGCGATACTTTTTCTCGCCAGTTGTTTTGTCATCCCAACTTCTTGTCTGAATTCTACCTTCAATCATTACCCCTTGACCCTTTTTAAGGTACTGAGCGGAAGTTTCTGCTTGTCGTCCGAAAACAACAATGTTGTGATACTCCACCTGTTCTTGACGAGCGCCATTTGCGTCCTTGTAAATACGATTAGTTGCTAATGAGAAATTCGTTACTGGCGTTCCATTTGGAAGCGAACGAGCTTCCGGATCGCGAGTAAGGTTACCGTACAGGAATGCTTTATTTAAATACATATCCTCTATTGTACCTCTGTCTTAACTTCTTCTGCAACTACTGCTTCTGGAACAAGAATCTCTGGTACAAGGCCATCTTCTACCGCAATATCCTTAGTTGTATCAATATTGACATCATCCTCATTTGAGGCAAGGCTATCAATTTTTACAACTGGAGCACGCTTAGTAAACACGGTATTATCACGAACTGTTTTAACAACAAGGTAACGTACAACTTCTTGGTCAAGCTTGATGCCTGCTTCAAAATCCTTTACTTTGTCTTCTGCGAGTTCAAACTTAATCCATCCGAAGTATCCTTCAGAAAAGCGAACGTTCACGTTATTAACAACGCGAGTCATTTCGTAAGCAAGCTCGCGCATATACGGAGCTTCTTCTGAAATGAAGCTACCCCCTAAGGTAGCAATAGACTGCTTGAGCGCGTTTGACTTCTCAAGCGCCGCGCTTTCATCTAAGCGGTTATCAAAGATGAAAGAAATTTCGTATACGCGACTGCCTACTGTGGTTTCATTATTTTCAGTCATAGGGTGCTATTATACCATGTTTTTAGCGAAAAGAAAAGAGCCAGTTCCTCCTTTAAGGACTGGCTCATCGTAGGCCTAGAGCGCTAAAATATCGGCAGGCTTGGGGTTTACTTTGACATCAATCAGGCGTACCCGATTAGTGTCGGGAAGATGTTGATACACCACAAGCACGTGGGCTCGGAACTTGATTTTCTTCCATAGTGGATCATCCTCTTTTACACGAAGAGGTTTTCCGTGGCCAGAACCAGAAACTCGGAATTCAACCTCGCCAGGAATAAACAAGGCTCTCATTTCACACACCCTCCCCGCAACAAACAGGGTTTGAGGGATGTTATTCACTGTATCCATGTGACACCCCCGTATGTGGAGAATGGGAACTACCTCCCGATATCTTGCCCTTCTTGTTACAAGAAGTCAAGCGAGTACCTACACCCCCCTACAATTCAAGTCCAAACATCTTTTTTGCATTTTCAAGAAGTGATTTTCTTGTTGATTCAACTGACTGTTTTTTTATTGTCGCAATCTTCTCAACAATGAGTGGTACAAAAAGTGGTGAATTTCTTTTTCCTCGATGTGGTGTAGGTGTTGCATATGGACTATCGGTTTCAGCGTGTATAGATTCAACGGGAACATATGATACTACTGGTTCTAATTCTTTCGCAAATGTAATCACACCAGGAAAACTCATCGTAAAGCCTAAATCTAAAAATCTCTTTGCAATATTTGTGTCCCCCGCGAAAAAATGGGCATTACCTGATACAATCCCCTTGTGCTCATAGAGCATTGAGAGCATGTCTTCATACGCATCCATCGTTCCCTTGCTTGGTCGTCCATGAAGCATGAGCGGTTTGCTGACACGAATTGAAATTTCAACCTGTTCTTTAAAAATTTGTTTCTGTCTCTCTTTTTCTTTTTCATCCATCTTGCCCTCCTCGGTTGGCCAATAGTAGTCAAGCCCACATTCACCAATGGCAACTACTTTTGGATGACGCGCAAGTTCTTCGTATCGTGTTTTATCAAATATTTCTTCTTTATTATCAACAGGATGGAACCCAATCGTGGCCCACAGGTGTGAGTGCTTCTCTGCAAGGGCAATTGCTTTCTTTGATTGCGTGTAATCGGTACCAATCGTGATTGCACCGACTCCATTTTTTTTCATCTCTAAAATAACGGCGTCTCTATCTTCGTCGAATGCCTTATCGTGCACGTGTGCATGGATATCAATGTATTTCATAGAGTTGTTGTAGCATGTCATCCATTAATATTTTAACAATTGTCAAAGCCTCTGGAAAAAGAACTCCGTATTCTTTTTCCAAGGAAGCAAATTGACTATTAAAGAACATTGTCATTTCATCCCTTGTTCTGTTTTCCCTCTTCAGTCCTTCGCCATCACTTAATATGTTTACAATTTTTGGCATTGCCTTGTCCAACAGTTTAATAAACTTTGCTTCAGGTGATGCAAGCGTCTCATACTCTTCTATCGTTTTTGAAATCCACGGAAACGTGTCATCGAACTCGCTTTTGATACGAAGGAGGGCTTGGTGTTCACGCTCGTCTTTGTGTTTCTTTGTCTCATGGGTAAGCCCAATTGAGTTTGTATCCCCAGCATATGCTTCAACCAAATCGTGCACAATGGCAAATTGTGAAACCTTTCCATTATCAAGTTTGTCTTTATAAAAAACATCTGCGAGAGAACATGCAATAAGTGCCAACATGACCGTATGGTCACTGTCGGATTCCTTGTTGGTACAATCCATGTGATACGTTGCGCGATTAACATGCGCAAAAAGAAGGGCCAGTTTCCCAAGTTCAATCGAGCTTTCAGCGTATTTTTTCATAGTTTAGGTAAGTCGGCCAAACAACGGCTTTTCTGGCATTTTATTTTCACGGATACATTCAAGAATTTTTGCAGAGGTTTTAGGCATAAAAATATCAAGTGCCTGTGCAATACCAGCAAGCTGACTAACCAATTCTTTAATCATTTCTTTTCCTTTTACTTCATCAACCTTCACCACCTTGAAAGGCTCGGTGTCTTGTATTGTTTTATCAAGAGAGGAACATATTGATGTAAGAGCGTTGAGTGCATTTTTTGTATCCCACACCTTAAGAGGTCCGACTAATCTAACACCAACCACTTCATCAGTTTTTACTCCGTATGTTGTTGCGAGCTTCATAATTCGGCTAGTCATATTACCAATTCCATTACCAAGATATGACATATATACACTCTTTATCGAGTCCATAGTCAAATCACCATCATCAAATGTTGGTACTTCATGAAGCAAGACAAATCGAAGCGCTTCCCCTGCCAAATCATCACACGCTGGACGAAACAATTCCACTACCGCCTGCGGGTCAATTGTGTTGCCAAGCGTCTTTGACATCTTGTGACCACCGGAGGTAATAAATCCGTGCACTAAAATACGTTTTGGAAGTGGAAGCCCAGCAGATAAAAGCATGCCTGGCCAAATCGCTGCGTGGAAACGCAAAATATCCTTTCCAATAATGTGTGTTGTATTCTTCCAGAGTTCTTCATTGAAAGAGTCCGTCCCGTAGCCGAGCGCAGTAATATAATTTGAAAGCGCGTCGCACCACACATACATCACTTGTGTGTCATCGTTTGGCACCGGAATCCCCCATGATACTTTTTCTTTCGGTCGAGAAAAGGAAACGTCGTCTAATCCACGATTAAGGAGTGCGAGGATTTCATTTTTTCGTGACTGAGGAAGTATTTCAAGTTCGTTACTTTCAATTTTTTGTTTAACGACGTCAGTATATTGAGCAAGTTTGAAAAAATAATTCTTTTCTTTTACTTTTTCTGGAACTTTTAGGTGAACTGCACACTCCCCTTTATCGTTCAAATCATTTTCTCGTTTAAACTCTTCGCATCCAACACAATACAATGCCTCATACTCGCGCAATTCCAAGTCTCCTTTTTCTACGATTTTGTTCCAAAGCATCTGCGCTCCCCTTTTATGGGCTTCATCTGATGTACGAACAAAAAAATCATAATTCACTCCAAGTTCCTTATCAAGGGTTTTGAACTTTTCTGCTACATCATCAACAAAAACCTGTATTGGTACCCCGCTTTCTTTTGCTGTCTGTTCAATTTTCTGCCCATGCTCATCCATACCCGTTACAAAATATGCATCACGGTACCTGGCAAGCACATCTGCCATAACAAATTCAAATGCATGCCCAATGTGTGGGGCGGCATTAGCATAAGCAATAGCTGTCGTAATGTACTTCTGTTTATGATTGTTCATGGTCCTTACGTTTTTCAACATCACTAATAAGTTCCATCATAATAGACGCAAGAGGAACCGCAAGAATAACACCCCAAATACCCGCAAATTTTGCTCCAACAATAAGCGCAATAAGAACAATAACAGAAGGAACACCAACCATTTTGTTCATTACTTTTGGATATAAAACATGATTCTCAAGTTGAGAAACAATGAAGTAAATAAGAGCAACAATACCAAGGAGGGCAAGCCCGCCATGACTCCAAGCAATAAAGAGAGCTGGAACGGTTGCAAGCGTGAGTCCTACCATTGGAATTAGTTCTCCAACAAACGCCAAAACAGCAAGGAGTGCGGCATACGGCATTTGAAGAACAAGCATTGGCACATAAACGAGGAGTGCGACAAGGAGTGAAAGGAGAAGTTGCCCTTGCATCCAAAGCGAAATTTTTCGCTGGGCACGATTCCACAAACCCTCAATATATCCGTGCATTGTTTTTGGGGTAAAGAGACGTAAAACTTTGTGTACACCATTCTCTTCAAGAGCGATGTAGAAGGCAAGCACAAATGTAATCACCAAATTGAACACTCCTCGCACCACGATTGATGTCGTAGCAAAAAAACCGCTTGTTCCAAAAACCGATTCTTTAAGAATAGTTAAAATCTGACCTTTTGAAATATCACGAGAGAGTTCAGCAATAGATGCTGCCATATCTTTGAAACCAAGGTCGCGCCCAAAAATACGTATTGATTCCAAAATCTTCGGAAGTGTCTGGACAAAGCGAGCAAAATCATCAGCAAGCGGAGGAATAAAAATAAATGATACAGCAGAAATTACTGCGAGGAGAAGTATGAACATACTCCCGACAGAAATAGCTCGTGGAATACCTAATTTACTAAAGAAACGAACTGGTGGTTCAGCCGCTGATGCTAAAACAATCGCAACCAAGAGAACCAAGACAAAGTCACGAATAAAGAAAAGCCCCCACGCAAGCGCACAAATTAAAATCACCTTAACAACAGTGCTTGCTTTAATTGAGACATAACTTGTCGTATTCATATCCGTATCCTATCACGCAAGGATTTATTTGCCTACCTATACACTACCTGCTAATAACGGCGGATGGGTTTCCTCCCCACTCTTCGCGAGTAAGCGCGGTTGTCGCAGCCGGAATAGTTGTTTTGATTTTTGACCTCGTCTCAACCTCTTGTCCTTCAAGGGTGATGCCGGAAGTAATCGGTGGGGACGTGTTCACGTGGCTTTGTGATGGCTTAACAGATACTTGAACATCTGCAGAAAATGTTGAATCACTTGCAAGTGCTCCGATATCCCACACAACCGTACGTGTACTTGCGTTGTAGGTAATCTTCATATTTTCAGTAAACACATTCGCCCATGAAACATAAATTGGAAGATTAAAAGATACCTTGGTACCAGAAAGCGAGTTTTGAGCTGAGGCCACAAGGTGAATCGTGTACGTGGTTGCAATGTTTGGTTCAGGAGGGATAGGGCCAGTATTTGCAAAAGGTGATTCGCGGTACGAAGTCCATGTAATCAAACTTGCACTACCCTGTACGGTATAAAGTTTAGAAGCATCAATTGAAACATCACCAATTTCCTTGTTATCGGCCGTGCCTTGCAAGTGAATTGTAAATGTTGGACTTCCTTTACCTTTGGTCACAATAGGGATTTGAATACGTACAGCGCCCGTTGAACCAGGAGCAAGAGACTCGAGACTCGGTAGTGTAGCTTTATTCCAAAGAACAAGCTTCTGTTCCGAGTCATAGTACCCCCCTTCTGGAGCAATATCCTCATACACAACAGCATCTCCTTCAAGCGTTGCGCGCAATTCTATATTTCTAATTATTTCATTACTCTTATTTTCATATACAATTTCTACCGACGCTCTATCACCAAAACGAAGCGACTCACCAAGACCTCGCGATGTTTGCATAGCAAACGAAACTGTAAGCGGTGATGTCCGTATAGAAACCTCCTTTTTGTCAGAAGAGTACACCGTTGAAATATCTGACCCGCTCTTAGCACTACCGACAAGAACACGGATAGTATTTACTTCACCAGAGACTCCACTAAAATATCCTTTAACAATAAACTCTCTGCTTTCACCGGGATTAAGACTGTCAATATTCCAAGCAATGTCTTTTCCGGAAACAGGTGGGTTTGTCATATCTTTCGTAAATCCTTCTGGAGAGATAAATGCCAGGCGGAAAGGAACAGACGATGTTGAGGTGTTGTTACGAGCCGTAACTGTATATGTTCCAATTTGTCCCTGCGAAAGAAGTTCTGGCCCATCAATATACACACCAATAGGTGGCGTTTTGAGAACAGATGTTTTGGTTTCTACTTTACTAAAGACAGCGTTTGAACCAGGAACCTTATACTCTAGTTTTACCGAGACATCGCGTGCAGACCCTTCCTCACCATAAAAAACAAGAGTGAATGTTTTCTTTTGCATTTGATTTGGCTCTATTGTGCCCAACTCCTGCTTTTCATATATTTTTTGCTGTTCATCAGAAGAACCAACGCCTCTCTCATAAGAAACGGTGATGCGCGCCTCTTCTAACGTGACTGCATTTTTATTGAGAATAGTTACAACCATCGGAACTTGTTCCCCTCCTTCAATGTATGATTTCAAATCTGAAACAATTTCAATATTCTCTGACGAAACAACGTTCTGTGAAGAAAGAATACGCCACGCTGAATACCCAGCCACCACAAGAAGAAACACTAAAGAAAACCCGAGAAGTTTTAAACCAAATGATGCAGAATGATCCTCAACCGGTGCACCTGAAACAAGCATTGGTGAATCCTCTCCCCATGTGGTTGGAAGTGCTCCGACACGACGAGTATGTGCATCGTGCACAACAACTGTATCTGATACCACTTTTTTAGGGTCGTTGAGTCCTTCTTCTACTCTATCTAATTTTGACTTCTTAAATCCAGGAATATTCATATTCTCGTATAGTATAGCGCGATATCGGTTAGAGTTGCATCTCTTTCATCACAAGATGTACGTGATTACGCACCTCTTTATATGCCAAAAGAATATGGGTATACAAATCATCGATGGACCACGAAACATATTCCTGCATGCTTTTTGCTCCGATAGTTTTAGCGTCAGCATACCCAAGATCAACAAGAATAATATAGAGCAAAAGAAGTCGTGCCTTTGTTTCTTCAAATGTGCTTGCTTTTTCGATGAGCGAAACCAGTCTGTCAAAAAGTGTTGTGTGAGGACCCTCCCCACGCATAAACCGAAGCAGGTAGTTAGTTACTTCTGGTAAAAACACACCTCCGGCACTTCTCTCTTCAGCCCCAACGATTCTCCACACCTCTTTTCCCTTAACAAGGGTCACTGTTGCCATATTACCTGGAAGCATGTGCGCACGTAATTTACTTTCGAGTTTTCTAATACTCTTAGCATGTGCCAAAACTATCCCAAATTCACGCGTAAAAAGTTTAAACACCCTGTCGTGTTCAGCTCGCTCGTACCACTCCAAGACGAAACACTCGGTTGTGTGTTTTTCAATAGCCATATATTAGGCAGTAACGGTAAACGAAACACTACCAAAAGAAAGCATAGTAGATGTCTCCTGCGAAGTAGGAGACAGTTCAATTGTTGTAATGTTACAAACTTTTTTAACCTCATCGAGACTCCCTAAATCAACAAGAGAGTGTAGGGCGACGGAAATGCTGTCTTTTGGTGAAAGGTTCATCTCCTTGCGTCTGTCTTGAATTGCACGAATGAGGTGGCGAAGATCCCCTTCCTGTATAAGCTCATCGGTAAGCGCGGTGTCGAGATTTATTTTTTCACCGTATGAAGCATCAACATGAATCTCTTTTACGTTCACTTCATCTTTGATGAGCTCATAATATGCTCTATCAATTGGAATATTTGTGGTTAGTGCCTTAAGCGGTTGGCGAACACTTATATTTTCTTTCATACGCACCATAAGTGCGAGCGAAACCACTTCACGTACTTTTTCCATACCTTGTATTACCTCTGTATCAACGCTTCCTCCTTGTGGCCATACTGCTAAGTGCACACTTTCGCGTGAATCCTTACTTGTTTCTTTTACCGTCTTGTACACACGTTCGGCAATAAAAGGCATCACTGGTGCCATCACGTATGAGAGGTTAAGAAGTATGTAAGCGAGCGTTTCCAAGGAGCGTTGTTTATCTTCTTCCCCCGCGTCTCCTTTTAAGCGTGAGCGAGAACGACGCACATACCACACCGACAAGTCATCAATAAACTTTTCGAGCGGGCGCGTTGCTTCATCAAGAACATACGTATCGTATCCTTTCGTTGCTTGTGCAACCACCTCATGCAGACGCGAAATAATCCAAATATCGAGAAGGTCTGACGATGAGGCTTTTGCTACAACACCCTCTTCTTTATTCATTTCATACAAACTGACCACATTTTCCAAACGAGAAATAAGCTTCTTATAAATTTCTTCAACCCCTTTATCAGAAAACAAAATACTTTCTGCCTTTACAACTGGA
>CAZFBW010000006.1:46121-46807 GCA_964517625.1 uncultured Candidatus Saccharibacteria bacterium | reverse complement strand
TTCCTCCGAAGGTTAATTCGTTGTCTACTACAAACTCTCGCGCATTTCACACCCATTGTCAACAATGTACGCTATACTTCAAGAAATGAAATTTGGTTTTTTTATATTACTTTTAGTCTCGTCTGTTTCTTTTTCTTTTGCCTACCAAATTGTCACTCCAAAAGAAGTGAAACAAGGCGACCCACTCCACGTATTTGTTTTAGGTGAAGACAGTTCACGTATTGTGCAAGTGGAATTTAATGGTGAAAAACGTTGGCCATTTATTTTGGAACAAAAACCACATGCACTTTTCGGCATACCACTTGATGCCTCGCTTGGTATGAAAGAAATTATTTTTACTGATATCAAAGCATCATCAACCATTATTCGCAAGGTAAACATAACTGGACGACCAAAACCGAAAGCACAATTCGACATTCCAAAAAAACTTGGCGGCAATACAAAAAAAGGTGAAGCAACAATCACTTCTGGCATCAACGAAGAGAACGACATGTTACAGCAACTTTTTTCATCGCCTAAAAAATTATGGAGCGAACGTTTTTCGTATCCGCTTCGTAAAAATTATATTACCGACACCTACGGCTATTCACGCGTGACCGGTGGAACAGTTATTTCACATAAGGGGATAGACCTACGCGCACCTGCTGGAACGCGACTACACACCGCTGCACCAGCGGCCGCTGCTC
>CAZFBW010000006.1:33083-46111 GCA_964517625.1 uncultured Candidatus Saccharibacteria bacterium | reverse complement strand
GACCACGGCCAAGGAATACAAACATGGTACATGCATTTAAACAAACTAGGTGTCGAGGAGGGAAAAGTAATTGAGAAGGGGACCTTCATCGGATATTCAGGGAACACTGGATATGCAAACGGGGCACACCTTCACATTTCAGTACGCGTATCGGGCACTTCGGTTGATCCTCTTATGTTCATGAGGTACGTCGGGGTACGGTAAAATCTTGATTTGTTGACAAAATTCGTGTAGTATTGCATTTCAGTTGCTCTCTATTACATGCACGGAAAGGTGAAACATGTCTGAAGCGCCTCTTATCATTAATCTGCTGATTCAATCGATCTACGAAGCACGTGTTCAAGCGTCTACACTCTTCTTGTACAATCCCGAACACCCGCTTCTGCCTCTGTGGCAAGATGAGCGAGGAAAGAAAAGTGAAGACGACTGGGACCATCTCCTGAAGAAGGTGCGTGATCGTTTCCATAAAGATCCGAACCTCCCAAATCTCAATTTAGCAAAACTCAATGATCAAATCATTTTGTGGAGCGAGATTGCCTTCTTACTTGCTGAAGCAAGTGCTAAAGAGGTAAAAAATGGAAGAAGGTCGCCCGCACCTAAAGCGACAAAATCGCCAATAGCAACCACCACGGATATTCTGTTCAACAGAATTGAAGAGGCACGCTTGTATGTGCGTGACTTGTATAAGTTAAAACCAAATCATCCGCTCATTTCCTTGTGGAATGATACGGACAAGCTGAAAAGCGAGACGGATTGGGACAATCTTCTTCAAGAGGCCTGTAAACAATCAAAAAGGCAGTTGGACCTCACTCGTCTGGATAATCACGTGGTGCTTTGGGAACAAATCATCGTCCTTTTGATGAAAGCAATTCTGAAGGAGGGTGGTTTTTCACAAGAAAAAGAAGCACCAAATAGCACAAGTACTGTTTAGTACTGTTTCTGCTTGAAGATGAGGGGCGAACCGCAAAGCGGTTCGCCCCTTTTTATTTTACAAATACACACAAAAAAGGTAGGATTTTCTTCAGCAGATGTTCATTCCTATGGAGAGTTTTTATGTATGCTCCGCATGAACTTATCGTTGGTACGGTAGCGTCTATTGTTGTAATGGTGTCCATCTACAAAATGAGTCTTGCCAAAGACACCGAAAGGAAAGATATCCGCACGCTTGAGGCAGTAAAAAAGAAAATACCTTCCCACTTCGCCACAGTGGACGAGGTGATGCTTGCTTGTCTTTCCAACGAAAAAGAAAAATTGTTTGACGAATATCGTCTCCTTGGAATCAAGCGTAGACGTGAGGCTTTCTGCAAGTTGTGTCTCGATGTTGCGCAGGGTGTGGGCAGTATCGAGGGCGCCATCATTTCTTCGGAGTTTTCAATTGCGTGGCGCATATTTATTAAATTTTTACCTAGTAACATCCGTCCGTTCTACAAAGGGAGTCGGTCAATTTATGACATGAGCCCACTTGTGGAATTTCGTAAGTTAAATGTTGAGATAGACCTAAACGAAAACACTGTCCGTGGGTGGCAAGAAGAACTTCGAGATTGGAGAGATGTTCACTTTCCAACCGAAGGAGCACACAGAGAAGAACACATTGCTCGTTTAGCAAAATCGTTCGCTGAAGGCGAGGTAACTTTTCGGGTTTCCAGACATCCGCCGTATGTAAAACAAAAACCACTTACCTTAAAAGGGGAACAGCCATCAAAAGACGTGGTGAGGAAAGAATAGTGCTGGCACGCTTTGTGTGCCAGCACTTTATTTTTCATCATAAACAATGAAATAAAATCCTTATTTTGGAGTATTATACATAGAGTGACCCCCATGACACACCCTTTATCTGATGAAAAACTCGTTGAACAAATTTGTCAGGGTGACAAAGAGCTTTTTGGCGAACTTATTGATAGGTACGAAGCCAAGCTCACTCGATATGTCAAAAAATTTACACTCAATAAAGATGATGTATCTGACATCATGCAAACCATTTTCATTAAGGCCTACACTAATTTGCAAAGTTTCGACACCTCTCGCTCATTCAACTCATGGATATATCGTATTGCGCACAATGAAAGCGTAAACCATCTAAAAAGGAAAGGGGGTGAGAAAATTTCATTTATCGATTTCGATACATTCTTTCCACACCCGTTCGCAAAAGAGACATCTGACAAAGAAGCTCTTTCTCGTGAAGAAAAACATCTTTTGGAAACATCTCTTGCAACCATTTCACCGAAATATCGAGAAGTGCTCATCCTGTATTTTTATGAAGAACTATCGTATGTGGAAATTGCAGACATTCTTCGCATACCAGTTGCCACCGTCGGGGTGCGCATACGGCGTGGAAAAGAGGCATTAGGAGAGGCGTTGAAAACTAATCACTATCAAGTATGACAAACATCAAAAACAAAATTCTCAATATCGTAGAAACCAATAAAGTAACCATGATTCCAAAATGGAAGTTTATTCTCTATTCAACACTTGGCATTGTTGGACTCATTTTTTCGTTTTTGACTGTTGTTTTTCTTGCGAGCCTTGTCGTCTTTTTGCTTTCAACGTCCGGAATTATCTACATGCCTCTTTTTGGACTTAAGGCAACAGCACAGTTTTTGATGTCACTTCCAATTCTCTTTGGAATACTTGCCATTGTTCTTCTCTTTGTGACTGAAGCGCTTGCCCGCCAACATGAATTTGCTTTCAAAAAACCGATTGCAATCACTCTACTTTCCATCACGACACTTTCGGTGTTTGTGGGATTCTTTCTCTCACGCAGTCCGCTTCACTTCATGCTTCGTGACTATATGCGTGAACACCACATCGGAATGATGGGAAACATGTATGATCGGCCACTTCCGTTTGCAGAGATTGAAGGCATGACCGTGCTTAAAGGCATCGTACTTGCAACAACAAGTGACGCACTCGAAGTAAAACTTTTTGATGACACAATTATTCTTGTAAAAGCAACCGGAACATTTCCGATTCCAATCTTTTTGGAAGTTGGGAAAGGTGTGGCGCTTTTTGGAATTATGAATGCAACAGATACATTTGAAGCAGTGCAAATTCGTCCACTTGGACAAGGGTGGGGGCGCACAGGAGAAGGACGTGGGATGATGCGTGAAATAAATCAGGTACCAAGGTAGTAATAATGGACAGGAGGAGGAATATAATAGAACTTCGTTTCTCGCGCGCATTATTTCTTCCTCGTTATTTAATCTATCTTGTAATTAATCAATCTATGAACACAACATTTAAAAAAGCATCTCTGCTCTCACTCGCAGGACTTGCGTCGCTTGGCATCATGTCAGCATCCGCAATGGGCTTCGGTGGAGGAATGGGGATGGGGAGCAAATTAACAGCAGATGAACTCGCAACACGTCACAGTGAAATGTTTACACAGTATGCAAGCGTCCTCGGACTCTCGGTTGCTGAAGTAAAAGCAGCATGGGCACAAGGCAAAAACATGCTTACACTTGCAAAGGAAAAAGGCATCAGCCAAACTGACCTTCAAGCAAAAATGCAGGCACTTCGTCAAACCGAAATGAAAGAACATCTTGCAACACTTGTTTCAAAAGGTGTCATCACGCAAGCACAAGCTGATCAACGTCTCGCATACATGAAATCAAATACTAATGTAGGTAAAGGTGGACGTGGTGGACAACGAGGAATGGGTATGGGCATGATGGGATTCTAATCCTCATGCCCAGTGCGTAAAAAACAATACAGTTAAAAAGTAAAGGCTATATATTTTTCGAACAAAAACGACACCGTGGGTGTCGTTTTTGTTTTTCTGTGCTTTGTTTGTATAATCAATACTAATGACAACCAACGAAATTCGCACCAAGTTTTTAGAATATATGAAGAAGGAAGGACACGCCGTCGTTCCATCTGCCTCCTTGGTGCCAGAAAATGACCCCACAACGCTCTTTACGGGCTCAGGCATGCAACCGATGGTGCCATACTTGCTCGGCCAACCACACCCGCTTGGTAAACGTATCGCCGACTCACAGAAATGTTTCAGAGCGCAAGATATAGAGGAAGTTGGAGATAACAGACACCTAACGTCTTTCGAAATGCTTGGAAACTGGTCATTTGGTGATTACTTTAAAGAAGAACAAATTAAATGGATGTGGGACTTCTTGATAGATGAATTACATCTCGATGTTAATAATTTCTACGTTTCTTGTTTCAAAGGTAATGACGAGTTACATATTCCTAAAGATGAATTTTCTTTAGCTGTCTGGAAAAAACTTTTTAAAGAAAAAGGGCTGGAGGTTTCAGCTGGAGAAAATCCAGAGCAAGATGGGATGTTGCCTCACCAACATGTATTTTATTACGGAGAAAAAAAGAACTGGTGGAGTCGTTCTGGAGTCCCAGGAAACATGCCGGAAGGTGAGCCAGGTGGTCCTGACTCTGAAATGTTCTATGACTTTGACCCACAAGGTAAGCAAAAAATACACGAAAATTCAAAATGGAAAAATGAACCTTGTCATCCAAATTGTGATTGTGGACGCTTTCTTGAAATTGGAAACAACGTCTTCATGCAGTACAAAAAGACTGCAGATGGATTCGAAGAGCTTCCACAGATGAATGTTGACCACGGTTCTGGACTTGAAAGATTTGCATGCGCTCTTCGTAATGATCCAGATATTTTTAATATCGATGTATATGATGAAGCAAAAAAACTGCTTGTAGAACGAAGTGGTAAACGATATGGCGAAGATGAAATAACCACCTTTGCAATGCGTGTAATTTTAGATCATGTCCGCGGGGCGACATTTTTAATTGCTGATGGTGTTGTACCAGGAAATAAAGACCAGATGTATTTCGTGCGTCGTCTCATTCGTCGTTCTGTGCGATTTGCACGCAACTTAGGTATTAATGAAAGTTTTACAGCATCGGTTGCGAAAACATTTATTAACACCTATAAGCAAGAATATAAAAATCTCGCAGAACAAGAAGCTTTTATTTGCGGTGAATTAGAAAAAGAAGAAAACAAGTTTAGAAAAACACTCGAGCACGGCATCAAGCAATTTGAAAAAGTAGCTACAAGAAACATTTCTGGTGTTGATGCCTTTGATTTGCTTCAAACGTATGGTTTCCCGATTGAATTAACGGAAGAACTCGCCAAAGAAAAAAATATTTCTGTTGACTTGGAAGAATTTGCACGTCTTAAAAAAGAACACGCAGAATCTTCTCGTACGGCAGCACAAGGAAAGTTTAAAGGAGGATTGGGAGGAGACGGTGAAATGGAAACGAAGTACCACACCGCCACACACATGCTCCACGAAGCACTTCGTCAGGTGCTTGGCGAACATGTACAGCAGAAAGGTTCAAATATAACTTCCGAACGACTTCGCTTTGACTTCTCACACGACACAAAAATGACCGACGAAGAAAAGAAAAAAGTTGAAGATTTGATTAATGCGCAAATTGCACTCAAGCTCCCAGTTATTCGTGAAGAAGTTTCTATGGATGAGGCACGAGCACGAGGTGCGATTGGACTTTTCGGCGATAAGTATGGTGATGTGGTGAGTATTTATAGAATTGGAGAGGGGAGCAAGCGCGGAGACAAAAATCTTTTCTCAATGGAATTCTGTGGTGGGCCTCATGTGGAAAACATTGGTACGCTCGGACATTTCAAAATTCAAAAAGAAGAAGCAGTATCCACTGGTGTCAGAAGAATTAAAGCAATCTTAGAATAAAAAGTTGTATACTTCTAGTTATGGGAACTTATTTAAGTATTTCTGTTGGAGATACTGCAACGCTTATTCAATACGTAAGTGATAACGAGGTTGTGCTTACCCATACGCATGGATTTGGTATTAAACACATCGATGCGCACGGGCTAGGCAATGTCGCAGCATCATCACTTTTGGATGGTGCGCTCTTTGCTCTTGAACATATTTCTCTCTACGACAGGATTCCAACTGAGTTTCGTGTGATTGCACCCAGGTATGCGACGTGGATAAAAACCGCACTCGAAGCCCACGATTATGCACAGTTTTATACCAATGGTGTGCCTATACGTGTTACACTTGAACATATACAGGGACAACTTAAAGAGAACCCTTCTTTACAACATGCAGGACATTCGCAAACCATATTCACGTTCAAGGTCTAGTATTCACAATATTTCCCGTGAACGTGACCTCCGCTCGAAAGTGGAATCTTTTGAAACTGACGCCTATGCTCGTAATGATGACATGAGCACCCGCTCCGACCGCTCTACATTTTCAATCCCAATTCATGCCGAAGACCGCTCTACGCGCGACGTGTATCCACGTAGACCTGACGGTATTGGTTATCGTAATCAAGACATTGGCACGAGATATACTACTGACTCTTCAAATAGAAGCACCATGGTTTTTATCGCCATTGTTGCGGTGATTGTTGTTGTTGCTGGTTTGCTCACGTTTGTTTTCAACAGTGCAACAGTTACCATCGTTCCAAAACATGCCGAAATGGAAGGATTCAGTAAATCGTTCACCTTTACAACTGTCGCAGACGACCCTTCAGCTATTCCATACATTCTCGCTACAACAAGTATCATTAAGAGCAAGAAGTTGCCGGTATCTGAATCTAAACTTGTACAAACCAAAGCATCAGGAAAAATTATTATTTTCAATAATTTTGATAGCAACCCACAACAACTCATCAAAAACACCCGCTTTGAATCAAACGCTGGAAAAATTTATCGTATCAATCAGTCTATTGTCGTTCCTGGTAAAAAAGGGGAAACGCCTGGCAGTATCGAAGTGACCGTGTATGCTGATAGCTACGGCGCAGACTACAACAGCGACCCAACAGACTTCACCATTCCTGGCTTTAAGGGTTCGCCTCGTTATGCTGCATTTTTTGGCCGTTCAAACGGACCGCTTGCAGGTGGCGCTTCAGGAAATGTTTCTCTCGTATCCAAATCAGATTTAGATGCAGCCAAAGATGAACTCGCAATCGAAATCAATAAAACAATTAAAGAAAACTTTAAAGATGTGTCGCAAACTGGATACACCCCGCTTCGTGATGTTATAAAAATTATTTACGAAGACAACGAGAAAGACGTTTCTGTCGGGCAGTCCTCAACGTACACCGTCACCGCAACAGGCTACATGGTCCTTGCAGATGCTAAGCGCCTCGCTTCATCTGTCGCTACTTCGGTTCGTGGTTACGGAGGAGAAGATGTTCGTCTCGACTATCTTGATGCAACTACTTTTATCGCTAAAGATACTTCTGTTATCGGAACAGACAAGGTTGCTGAAATTCTCGTTGAAGGAAAACCTCGTGTTGTTTGGACAACCGATTTCGACGCAGTGAAAAAACTTCTCGTCGGTAAATCAAAAAGTGATTTCACATCAATTATGAGCGGTATCCCGTCAGTGGAAAAGGCGACAAACTCCTTCTTCCCACTCTGGCTTACAAAGTTCCCAAGTGATGAAAAGGCTATCACTGTTGTAGAAAATCTAAAAAATCGTTGACAAATAAGCTATTTCTAATATACTGACTAACACTTAATGGAGGAAAACAATAACGAGAATATTGATGTAGTTGAAGGACGTGTCGTGGAGGCCCTCCCGAGCACGCTTTTTCGTGTAGAAACTGCAGAAGGAAAGGAGATTTTGTCATATTTAGGAGGAAGAATGCGTATCCATAAGATTAAGGTTCTTGTTGGGGACAAGGTTGCAGTTCAGGTCGACCCATACGGCGGAAAGGGTAGAATCATCAAACGTTTATAAAAGAAACTAAGTAGCAATACTTGCATTATTTCTCAAGGTGTAGTAAAATAGCACCCATATTTTAAGAATTATTTCATGAAAGTACGGTCATCAGTTGCAAAGTTGTGTGCGAAGTGCCAAATGGTAAAAAGAAATGGCGTACTTCGTGTTATCTGTTCTAACCCAAAGCACAAGCAGGCTCAGGGCTAAATTCATATCTAACCTTAATTTTTATCTACTATTATGCGTATCTCAGGCATCACTCTCCCAGACAACAAGCGACTAGAAATCGCTCTTACTGCCGTGTATGGCGTTGGACGTCCTCGTGCACTTACTATTTTGAAAAAAATTGGTCTCAACCCTGGCATGAAGCCAACTGAGCTAACAGCTGATCAAGAAAATGCGATTCGTCGCGAAATCGAATTGTTTAAGACAGAAGGAGACTTGAAGCGTGAAAACCAGCAAAACATCAAGCGTCTAAAAGACATCAAATCATACCGCGGAAGCCGTCACGTTAAACATTTACCAGCTCGTGGACAAAGAACCAAGACTAACAGTCGAACCGTTCGCGGAAACAAGCGTGTAACCATGGGAAGTGGTCGTCGTAAGGCAGAGAAGACATAAAAAAATAATTAACTACCAATATGGGAAAGAAACGAATCGTAAAAAAGAATAGTTCAGGAGTGGACAGCGCGCTTAAAGCACGCTCACTTGCAAAGGCCGTCAAGAAAAAGATTCTTGAAGGTACTCTTTTTGTTGAATCAACATACAACAACACACGTCTTTCTCTTACTGATAAATCAGGTAACGTTCTTGCATGGTCATCATCTGGCTCACTTGGTTTCAAAGGAGCAAAGAAGGGGACTCCGTTTGCGGCTTCAAAAATCGGCGAACTTATCGGCGAGAAAGCACAGCAAATTGGCGTGAAGGAAGTTAATGTTGTGGTGAAAGGTGTTGGTTCTGGCCGAGAATCAGCAATTCGTGCTTTTTCTGCATTTGGTGTAGAAATCGCATCTATTATCGACAAGACACCTGTTCCTCACAATGGACCAAAGCCTCGTAAGCCACGTCACGTTTAATCATTTCCTAAATTATAACCACTATGAGTAGAATCACTTGCAAATCATGTCGTCGTCTTGGAGAATCCCTTTGTGGGCGTGAAAAATGCGCCTACAAGAAGCGTCCATACGCTCCAGGAAAACTCGACTCTGAACGAAAGCACCGTTCTTCTGTATCTGAATACGGAGAACAACTTCGTGCAAAGCAAAAAATGCGCATCACCTACGGTCTCATGGAAGGTCAGTTTGCTTCATACGTTAAAAATGCAATGACAAAGCGCGAAACAGGCGAAGGCGCAGTAACTCCTGCACTCAAGCTTTACCAGACACTCGAATCACGACTGGACAACCTCGTATACCGAGCAGGCTTTGCAAATACCCGCGCACTTGCTCGCCAACTCGTTTCTCACGGCCACATCCTTGTTAATGGACGCCGAATTACCGTTGCTTCCCACGCTGTACGCCTAGGCGACAAAATCTCTATCCGTGAGGGTAGTAAGGGAGCAAAGGTGTTCGTAAACATCGCTGAAAAGCTTACTGCAATGGCGCCAACCCACATTATGGCTGTAAATCCTGCGACACTTACCGCAGAAATTAAGGGTGTTGCGCGTGAAGTTGAGCCAGTATTCGATACTCAAAAAGTTCTCGAGTATTACTCACGTTAATTGGCAATTAATTTGTAAGCGTTTTCCTCTACCACACACTTGCCTTTTTTGCAATTGTTTGTTAGAATAGGGAAACTTTACTTATTAGGAATGCGGGGGCGATTTATGTTTGCTTAAGCTTTATCAAATCTAGACACTTACTTGTTATGTCTTCACACTCTATTATTTTGCCATCAAAGCCAAGAATCGTTAAAGAAGACGCCACATCAGGCGTATATGAAATTGACGGATTGTATCCAGGCTACGGTCACACACTTGGAAACTCACTTCGTCGTATTATTCTCTCATCAATTCCAGGCGCGGCAATTACCTCACTTTCTATTGATGGTGTTAAGCATGAATTTTCTGCAATCGACGGAATCAAAGAAGACGTTATCGCAATTATTCTTAACTTGAAGAAGGCTCGTTTCAAACTACACGGCGATGAAGGACAGAAGGCAACACTTCACATCAAAGGTGCGAAGGTAGTTACAGGAAAAGACATAGAAGTTCCGTCTCAGCTTGAGGTGATGAACAAAGACCAGTACATTTGTGAGTCAACAGCAAAAGGTGTTGATATCGCAATTGAACTTACTGTTGAAAAAGGTCTAGGATACGTTCCTCGCGAAGTTCTCCAGAAAGAAAAAGCAGACATTGGTAGTATCGTACTTGATGCATCATTTACGCCTATTCGTCGCGCAAGTTACGAAGTTGAAAACATGCGTGTTGGTGATCGTACTGACCACAATCGTCTCCGCATTGCAATTGAAACTGACGGAACAATCTCTCCACACGAAGCACTTGAATCATCAATTCACACAATGATTACACAGCTTCAAGCTGTTGTTGGTTTCCGTGAACAAGTTATTGAATCTCCAGTATCTCCTAAAGTAGAAGCAGAGGTTGCTGAAGAAACAGACACAACAGACGCAACAAAAGTTAAAATTGAAGACCTCGGTCTTTCAACCCGCACCGAAAACGCGCTCATCGCAGCATCAGTTAAGACAGCCGGCGGACTTGCTCGCAAGTCAGAAGAAGATTTGCTTAACCTAGACGGCCTCGGCGAGAAAGGCATTTCAGAAATTAAGAAGGCGCTTTCCGACCTTGGATTGTCGCTTAAAGCTTAATTGTTTTTACTACGTTTACGTGATATAGTACCCAAGCCATGAAACACCACAAGTCATTCAGAAAATTCGGACGAGAGAAAAACCAGCGCAAAGCGTTTGTTCGTGCTCTTCTTATCAACCTCATTCGTCATGGACGCATTGAGACAACAGAAGCACGTGCAAAAGAAATTCGTCCATTTGTTGAGAAGCTTGTCACGCTTGCAAAAGAAGACACAGTGTCTCGCCGCCGACTTGTGGCATCTCGTCTCATCAACCAAGAAGCAGAGACTGCAAAACTTTTTGCAGAATATGCTCCAAAGTATAAGGAAGTTGCTGGTGGATACACTCGCATCATCAAACTTCCAACACGTCTTTCTGACGGCGCAGAGAAAGCTATTATTGAATTTGTATAACTAGTATGACAACGCCTACCTATACCATTGACGCAACAGATAAAGCTCTTGGCCGACTCGCTTCCGAGGTCGCTGCACTTCTTAATGCAAAAGACAGTATTACCTTTGTAAAAAACAGAGCTGCTGAAAGAACTGTGAAAGTTATCAACGCATCAAAAGTGAAAGTTACTGGCAAGAAAATGGAACAGAGCGTTCACAAGTCATACTCAGGATACCCAGGAGGACTTAAAGAGAAGCCTCTTAAGTATGTTGTGGAGCACAAAGGTTTTTCTGAAATTATCAAGCATGCAGTCTACGGAATGCTTCCAAAGAACCGTTTGCAGGATGTGCGCATTAAAAATCTCGTTATCGAGGATTAGTTGAATTTAAATATTACTATGGAAGTTACATCAAAAAATCGCTATATTGAAGCAGTAGGACGCAGAAAAACTGCAACCGCTCGTGTTCGTATCACTCCTGCAACTAAAGGTTCATTCATCGTTAACGACAAAGACGTTAAAGACTACTTCGTTACAAATGAACTTCAGACTATTTCTCAGGAAGCCCTCGCAAAATCAGAAATTGGTGAGAAGTTCACAGTGACTGTTCATGTTAACGGCGGAGGTATCCACGCACAAGCAGAAGCTGTTCGCCACGGACTTGCACGAACCCTCGTAGAACGGGATGAACAAGTGCGAAACGCACTCAAGAAACTCGGCTTCCTCAAGCGTGACCCTCGTCATGTTGAACGCAAGAAGTTCGGTTTGAAGAAAGCCCGCAAAGCACCTACTTGGTCAAAGCGTTAATTCTCACAAAATCTCCCACTTATGGGAGATTTTGTTTTGTGGTAGGATACTCGTTAGATCCACTTGTAATGAAAAGGGGGTACCCAAATGTTTTTCAATGACTATGCGCGATTTTTCAGAGAAAGATTTTGCTCTTCAAATGGAATAACTAGTTTGGTGATATTTGCTTTTTCATTACAACTGTTCATTGTTGATACAGTGGACATAAAGGGTGGACTGATCCTTTGCATTATGTTTCTTGTTTCTGGAACAGATATTGCATACCAACACTTCCTTTTCCTAAGAGACAGAAAACGTTACGGGAGGAGACTCTTCACATGAGTAAATTTCATAGAAAAGCACTTTTTGCAGCAATTCTTGCTGGGCTTGGTGCTGTAGGTGGAAACGTTGTAGTGAGAAAAAAAGAGGAAAGCGTTCTTTCACCAGAATATACTTCGTATAAAGGAAACTACTGGGACCCCGTTCCAAAAGCAAAGCACCGTAGTACAAAAGGTGGTCAGAGAAAGCGGAAAAAATCAAAGAACCGCCCACAAAAACATCGCGTGAAGAAAAAGAGCAAACGATGAATGCCTTCAAGAAAAAATTGCTTGTGCGCGCCGTAGAGGGTGTATTCATTCCTTTAACTCGTCCTCTTACACCGATAGTTCCGGAAACAGAAGCAGTGCTCGTGTACCCGTACTACACGATTCAAGCGGAAGAAACTAAAACAGTGACTGTCCTCTTCAAGGAAGGGAAGAACGCTCGTGAAGTAACGGACTTCAATCTCTATCTTTCGCCCGAAGGTGTGTGGGGCTCTTTTCCAAATCAAGGGAGGTGGGTAAACCTATGTGCGACGAGCCAAAGAGGAAGCCTGTAGCCAAAGCGGTTGCGGAGGCGCTCGGAAGAGAACTTTCTTCCTCCGAAATCGAGGAGTGTGTAGAATTTGAGCTCGACATGAAAACAGTCATGCGATTTCCGCTCAGAAAAATGCTTCGGCCATCATTTGCATTTCTACCGATAGAGCACGCACACGGAACCTGGGCAGAAGGGGTCACCCTGCTTTCTTTTCCCAAAGAAGAGTTGGGTGGTGTTATGCTTGGTGGGCATTATTATGCCGCAAAAACAGAAACCTCTTTTTATAAAAGAAGAATGAGTGTTTCAGGAAAAGCGTACAAGCCGGGGATTAGGGCGATAAAAAGGACTATGCAATGAGCGGCTTTAGTAAAGTCATTGTCGGGATGTTCCGTAGATTCGGCAAGGTGATATCGTTTGGGAAAAGGAAACAAGAGTACACTCTTCCTTACAAACACCTTTTCGACAACAAAAACGGCTATTACGTTCCGAAA
>CAZFBW010000006.1:0-32983 GCA_964517625.1 uncultured Candidatus Saccharibacteria bacterium | reverse complement strand
ATTTCTTGTTCGAGCGATTGCTCTTCCCATGAAGTGTCCTTAATTGACTCCTGCGCACTAATGCGTCTGTAGTGATTCAAAGCCACAAGACACTCGTCTTTGCTTTTCGCTAACTGACAAGCAATCTCAGTGGGGAACATGAAATACCTTCTCGAAAAAACCATATCTTCGGGGAAAATAATCTCGAAGATTTTTATGATTTCTTCATAGCTGTCCCAAAAATCTTCCAAACGCTTGGTAATCAAGAAAGTTTCTCGCTCTGTCAATCGCTGGCGACCAGGTTGTACCTTCCATCGCGTGTGAATGTCGAAGAGAATTGCTTCAATTTCTTGAAGAGTTTCCACTCCCCACAATTTGAGCAAAAAACGTTCTCGTGTAGAATATTTCCCATCTTCTGATTTCCAGCCCATGGGTGTCTCCTTTTTACAAGTCTGTCCCGCTATATTCTGTACGAAAATATAAACTTTAGCAAGTAAAGAAAAACTCATCCGGAAGGGTCTTGACACGGGGGCGTTTTTCATTTATACACTATATGTACCCTTTGAAAATATGAACGAACAAGAACAAGAAATTAACAAAGAGGTATCTCCTGAAATGACTGATACGACCGAAACCAGCGACGATGTAGAATTTGAAGAAGTAAATGAAGAAGGTGAGGTAGATGTAAAAGCTTCACTTAAAAAACTGAAAGAGAAAGTTAAAAAACTCGAGCAAGAAAAAACCGAATACATGAACGCTTGGACGCGCGCGCAAGCTGACTACTTGAATTTCAAGAAGGAAGTTGAGACGCGTCGCAAGGATGATATTTTGTTTGCGAATGAAAAATTAATTACTGAACTTTTACCAACCCTTGATTCATTTACGCTCGCCAAAGGAAACAAAGAAGCCTGGGAGAAGGTTGATGCAAATTGGAGAATGGGTATCGAATACATTTTCGGACAATTGTACTCCACACTTGAAAAAGAGGGACTACAAGAGTTCGCAGAAGTGGGTGAGAAGTTTGACCCAGAACTTCATGAAAGCATTGAAATCGTTTCTGTGGATACCGAAGATAAAGACAATACAATCGTTGCTGTCCTCCAAAAAGGATACCGCTTGCGTAAGGATGTGCTCCGTCATGCGAAAGTAAAGACGGGGCACTTTGAGGCAAAGTAAACCGAGTCATTATCAACACAGGTTATTAGTTATTATTGGAACATTTGAAATTTTATAAACAACTATGTCAAAAATTATTGGAATCGATCTAGGAACAACAAACTCGGCGGTTGCCATTATTGAAGCAGGGCAACCAAAAATTATTGAAAATCTAGAAGGCAATCGCACGACACCTTCTGTGGTTTCGGTAAACAAAAACGGTGAACGCTCCGTCGGGCAAATCGCGCGACGCCAAGCAATCACGAATGCAAAAGACACCATCTATGGCGTAAAGCGCTATATGGGTCACTCGTTTGCTGACAAAGAAGTTCAGGATGATATGAAGCGCGTACCATACACAATCAAAGGAGGCTCTGATGGTGGTGTGCTTCTTTCGCTTGGTGGAAAAGATGTCCGCCCAGAAGAAGTGTCAGCGATGATTCTCATGAAGATTAAGGCAGATGTTGAAGCAAAGCTCGGTGAGAAAGTTACAGAAGCAATCATCACCGTGCCTGCATACTTCAATGATACTCAACGCCAAGCAACGATTGCCGCAGGTAAAATCGCCGGCCTTGATGTAAAGCGTATTATTCCAGAACCAACAGCAGCTGCGCTTGCCTACGGTCTTAACAGTAAGAAAAATGAAAAGCTTGCTGTGTTTGACTTTGGTGGTGGAACATTTGATATCTCAATCCTTGAAGTGGGTGATGGTGTCGTTGAAGTAAAAGCAGTTGATGGTGACTCGCACCTAGGCGGTCGCGACATTGACCAAATGTTTGTTCAATTCTTGGCATCCGAATATAAAAAGGAATCTGGTATCGACGTAAGTAAAGATGCTCTTGCTCTTCAGCGTTTGGATGAAGCAGCGGAGAAAGCAAAGCACGAACTTTCAACACAAACCGAAACAGAAATCAATCTTCCATTCATCACATCAGACGCGTCCGGTCCTAAGCACTTCTTGATGAAAGTAACTCGTGCACAACTAGAAAACATTGCAAAAGAATTTGTTGACCGCGCAATGATGATCACTGACCGTGCACTTAAGGCATCTCCATTTAAAAAGGAGGAAATTGATGAAATCATTATGGTGGGTGGACAGACTAGAATGCCTATGATTGTTGAGGCTGTGAAAACACTTTTTGGTAAAGAACCAAACCGTTCAATCAACCCAGACGAAGTCGTTGCGCTTGGCGCTGCGGTTCAAGGTGGAATTTTACAAGGCGATGTAAAAGATGTACTCCTCTTGGATGTTATTCCACTTTCACTTTCCATTGAAACGATGGGTGGTGTTGCAACAAAGCTTGTTGAAAAAAACACAACGATCCCAACAACGAAGTCGCAAATTTTCTCAACAGCATCAGATAATCAAACCTCAGTTGAAATTCACATCACACAAGGTGAACGACCAATGTCTGCTGACAACAAGTCACTTGGTAGATTTATTCTTGACGGTATTCCACCAGCTCCACGTGGTATGCCACAAGTTGAAGTATCGTTTGACGTTGATGCAAACGGCGTGCTCCAAGTAAAAGCAAAAGATAAAACCTCCGGCAAAGAACAATCAATTCGTATCGAGGCCTCATCTGGATTAACGGACGCAGACATCAAGCGCATGCAACAGGATGCAGAAGCACACGCTGATGAAGACACCAAGAAGAAGGAGCTTGCTGAACAACGCAACCTTGCTGACACGCTCACACATTCTGCAGAAAAAGCGCTTAAAGACGCTGATGGAAAAATAAGCGAAACCATTAAAACCGATGTCACTGCAAAAATTGAGGCCGTTAAAACCGCTCGTGGAGGAGACGACATTCTTGCAATTAAAAATGCCTCTGAAGCGCTCTCTGAATCAATGATGAAGATTGGTGAAGAAATGCAAAAGCAAGCAAGCCAAACTACCGAACCACAGACACCGCCACAAGCGGAAGGGGGCGAACCTGAGGCAAACCCTGGCACAACGGAAACCAAGTAAAAAGAAAAAACCGACCTCATTGTGCTTTGGTCGGTTTTCAAGGGCTGTGGAGCAATCTCTCCAAACCTGATGCTTTGAAATACGGTTTTCCGTATTCAAGAAAATGAACTAGATTGAAATTATTAACTGCCGCCACCGGTTGACGCAGGGGGCAGTTAAAAATAGGAAGATTGGTTTCACTTACTTCAAGTATCGACGATGCTCTCGTTTGTTTACCAATGACGGGAACACCGTTGGTGTGAGCTACGCTCGTACAAACTTCATTGAAAAGCCAAACAAGTCTCCTCACAAAATTTTCTTCGCGAGAAAGCTTTGCGTAATCGTTCCAACCTTTCATGGTTTCGGCATAGCCACCAGAACGAAGATGTTTTAGAAACACGAGAACCTCAGCAAATGTTCCTTTACCAGACTCAATGAATGGTATGATCTGTGCGTGTGTATAATGCCTAAAAGGCTTAACGTAGTCTAGATACACGCCAGCGGAAACTTGCGAGGTGACCCCATCAAGGTCTATGTCGACAACAATTGCGGGCACTTCCTTGTCATTTCGAAAGTTGAGTTCGTCGAGAGCTTTCTGGCTACACATCTTTGGATTGTCGAGTAATGATCTCTCACTTTTGCTTTTCCCGAGTGTTTGTTTAATACACTCAAGATCAAGCATTTCTCTTTGGTAAAGAGCGACTGCAGCTAAACGAAGCGTGGATACTGTTCCAATTTTGTGGATATAGAATCCGTCTTCGGCAAGCGTTGTTTTAGGTTCATCGACACAAATAATTGGGCTTGCTTTCATTGTGCTCCTCTACAAAACCGTCTAAAAAAATACTATATGATTTCACTCCGTAAGTCAAAGATAGACACTTTCCAGTTTGCATTGTTTGGTTAATATTGGTATATATTCTGTATGGCAAAAAATTATTACGACATTTTAGGAATCCCAAAAGGAGCAAGTAAGGATGAAATTAAAAAAGCATTCTATAAACTTGCATCCAAATATCACCCAGACAAAAAGGGGGGTGATGAGTCCAAGTTCAAAGAAGTGAACGAAGCGTATCAAACACTTTCCGACGAAAGAAAGCGAAAGGAGTACGACACGTACGGACAGACATTCAACGGCCAAGGACCACAGAGTGGTTTCGGCGGTTTTGGTGGATTCAATCAAGGTGATTTTTCAAATGTCGATTTTGATTTAGGAGACCTAGGCGACATCTTTGGCGATATCTTCGGTGGTGCGGGTATGGGTGCGCGTCAGAAGCGTGGTCGCGACATCTCGCTTGAAATTGATGTGACATTCAAAGAATCAATTTTTGGAACAGAAAGAAATGTTCTCATCAACAAAGTTGGCACATGTAAAACATGCTCTGGAACGGGTGCACAAAAAGGAAGCGGAACATCAACCTGTACCGCATGCAACGGTCAAGGCAAAGTACATGACGTGAAGAAGACATTCATGGGCACCTTCCAAACAGTAAAAGTATGTGACGCATGTCACGGCAAAGGAGCGATTCCAAAAGAAAAATGTCATTCATGTCGCGGTCATGGCGTTCTAAGCGCACGCGAAGAAATAAATATTCGTGTTCCTGCAGGTATTTCAAATGGTGAAATGATTCGCATGCAAGGCCAGGGCGAGGCAGTCTCTGGAGGTGTTTCTGGTGACTTGTATGTGAAGATAAATATTCAGGCTGACAAACTCTGGAAACGCGAAGGGCATGACCTTTCTATTAAACATTCTATTAAGCTCACTGATGCGCTTTTGGGCGTTAAACACACGATTTCAGGCCTTGACGGTGATATCCACCTGGACATCCCCGCGGGGGCCTCTACGGGCGAAATTTTGCGTGTAAAAGGCCGTGGGGTACCGCATGTACACGATAAATCACACCGAGGCGATGTCTTGGTAAAACTTGATGTTATTATGCCTAAAAAACTATCCAGAAAGGCAATGGAACATATTCAAGGTCTTCAGGGAGAGGGATTGTAAAAAAGTATAAAGACAATAGATTACAGAAAAAGCAAGTGGCGATACCGAGCGCCACTTGCTTTTGATTTCTCTCTCAAAAAAAGGTAGAGTTACAAAAGTTTGGTCTTTGTAGTACAACAACACTGACATGCAAGGGGGGTTTTGTGACTGATTATCCAAAAGAGCCAAAACTTCATGATTTTTTGAAGGACATGGAAGCAAAAGCTGGTAATTTGAACACTGTTTTCTTGGCTGGTGCAATTCCAATTGCTGACCATCGTACAGATGAATTCCTAGAGAACATGGTTGACTCTTTTTTGTTCTGTGACACGAAGATGGTCGAGGACCATTTACAACAATGTCTCCATCGAACGCTTATCGCAACAAACAAACAATCTCTCAAAAAAACAATTCTCTATGTAACACATGTCGACCAAGAAGAGTGGTATTGGCGATATGTCTTCGGAAAAATTCTACTCGACACCGAAGTCCATGTTCCTACACGTGATCAGATTCATGAATGTTATGTGTGGCGCATTAAATGTCTTAAAGCAGACATAAGAATTCCACCTCTTCCCAAGGAAACAAGGGATAATGTCGAGCGGATGTTTTTGCGAAAAATTATTGCTCAGGTATATGCCCATGCAGACATGCTCTATACACCGCTTGCTACCTGGGAAAATGTGATAGACGAAGCGGACTTGCGTATGCGTAAACGTGTTGAAGAAAAAATTGAGAGTCGTTTAGAGGCGGCTCGTTCTGAAGCAAAGTTCCTCGCTGAAACCGGTGCGCCGAAATTCATGCAGTTACTTGCAGACAGGGCTGTTATTGACCTTAAGGCAATTTATAGGGAAGTTAAGCTTCCAGACACTCCGGACTAATCCTACTCTCCAAGCGCCCACGCACACGCGGGCGCTTTTCTTTTTCCGTAGATTCGCTACACTTTTATTTATTACTCAAATAAATCAATAACACAAGAAATGATTCTCGCTGTATCGGTAATTGCTTATGTGCTCATCATGCTACCAATCGGGCTCTATGCGCGAAAGAAAATCGCCACAAGCCAAGATTATGTTTTAGCAGGAAGATCACTTCCTTTTTATATGGCGCTCGCCACTGTGTTTGCAACATGGTTTGGAAGTGAATCAATTATGGGTGCGGGGGCGGCATTTGCCGAAAACGGTTTCCGTGGTGTACTTGAAGACCCGTTTGGAGCGGGTCTTTGTCTTATTATTGCTGGTGTCTTTTTCAACAGAAAACTGTATCGCTTAAATTTTCTTACCATTGGTGATTACTACAAACACAGATACAACACACTCGTTGCAACATTTCTTTCTGTAGTTATTATTGTTTCTTATTTCGGATGGGTTGCTGCACAATTTTTAGCACTCGGCATCGTTCTTTCAAGTGTCGTTCCTGGTCTTTCACTTTTTTGGGCAGTACTCATCTCTGCTACGCTTGTTGTCGGATACACATTTCGTGGAGGTATGTATTCAATTGCTCTTTTGGATACCATTGAGATGGTTGTGATTATTGTGGGACTGATTGCCGTACTCTTATACGCAGTTAACAACATCGGCGGATTTGATGTTTTGTTTGCAATCACGCCACAACATTTTTGGAACCCACTTCCAGAACAAACAGGGTCGCTTACTGAGTGGATTTTGTTTGTAACAGCGCTAATGACCATGGGGCTTGGAAGCATTCCACAACAAGATATCTACCAACGTGCCATGAGTGCAAAAAATGAAGACGTAAGCGCGTGGGCATCAATTATTGGTGGATTACTTTACTTCACGATTGTAATGATTCCACTTGCAATTGCGGTGATTGCTCGCTACTTCTATCCGGACGTCCTCCAAAATAATCCAGAGCAATTGATTGTCACGCTTGTGATGGACCACACACCAGTTATCATTCAAGTGCTCTTCTTTGGCGCACTCGTCTCTGCAATTATTTCTACTGCATCTGGCGCACTCCTTGCTCCTGGAACACTTCTAGCAGAAAACGTGGTCAAACCATTTTTCAAAAATATGCACGACAAGCTTCGTCTTGCAATTATTCGCGTCGCAATTATTGTGGTGGCCCTCGGCGCAATACTCCTCTCGCTTAATGAAGATGCGCGTATTTACGAACTCGTAGGGGAGGCATATTCTGTGACACTCGTCGCCGCGTTTGTTCCGCTTGTAGTTGGTTTATACAGTAAAAAAGCAAATTCGTTTGGTGCGCTGTGGTCCATCATGCTGGGTGTCGGTGCGTGGCAATACTGGGACCACTTTGTGACCTCCGACATTCCGAGTGTTTTTGTTGGATTTATCGCATCATGGATTGGTATGTTACTCGGTACACTAGCGGGTAGGTTTATCGAAAAAGAGGAACGGTTGATGACTGAATAGTAAAAATACAAATTATAAAAGTGCGGTATACTCTAAAGAACATATGAAAAAGGTTTTAGTATCGGGAATCAAGCCGACAGGGACGCTCCATTTAGGGAACTACTTCGGTGCGATTAAACAAATGGTAGAACTGGGAAACTCGGACGCATACGAGAGTTTTGTCTTTATTGCAAACTATCACGCACTCACTACGGTAAAAAACAAAAATGAACTCCTCAACGACACCTTCGATATTGCATGC
Organism: uncultured Candidatus Saccharibacteria bacterium; assembly: GCA_964517625.1. Lineage (GTDB taxonomy): Bacteria > Patescibacteriota > Minisyncoccia > Phycocordibacterales > UBA5272 > UBA11704. Next base: position 25,283 of record CAZFBW010000006.1, on the reverse strand, counting down.
GCATATCTTGCATGCGGACTTGATACAAAAAAAGTTTCACTCTTCAAACAATCAGATACACCGGAAGTACACGAACTCACATGGATTTTCAACACCGCCATCACGGTACCATTTCTCATGCGCGCACATGCGTTCAAAGATCACGAAGCAAAAAACAAAGATGTGAATGTCGGCCTCTTCGATTACCCCGTGCTCATGGCATCAGATATTTTAATGTATCAAGCAGATATTGTTCCCGTGGGGCAAGATCAGAAGCAACATGTTGAATATGCGCGCGATATCGCTGGATACTTCAATCGTGCGTGGGGAAAAGAATATTTCAAACTTCCAAAAGCACACATCGTGGAGGGTGTTGCACAAGTGCCAGGCACTGACGGACAAAAGATGAGCAAGAGTTATGGCAATATCATTCCGCTTTTTGGCACCGACGAACAGATTAAAAAAGCGGTGATGAGTATTGTCACTGATTCAAAAGCACCAGAAGAAAAAAAGAATCCAAACGAAAACAATATCTACAAAATTCACACGTTGTTTTTAAACGAACACGAAGACAACGAACTTCGCAAGCGTTATGAACAAGGAGGCCTTTCCTACAAAGAAGCAAAGGAAATGTTGCTTGATACCATTCTTTCCTTCGTGCGCCCACTTCGTGAAAAATATGAATATTATCAAGCGCACCCACGAGAAGTTGAAATTATTTTAAGTCGGGGCGCTGAAAAAGCACGCATTAAAACCGTCACAACCATGGATGAGGTGAGGGGGATTGTGGGATTAGACAAGTAGACAAAGTAAAGACACCAAGCATTAGGCAACAGACTCAAAAAGATAGAACTTGCACTGTCGTGGGGTTGACATTCTGTTATTTATACGTTAGAAAGACGGGAGACTTTTACAACAGCACACAACAAGGAGACTTTCATGTCATTCCTGAAAAGAAACTTTCCCGGTATTCTTTTGGTTCTCGGTGTTCTTGTCATGATATATGCGCTTCGCATGACTGAAGAATATCGCCTTCAAAAGTTCGCCACCACGCACGAAACCAGTAATATCGTCTGGACTGAACTGAGGCACGAACCGGAAGACATTGCCTACCTTGTCTGTCCAAAAGAGTACCTTCTGTATACTCGTTACGGGGAAGGGTGGCTTTCCGAATTTCGTGGTCCAGTCACAACGTATGCGACATGTTTGATTCCTAAAGACAGGGGGTTTCCTCCTGCAATTCCAAAAAATGAACATAAACATTCCTCAGAAAAGTCAGCGAAACGCTGACTTTTTTCTTTTCATATAATATAATAAGTGGGTATTGACAAACTAGGTATTTTAGTTTATAATATAAATAGTCGGTCTTTCTATCTTTTTCCCTTTCACTCGCCCAAGGAGGGCATAATAATGAGTCTCAAAAAATTCATCCAAGGACTGTTCGTCATCGTCCTCTTCGGCCTCGGACTGCTTGCTACCCTCGACGCCCTCGCCCAGAATCTTCCCATTTCGGAACGCGTTCTCCCGAAGTACAACATCACGGTCAGCGTCAACAAAAAACCGGTCGTCATCCTGGTGATGAACAGCCGGCTCGACGACGGCACCAAGATGATGGGCATGCATGACTACATGCTCGCAACCTGGACCGGAAGCTGTTCCGCGGGTTGCGACGAGCAAACACGCGAACGCATCAAGCAGAAAATCATGAAGGAGGCAATGAAGCGGAGGATCGACGCCTCGCACGTCATCTTCAAGTAACTGCTTCCAGCCACGTGGCCCCACCAAGAACAGTTCCAAGTAGTACACAAGTATCTGCTTCGGAATTGTCCGAGGTGGGGCTTTTTATTTTTATATGTTTTATTTTTTCAGTATTTTTTGCTAGTATGGATACATTATGCGAACACTTATACAAGATTTATCAAAGGCTGTGAACACAGAGGTTGTTGTTAAGGGTTGGGTTGACGTCCGTCGTGACCAAGGGAAAATGGTTTTCTTGGATTTGCGCGATGCAACCGGAAAGGTACAAGCTGTCGTTCTTCCTTCACACACTGAAGCGCTCGATGTTGCACAGAAACTTCGCACTGAATGGGTAGTGTCCGTTACAGGAAAAGTAAACAAGCGCCCAGAAAAAAACATAAAGCAGGGTGTGGTGAACGGTGACATTGAACTTGAGGTACTTTCCATTGAAGTATTAAACGAAGCAACCACACCAGCATTTGATATTTCTACTTCAGGTCTTGAGGTAAATGAAGAATCAAGAATGAAATTTAAGTTTCTTGATCAACGACGCGACCGTATTCAAAGAAATATTCGCATGCGACACAAAGTAGTGAAATTCATCCGCGATTATTTGGACAAAGAACGATTCATTGAAGTTGAAACACCAATTCTCACCAACCCAACACCAGAAGGTTCTCGTTCGTATGTCGTACCGTCACGTGTATACCAAGGAAATTTTTATGCACTTCCACAATCACCGCAACAGTTCAAGCAGTTGCTGATGGCAGGGGGATTTGAACGATACTTTCAGATTGCAAAATGTATGCGCGACGAAGACGGTCGCGGTGATCGTCAACCAGAATTTACACAGCTTGACTTAGAAATGAGTTTTGTCACCCGCGAAGATGTGATGAAGATAAACGAGGAGCTACTCATTGCAATTGTGACCAAACTTTTCCCAGAGAAAAGAATTCAGCAAGTTCCTTTCCCGGTACTTACCTATGCGGAAGCAATGAAGAAGTACGGCAACGACAAACCAGACTTGCGTGAAGACAAGAACGACCCAAACCTTCTTGCATTCTGCTGGGTAGTTGATTTTCCTTTCTTTGAAAAAACAGGAGCGGACAACGTTGATGGAACAGGCGAGTGGACATTCACCCATAATCCATTCTCTCGTCCACAAGACCAACACATGAACTTTTTGATGGAAAAGAAAAATATTGGGGATATTTTAACCACGCAGTACGACGTTGCATTAAACGGGAATGAAATCGGTGGTGGTTCAATTCGAAACCACAATCCAGTCGCACTTAAGCGTGTACTTGAAATCATGGGCTATGATGAAGCGCGCATTCAAGCAGGGTTCGGACATATGTTAGACGCACTTGGTTCTGGAACGCCTCCACATGGAGGAATCGCATGGGGGCTCGATAGACTTCTCATGATACTTTTGAATGAACCAAATATTCGTGAAGTGATTGCTTTCCCAAAGACAGCGGATGGAAAAGATTTACTCATGCAAGCACCAGCGCCAGCAACTGCAAAACTTTTACGTGAACTCGGGATTGAAGTGAAGAAGAAGTAGGAATTGACATTGTACTATATTTATAGTATAATAATTTTTAGTTTGATCTTACATTCAACAATCTAAAAATCATACAAGGAGAGACGTTTGAACAAATTTTTCTTTCCGGCTATTGTGGTGGCCTTAACGTTTCTTGCTGCTCTTCTTATCGCATCGTCTGAACTTGAAATGCGGAACTACATTTCAGCAGGAATTTTTCTTGTTGGCTCTGCAATCTCTTTCATCATATACGTCATAGCAAAGAAGATGGAGAAAGAGGAGTCATTAACAAACAAAGACGTTAAATCTGATACTGTGGTCGAAGAAGAACCTGAGACGGAAGATGTGAGTGAGGGTGACGACGAAGACCTCGTGGCGTTCATTTCTGATACGACAAGCCAGCGAGACATGCTCACCCAAATTGGTTTCACCCAATTGGAAGCGGTCAGAATCATGAAAGATATGACCGACCAGATGGGTGACTATAACGAATTCGAAGACTTCGTCGCTGACACGAAAGATGTCCTCGATGCCTTTATCGCCATTGGATTCTCTCAGTGGCAAGTGGTCATACTTCTGATTGAGATGGTTCAAGAAATTTATGACTACGACAGCATTGAAGACTGTGCTACCGATATGAAGAAAATCTACGACGGTCTCATTAAAGAAGGTTTCGGGCCCGAAGAAGCTACCGAGCTCATTCCTCTTTACTTCTCCTGAAATAAAACCCCCGCCACAAGCAAAACCTGCTTTGGCGGGTTTTTTCTTTTTGAGTATTTCTAGAATATGGTGTAGTCTAAAATGAGACCCCAAAACCTACGAGGACAACCTTGATAATCTCAATTGTTAAAAACCAAGTTTCGGAACAATCAATTCGTTTTTCTCTCACAGCAGATGGAAAAGAAATCGGACGTGCTTGGCTTAACATAACGCTTGAAGATGGAAAAAATGATGGGGAGCTTAAGTACACCGGCATGATAGGGGATGTGTTTGTTTTAAAAGAATACCAAAGCAAAGGACTGGGTGCAGAAATTATCCGTGAAGTTATTGAAGTCGCACGGGAGAAGAAGTGTACCAAACTCATCCCGTTGTCTCGGTTTGAGAACGTACGCGCACACGCCTTCTATGAACGGCTCGGCTTCAAAAAACACGGCTTCGAGTTCCGTCTTGATCTTTAAACACTGTTGAAACTAACAAACCAACACACAAGGAGATTCTCATGAATCACAAATTCATTCGCTTCATCGGTGGAGTCGGTCTTGGTGGTGCCATCATCATGGCTGTCGGCATGGTAATGCAAAACACTGGCGTTGAACTTGCTGGCATCATCATCACCGCGGCGTCATCGTTCTGGCTCGCTTTTCTTGTGAAGCCAGAAGCTGACCGCATCGCCGACGAAGAGAAGAACAAGCACAAAGTTCCCTGACATCCGCCACAAGCAACCCGCTTCTGGCGGGTTTTTTTAATCTTCTACCAACGCAAGAACCTCTGACAAGATTTCTGGATATTCTTTACCAGTTATATGTTCAGCATTATGCAGGACCACCTCTTTGGTTACAAACTCACTGAACTTTTTTCTATTTTCTTCAAACGCTCCATAATCATCATTGTCTGAAATAATAAGTGTTGATTTTGGAAGAATTATTTTTAGGTTTTTTATATCAATTGGGGTTTCCGTCCATGGGCGAGCAATGTCTTTTGATTCTTCATCTTCAAGATTCTCTAAATCAAACCAACCCGCAACAAAAAGTGCTCCACCAACTGGGTGTTCTTTGGTTTCTAAAAATCTCATAATGGCCTGACAACCAACACTGTGTCCGACAAAATAAGTATCAGTGCCAGGAGAGAGGACAAGCGTTTGTAAATGACCCACCCATTCTTCAATTGCTGGTTCTTCGCTGTTTGGCATATCGGGTGCAACCACATTAAAACCTTTTTGGCTAAGTTGTTTCGAGAGCCACGGAATCCAATTTCCTTGCGATGACCCACCCCAACCATGGATTATGTAAATAGTTTTCATTGCTATTCTTTCTCTGGATTGTTTAGAGATGTAGCTGAGAGATATTTTTCAATTTTTTCTTGGTCTCGACTTTGAAGTACTTCACTTATCTCTTCCGCGCGTTGCACAGATTCAGCAGCGGAAACCAAAACTGGTTCATCCAAAACACCCAACCCCAAAGTAACAAGATCCTCTATGTCACCTTCAAAAGATGCTTTGTAAATATTACTAACAAGGTCGTGAACCACCTCATTGCGTCTTACTCTGTATGCGTGTAGGTTATTTTGTAGTTTTTTATCAATGATAGACATTTTATAAAGGTACTCTATGTGCTCATATAGAGTTTGGCCCAATATTTTTTCTTTAATGTAGCCAACCTGTTTTGTGTCTGTAAGGTAATCAATGTCTTCACCGTGACGCTTAAAGTTTTCTATCATTAAGGGTATGGAGATAGAGCTTGCGAGGTCGTTCTCAACCAATTTTTTAAGCAATCCTTCTATATACGCCCCTTGGAGCAAGAAAGCTTCTAGGAATTGTTTTTTAAGTCGTGAGCCTTCAATATTATTAATTAAGTCAATTCTTTTCATAAAAACTTTTTAAATTATTTTGATGATTTGCAGAAAAAAACTTAATGCTAACAGAAATAATCCAAAATAGCTAAAATATTTAAAAATTTTTGCTTTCTGTTTTTCTTCTTTATTTTCACCTTGTAAAATAAGATAATCGTGACCGTCTATGTCGACTTTTGGAGGTAAACCAAAGAAAAAAATTATCACTGTCCCAACTAAACCAGAAACTGCTGACCAAAAATTTAAATCACAAAACAGTGTTTGTTCCATATACTTAATTATATCAAAACTTGTCACAAAAGACCCCGCAGGCCTGTTATACTTAGTACATATGAAGCGGTTTTTTATTTTTGGGGGGCTTTTGATGGTAATCGCGGTGGCGGGCGCTTTTGTGCCGGCATTTGCGGCTACAAAAGCGCCCGCTTTTGACATCGCGGTCTGGATTCCATACTGGCGAAAAACCGATGGCGCTTCAACCACACTTGCTAATTTGGGCAAAATCACCCAAATCAGTCCTTTTGCCTACGAACTACAAGCAGATGGCACAATTAAAGACGCAATGAAATTCACTGAAGAACCGTGGACCACACTCATTGCTCAAGCGAAAAAGAAGGGGGTTAAAGTCTACCCAAGTATTTTGTCATACCCACACAATGAAAAAGAAAAACAAGCGCAATGGCTACTCTTAGCACAACGAAAAAAACGAAACGCTCACATTGATGCAATTGTCGCAATTGTGAAAAAAACAAAAGTGGATGGTATCGACATCGACTATGAAGCAAAGCTTGCGGAAACTGGACCATACTTCTCAGATTTCTTGACTGGACTTTCTAAAAAACTTCACGCAAACGGAAAGAAACTCATTTGTACCATTGAAGCGCGCACCCCACCTGAAAGCAGATACGCAACCACCTCAAAAGAAATTCTTTCAAAAGTTGAGTACTCAAACGACTTCAAAGTAATCGGGAAAGTTTGTGACCAAGTACGCATTATGACCTACGACCAGATTGGGGACGATGCAAGTCTAAATATGATAAACGGGAATACGCTCTATCGCCCTGTATCGGACATTGACTGGGTTGAGAAAGTACTCACCCTTGCGCTTCGCGAGATTCCGGCGAAGAAAATTATTGTTGGTGTTGCAACCTATGGCTACAAATATGAAATCATTCCAAACGGAAATGGTGTGAAATACTCGCGCGTGGGTTCTATGAACTTTTTCTACGCTGACGAACTTGCAAAACAACTCGGCATCACCCCAACACGCGACAAATCCGGCGAACTATCGTTTAACTATTCCACAACCACAGACATTTACGGTGCATACTTAGGCGGAACAAAAAACTATCTTGTCTGGTACTCTGACGCGGTTTCTATCGCAGACAAAGTTAGACTCGCAAAACTTTACAAATTGGGTGGTATCGCTATTTTCAAAATTGACGGTGCGCACGACCCGAGACTTTTCGACATGGTGAAGAAATAGGGCCCCACATTTAGACTTCTTGATGCTACACTAGAATGTATGGAATTTAACGTAAAACTCGAGCGCTTTGAAGGACCATACACCAAACTTCTTGACCTCATCCAGGAACACAAACTCTCCATCACGGAGATTTCGCTTGCTTCAATCGCGGACGAATACATTGCCTATGTGAAAGCACTCCAAGAGCAAGAAGCGGGAAACAAAAACTCCTCGGTGGATATTTCACAATTCATTCTTGTTGCGTCCACACTCATGCTCATCAAGGCGCGCTCGCTCCTTCCTGGAATTGCCTTTACCCAAGAAGAGGAAAAGCAGGTCAATCAACTGGAGAAAAAACTTGAACTGTACAAAACGCTTATGGGCGCATGCTCACTTGTTAAAAATGTCTACGACAAGAGGCCGTTAGGGGGCCGTGAGCGTTCCATTCCGAAAGGAATCACTGTGTTTGTTGCACCCACAACTGTTAATTCCGCAACGCTTCAATCCATTGCTCTTTTGACTATTTCACTTTTTAAACCAATTGACCGATTGAAAGATATTTATGTAGAACAAGCCGTGCGCATTGAAACCGTGATTGAAAACTTGATGGAACGCGTAAGCAAAGCGTCCGCTGTGTCACTCTCTACACTTGCTGGAGACGCAAAAACATTTGCTGAAAAAAAGAAACTGCTTATCGTGTCATTTATCGCCATGCTTGAGCTCATCCGTTCGGGAAATATTTCTGCAACCCAAGAGGGAAATGGGGAAATCTTTTTGAGCAAATCCGGTGTTGGTGCGTGATATACTGACAACAATTTCCTATGCTTGCAAACATTACCACTATTCTTTTTCTTTCAGGAGACCCGGTCTCTTTTTCGTATGTGGCGGAGATGTGTGGCGTGACACCTGAAGAAATCGCGGCGCAAATTCCAGCGGTAAATGCAGGACTTGCACCACTTGGCCTCACACTTTTAGTAAACAAAAAAGAACTTTCCATTGTGACGCTTCCATCGCAAGCAGAGATTGTACAAAAATTTTGGAAAGAAGAACTACGCGGAGAACTCACCCCGGCAACGCTTCAAGTGCTCACCTTGGTTGCCTACTTAAACGGATGCACGCGCCAAGATATTTCTTTCATTCGCGGGGTACAATCAACGCAATCGATTCGTACGCTCTCTGTTCGCGGGCTTGTAGAAAGAAACGGTGAAGTCTGCACGCTCACCACAGACGCACTCAAACACTTTGGCGTGACGCGCGTAGACGAGCTACCAGACTATGCAACCATCAGAAAAGAACTGCTTGAAAAATTAGGCATAGCAAAACAAGAACAATAGTATGCTCTCTAAACCGCGCCATGAATATGTTCACACTGGCCTCATTTATATAACGGGGCTTCTTTCATTTGTCGTGCTTGCAAGTATCGCTGAGCCCGCACAAGACAAAGCGGTTGGTCTTCGTTTGGGAACACAACAAGCAGAGGAACAGAAGGTTGAAGCAATCCCAGTATTTTTCAAACGAGATGTCTTTGCAGATGTCGCGCTTTCTGCGAAGGCCTATGTCGTGTACGATATTGCTGATAAAACTATTGTTGCTTCAAAAAATGAACGTGAGGTGATGCCTCTTGCAAGTTTGACCAAAGTCATGACCGCACTTGCATCACTTGCAATGGCTCCACCCGAAACGCAAATTGAAATCAAAGAAAGCGCGCGTACCAACGGAGGATATGACATGGGGCTTCACAAAGGTCAAGCGTGGCGATTGGACGAACTGCTTAAATATTCGCTTACATTTTCTTCAAATGACGCGATGTATGCGATTGCTGATTATTTTGGAAAAGAACAGTTGCTCGCACGCATGAATGCCTACGGAAAAACAATTGGTGGAACACTTGCGTTTACCGACCCGGCCGGATTGGACAATAATCAGATTCTCGGCGGAAGGGGGTCTGCGCTTGATGTTGCGCTTCTCATGGCGGAAGCACGGAGAGAGTTGCCGGATATTTTAGACTCAACCACACACCAGAGAACGAACGTGACTGCGGAAAAGACTGTTTTGCACGGCGTACCAAACACAAACCAAGATGTAGCAAATATTATCGGTATTGAAGCCTCAAAAACTGGTTTTACGGACCTGGCAGGGGGAAATTTGGCCATTGTAACCGATGTTTCGCTCGGACACCCGGTTGTTATCGTTATTTTAGGTTCGACGCGCCAAGGGCGATTTACGGACGCTGAAATCTTGTATCAGGCATTGCTTCAAAGTGTGAAGTAATCCCCAGAAATAGGCCCAGAATCAAGCATTTTTTGTGATATACTTGGTAGTAAATAGAGTATGACTACGCTTGATTTTATCAAAGTTATTGTGCCTGCAATCGTTTCTTTCGCTATCGGAATTACCGCATCTCCGTTTGTTATTTCTTTTCTCACTAAACACAAACTTTGGAAGAAACGAAACGTTGCAAAAACAATTGATGGAAAAGAAGCGACGATTAGCGCATCACTTCACAATGATGTTTTAGCGCCTGTTCCACGATTAGGAGGAACAGTTGTTTGGATTGCTGTATTTGCGACAACATTTCTTTTTTGGATTTTACAGTTCGTCTTTCCTGCGCCAATATCGGAAAAGTTGGACATCGTTTCTAGAAATCAAACCTGGCTTCCGATTTTTGCGATGTTTGTCGGTGCTGTAGTGGGAGCGTTTGATGACTTGCTCGTTGCAGAAGCGTTTGGAAGTAAATTCAATTCATACATCGGTGGGGGACTCTCGTTTCCTGTGCGATTGGCGGCGGTTTCTTCACTTGGACTCTTTGCAGGATGGTGGTTCTTTGCAAAGCTAGGCGTCTCTTCGGTATATATTCCATTTTTAGGTCACTTGGTTCTCCCGGGACTTCTTTTTATTTTGTTTTTCGTCGTCGTTACGCTTGCTGTGTTTTCAACCGGTGTGATTGATGGTATCGACGGACTTTCCGGTGGTGTGATGTCTGCTATTTTCGCGTCGTATGGTTTGATTGCTTTTTTGAAAGGGCAAATCAATATCGCGGCATTGTGTTTTGTGATTGTTGGGGGCATCCTCGCATTTTTGTGGTACAACATTCCTCCGGCAAAATTTTATCTTTCTGAAACAGGCATGCTTGCACTCACGCTTGCACTCGCAGTGATTGCATTTTTGACCGATGCTGTTATGTACTTACCAATCATTGCGCTACCACTTGTCGTTACTACGCTCTCCGTCATCCTTCAACTTACCTGGAAAAAAGTGTTTAAACGAAAATTATTTTTGGTCGCTCCGATTCATCATCACTTTCAAGCAAAAGGTTGGCCAGCACATACTGTTACTATGCGTTACTGGATTGTTTCGTATGTGTGCGCATTGCTTGGAGTAGTGCTTGTGCTTATTAGTTAAGCCCGATATGTTTAAGAAAGTAGACAAGACGCTCCTTATCACGATTGCAGTTCTGCTCGGATTCGGTTTAATTATTTTTAGTTCAGCGGCGCTTGGTGTGCTTGCAGTTAATGAAACGAAGTTCTATTCGATTATTAGAAATCAACTCATCTTCGCACTCATAGGCGGTGCTGTTGCGCTTTTTTTAGGTGTGACAATTCCGTATCGACTCTATGAAAAATATGGTTACTCTCTTTTCTTTCTTTCTCTTGTCGCAACGATGCTTGTTTTTGTTCCTGGAATAAATATTTACCACGGCGGAGCGCATCGTTGGATTGACCTTGGTCCTTTTTCTTTCCAGCCAAGTGAGTTGCTTAAGATGGGGTTTGTGATTGCCATTGCTTTGTGGTGCTCAACAAAACGGCACCTTTTTGGAGACTGGAAATATGGATTGCTTCCGTTTATTCTTGCGAGTGCGGTTGTGGCGGGAATTATGCTTAAACAACCAGACACCGGAACATTTGTCATTATTATGGCGGCGGGGTTCTCGGCATACTTTGTCGGCGGAGCGCGACTGCGACACATTGGAATCATGTTTCTCATTGCGATTGTCGGATTTGTTGTACTTATTTCGTCGCGTGACTACATGCTTGAACGAGTGAAGACGTTTGTAAACGGCGACCACGATCCACGAGGTTCTTCGTGGCAGTTGAATCAGTCGCTTGTAGCCATCGGCTCAGGTGGAATTTTTGGCAGGGGGTTGGGGCAAAGTGTGCAGAAATTCAATTTTTTGCCCGAACCGATAGGGGACTCAATTTTTGCGGTAACCGCAGAGGAATTGGGTGTGATTGGCGTCCTTTTTCTCATTACCTTGTATGTTATAGTAGGTATACGGGGATACATCATTTCCGTAAACGCACCGTCCCAGTTTGCGCGGTTGTTAGGTATCGGTATTGTAACTATTATCCTTACCCAAACCGCGATTAACATTATGTCGATGGTCGGACTATTCCCGCTTACCGGCGTACCGCTTCCGCTTGTTTCTCATGGCGGAACGGCGCTCATGGTGGCACTGTTTGAGCTTGGCGTATTGCTTCAAATTTCTAAAACATCAACTCTATGAAAATCGTAATGACCGGCGCAGGAGGAGGACATTTTTACCCGCTTATGGCGGTAGCTGAAAAAGTGCGTAAAGAAATTTTCATACAAAAACTTATCAATCCTGATATTTATTTTTTCTCCGACCAACCGTATGACGAAAAACTTCTTTTTGAATACCAAATTAAATTTGTGCAAACACCAGCGGGTAAACTTCATTTGTATCCATCACTAGAAACATTCACCGGTATCTTTAAAACTTTTTTTGGAACGATTATTGCTATTGTGAAATTGTACAACTTATACCCTGATGTTGTTTTTGCAAAAGGAGGCTATGCAAGCTTCCCAACACTCTTTGCGGCACGATTGCTTTCTATTCCAGTGATTGTTCATGAAAGCGATACTGTTTCTGGGAGAACTACCAAGTGGGCAGGAAAATTTGCGTCACGTGTTGCGATTTCATACCCAGAAGCAGGAGAATATTTTGACCGTACAAAAACTGCACTCACTGGTCAACCAATTCGCGACGCCCTTATCCCTAATCAAGATTTTAAACGAGCCTATCCAGAGCGTGAGCGTCCGGTCATTTTAGTTTTTGGAGGGTCCCAAGGAAGTCAGCGCATTAACGACGTGGTTATGGAGGCGGCGCCAGAACTCTTGGAGAGATATGACATTGTTCATCAGACGGGAGAAAAAAATAATGAAGAGGTGCAGAAAATAATGCTTGAAAAACTAAAAGATCACGCCTTCAAAGATCATTATTTTGCTCAAGGATTTGTGGATGTTTCGCTCTTTTATCCGAAGGTTGATTTCGTGGTGACACGAGCGGGTTCGGCAATGTTTGAAATGGCTTTGTGGCGATTACCGATGCTCGTCATTCCAATTCCTCGCGCAATTAGTCGCGACCAAACATCAAACGCCTATGCTTTCGCATCGCGTGGACTTGCTTCCGTACTTGAAGAAGATAATTTGCAGGCAAGTATTCTCATCAAACAAATTGACTTGATTATGAAAGATAAAAAACGCTACGAAGAAATGGTTTCTCATATGGGTGTCTTTGATAATTCACGCCAAGCAACGACTGTCATTGCGCGTGAACTCATTCGTATTTGCCTAAGTCACATTGAATAAATTATATGTCCGAACAAAAAACAGTCGTCACGCGTTTTGCACCAAGCCCAACTGGGTTCATGCATGTTGGTGGTATCCGTACGGCTCTCTATGCCTGGGCTTTTGCACGCAAACACCAGGGTCGATTTATTTTGCGCATTGAAGACACCGACAAGGCACGCGAAGTAGAAGGCTCGATTGCACACATCATAGAGTCACTTACGTGGCTTGGTATTTCTTGGGACGAAGGTGTCGATATCGGAGGGCTACACGCGCCATACCTACAGTCGGAACGACTCGACTCATACAAAAAGTATGCGAACATGCTTATTGAAAAAGGGTTTGCATATCCTGACCCATACACTGAACAAGAGATTGCAGAGTTTCGACTAAAAGCAGAACAAGAAAAAAAGGTTTTTCTTTTTAGAGATTTTCGTCCAACCACAACCGAAAAATGGGATGGCACCAAGCCACTACGTTTTAAGGTTCCTGAAATCAAAGAATTTCATTGGCATGATGCCGTACGCGGAGATTTGCGTGCAGGCAAAGAAGCGCTTGATGATTTTATTTTAATTAAAAGCGACGGGTATCCAACGTATAACTTTGCACACATCATTGATGACTACGAAATGGGTGTGACGCACATTATGCGTGCAGATGAATTTATCGCATCGGTACCAAAATTTCTTTCACTCTATGAAGCGCTTGATATCACACCACCGGTCTTTGTGACACTTCCACCAATCCTCGGGAAGGAGGGGACGAAAAAGTTAAGTAAACGTGATGGCGCAAAGGATATTTTGGAATACCGTGACGAAGGGTATGCACCAGAAGCACTAGTAAACTTTTTGGCGTTGCTAGGCTGGAATCCAGGTGGTGACCAGGAAATTATGACGCCGAATGAAATTGTACAAGCCTTTAGTATTGAAAAAATTCATAAAGCAGGTGCAATGTTTAACGAAGAGAAACTCTTGTGGATGAACAAAGAGCATATCAAACGACAACCCGAACATGTTCAGTTAGAGAGCATTAAAAAGTTTATGTCGCAGTACGGTGATGACCTTTTAAAAAAAATGCGTCCACTTATTATGGATAGAATTTCTACCTATGGAGAATTGCAAACAATTGAAGCAGAGGAGTTTCGTCTCTTTCTCGAAAGACCAAATCCGGAAGGGGGCAAACTTGTTTGGAAAGAAGAGACTAAAGAGTCTGCGCGGGGACACTTAACCCACATCGCTTCGCTTTTAGAACAAGCAAATGTCGAAACTCCAGAACAAGTGAAGGAATGCGTCATGCCATATGCTGATGAACACGGACGCGGAAATGTCTTGTGGCCACTTCGTGTTGCGCTTTCTGGAAAAGAGAAATCTATTGACCCATTTTCTCTTGTTGCATATCTTGGAAAAGATGAGTCGCTTGCGAGAATTCATCAAGCAATTAATTCGCTCGCCGAATAATCTTTTATGCGCACCATTGCTTTTATTTTCATCTCTCTTCTCCTTGTCACACAAGTAACACACGCACAAACCGTCGACGAGTTAAAGTCGAATGTCGATAACCTGTCTGAACAAATAAAAGCGCTCGATGCAGAAATTGCGAGCTATAATACAAAAATTCTTGGAGCTCAAGGAGAAGCAAAAACGCTCAAACAAGCACTCGCAAACTTAGAGGCCCGCAAAGCTGTTCTCGCGAAAGAAATTTCTCGAACACTTCTTCAGATACGCGCTGCGCGAGACAAGATTTCTCTCACAAAAAATGAAATCTCAACTACCGAGCAAACGATAGACAAAAATAGCGAAGCGCTTCAAGAAATTTTACGCAGACTATACCAACAGGAGGCACAATTGAATCCTCTTTTTGATACGCTGACACGAGCAGGCAAAATGTCTGACGCACTTGATGCAGTAAAGCAAAATTCCGATATTTCCAAGCAAATTACGGGTAAAGTGAGGGAATTAAAAGAATCAAAAGACCAACTTGAAATTACAAAAATTGCTTATGAAGAAAATAAGAAGAAACTCGAATCATTAAATGAGAGACTTTTTGACCAAAAAGCAACCGTAGAGCAAACAAGTAGTGAGAAGGCCAAACTTTTAACGCTTACAAAAAATAAAGAAACAGAATATCAAAAATTATTAAGTGAACGTCAAGCAAAGAAGCAAGCACTGGAAAAAGAATTGTCCGATGTTGAATCAAAATTAAAAGTTTTTGTTGATGCCTCAAAACTTCCGAAATATGGAAAGGGGGTTTTAAAGTGGCCGGTGTCTAAGGTAAACATCACCCAATTCTTCGGCAATACGCCGTTTGCGAGCCAAAACCCTCAGGTCTATAACGGGTTCGGGCATAACGGCATTGATTTCGCGGTTCCGTCCGGCACAGCCATTCTTGCGGCACAGTCTGGTATTGTTGTTGGTACCGGAAATACTGACACACAATGCTCTGGCGTATCGTATGGTAAATGGGTACTGATTAAACATACGAATGGTTTAACGACACTCTATGCACATCTTTCAAGAATTGATGTGAACTCTGGTCAAGCGGTTGCCGCACTTCAAAAAATTGGACTCTCAGGTAACACTGGATACAGTACCGGTCCACACCTTCACTTTACGGTCTATGCCTCGGACTCAGTGCATGTCTCAGGTCCAACTGAATACAAAAGTAAGGTCTGTGGTACGTACATGGTCATGCCACTTGCACCACGAGCCGGCTATCTTAACCCGTTAAGTTATTTATGATAATATTAAGAGTACTACAATAAGCATTTATGATTTCTTTCACCGTACCAGCATTTGCACTTATTTTGTTCACAGCGTTCTTGATAGGGATGATATTTGGTATCTGGCTTATCTTCGTGAAGTTTAAATAAAAATTATTTACATCTCATTTTGTACCAGGGAGTGCAAGGTTCTGCTATTTAGTTTTAATATGTAGAGTCGTAAAGTACCATTGTAAGACATTCGGGGGGTAGAATGTCTTACAATGGCTACGATCTTTTACGACACATATCAAAATCGCATTGATTTTGATTATAGTGTCGTAAAAGATATATTGTGCGACATTAACTACATTGAAAAGACAGGCCCCCCGATACTCTTTATATATCTATCTCTTTTAAATATTTAGCTATTTTTATACCAACTTTTTTCTCCCCGATGGTTGACTGATGACTGTGCGCGGGTGTAGGGTTAGCCTGCAATGAAAGGAAGCACTACGTTGGTCACAGTTTTGGTCTCGTTATCACTCTTTTTCGGGCTTCCTACCCCCCTTCTCTTTTCCTCTCAGATAGGGGCTTTAACCGATGAGGTTTTAGTTTGGGTTGATACAAAAAATATCACCGCCTCCACTCATTCTGTAACGCTATCTTTTTCTTCAGCGTCTGTTTCTATCAACGCACTCTATGTACACCTGTCTTATGACGCATCGACTATCTGCGACACAGTAACAATTAATGAAGTAGCGTTCCCACTTTCACTTGAGTCAACTATTAGCCCTGCGACAAGAGAAGTCTCACTTGCACTTGCTTCCCCTGGATATGGAGTGCTTGCAACTACTACGATAGCCACACTTTCATGTACCGTCTCTGCTAGCACGACACCAGACGCGCACCTTTTTACGATACTTCCAGATTCGCGCGCATACGCAGCTGATGGATTAGGAACAGAACTCTTTATTGCAACGAACGAATAGTTTTACTTTTTAACAAACTTAAAAATACCGGTGACAATATCTGGATATGCTTCGTATGGGTACTCAACCGTGATGAGTTGAGCTTTTCCTCCACGCAAGAGTGTGAATTTTCTGTCCTCGGTAAATCGTTTTTGTCCATCGGTAAACAAGGTTACAACAATTTGTCCAACATCATTTACTGCCCACGTCCCCACTTGGGTTGTTGTAGTTATTCCATTCATGTCTTCTATACGAAGCACAGCGGCAGAGTTTGATTTAAATATAAATGTATAAGGATTTGAACACGGTGGATTTTGAATTGTCGATGTTGCAGAACATGCATAGGTTCCAGTAATTGTCCGCAAAAGCATCGGACTAGCATGCACATCAGTTTCTACACCAAGAAGTGATTTAAACACTGCCGAAAGTAAAGAATCATCAACTGAATTTTCTTCGGCTAAACGAACGGCCTGTTCCACACTTCCACCACTATCATCCCCTACCACATATTCACGAGTAGCGAGCGAAGAATATGCCCGGCCTGCTGAACCATGAGATATCGAGATAAACACCGCTCCACCAATAGAGAGAAGTAGTGCCATAACAAGAAGAAGTTGATACATATATGATTACGAGTATATCATTCTAGATGTGTGCGCCATGTTGATTAGATTGGTGTCGGTGTCCCTTCTGTTGGAACTACAGTGTCACCTGTTGCCGTTCCGTCCACTGTTGTTGATGTTGCCTCCGTTGGTTGTATGGTTGTATCTGTGGTCGCAGTTGGATCTACTGTTGGAGCAGGTAATGTTTCCCCAGCGGTTGCATCAACCGGAGTTGATGATGATGTTTCGTTTGTTGCAGTGGTGTCAGTTGGAGCAACTGTGTCTGTTGTTGTACCAGATGCAGTTGCATCGGTTGTTGTTGAAGTATTGTCCCCCACTGCAGTTGTATCGATTGTTGTTGTTGCATTAAGCGCGGTAGGATCAGAACTTGTAGCCGTACTACCTGCAAAGGTTTGTGTTGATGAGGCCGTTCCTGTATCAATGGTGCGCGCAAGGTTTGGTGAACTTGGATTTGAAATATCAACAAGAACAATCTTTGATAAGTCGTCATTAGTTAGATAGAGATAGTTTCCAGATGTCGACATCGAAGTAACTTTTTCAGTAAGTGCAATTGTCGTGATTAGAACAGGAGCTGAACTTGAGATATCAAGGACAGTGAGCGTATTTGCTTTTACGTTTAAGATGTACGTGTAGTTACCGATTACTTGAAGAGCGCCTGATTTTTTACTTGTTGCAATAACATCAGCAAGACCAGCGCCATCAAGACAACTGTCTCCTACACAAAGTTCTTTCGCAACAATGCGTCCATTTTCATCAATCGACCATGTGCCGTTTGCGGAAGCAAGTGCTTTAATATTTATGATTGCGACCCCGTTTGCATTGAGATCAACATTTCCAGTTGTAAGCATTGCGGTGGTTGAAGCGCTAGAACTGTTAGTATTTAATTTCTGGAATCCATTCTCAACCAAGACAAGAACCTTCTCGCGACCAACGCTTGAGTCTGACATCGCTCGTCCGATTGCTTTTCCGTCCGTTGTTAGTTTCATCGCATATCCAGGACGAGTCTTTGAAACAGTGAGGTAATCCCCTGCTTTAATCTCACCATTTTCAAGAGAAACTTTCACTGGCACACGTCCAGCGAATGCAACTGGAACTGCATTTGCAACACGCTTTCCAAGAACAATGCCGGCATTCGTAGAAACGATACCAACCGCTTCTTGTCCATCGGTTGCCTTACGTACCATACTCATTTGGTAGATATCGTCTGTATTGTTTGCATCACTTCCGGCATTCCATGCAATTGTTGAAGAACTAAATGCTACAACTGTTCCGGGGTCAACCGCTTCAGCTGCTGGGAAGTTTTCAGCAAGGTCAGCAGCAGAATCAACATCAAATCCTGTTGCACGAATGCGTCCAGATACACGGAGTTTTTCATCGTCAATTGCAACACCATTATTACCAATACCGACAACACCCGTTGCAGTATTTACAAAGAGGGTGGCAATAGAACCAGTTGCAACATTTAGGTTACCCCACACATCAGCGCGAGCAATTGGAGAAGATGTGCCAAATCCAACATTGCCCAACGATGTAATCGTAAAGAGTTTGTCGTTTGCTTGCGAAACAATAGAGAGAATGTCGTTTGTTTCATCACGCGCCTGCACAGAAAGTGTTGCAGAAGATGTTGCTTGACCGATGATGACACCACCATTATTGGTAACCGTAAAGAACGATGCACCAGACGATGAGGCAACGACGAATGGATTATCGGTGTCATTTGACGCTACATACAATGTTGCGTCCCCTGTTGATGTGCCAACATTTACACGACCAGTGAGCGCGTTTGCAAAGAAGACATCACTTGTGGTTGTACCCACGAGGAAGTTACCGTCAAAACTTGCATTTCCACTTGATTGAATGCCCCCCGTTCCGATGGTAAGAAGATTATCAACGGAAAGGTTGCCACGAGCAAAGATGTCTTCCGCGGAAAGATTCCCAGTGAAGTCGCCGTTACCAAGCGTGTCAAAGGTTGCAAGCGTTGCTGTTGTGGTTGCAGTTGATGTTCCTGCAACAACCGCTTGAAGCTTAAACGTCTTACCATCTGCAAGACGAAGTGCGATGTCGTTTCCTGTAGTGCTTGTAATGGTGTCAACACTTACTTCACTTGTTACAACTTTTGGTGTAATAATTTCAAGCGCAGCCCCTACCCTGTCGGCCAATACCTCTGAAAGACCTGATGTTGTTGATGCGAAATTGTTTACTTGATTAACAAATTGTGTAAAGAGACGTGTAGCAATTGGTTGGCCTTCGGTTGATGAGGCATTTGTATCACGCGCAAGAAGATCTTGTGCTTCTACACCGTTTGCATACCCTGATTTAATAAACATCACAACACTACCCGTTGACGTTCCGTTGTAACTTTCCATTGCCTGTCCAACCACTTGGCCCGCCTTTGTTGCCCGCATTGCAACACCAGGAATTGATGAAGAGGTAAGCAAGTCGCCTGGCTTAATCTCACCATTTTCTGTTGAAACTTTCACTGGCACACGACCGGTAAGGGCAACAAACACTGGTGTTCCAGTTGCAACTGGACTACTATCTCCGAGCACATACCCTGGTCTGGTTGAAATGACACCAAACGCCTTCTTGTCATAAGGGGTTATTGATTTTTTAACGCCCGCCTCAATACTTTCATCCAAACTAACAAGGGTTCCTGGAAGTATGTCTTCCTCTATTGTGTAGTAGACTTCGGCCAAGTCCACACCACCAACTTTTTGTGCGTGTACCATACTTCCTTGATAAATTGTAACAGCCGAACCACTACTTACACGCTGTGCCCAACGGAGCTGTACGGTACCCGCTGTTGTTGTAGTAATACGCCCTTGAATAGTTATTGACTGTTCAATACCGTTATCGTCCGCTGGTTGAATACTGATTGTACCTGGGCCAGCATCACAGTCAGTACCTTGAGCACCAACAGCTCCCACATCTGTTGTTAGGATAGTGACACTACACGTCCAACCTGCCGCACCCAAGATAGATGCTGCGAAGTCCGGTGTTGCGTTACTTGAGTTTGTATAGATAAGATCAAACTTGAAAACCCAAGTTTCTCCAGCACCAACCGGGAAGAAGAGTTCGTTGTCGTTTTGTTGTGCGGTTGATGAGGTGATTGATTCGTTTGCAGACTTAACAACTGTTTGTGCATCAGTTCCAAAATGACACTCCCAGCGCGTTGTGGATGTCTCCCAACGCAACACTTCACCATCCGCACATCCACGAAGCATAGAAAGTCCATCAGCATACACCGCGAGACCAGAACCTGACGATGTACCTGTTACTGCAGATGTCGTTGTTGCAAGTGTGATTGCGTCGCCATCAATCATACCTGATGGAAGAGTGAGATTAACTGATGATGTACCCGCAGTAAGCACACCATTTACACCGACAGCGAAAAGTTGTGACCCGGTTGAGGAGGCAACTCTAAATGGTGTTTGGCTTCCCGCGCCTTGAACATTGAACGATACGGTGGATGATGTGGCATTAATTCCGGCAACCGTTCCATTACCAAAAATAGTTGAGATGCCGAGTGTTGTTGGGCTTGTCCAATACGGAATAGTGCCATTCGTTCCCCCAGCAAGCGAACCAGAAATTGTGTTCCAGTACATGAGACCGTTTCCATCGCTAACGAGAGCTTGTCCTCCAAAACCATTGTTGCCTGGTAGTGTAAAGGTAAGGTTTGAAGCTTGTGTTGAAGAAGAGATAAGTTGTGTCGTAAAGTTATTTGAAGCGTTTGCAAAGTAGAGACGACCGGTTGCAGATGACCCAACGCCGAGAGTGAGTCCGACAGATGTGGCATTAATAAATGTTGATGTAGTTGCATAAAGTATATCAGCAAGCATTATGGAAGATGCTATCGTATTGATTGCAACAATATCATTTGCAATAACACCAACTGAGGCGGACAACAAGCTAACCGATGTCGTTGCGAGTGTGCTTGTAGCAAACACATTGAGGTTTGTTGCTGCGAGGTTGGTAGTGGTAGCGTTAGTTGCAAAGAAGCGCGTTGTGGTTGCGTTTACTGCGAAGAGATTAGAACTGGTTGAAAATGTTGAGGAAGCGTTTGTGGCAAAGAAGCGAGTGGTTGTTGCGTTAACTGCGAAGAAGTTCGTCGTTGTAGAATTCGTACTTGAAGCATTTGTGGTAAAGAAGCGAGTTGTGGTTGCGTTTGTACCGAAGAAATTTGTAGTGGTTGCGTTTGTGGTGAAGAGTGAGGTAGCGCCAAGATTGGTAGCAGTAGCGTTAGTTGCAAAGAAGCGCGTTGTGGTTGCGTTTACTGCGAAGAGATTAGAACTGGTTGAAAATGTTGAGGAAGCGTTTGTGGCAAAGAAGCGAGTGGTTGTTGCGTTAACTGCGAAGAAGTTCGTCGTTGTAGAATTCGTACTTGAAGCATTTGTGGTAAAGAAGCGAGTTGTGGTTGCGTTTGTACCGAAGAAATTTGTAGTGGTTGCGTTTGTGGTGAAGAGTGAGGTAGCGCCAAGATTGGTAGCAGTAGCGTTAGTTGCAAAGAAACGAGTAGTGGTTGCGTTGGTTGCGGATAGGTTAGTAGTTGTTGCATTAACAGAGAAGATGCTTGTAGAGGATGCGTTAGTAATAACAGATGTTGAAGCGTAAAGATTCTGAGTATATGTTCCTAAGAATCGAAGCGTTGAAGAACCAAGACCGTATGTAATATCGGCTCCAGGTGTGATATTACCAGCGACTTGAAGGCGGTCTGTTGGATTTACAGTCCCAATTCCAAGTCTGTCACCGGAGAGTGCCATACCCGCATTGCCCGAAGTATTACCAAACAACAATTTACCAGTAGTATTACGGTACGCAATGTCCCCAGCTACTGCATTAGCAAACCACTGTCCTGCGCCTGCCACATATGCAACAAAAGGATTTGCTCCTGGTCCACCACTACCAATACCAGATGGCCCTGTCGTTGGTAAATCAATCCATGAGCCACCAAGAAAACCAGAAATGGTGATACCTGTTATAGTTGTCGTCGCAAGCGTCGTTGTACCTGTTACTGAGAAGTTTCCATTAATTGATTGATTACCAAGGAAGGTAGTGGTACCGATGGTTGCAGAGTCAAGGTATGCGTAGACTGAATAGAGATTGGTTGAGGTGGAGTTGGTGATGACACCGTTTGTTGCGCCTAAGTTTGTTGCTGTTGCGTTTGTTGCAAAGAAACGAGTAGTTGTAGCGTTTGTTGCGTTTAAGTTTGTTGTGGTTGCATTGGTTGTAAGAAGTGATGTTGCGCCAAGGTTAGTTGCAGTTGCGTTGGTTGCAAAGAAGCGCGTGGTGGTTGCGTTGGTTGCAAAGAAGTTGGTTGCGGTAGCATTGGTTGCATTGAGGTTGGTTGTTGTTGCATTGGTTGTGAAGAGACTTGTTGCTCCGAGATTTGTGGCGGTAGCGTTCGTTGCAAAGAAACGGGTGGTTGTTGCATTCGTTGCGAAGAGATTCGTAGCGGTAGCGTTTGTTGTTGTGATGCTGGTAGCCGTTGCATTACCAAGGGTTGTTTGACCAGCAACACCAAATGTTCCCGTGAAGTAACCATTACCCCCGGTGAATCCTGAAGCGGAGAGGTTTGTTGTTGATGCTGAAACTGCGGTGAAAAGTGTTGCAGTTGTCGTCGCAAGCGTTGTGGTTCCAGTTACTGAGAAGTTTCCATTAATTGATTGATTACCAAGGAAGGTTGTGGTGCCGATGGTTGCAGAGTCAAGGTATGCGTAGACTGAGTAGAGATTGGTTGAGGTGGAGTTGGTGATGACACCAGAGGTTGCATAGATATTTTGGGTATATGTGTTCAAGAAGCGGAGGGTTGAGGAACCGAGACCATAAGTAATATCAGCTGAAGGTGTGATGT
The DNA here is from genome assembly GCA_964517625.1 of uncultured Candidatus Saccharibacteria bacterium. Lineage (GTDB taxonomy): Bacteria > Patescibacteriota > Minisyncoccia > Phycocordibacterales > UBA5272 > UBA11704. Next base: position 2,259 of record CAZFBW010000006.1, on the reverse strand, counting down.
TACCGGCAACTTGAAGCTTATCAGTTGGTGTTGAATCACTAATCCCCACATACCCTCCAGAAGAAGCAAGTACGATATCACCCTTAGATGCATCAGAAGTACTTTCAAGGAAAAGGTCTCCGCCCGCTTGATCAGAACCAAATAATATTGGTGAGAGTATTGCACTTCCAGCAATAATAGATGCTGGAGTGATGATAGATCCATTGGTATAAAGTAGTTCCGGAGCAGCACGATAAAGTGAAATATCACCAAATGAAATACCGTCTGTCGCTGATGTACTTGATGCAAATGTTAGTTTTGAGCCTGGTGTCGTCGTACCGATACCAATATTTCCATTTCCAAGTACAGTAAGAAGTGATGCACCTGTTGATGAGGAGACATTAAGTGGATTGACACCTGGCGCACCTTGTACATTGAATGAATATGAGGAAGACGTTGCATTGATGCCGGCGACTGTTCCGTTATCAAGAAGTGTCGAAGTTCCGAGAGATGTCTCTGATAACCAACGAGGAATGAATCCATTCTGACCCCCAGTAATGGAAGCGCTTGGATTACCCCAATACATCACACCTGTTCCGTCAACAACAAGTGCTTGACCAGCAGAACCAAGTTGACCCGGAAGGGTAAATGTGAGGTTAGTCGCTTGTGTAGAAGAAGAAATGATTTGTGTGGTGAAATTGTTATTTGCATTTGCAAAGTAGAGACGTCCAGTTGCAGACGAACCAACACCAAGAGTTAAGTTGGTTGAGGAACTATTCGTAGAGGTAAGATTAGTAATATTTGCAGTATTCCCTGTTAGCCCTCCAATGAAAGCATTCGTAAGTGTTGCTCCTCCAGCTGAAAGATTAGTGGTAGACGCACGAACAGTATTAAGAAGTGCAATACTGGTCGTCGCAAGCGTCGTTGTGCCTGTCACGGTAAAGTCACCATTAACAGCTTGATTACCAAGGAAGGTAGTAGTACCGATGGTTGCAGAGTCGAGGTATGCGTAGACTGAATAGAGATTGGTTGAGGTGGAGTTGGTGATGACACCATTTGTTGCGCCTAAGTTTGTTGCTGTTGCGTTTGTTGCAAAGAAACGAGTAGACGTTGCGTTGGTGGTACTTAGATTAGTTGCAGTAGCGTTCGTTGCAAAAAGGTTTGTTGTTGTAGCACTTGTTGTGAGGAGGTTTGTTGCGCCAAGATTCGTTGCAGTAGCGTTGTCTGCAAAGAAACGAGTAGTCGTTGCGTTTGTTGCGAAGAAGTTTGTGGTTGTAGCATTTGTCGTGAAGAGTGAGGTAGCGCCAAGGTTTGTAGCGGTTGCGTTCGTTGCAAAGAGATTGGTTGTTGTGGCCCACGTTGCAGAAAGGTTGGTAGATGTTGCTTGTGCAAAGAGTGCTGTGTTTCCAGTGAGACTACCAATGAATGCTGATGCAAGCGTTGCGCCGGTTGCTGAAAGGTTGGTGGTTGAAGCGTTCGTTGCAGTAAAGAGTGTTGCAGTTGTAGTTGCAAGGGTTGTGGTGCCTGTTACTGAGAATGATCCGTTGATAGTTTGATTACCAAGGAAGGTAGTAGTACCGATGGTTGCAGAGTCGAGGTATGCGTAGACTGAATAGAGATTGGTTGAGGTGGAGTTGGTGATGACACCATTTGTTGCGCCTAAGTTTGTTGCTGTTGCGTTTGTTGCAAAGAAACGAGTAGACGTTGCGTTGGTGGTACTTAGATTAGTTGCAGTAGCGTTCGTTGCAAAAAGGTTTGTTGTTGTAGCACTTGTTGTGAGGAGGTTTGTTGCGCCAAGATTCGTTGCAGTAGCGTTGTCTGCAAAGAAACGAGTAGTCGTTGCGTTTGTTGCGAAGAAGTTTGTGGTTGTAGCATTTGTCGTGAAGAGTGAGGTAGCGCCAAGGTTTGTAGCGGTTGCGTTCGTTGCAAAGAGATTGGTTGTTGTGGCCCACGTTGCAGAAAGGTTGGTAGATGTTGCTTGTGCAAAGAGTGCTGTGTTTCCAGTGAGACTACCAATGAATGCTGATGCAAGCGTTGCGCCGGTTGCTGAAAGGTTGGTGGTTGAAGCGTTCGTTGCAGTAAAGAGTGTTGCAGTTGTAGTTGCAAGGGTTGTGGTGCCTGTTACTGAGAATGATCCGTTGATAGTTTGATTACCAAGGAAGGTAGTAGTACCGATGGTTGCAGTATCTATGTAAGCATATACAGAATATAGGTTTGTCGTTGTTGCACTCGTCATCGTTGTAGAAGCAAGTGTGGTTGTACCCGTCACAAGGAAAGTGC
>CAZFBW010000005.1:48218-68836 GCA_964517625.1 uncultured Candidatus Saccharibacteria bacterium | reverse complement strand
CAAGTCCTCTTCTACTCTTTGTAAACATACGGTTTCAGTTCTATTTCACTCCCCTTCCGGGGTTCTTTTCACCTTTCCCTCGCGGTACTAGTTCACTATCGGTTTCAAGAGATATTTAGCCTTACCGGTTAGTTCCGGCTGATTCATCCGAGCTATTCGTGTCTCGAATTACTCAAGATCAAAGACAAAAGAGGGATAATAATTTCGATTACAAGGCTATCACTTTCTTTGGCGTTGCTTTCCAACAACTTAATCTATTATTATCTTTTGTAACTCTTCTAGAAATCTACGTCTCTGTCTTACTACCCCGTATGGTATTACTACCATCGGTTTGGGCTTCTCCGTTTTCGCTCGCCGCTACTTGCGGAATACTTATCTTAGTTTATTTTCCTCCAGGTACTGAGATGTTTCACTTCCCTGGGTATGCGCTATGAGATTGCTCTCTTTAGCTTATCGACATTACTCGATAAAGGTTTCCCCATTCAGAATTCTCCGGATCGAAGGTTGTTAGGCACCTCCCCGAAGCGTATCGTCGCCTGACCACGTCTTTCATCGCTCTCTTGAACCTAGGCATCCACCGTATGCTCTTATGTTCCTATTAGGAAACATAATTACCACACACATTCCGGACCGCTCCTTCATGTATGTGTTGTTTAGTTTGTCTCACACCATTACGTTTACAAGGCAATGGTGTGTTTTTCATGTTGTCCGTGTCACAAACTCCGCTAGACCCCAATGAGTATTTCTACAATTTGGAATAACAGTTATGTTGCGCGTGTTGTGCACGGGATTCTATTGTCAACGATCTGTGTTGTACCGAATATTTTGGAAAATAAAATCCGCCTTTTCGGCGGGTCAGTAACAGAATGTTACAGGCCTTCCGAAATTAACTTTTTTGGATAATAGTTTCGTTCAACATTCAGTGTTCCTAATCCTATCAAAAAATGATACCTCCGTCAAGTAATTTGTTCCGGCGTCCCCTACCCTCCACCTAGCCTCAAAAATAACCCCAAAAACCACCCAGAAACCCTTCCCCAAATAAACAAAAAGCAGGACTTTCGCCATGCTTTTTGTTTCAAAATATCCTCTGGATACCTCTATCTCGAGGATACCTAGTTACCGTCGCGCATTCTTTCGATTGCACGCGAAGCTGCATCACGGCCACCAAGACCGAATGCAAGACCAAGCGCAAGCGAGAGTGCAAACACGAAACCAGTAAAGAGAACTTCAACCAAACCTTGTGCAATACGAAGTTGGGTGAGAGCTGGGAAAATACCGGCAACAATGATGATTGCCCACTTTGAAACTTGTGCAGCAAACTCTGCTTTGATTCCTGTTGCGTTCACTGAGTGACGAACAAGGCGTGACACGAAGTCAGCAGCAAGAGCAGCCATCACAAGAACAATCGCCGCTACAATCACTTGAGGGATATAGAGCAAGATATCACTTAACAGTGATGTAATCTGGGAGAGCCCTAAGATATCCGCTGCAGCGATTGTAAAGGAAATAATAATAAGCCACTTCACAACTGCGCCGAAGAACCCTGCTACAGAAACATGGATTCCAGCTTTTTCACTGACCACATCCATGCCTGCCTTGTGAAGCGCATGATCAATCTTGAGCATGCCTACAAGGTGTGCAACAGAACGGCCGAGCACAGAACCAAAAACCCAACCGAGAGCAAATACTACTACGGCAAGAAGCACACTTGGAAGAAAGCTGATGATGCTCATTCCTGTACTCACAAGAGCTTGCCCTAGAATATCAAAAGAATTTAACATATAAACGTTTGATAGTTTTACTTATAAATGGTGTATATATACACCTTTATATTTCGACATATAAAGGTACTCTTAGTATAGCAATCGCGGTCGGTGTAAAGTACCTAATTATCCACTTTTATGGTATAGTTTTCCCCAGTGAAAAACCCCACGACAAAAGGATTCATATTGCTCACCGGACTTGGCACAATTGCACTTGCGATAAGTGCACTTTTGTTTATGACGACAAAACTTGAAGCACAAGAACCGATTGTTACAAAAGAAAAACAAGTACACCAAGAAAGGACAGAAAAATATGTCCTTGTGTACCTAGACACCATGAGACTTGAATTACGAAACGGAACCACGACGGTTGCGATGTTTGACCTCGTCTCCAAAGGAAAACCAGGAAGCTACTACGAAACCCCGGGCGGAGAATATGTAAATGATTTCAAAACCCCTCTTCACTTTAGTTCGTTTGGCCAAGTGTACTTGCCGTACAGCGTGCATATTTTTGGAAACTTCTTTATTCACGGTATCCCCTACTACCCAAGCGGTGAAAGAGTATCTAGTTCATATAGCGGTGGTTGCATACGTCTTAAGGATGATGAGATGAAAGTGGTGTATGATTTCGTAGACCAAGGAACTACAATTATTATTGGCAACGAAACCCCTCCGCAAATATCTGGAGACTTCATTCCTACAAAAGACATTACTCCGCTTATGGTTGCAATGATTTCACTTGAAGTATTAAATCAAGATATTGAAATGACCGTTAATGGAAGAACTGCGACCCGCCTTGCTTTTATCCCAGAACTTCTGCGAGGAAATACCCCTGTTGCAAAAGCGTACGCACGAGCAATTGGAGAGGAAGAATTCGTAGCACTCATGAACAAACGAGCCCAATCTTTGGGGCTTGTTAATACCGTATTTACAAACGTTTCCGATGAAGCAACAACAAGCGGAGAAGACGCGATGATTTTCTTCACCTACCTACAAACATACAAAACCTATCTTTTGAATCTGTACACCAAAGCAAACTAAGCAATTAACTTTTCTGTTAGTTTATCAATCACAGTTTCGTGAGGAAAATCAAGAATATCGCGTACAAATTTATCATACATTTTGAAACGGTATTCATATTCTTCAACATCCATTACTGAACAAGTAATATCACGACCAAGTTCAGCAGAAAGCGCTTCAACAACTTTGTCAGCCTTTTGTTTCTTAATATTTTCTCCAACAATCATAATATCAACGCGCGACTTTGAATCCCCGATAAACACTCCTGCTACAACAAACATTTTGATGCGCCCAATTGCTTTAAAACGAGTTGCGAGTTCGCGTTTGTCCAAAAGACCAAAATCAAATAACAAATCTTTAAGTGCCTCGTTGTGAGGAAAATCATTGTTGAGCGTATAGGAAACAATTTCTTTTACCTTTGGCTTTGCTTTCTTCCCTTTTCCAACAAGCGTGACCGTCCTATTTTTTTTCTTTTCAATAAAACCAATAGAGAGGAGGGCCCCGAGTTCCTTGCGAGCGGTCGACGCTTTTGACTTCGTTCTTTTTACAACATCAACCACACTTAAAAGTGCATTGTCGTGATGCAAGAAAAGCCTCATGATTTTCACCCGTTCCTGACCGCCCAACAGTTTGGCTAGAAGTTCCATATGGGAGTATTGTACACAAAACAAAAGGCGCCCGCTAGTCTTCCAAAAAGCAAAAAATGTTGCACAAAAAGCAAAAGAAAAGCCGCCAAAACGAGGCGGCTCATAGGCGTGCATTTGGCTCATCGAGCTCATGGTGCGTCGCTTTTTTCCAAAGCATCGGCTCATCAGTTCGCATGAGCAAAAGCTCGGCAATGATGTTATCTGTCGGGCACAGCGCACCGACGGTCGTACCGAGATAATACCCGTGCGGATGAAGGCAGAGCGCGACAAATGGTCGAGAATACTTCTCGCCGTCATCGTGCACATATGTCGCCGAAACAATGATTGGCGCACAACGGCGGAACCAGTACTTCTTCCCGCTTCGCTTCGATTGCTCGAAGAAGGTTCCGGTAAGCACATACTGTCGCCATTGGTCGCGAGAAATCATCATGCGAAGCTTCCGCTCTGCTTGACGTTCTACAGTAACAGAATGAGAATCGCGAGCCGCCCACACGGAGTATGCCATCAATTTGAAAGCATCAGAAACCCTGCCATTGTTATGAAACATGGACGCACTATCAAGCGAACTGTCCCGCTTGATGCGCGCGCGGCGGGTTTCTGTGTGGCGCAAAACGATATACCGGCAAGGTTTTGATCTGACCTCGATTACCCGTTCATACTGCCACTTACTAGCATCCTTGTCTTCTGGTTCCGTCTTCTCATCTTCCGGGATTTTATTGAAAATTTCCTGAAGAGTAGCACCGCTACGGGACTTCGTATCTTCAATAAGTTCGAAAGCATTAAAAGCTTGAACGCCGAATGGGATACTCCCTCTGCCGCTTCTTTCTCGAATTACTTCTTCGAGTTTACGTCTAGCTTTCTCTAGAATGCCTACGCCCATCGGCTTAACCCCCGGAAATCGGAGCGACGACCGTCGCCTTCGTCCCCTTGGCGCTCACGCACTTTTCTTCCTGCTTCTTGGTGAGAGGCTTCACGATCCATTCGTTCTTGTGCGAGTCGTAGCCGGTCACACGGACTTCTTGACCATCAGGCTTCTCCACAATGATGATTGCCTTGTGCTCGCGGATGAGCGTAAGGATCTGCCTGGAAAGCTTGCGGCGGTGCTTGGGGTTGTCGCTGTTTAAGACCATCTCGAGATGGCCCTTTCCGGTGTGAAGGATATCCACCTTGATGGACGACTGCGTGACTTTCGGCTTCTTGGCTTTGTTCATGTCATCAATCCTTTATCTCTGGTTGGAATGAACTGCTCACTGCTTCAAAAACACTAAAACATATTTTTATTAAAGTCAATGTTTGGTAGGAAAATAAAAAATCCGCTCAATCGCGGATTTTTTTATTTGTATTACTTAAGGTCAACCTTTCCACCTGCTTCCTCAATCTTCTTCTTGATGTCTTCAGCTTCTGCTTTCTTCACGCCAGCCTTCAGATCAATAGGAGCACCGTCAACTAAGTCCTTTGCTTCTTTAAGACCAAGTCCGAACGCTTCCTTAACAACCTTCATAACAGCAATCTTTTGTTCCCCTGCTGCTACCAAGTGTACTGTGTAAGCATCCTTTCCTTCTTCAACCACAGCTCCAGCTGCAGGTGCTGCTGCAACAGCTGCTGCTGATACGCCGAATTTCTCTTCGATCGCCTTAACTAAATCGTTAAGTTCAATCACTGACATGTTCTCAATCTTTGTGAGAATATCTGTAAATTTTTCCATAATGTTTAAGTTTCCGCCAAAGGCGGACCCGCCTTTGGCGGGATTCTATTTTGTAAATCTATCAATAGTTATGCTGACTTTGTCTTTGCTACTTCGTTTACCGCAATTGCAATTTTTTGCATTGGTGACTTGAGAAGGTATGCAAGCTGTGAAAGAAGGACGTCACGTGGAGGAATGGTAGCAATTGCCATCATTTCTGTCGCGTTCTTGAAACTTCCATCAAAGATACCACCTAGGATTCCGAAAGATTCTTTGTGAGTCTTACCGAATTCGTATGAAAGACGAGCAGGTGCAAGGAGATCATCTCCCCAAACAACAGCCATTTCTTCAACGACTTCTGGTTTCTCTCCTTTGATTTTCGCTGCATCTACTGCGCGATTCCAAAGCGTCTTCTTGACTACGGTGTAGTGCATCTTTTCACCGAAAAGATTGCTACGAAGTTCCATTGTATCCTTTACAGGAAGACCTTTGAACTTCACATACACTGCAGACTTTGAACCTTTAAGTGCATCTGTATAACTATCGATAAGTTCTGCTTTTTTAGCTTTTTTGAGTGCCATAGACAGATATCGATTAATTGTTGTTAATGTACACGCCCCTTAATAAAAAAGGACGGATAAACCGTACTAAAGAGTAAACAGGATTTCTCCTGCGAACCTCCGGAAGACTTATGCTTTGATATTACTACCGTAGCGCTCCCTTCTTTGGTTTATGGGAACATACTACCACAAACTAAAAAGCTGGGCAATAAGCCTAAGCTTTTTAGACAAAACAAAAACACCCCGTAAGGGGTGTTTTTGTTGTTTCTAACTTGCGATTAGAGATTTGTTAGCAAACGTTGCTTTATGGGCGCTGTTAGCTAGACAGAATATCGTGACGCAGATTATTGACGAAGAGTACTGTAACCATTCGTAGGGAAGCTTGGAAGAACTCCACCATCGAATACAACGCTTCCGCCGAGAACATCAACCCACTTGAATGCAGTTGATGAAGCAGAAACGAATGCTGATGTTACATACATCTTGTTTGTTCCACTCTGTACACCGTTAACTGTTGAGTAGATTGAGAACGTCTTTGACTGACCTGCAGAGATTTCATATGCAGGAGTAAAGGTTACAACAGGAGTTGAAGAACCAGAAACTGAAGCACTTGAGATTGTGGTGTTTCCATCAGCAATACGAGTACCTGAGAATCCAATACTTGTCATGTTGTTTCCTGTCAAAGTGAATGAAGTTGTTGCAACAGCAATTTTGCCATTTGCATCAGCCGTCACTGTGAATTCACCAACCTTGTTTTCAACACCAAGAGTTAGGTCAACTGTGTTACCAGATGAAACCGTAACTGTAGGCTTTGAAGCAACGAGTGACATTACGCGTGAAGCGAGGATGCCAGTGTTAGTGATAACTGAACCATTTCCAGATGTACCTTCTACATAACTAAGTGAAACTGATGTAGAAGCGATAGCTGTCTGAAGTGATCCACCGTTCGTTGAACCCAAGAATCCAGAGTACTTAACTGTTACTGGAACATCAGTACCGGTTGAACCGACAACAATGTTAAGACCAGTTACGGTTGAAGTACCAGAAACTACAGGAGCGGTTACACCACCAACAGTAATACTTTCGATAGCGTCAGTACCAGTTGTTGAGAAGCGCAATTCACGAATAGTAGCTTGTGTTCCTGCAGCGGCTGTTGCAAGTTTAAATGTTGCAATACCGAAGTTAGAACCACCAACTACTGCTTGAGTAGTAGGAGATGAAGCTACAAGCGTTGGAGTACCAAGCGTTGCTGCTGCAGATGTAACTGCTACACCAGCTGCAATAGCTGTTGTTGCTGTGTTACTTGTAGCACCACGGTAAGTAATTTCCATAGCTGCAGTAGATGAACCCACTGATGCTCCACCGATGTTTGCGTACACATCAAATGTCATAGTGCCATTTGCTGCGAGAACAATTTCAGGGAATGAGAAGGTTGATGTACTGTTTGTAGGATTTCCTACTGGAGTTCCAAGAACAGTTGAACCAGTCTTAACCGTAAGATTACTTAGGTTAGTAACTGCATATTCACGAGGGTATGGATGAACACCAAGGGAAGTGATCTTAAGAGCTTCTGATGAGTTAGCTTGGAGCGTAAACGATCCAATCTTAACGTTAGCTGTATTTGGCGCAACTGTTGAAGCTGTGAAGCCAGCAGTACGAGCAAATGTACCAGCACCAGAAGAAATAGTAAGAGCATTACCAAGGATACCGTTTGATGCAACAGAAACAAGTTCGTTAGAAGCCTGTCCTTGTGCATTACTTGCAACCTTACCGAGAACTGTTTGAATTGAACCTGATGTATACGCCGCGTTCAATACGTTAACGATGTCAGCCTTAACAGTAAGAGTTACTGTCTGACCAGCAGGGATAACGAGTGATGAACCGAGGTTATACGAAAGACCAGATGACGAAGCAGCTGTTCCTGTAAAGTTCTGTGAAGTACCAACCTGACCACCGTTTACATAAAGTGAAACGTTGTTAAGAGTTGAAGTACCTGTTGTTCCGTCAGCAGTTGCAACGAAGTCAACCTTAAGGGTATTAACCTTAACGTCTTCACCGTAAGCCTTCATTGTGAACTGACCTACTGGTACGTTCGTAGAACCACCAGTAACTTTGTTCGCATTGAATGAAGGGTCAACTTCTACAGTCACAGATCCCTTGTTAACAGTGATCGTGTTGTAAGCCGTATTGCTCTGTGAAATAGGAGAAAGTCCTACTCCGATCGTTGCAGCTACGTTTACACCATAAAGACTTGTGTCTTCCATCATGAGGTCAGCCACATTTTCAACACTCATCTGAATTGTACGGTTTGAACCCTTTACAATATCACCACGAACGTCAACTGTGTGTGAACCTGCCTTCATAAGGAATGGCATTGAGCCAAGATCAAACGCGAGCTTATTGTTGTTAGCTGCGTTAATCATTGCAGGACCTGCAACCTTAGTACCATCAACATAGAGCGAAATGTTCTGAACAGCATCAACTGGAGCAGAACCTACGAACTTGAATGTTGCTGACTTAAGGTTTACATCACGAGTACCAATTGATACCGTACCTGACCAAACGTTGTAGTTTGTAGTACCTGCATCAACGTTTACTGTACCTGCAGTAATTGCTGAGAAGTTAGCGGTAGCTGGAACAGCAGAACCAACGAGGAGAACATTACCCTGTACATTTGAGTACGAAGATGCAGCTCCACCCATAGCAGTTACACTGTTAAGCTTGACACCAACTGACTGTCCGTTAGTTCCTGAAGCAATGTCAGCACGAACAGAAATTGTTCGTGAGCCACTAACTGCAAAGAGACCATTGGAAGCGTTGAAACGAATGTAACCACCTGTTACAACAGATGCTGCATCTGTGATGCGAACATTTCCGTCATAGAGGTAGACATTCGTAAGTGATGAGTCAGATGAAACACCAACACGTTGGAGTTCAACTGCAGTCACTGTGCCATTACCTGTGAAGGTAAGGTTTGCAAGAAGAGCGCCGGCCTGGTTAGCAACGAGCATGCCTGAAGGCTGTGAAGCTGAAAGCATTACTTGTACTGGACCAGATGACACTACAGGAGAACCTGTTCCACAGGACTGGCCTGTAACTGGGCTGAAACCTGTTGATGATGTACATCCTGCTGGAAGACCAACTGATGTAGAACCACCACCACAAACTTGATTAAGAAGACCACGAGTTCCTGCAAATACATTACCTGTAGGAGCCGTGATACCAAGTTCTACAAGGTGTAGAGCTTGGAATTTGTTAACCGCAGCACGCGTTGCTGGACCGAAGTATGAGGTTTCCATTCCTGGAGAACCAGCACCTGATGCAGCAATTTGTGTCTGTGGATAAGCGTTAAGAACCTTTTGAAGGTTCATAACGTCTGTACCACGAGAGCCGAGACGCATGTTCGAATTGAACATGTATGAACAACTCTGTGTTGGAAGGTTGAGAGCCGCTGATGCAGAAACTGCACCTGCGATCATACCTCCGAGGACTGTTGCTACTGCAACAGCTTTCATTGAGAATAATTTATGCATAAACGTTATGTTTATAAGATTTTTTATTTTTAGTTTGCTTCTTGCGAAACAAGACCAAGCGTAATGCGTTTATATTAGTTTCGACATAACTAAACGCATCACTTTTAATGACAGACGATCGTAAACGACCGAATGTGATTCAGTTTTAAGTTAACCTTTAATCTGCGCCACTATTCTGTTGTCAACGATCTACTTCCGTCTTCAAGATACCTTATAAATGTATCTCAAATACCAGAGGACGCTCTCAAACAGAGACGTCTACAAGCCAGTATAGTCTCTCCCCTTGTATTTGCAATTAAATAACGGCAAAACAATGTGGATATCGCGACCATACTCGCTTGAAGTACATTACTGTACCTGTAGGTAAGTATCTCATAATTAGCAAGCAAAGTCAAAGAAAATAGGGTATAGGGACTAGGGATTAGGGACTAGTCAAAACGACAAATAAAACAGGTTCCGCGAAGCGGAACCTGTTTTATTATTTTGTAACCATCTAGTCCCTAGTCCCTAACACCTAGTCCCTATTTCAAAATGTATCTACTCCAGCGCTTTTCCCCTATTCTTTCAATCAGACCATCAAAAAGCAAAGCATTTAACTCTCGTTGAATCGTTTTTTCGCTACAACCCTTAATTCTTTGGGCAATATCTTTAATACTGACGTCTACACCCTGGATGAAAAGTCCCAAAATTTGTTCGCGACGATTCTGCTTTTTCATCTGGAACGATGTTGTTGGTGCTGTTTCTTTACGAAGAGTTGGAAGAGCTGTGTGAGGAGAAACATTTAGTCTTTCTTGTGTTTTGTCTTTTTCAGCAACTTGTCCTTTATTAGCAAGTGGCGCGTGGCGGAGTTGTTGTGGAACATCTCTACGAACCATCTCCCCTTTTGCATCTCTTGTTGTATCCCTGTTTCTCGCAAGCGTAAGCGGAGTAAGCGCGTCGTATGAAGAAGAAGTAATAGCTGATGAAAGTACACCTTCGTTATCAAGCGATGACTCGTGTTCAACAGTAAGCATATCTTTGGTAAGAATTGGTTGCTTCTTTTCAAGGACGAGTTGAAGCGAACGGAAACCGTCCATTAAAATATTCCCATTCATGTCAGAGACGAGTCCTGTTGTAATAGAAACATGGAGGAGAGAAATTATTTCCGTGAGGGAGCGAAGAGATTTTTTAAATTCAGTGACTTTGTCTTTAACCTCTCTTTGGGCAAGACTGTTCATTGAGGACAATAGTGTAACGGCATTCAATCGCAAACTTCTTTTTATTGGTTCCGTTTCATCCATAAGATCGGTAACCAAATAGAGAGCTGTAACCAGTCTCTCTGACTTTTTCGCTATAAGCGTTCCGTAGTCTTGTTTTAAATCTTCTTGCATTATGTCTTTTTAGTGTCTTTATAAAATATAAACTGTTGCCCTTGTCGGTTGTCTTTTATTTTGTCTCTAAAAGACCTCCTCGTCTATACTGTCCTTTTTGTTTGTCCTCTTAAATTTGTTTTTAAGATATTGTCCATTCTATGCCTTTTACTAATAATGTAAAGACTTGCTTAATGTCTCTATGTGTTGTCTCTTTTGTTTTCTTTTTTACCCCATACTTCACAGTTTTTCAATCGTGTAAAAATGTACACAGTGCTCTTTGTTTTACTTATATAAGTTATCCATTATCAGATACGCTCAAGTGTTGATATACTTACCTATATACGAGAACCTAATTTCCTTGAAGAACTGTTAATGCTATGGCGATAAAAGAAGAACCTAAAGATATTATAATGCGACACCGCAAGCGAAAGACTCGCGATCCTATTCTTACTGAAACCATACTCGGCGTACTTGCTGTCATCATGCTCATGATTGCAACGCTCCTTATCTTTAGTATGGTTCATGCAGGAGGTGTTGGCGGAGAAATTCTATTTACCGGTATCTATAAACTCTTCGGTATCTATTCATACCTCACTCCACTCCTCTGTCTTTATATTGCATACCACCTTTGGAAAGAAGAACTGCCTGATGTTAGTTTTATTTTTCTTTTTGGACTTTTGCTTCTCCTTGTAAGTGTGGCGGGTTTGGGGACCATGGTGTTTGGAGAAAGCTTTGGTGGATTCCTTGGTGTTATTGTTGCTTCCCCGCTGATTAAATACTTTGCAGTCTACCCTTCTGAATTTATTTTATTGGGGCTTTCACTTATTGGTGGACTCATTATCCTAAACAGAAAACCATCGCTTCATCCAGTAGCAAAAACTGTTTCACTCCCCGTTGCTTTCATACGAAACATATTCGCAAAAAGAAAGGGTACGTCATTTGACGACAGCGAATCTGATGAAGTAAAGGTCGAAGCAGAAGACCTCTCCCCTGTCGAAGAAGTAGAGGAGGAACCAACACACAACCTTCGCAATGAAATATTTGGCGAACTTGTTGATGAACCTGTACAAGAAGAAAAGAAAATAGAAAAACCAAAACCTGTCATCCTTACGCCAGAGTTCGTCCCTCCTCCCCTTGAACTTCTTAATCGAGACACCGGTAGTGCAGGTGCGGGTGACGCTAAAGCAAAAATGAATATGATTCAGCGAACGCTTGAACATTTCAAAATCAATGTTGAGATGGGCGAAGTTACTGTTGGCCCAACGGTTACCCAATTTACATTAAAGCCTGCTCAAGGAGTTAACCTCTCAAAGATTAGTGCGCTTCACGATAACTTGGCAATGGAATTAAGTTCGGAGTACTTGCGTATTGAGGCCCCTATTCCTGGGAAGACCCTCGTTGGTATTGAAGTGCCGAACGAACGAAAGCAACTCTTGGGTCTTCGCTCCATGCTTGAGCTTCCAGAATTTTTGTCTGGCGGTTCGCTTACGGTTGCGATTGGAAAAAGTATTATCGGAAAGCCAGTCTTTGGTAACCTTGAAAAGATGCCCCACCTGCTCGTCGCTGGTGCAACCCGTTCTGGAAAGTCCGTCACACTTCAAAACCTACTCATCTCGCTTCTCTACAAGAACTCACCGTACGATTTGAAGCTCATTATCCTTGACCCGAAGCGTGTTGAATTTAATGCATACAATAATCTCCCTCACCTCTACACGCCAATCATCAAAGAACCGAAAACAGGAATCAAGGCGCTCAACTGGGCAATACAAGAAATGGAACGACGCTATGAAGTGCTCGTAGAGCATGGCCAAGTAAATGTGAGTGACTACAATAAAAAAATACTCGCCCCCGCTCTTGAAAAAGCACGCAAGCGAGGAAAAGTTGGCGAACAAGTAACTGGTCTTCCACCAAAGATGCCGTACATTATTATCATCTTTGATGAATACAACGACTTCATGCTTTCATATCCAAAAGAAATCAGCCCACTCATCACCGCACTTTCTCAAAAAGGCCGCGCTGCAGGAATACATCTCATTTTGGCAACACAACGACCAGATGTAAAAGTAATTACTGGAACCATTAAAGCAAATATTCCGGCGCGTATCGCTTTCAAAACAACATCGCAAGTTGACTCACGAACCATTCTCGATATTTCTGGCGCTGAAGACCTACTTGGAAACGGAGACATGCTCTACATGGCCTCGGACAACCCTCGCCTACTTCGTTTGCAGGCACCGTTTGTATCCATTGAAGAAGTGAAAGCTGTTGTCTCACACATTAAACAAGAAAATATTGAATTTATCCCAGACATGGTTGATGTCTCCAAAGTAAAAATCACTACTTCTACCGGAGGAGACAGTGGCGAGGAAACAACTGACACTGAACCAGAAGATGACGAAGACTACATGAGCGCAAAAGATTATGTCATTTCAACCGGCAAAGCGTCGACATCGTCCCTCCAAACAGCGTTTCGTTGGGGATACAACAAAGCAGCTCGTATCATCAACGACTTGGAACGATTCCAAGTAATCGGTGGAGCGCGCCCCGGGGAACGCTACCGTGAAGTGCTCGTCGGCACCATGACCGGAAATCAAGAAGGAGAAGAGGGTGGAAACGATACGACAGCAGATGATATTTTCAGAACATAAACCCCTACTATCACATAATAATTCCGTATGCTTGAACTGTATGACCTTCGCAAAAAACTGGAACGATACTCACTAATCGGACTAGTACTTGTTGCTGTCATGTATGGAATCTATCGTGCCTACCCGCTTATGGCCGGTCCATCACTTGAGGTCATCTCCCCTGTTGATGGAGAAATTGTCGCCAGTTCAACGTTTCAAGTCTTAGGAAGAGTGAAGCGCGCCAAGGTTATCACCCTTCAAGGACGCCCAATAACCATAGATACTGACGGGGGTTTTATGGAAACATTGGTCGCCTCCCCGCCCTATACTATACTGGTATTTACCGCAACCGATACCTATGGAAAGACCGTTACTAAAGTGATTCGCGTTGTTCCGGAATAAACCAAAAACCAAGCGAAATTATAAACAATACAATCAAACATATATGATGAAGAAAAAAGTTCAAAAGCCATTAAAAACAGTCGGAACAAAAGAAGCAGGAGACCGTGACTCACTCGCCGGAAGCGATGCGCTCTTACGAGAAATTCAAAACAAGTTTGGTGAAGGCGCCATGATGAAATTGGGTGACCAGCCACACGTTGACATTGATGTCGTCCCTACTGGTTCGCTTGGACTTGATACTGCACTTGGTGTTGGTGGACTTCCGCGCGGACGTATCGTCGAAATCTTTGGACCTGAGTCATCGGGAAAAACAACGCTCACACTCCACGTGATTGCTGAAGCACAGAAACTTGGTGGAATTTGCGCATTCATCGACGCTGAACATGCCATGGACCCAGAGTATGCAAAAAAACTTGGCGTAAAAATTCAGGAACTCCTCATTTCACAACCAGACAATGGTGAGCAAGCACTTGAAATTGCAGAATCAATCGTACGCAGTGGAAAAGTAGATGTCCTTGTCATTGACTCAGTTGCTGCGCTCACACCAAAAGATGAAATCGAGGGTGACATGGGGGCGCAACACGTCGGCAAGCAAGCACGCCTCATGTCACAAGCACTTCGCAAATTAACTGCAATTGCCCACAAATCAAAAACGGTAATTGTTTTCATCAACCAAATCCGCATGCAAATCGGCGTCATGTTTGGCAACCCAGAAACAACTCCTGGTGGAAAGGCACTCAAGTTCTATTCTTCTGTTCGTATCGACATCCGTAAAATTGCACAAATCAAAAAAGGAGAAGAAGTTGTTGGTGCACGTACAAAAGTAAAAGTTGTTAAAAACAAAGTTGCGGCCCCTTTCAAGACAACAGAGTTCGATATTATTTATAACGAAGGCATCTCACGAGAAGGAGAGTTGCTTGCACTTGGCGAGAAATTCAAACTTGTTGGAAAATCATCTGGCTCTGTCTATGTCTACGGCGAGCACAAACTTGGACGTGGATATGACCAGGCGCGAACATTTTTACGTGAAAACACTAAAGTTAAAAATGAGCTTACCAAAGCAATCAAAAAGCAATTAGCTGACGGCGGACTATCGTATGCTGGAACACCGGATGCCGACGAAGGATCACCAGAATAATACCTATTAAACCTAATCCAAAACAACCATGAGAATCATCGATGACATAAAACTAGATTACGAAGATGTCCTCCTGGTACCCAAACGAAGCGTACTTACCTCGCGTAAAGACGTAGTTTTGGAAAGAACATTCAAGTTCTACCACTCCCCTAAAACATGGACTGGTATTCCTATCATGACCGCAAACATGGCCAGCTGTGGCACCTTTGAAATGGCAAGGATTTTATCCAAACACAAAATCATCACCACCTTCCACAAATACTACTCAGTAGATGAGTACAAAAAATTCTTCAAAACGTTCAACAGTCCTGACTATGTAGCGTATAGCCTTGGGATACGCGATGAGGACATCAAGAAATTAAAAACAATGATTCGTGCGAAACTTATGGATAAATTTTCATTTGTCTGCATCGACGTGCCAAATGGTTACCTTGAACGATTCCTTGAGTCTGTGCAACAAATCAGAAAACTCTGTCCGAAACACATCATCATCGCGGGGAATGTTGTCACCAATGAAATGACAGAGGAGATTATTTTAAACGGCGCAGACATTGTCAAAATTGGCATCGGTCCCGGCTCTGTGTGTACCACCAGGCGCATGACAGGTGTCGGCTATCCGCAACTCTCTGCTGTGATTGAATGCGCAGACGCAGCACACGGCATGGCTAACGACCAGGGTGTGGGGCTCATCATTGCAGATGGTGGACAAAAATATCCATCATGCATTGCAAAAGCTTTTTGCGCCGGAGCAGATTTCAATATGTTTGGCTCTATGTTTTCAGGATTTGAACAATCCGGTGGAGAAACAATTGAAAAGGATGGGAAATTATACAAAGAATATTTTGGCTCTTCGTCAAACAAAGCACTTGCAGAATTTTACGGTAAAAAAGATGCCCATCGCGCAAGTGAAGGACGCTATGCACTGATTCCGCACAAAGGAGACTTGGGAGATTTTTTGCAGGATTTGTTCGGAGCGCTACGAAGCACAGGAACCTACATTGGGGCAAGAAAAATGAAAGAGTTCGCACGGCGTGCAACCTTTGTCCGTGTCAGTCGACAATTAAACACCTCGCTTGAACAATACGACCAAAATAAATAGGAAAAAAGCGCGACCTTCGGTCGCGCTTTGATTTTTTATGACACACTCGGCCCTCTGACGCTTGCTTGTTGTCTTTTTTGTACCGGTACGTCTTCGTAACGAATGAATGTAATCTCCCCTTCTTCATGATCACCACTAAATACAGACCCATCGTCTTTTAAAGTACCAAGTTGCCTCGCAACTTTTGTCTTTTCGCATTCTTTTTCCATTTTCTCAATTTTCTTTCGGTATGAATATACGACTGGAATTTGCAAGAAATAAAGACACAAATCAACAACAAAAAAAGAGACGAGGGCTACAACTGCAAATTGCCATGACCAAGTGAACTTTACCCACACAAGCAATGTAACTCCAATCGCAAGAATGATACGTGTCGGAAACAAAGAAAAGGAAAGGAATGCTTTGAACATCATGTTAGCGTTGTAGGCACCATACCTACACAACCTCCACACAGAGAACAACTCAGCAAGTGCAAGGCCTGTACCAATGACAAGAAGTAAGTAGGCTAGGAACAACATGTTTCCTCCTTAGCGGGAAAGGTCTTGATACATCATACCCGTCATGCGGATATTGTCAAAATTGAAAAAATCCTTATTTTCTGGTAGAATAGAGCACATTCGTTACCAAATAACAGCTTATATTCTATGGCAAAACTCAACTACGACGAAATCAAGCCTCGCAAGTACATTGTGTACAATGACGAGCCGTACGAAATCCTCGAATCTCACGTAGCTCGCACTCAACAGCGCAAGCCTCAAAACCAAGTTAAAATGAGAAACCTTCTTTCTGGAAAGGTTGTTCCGGGCACCTTCCATGCTGCAGAAACTGCAGACGAAGCAGATATTTCTAAACGCGAAGCAAAATTTCTTTTCACAAATAAAGGAGAATACTGGTTTTGTGACCCGAGCGACCCCTCAAACCGCTTCCAATTATCAGAAGAACTTTTAGGAAATCAAGCAAAATTTTTAAAGCCGAACACGCTCGTCGAAACAAAAATTTTTGAGTATGACGATGAAGAAAAAACAATTGGCGTCTCGCTTCCAGTTAAAATGACTTTTGTTGTCAAAGATGCTCCACCAGCAATTAAAGGAAATACGGCATCAGGCGGAGGAAAACTTGTTACCCTTGAAACCGGCGCACACGTCACAACACCTTTTTTCATTGAAGCAGGCGAAACAATTGTAGTGAATACAGAAACCGGAGAGTATGTAGAACGCTTAAAAGCAGAGAAGTAAAACTAAAAAACCCGAAGCGAAAGCTTCGGGTTTTTTACTTGGAGAATTACGTGAGGAAATAGAACGTTGTGTTATTATGTTCGAACTCTCGAACAGAACCTAAACGAACGCACCAGCTGATTACATCAATCACCTCACCTTCTTGTACTTTATCCTTGCGGGTAGCATTGATACGATCAGTCACTTCTGAAGAAGTCCTTGCACTTTGATGAGCAAGTTCCAAACGTACCTCGTGAGCTTGTAACTTCGCCATTATAATTATCCCTCCTTTGTTTACAAGTTAAATACTTCCAAAAGCGATTATAAAGCAATTAGACAAAAATGCAAACAAAAAAGCCCGAGGGAAATGCCTCGGGCTTTTGTTTACCTTTTCCTCTTTTGTGGAGGAAGGGGTCCTATGTATGAACCGTCTTGATTACGGGAAATTTGTCCAGAAGTTACCATGTTATCCATATACGCCTTAAGAAAATCCGTAGTAACACCAAGGACTTTCGAAATTTCTTCAACCCTTTTCGAACGCTGTGCGATTTCTCTCAAAAGCTGGTCCATGTCTACAACTTCTTTTTTTGTTGGCTTATTATCCACAATACACCCCTCTTTTACGGTTTAACAGTGTAATCTGTAAGGGATTATAGTCTATTTTTACCCCAAAAACAACAACGCCTAGAGTTGATACTTACGCAAAATTTCCTTCTGTACTTCTTCCAAATCCCGTCCATACATGAGAGCGCTATCATTTTTAAGCGGTGCAATACGAGATGGATCTCCTTTTTCTGGTGGAAGTATTGCAATATCGAATGGCTTTTTCGGCTCCCCTTTCACGAGCATTTTAATATATGCGTGATAATTTTCAATCTTGATAATATCTGCCATCGTAAATGTTGGTGCAAACTGCGATTCAAGATACGTTGCGTCGTCTGCCCCCACACGGAACACGGCCATTGAGCCAACGTTACCAAACACTGCGCCTTTTATGTCTTCTGTTAATTGTGCAATATACTGATGTGCAATGTTAAGCGACAAGCGATACTTGCGCGCTTCGGAAAGAATCGTAGAAATTGCAGGTGTTGTAATATTTTGAAACTCGTCAATGTACAAATAGAAATCTGGTCGCTTAGAAACATCCGGCTGATCCACGCGCGACAGCGCTGCTTGTAAAAACTTACCAACCAAGATAAGACCAAGTAGGTTCGCATTAATATCACCCAATCGTCCTTTTGAAAGGTTAACCAAGAAAATCTTTTTCCCATCCATAATCTGACGAATATTAAAAGCGCTTTTTTCCTGAGCAATGACTGGACGCATGATATCGTTCGAAAGAAAGACGTCAAATTTACTGCTAACGTACTGTGTCCAATTTTGAAGTCCCTGTTCGCCGGTTGTTTTTTCAGCATTTTGCCAAAACTGAAGAAGGAGTGGATTTCTTGTTTTTGACAACTTGTAGTCGCGATAATCTTTATCTGAAAACACACGGGCAATATCAAGCAACGTATTTCCCGATTCAGGATGATCCATCACAAGAAGTGTTGCATTTCTGAAATACTGTTCAAACCCTGGACCGCCGGATACTTTCATATCAAACAACTTATTAAAGATACCGAGCAGTTCATTCACAACAAATGTCTTTTGCTCTGGGAAATTTCTGTCATATTCAAGCATGTTTAACCCCATCGGTCGCGCCGTATTACTTGGATCAAAATAGATAACATCGTCTTCTCGCTCTTTAGGAATACATGCCAAGATGTCATCAATGTCGGTTCCGTGCGGGTCAATAAAACAACAACCGTCACCATTTCTAATATCTTGGATAATCAAATTCTTGAGAACAGAGGTCTTTCCGGTTCCTGTTTGGCCAATAACGTAGAGGTGGCGCATGCGGTCTTCCCTGCTCATACGTATCACCTGCTCTTGTCCTCTATGTGTATTTATACCGAGAATGACACCTTCTTGAGGTAAATCAAGTGGGGCTTGAGCGCTTGCTGCAGAAGATGCGCGAACATTTGCCACATCCTTATTCTGAAATGGAAAATGAAAAATACTTGCAAGTTCACTTATATTAAGAGGAAGACTTTCATCATCATTCCAAAGGCGGTAGCTGAAGCGGTGAAGAAGCGCTCCTTGCTTTCGTCCTTCCACTTCTTTCCAGGTAAGACTGTTTCCTCCAACGTTTGCGAATTGCATAAATGACGCCTCTAAGTCTTTACGAATTGCCTGTACGCGTTCGATAGTTTCTGCGGAGGCGACAATGCGTATGTTGGTTTCCAAAATTGTTTTTGAAAGTTTTTCTTGGACGAGCTTCATTGCAACTTCATCAACATGCTTAGTAGTCTCTTTCTCTTTTTCCTCGGGGGATTTTGGCGCTTCAAACATTGTAGACATGAGGTGGAATGTTTCCTTGAGAAAATCCTGCCTCTCAATAACACGCTTCATGGTATCTCCCCTGCGCAAGTCATCTAACATGGTGCCATATTTTTTTGCAAAAAGTTCCCCAGCTGGACGCACAAGAATCTGAAGTGCCAACCCTTCGTTATCTTTCTTTATTTTTGTAAATGATGACAAGATAAGCGCCATCGGATCAGCTTCCATGGTTTCATATGTCTTGATTGGAAGCACTGAGTGCGTCGTAGGGGTTGCATATGAGCATGCCGTGATAGCATGATCATGAAAAATATTGTAATCATCTTTGCATTCTTTCACGTGCGCTGTTGGAAAGACCCCCAAAATAACCTTTTCAAAGAGTGGTGCGTAGTCAACGTGTACTGAACAGTAAAATGAGGCGACCGTACTCCCGTGCGAGACAGAAAGTTCGAGTGTATAGTAATTTTTTTCTTTATTAGTTCCATCTGAAGCAAGTGCCTGCATGGATGCATACCACTGCTCCATGAGTGACATCATTTCTTTAAGTTGTTTTGTTTGATTATTGCCGTCACTTGGAAGAATGACCTCAAACAATCGCATGTGGAGCGCTTTCCATTCATCTTTAGTAACATCATTCTTTGGATTATGGCCAGAGAGAAGATACTCAACCAAAAAACGGTGAAAATCATCTTCAACTTCTGGATTTTTAAGTTCTTCTGCTACAGAGAGAGCGTTCTTAATCCCTTTGTCTGCCATGACGTGCACAAGCATTTCTACTTGCGTGTCCGTGTGCTTGGGTGTAAGCGTCTCAATCAACTGGTACCTCTGCCCTTCTGTCATGACTGTATGTGGAGCAATTGTTTTTTCAGGCGACTGTGCCTGATATTCGCGCACAACTTCGTGTGCGTGGTCTTTTGGTGTAAACCTATCCTCAAACCCGCGAGATTTTTCCATCTTCTGCGCAAGCTGAGAACGTAAATGTTCAATTTCCTCTTCAGGAGTAGAGAATTGTGTTCCGTTCATATAAACAGTATATAGGGATAAAGGACGAGGGACTAGTGGAATACACACCGCACAAACAACAACACTATTCTTTCGTTAAAATTTCTGCATCTTTTTCAGTAATCAAAATTGTATGCTCGAAATGAGCTGATTTTTTGTGGTCTTTGGTGGTAAATGTGTAACCGTCTTCTTCCAAAT
>CAZFBW010000005.1:26257-48208 GCA_964517625.1 uncultured Candidatus Saccharibacteria bacterium | reverse complement strand
ACACTTCATCGGTGCCAAGGTTTACCATTGGTTCAAGCGCAAGCACCATCCCTGGAACAAGTTTTGGACCTTTCACACCATCATCAAAGTTTGGCACATAGGGCTCTTCATGAACTTTATATCCAACACCATGACCAGAAAGAATTTTTACGATACCGTACTTCTTCGGAATCGCCTTTTCAATTGCCTTGGAAATATCGTTTACATAATTTCCACATTTTGCCGCTTTAATCCCTGCCATGAGTGCGGATTTTGTGACTTCAAGCAATTTTTGGTCTTCTTTAGAAATCTTTCCGACAGGAACGGTAATTGCGGAATCAGAAATCATTCCTTTGTGATTAACACCACCGTCCAAACCAACAATGTCACCCTCTTTTAAGGTGTAGTACCCACCAATACCATGCACCACCTGGTCATTGACTGAAATACAAATACTTCCTGGGTACGGATAATGCGCACCAAATGGTTTGTAATTTAAAAATGCCGGCTTATCCCCCATCTCTGTAATTTTCTTGTATACAAAGTCGTTGATGTCTTTTGTAGTGATGCCGGGCTTTACCATCTCACCTGCTTCACGCAAAATCTTCGCCAATCGTTTTCCTGATTCGCGTAAGTGCTCCAAATCTTTTCCTTGTTTTAGTTTAATGTCGTATTTCATCGTCCCTATGCTTCTAATTTAGCTATAATTTCTTTGTTAACCTCCTCAATCGACTGTTCACCATTTACATGAATAAACTTATGACGAGTATCTTCTTTATACATCGCAACGCAAGGAAGCACGTAGTCAGCAAACCATTGCATCTTTCTTTCTTGGTCTTCCTTACCTGTATCGTCTGCTCTACCGCGCGATGAAAGTTTTTCACACGCCCACGTTTCAGAGACATCAATATATAACACTGTTGGATGTTTATACCCAAAAAATGAAATGGCGCTATCCAAAACACTCACTTCAAACGGCTTGCGTGGAGCACCGTCCAGAATAATCGTTTCTCCCCCTTTCAAAGAATTAATGAATGTGTTTGACCAATTCCAAATTGCTAAAAACTCTGGCTGAAGTCCGGCGGTATCGTTAATCCTACGCGCCAATTCCGCAGCGTAGGATGGCCCTCCAACAAATTCACGGAAACTGCCTCCCGTTGTAATGTGAAGGACATCCTTCGCCCCCTTTTTCTCCAAATAATCTTTAAGAAGAAGGGCTTGTGTTCCTTTGCCGGAACCAGAACGGCCTATAATAATGAAAAATTGCTTATCCATGCTTGTATAGTAACACGATTATGTTTGCCGATTAAGCGAAAAGATTTGATGAAATGCGAGGCGTGGAATGTCCGCGAGGAGGCGTACCTAAACGTACGACGACGAGCGGACAAGGTTCCACAACAAAGCAGTTCGCAAATCTTTTCGCTTAATATTCGCGCATTGAGAGTTGAGCGTCTACTTTCTTAATCACATCAAGCACCACAGACACAGCAATCAAAAGTGATGTTCCACCAACGGCAATTGCAGTAATACCAGTAATCCCTTGGACAATAACTGGAAGTACCGCTACAAGCCCCAAGAATACTGCTCCGAAAAGCGTTACGCGCGCAAGTACGTGTGCGATGTACTCAGCCGTTGCGAGCCCTGGTCTATATCCAGGAATGAAGGCGCCGTTTTTCTGCAAGTTTTCTGCCGTCTTTTCTGGATCAAACATAACTGCTGTATAAAAGTACGTGAAAGCAACAACAAGGAAGAAATATACTGAGCCGTAAATTACTTGATTGGAAAGCGCATTATTAACCGCACCCGCAATCGAACGAAGCGTGTCCTGTGAAGATGTTGCAAGCAACTGACCAATAAGTTGTGGGAAAAGAAGAATTGATACCGCAAAAATAATTGGCACAACGCCTGCCTGATTCAAACGAAGAGGTAGGTAGGTTGAGTTGGTAATCGTTGACTGTGCCCCCATGCGCGCCTGACGAGCATACGTTACCGGGAGTGGGCGTTCTGACTCAGTGACATACACCACACCAGCAATCACCGCAAGAGTTAAGACAAGAAGTCCGACAATGGTTGGAATTTGAGAAACATCAAAGGTAATCAAGTACTGACTGATTTGTTGAGGAATTGCGGCAACGATACCAGCGAAAATGATAAGCGACACACCATTACCAATACCACGTTCGTTGATTTGTTCACCGAGCCACATCATAAGCATGGTTCCAGCGGTAACAATGATGATGTTAGCGATGAGCACTTGAGGTGCGAGCGCACCAATGGCCCCCTGTCGTGTCAAAAGTGTAATGAGCGCAAACCCTTGAACAATTGCAAGTGGAAGCGTGAGCAATCGTCCGTACTGAACGAATCGGCGACGGCCAACATCTCCTTCTTCGTGATACATCTCCTTAAGACGAGGAGAGAGTACGGTGAGAAGTTGCATGATAATTGATGCGGTGATGTATGGACCAACACCGAGCATGACAATTGAGAATGAAGAAAGACCTCCACCTGAGAAAACGTTTAGGAAGCCGAGGAAACTATTGTTTTGTAAAAACTGTGCGAGATTTTCTGTACTTACTCCAGGAATTGGAATAGCGGCAAGGGCGCGAGTAAGAAGTAAAATAACGGTGACAAAGAAAATTCTATTGCGGATGCTTGCGTCTCCGAAAATTGCTTTAATTGTATGCATAATCTGACTAGTATATCACAAAAATAGCACCATATCCAGTACAAATATACTGAAAAAACGACGCAATTGCGTCGTTTTTTCAGTATATTTCTAAACAGTTACTAACTACTTTTTAGCTTTCGCTTTTGGTGCTGCCACCTTTTTTGGCTTAACCTCCTTTACCACTTTTTCTTTCTTAGGTTGTTCTACGACTGTTCCGCCAGCGCTTTCGATTTTTGTCTTTGCGCTTAGAGATACAGCACACCCTTCAACAGAAAGTTTTGTTGTAAGTTCTCCAGAACCTAGAATCTTAATCACCGGAAGACGTCCGACATTCATCGGAATGAGTTTCTTTGCATGGAGTGTACTTGGATTAACCATGTCGCCTGCCTTAAACACATTGAGTGCTCCAACGTTGACAACAGCAACTGGTCCGCGGTCAAATACTGACTTGGAGCGATTCTTGCCGTGACCTCGTAACTTTGGAAGTTTCTTGATGATGTCACGCATTGCTGGACGGCGCTTGTTGCCGGCACGAGCAGTTTGACCCTTACCTCCGCGACCAGAAGTCTTTCCACGCTTGCCTCCGCGAGCGAGTAGTTTTGGTTTCTTAAGCGCATGTGCACGCTTGATTTGATGGATTTGCATAGTAGTTTACTTAACGTCTTTGACAACTTCTTCTGCGACCTTTGTTGCTTGAACTGGTGCTTCACCATATGCATATGCAACTTGTGCAAGTGCCTTCATGGTTGCGCGAGCGTTGTTTAGCTTGTTCTTAGTTCCTGAATGAAATTTTGCTGTCACGTTGTTTAATCCTGCGAGCGCAAGAATAGAACGAGCAGATGAACCGGCAATGAGACCACGTCCCCTGTTTGGCATAATCATCACTTCTGCTGAAGAGAACTTCGCAGACACATCGTGAGGAAGAGACTTCTGCTTTGAAAGCTTAAGTGTCATCATGTTACGCTTTGCCGCTTTAACCGCTTTTTCAATAGCTACTTGCGTATCCATTGCTTTACCAGTACCAAGTCCAATACGTCCATTTCTATCTCCCGCTGCAACCGCAACTGAGAGTGAGAAACGGCGTCCACCCGATACCACACGAGTCACACGGCGAATACTGATGGTCTTTGAGTCAAACTCAGGCTTCTCGCGTGGAGGGCGCGCACGTCCACCACCTCGTCCACCTTTACCACCTTTGTTGCCTCCTTGTCCGCGACCGCCACGAACTCCTCTAGGGATGTTGGCTTGCGCTTCTTGTGCAACTGCCACGTTTCCTGTTTCAACAACAGTCGCCGGAGCTACTGCTGTATCTTCAAGAACGATGTTGTTTGTTGTTATTGTGTCTTCTTTCATAGTCTTTAAATAAATGGATTAGAACGCAAGCCCTGCCTCTCGTGCGGCATCTGCTAACGCTTGTACTCGACCACGGTACGAGAACCCGCCACGATCAAAAACAACCGCGGTAATTTTTAATTTCTTTGCATTGGTAGCAAGTTCGGTGCCAACCTTTTTTGCACGTTCAAGCTTTGGCAGCTTGTCGGTAACAGTAATATCTGATGCAGAAGCGAGTGTTACTCCTTTCACATCATCAATCAGCTGAGCATACATGTACTTATTCGAACGGAACACAGCAAGTCTTGGACGTTCCGCTGTTCCTGATACGCGAGAGCGAATTCTTTTGTGAAGACGAGCGCGCTTTTCTGTTTTAATATTTGTTTTCATATATTTCTTTTAGAAATTACGCAGACTTCTTGCCCTGCTTACGACGAATAACTTCATCACTGTAACGAATACCCTTACCCTTGAACGGTTCAGGCTTTTTCAGTGAACGAACTTTGTTTGCAAAGAGTCCGACTTCCTCTTTGTCTGCTCCTGTGATGGTAAGTGAACCCTTGTCAGCAACCACCGTGATTCCGGCTGGAATTTTCATAACCACTGGATGTGAAAAACCAAGCGAAAGGTTAAGGTCTGTTCCTTTAACATCCCACTTAAAACCAACTCCTTCTACGAGAAGCTTTTTCTCAAATGGAGTAACCACGCCCGCAATCATATTTTGAAGGTGAGACATGTATGTTCCCCAGAGTGAACGAGAAAACTTGTCGTTTCTTCGTGGCTCTGATGTGATGATTCCGTTTTCCTGTGTGAAGGTAATTTCATCACGAAGCGCGCGGGAGAGTTCTCCCTTTGGCCCCTTTACACGTACAGCATGGGCATCAAATGTGACAGTGACACCTGCTGGAATACTCAATTGTTGTTTTCCGATTCTGCTCATACGTTTTTAATTATTTACCAGATGTTGAATAATACTTCTCCGCCGACCATTTCCTTTCGTGCTTGCTTGTCGGTCATAATACCTTTTGGAGTAGAGAAAACTGAGACGCCATAACCATACTTGATTGGCTTGATTTCTTTAACTCCTCTGTACACACGGTTGGAGTTCTTTGAAATGCGAGTCACACCTGAAATACGAGGCTTGTTACCTTTGTATTCAAGCACAACCTCAAGCGACGGCTTTTCGCCTTCGTGCACATGATACGTTTTAATGTATCCTTCGTTTTTAAGAACTGAAAGAATTGCTTCTTTCATTTTTGAATGCGGAATTGTAACGGTTGTCTTTTTTACGAGACCAGCGTTTTTAATTCCAATAAGCATGTTTGCGATACTGTCCATATATGTACTGTAGATTTACCACGATGCCTTCTTAATACCTGGAATCATGCCTTCGTTCGCGAGCTCGCGGAAGCAGATTCGGCAAAGACCAAAATCACGCATAAAGCCGTGCTTTCGACCACATTTAAAGCAACGGTTAGTTTTACGCGTAGAGAACTTTGGCTTCTTTCGGCTTCGGGCGATAACTGATGTTTTTGCCATTTGACGTAAAGTGTAATGAATAAATAAGCATTAGCGATTAGATTTCCTAAGTGCTAACGTTTTCCGTCTGAATATCGCGTTTATATTCGTAAATTTTGCTTTTAAGCAAACTTGCCAAGAAAAACTTACAAAGATACACGGATTACAAACGGTCCAAGGATTATACCATAGATTAAGCCGTTAGACAACATACCTCGGGGTGCAAAATAAAGAGGGCGCAACCTTCGGTTGCGCCCTCTTTATTACCTATTGCTTTTTACTTTTTAGCGTCTCATAAGCATCGATTTTAACATCGACCTTTCAAAAATATCTCGGAGTTTTGAGTGTCCAACGTCGCTTGTATGCACCACATCCGCTAAATCAGTGTCTGGGTTGATATGACTTCGCGTGTCGACAAAATACACAGGGAGTCCATCTGCTTGAAGTGTGTCCACTATTTCTCTGTTAAAAATATCATACGAGTTAGTATTATAGACCGCCTCCTCATCTCCTTGTCTACGAGTAACCCCTGCGACATACACTTTTATTGAATTATCATGTGTTATGTGTGGAACTACACCAACCCCCAAAATTTCCACCGTGCCACCCACCACAGTAACAGTGAGCGTATGCTTCCCACTCGAAACAGGAATGCGAACAACGCCATACCCTTGTGTGTTTCCAATACCTGTTGCTATTTGTGGCGAAACATAATTAGCAACTGAAGCGCTCAATCCATCTATTGAATAATTAAAAAGTCCATTGTTTCCATCTGCTACTCTATACCACAAGTAGACTGGGCCACCATACGTTGTAATAGGAAATATTATGTCAGAACCAGCTTTTGAAGAAACCACCCCCCCCCGAGATTCCACTACTTGACCAATGTGTTGTACCCGTAGCATTCTGCCCCATAACTTTATACTGTGAAGGAATGGCGAGCCAAGCTATAGAAGCGGTTTGACATAGTTTGAAGTTTGCTTGGTATGAAAGTCCTTTATAAAATCCATCGTTGTTACCGGCCATAACAATAAACATTGGGCTGTTTGTTGCTGAAGGATTTTCATTCGGAAAAATTTGATTGTTGTTTGTATCACAAGCACCCGCACCAGAAACTGCTCGATTGATTTGTGAATATCCTATATCTGAAGCAATAAGTCCACCAAATCCAAGCGTCTCCCTGTTGGTTGCACTGTACCCCATAGCAATTGAATCACCAAAAATACGAAGACTTGGTGAGTACATCATTGATGATGTTGCTTCAGTGTGTGAGAGTGTTGTCACAAGAAAAACAAACATCAAGGCGAGGATTATTTTTTTAAACATTAATAACATTATACTCTTTACATAAATGGATAGCAAAAAACCGCCTAAAGGCGGTTTTTTCCTATCTTTCCCTTTATTTAAGATTACCAATTAAACGGTTGTCCGTTTACGGTGACGTTGGTCTGTGCAGTACCAATTACTTGTCCAAGGTTATTCTTTACGACAAGCTCAAAGGTTGTCTGTCGAGAAAACCAAGCGGTGTTGGTAAGCATAACTGGAATTGATTGCTGAAGTGCAGATGGAGAAAATGGAAGAGAAAATTCCTGACCACATGGTGTGCCTGCAATACTTGCAGATACCCCAGAAGTACAGATTGCGCGAATCGTAAACGAATACTGTCCGTAAAGGTTTGCATCCCATGATGCTCCTGTTGGAATATTTACATAGAGACGGAACCCTTCACCACTATTTACTGGTGTTTGGCTTGCGGTAAGACTTACTGTTCCAAGACCAAGTGGTCGGTCAATGATGATTGGAGAAACAGAAGCTCTAAACGTTGATGTCTGTCCTGCAATGTCAGTAAGTGGCGTTGCAATCACAATACGGTACGATGTTCTGCCGTATGAAACACAATCACCTGAACATACAGAATTCAAAATGTCACGAGTAAGAACGAAACTTGTAGTGTTACCATTTGACGATGCCACAACACGCGATTGTCCACCAGATGTATTTTCAAGAATCACTTGGTATCCTGACGCATTAATGTTATTTGTCGTCCAAGAAACACTCACTGTGTTTCCTTCGCGGAAAACAGTGTTTGGTTGAGGTGATGTAATGGTAAGTGTGCCAGTACGAGGTGTAACACCATAGGTGTAACCCACGAATGGATTGTAAACGATTTGCGTTGAAGCAATTTGATTTGATGTTGGCGCTGACACAGAAACCGAAGGGAGCGTCGGTACTTGGTGTACGGAAAGTGATGAATCAACTGGAGAAGCATATGCAAACCCTTGTTCTCCGGCATCATATTGAGAATACACAGAAAGAGGAGCACTGGTGTTTCCTGGTGTTTGATAGATAGCAGGATTTGCTGGCTTAGGGAGCATGATTATTGCATATGGGTCATAACCATCAACACGAGTTACGCCAGTATTGTAACCGTAGTAATCGTATTCATTGTTATACTCATTGTAGTTGTCAGCACGGAGGTTGTTGTCACAAAGACGCTCGTTGATTGCATTACGAGTCTGTGGACCAACAGTTCCAGTCATCGAAATGTAATTGTCGCGCTGGAAAGAACGAACAGCTGATTTTGTTGCCTGACCAAAATATCCATTTGGAGAAGCGTTCAAATACCCTGCGCGTGCAAGGAAATCTTGAAGTATGTACACATCATTTCCCTGAGAACCTACTTGTAATTGACTTGTAATAGAAGTTTCGCATGTAAACGCTGGCTCATAGTTAAAATATCCAGCATTTGCAAGGCTAAACGACGAGCCTGCAAGGCTCAAAAACCCAATAATTGCAATAATCTTTTTCATCCCCCAACCCTACACTATTTTGAGTTTTTTGTCAAGGGTTGGATTTTACTACTAAAAGTACAGAAAAAGTTCTTTTTGAACTGATTTTCGTATTAACATTCAATCATTAATTTGCACCTATAACCGTTCCACAAACATTCTGAGCATTATTACCAACAGGACAACTGATTTGTCCTCTCGAAGAACTAGTTACAGCTTTTTCCCAGCGCACATTAACATAGTAATATGTGTTTGGTTTTAACTGACATTTAGGAAAATTCTTTGTAATGTTTCCTGGAACAATATCATTCCCTGTTGCTGTAACCATTCCAAGAAGAGCGCCTGTATATGTCTCAGACTGAAAACAATTATTAACCGTTTCTGTTAGTGGGGTGTTTGGTATGTAGAGCTTGTTGTAATCGAAATCACATTTCTGTTCTGAAAGAGAGGTGAATCGTGTGTACGCTGGTCCATTTGCAGTGTGCTCATCGTAAGCGAACTGGATTGGTGACGGAAACGTATATTCACCAGATGCCCCCGTCTTAAATCGAAAGACCATAGCGTGATCACGCTGTAAACTAAAGCGAATGGAATTTCCTTTACGGAGATACAGTGAGTTCTCCAAATTATACTGCCACGCTCTCGTGATTGCATTTTCACCTGTCATACCAGACGAACAATTGCCGACTGGAATTTCGTATGAACCGCACGGCCCACTTCCTGAACCTGGTGATGGATTCCCTCCCATTCCTTCACACATTGTCGCTCCTGCTGGCCCTGTTGGTGTTGGAATTACCCGCCCTAAAATATCATAATCGTCACTTGCTGATGTTGTTGTTACGACTGGATTTACTGTGATTGGATTTGTTGCAACAAAAGATGCCATGCCGATAGTAAAGACACCACTTTCTCCAGACAGACTTCCCACCTTTACAACAATTTTATATGTTCCATTTTCAAGTGTTGGATCATAACGCCACACATAGCTTCCACTGTTTGATGTGTTCTGTGCAATTGTTTTTATATATGACCCACCGGCATCATACAAATCAATCGTTGCAATATCTGCTTTAGCTCCTATTGTTTGTTCCCATGTGATGGTAGTGATGGCTGTTTTTGTACTTTCATTCTTTACAAACTGTCCTGCAAAAGGAGAAGAAACATTGACTCCGCTTCCTCCTTGATATGAAGGGGTTGGTGTGGTTTTGTTTTCATCTGTATTCTGTACAATCGGGGTAGTTAACGCTGTACCACTACAATGTAATTCATTTATCTTTGCGCGCGTTGCTGGACCAACAATACCGAGTTGAGAAATACCATATGCGCCTTGGAATGACTTTACAGCAGCGCTCGTCATATTGCCGTAGTATCCGGTTGGTGAAACAGAGAGATAAGAACCTTGTAAAAAGGTTTGAAGTTTGGTTACTTCACCTCCGGTGAGTGCATCTTTTGAGCCAACCGCGAGACTTTTTGAGAGGAGGGAGCAGGAGGCAGTTGTTGAGTTAATTGCTCCGCTGTAGTTAACGTCAATATAAATTCCACACCTGTCTTTTGTACAGGTTGTTTCTCCGTTTTTATTTACAAAACGAACATTCATGTAGTACTTCGTATCTGGTTGGAGAATACAGTACCCGAGACGTTTTTGAGCTTCAGTGAGCTCTTCAAATTTCTTTGTCGTAAATCGCATCATTGTCGCATTTCTTCCAAGGGCAAGAGTCTGTTCCGTTTGGAGAGAACATTCTGGGCTTATCGGTGTGAAACTTCCTTCAATTGGTGAGACAACCAAATCTACCATTCCTACAGGGTATGTGAAGGCAGGTGTTGCTGTGACGCTAAGCATATCGAGATCAGCTGGAGTTCCAGCATAATATCGCCACGAACCAAACGCCACAGCTCCAACTTGTGTTCCTGATAAATCAACAGTAACTCGTGTGGTAAGCGTTGTAACAAAATCATCCCACCGCTTTGAGACAGGAAGCGTGTTTGATATTGTACTTGGAGAAAAAACCTTTACTTCGTCCTGACTAGACATAGAAGCGGTTCTCAATGTGTGTGCTACTGCTGAATATGTTGGGTCGCTTGGAAGTAGGTTGTAATAATACTTACCGTGATCAAGATACTTAAACATCCCCGGAATTGCATATCTTCCGCCGAGCGCCTTTAAACTTGGGTGTTTGAATTCAATCGGACCACCAAGACCGTTTGTGGTCATTTTTTCAAATCCTGGAAGAGGTGTACCGCCGGGGGTTTTTGAAATCCATATTTCATATGTATTTGTGGTGTAAGGAGGATATTCAACAACACCTATATGTCCAGAAAGATATTCTGATGAGAAATTGAATTCGATTGAAACGAGATGTTTTTGTAAATTATGAATAATAAGTTGCTCGCCATTTTTATCAAATTTGATTGGCTGACCAGCAGAGATGACATCCACTACCCTATTTACGACTGTCACCTGCGCAAACGCAAACGAAATAAAACTAGCTCCCAATAAAACACCCAAAGCGATGGCTTTTTTCATATACAGTAAGTATACCCCGTTAAATAACAAATACTGACTAACCTGTGTGAACAAGTTTTTAGACAAGTTTTAGAATGCGTGGTTTTTTCTACACCTTCTTTATCTAATGGGGCACACCCTGCTTATCAAATTGTTGTAAGTGGACAAAAACCCCTCTTTTCAATAACGACCTGCTACATTACGGTAAGGCGTATGGCGGACATTCTGCGAAATTGCAAAGTGGAGGGATTCTACCGACAGTTGTGCCTCCAGGACAAATCCATGCGTCTTTTGTGCAAGAATTCGTTTGTGGAACACAAACCCCGTTTACTACATCGTATCCTTCTTGGCAATCAATTACATACACCGGAACATAAACTGTTTGCGAAACTGTTCCACCCGTACCAACACAAGTAAGTGTGTAGGTGTCTGTTGTAAAGGCCCGCGTACTTGTAGAGCCAGTAGTTGGAACAGACAACCCATTAATTGCGCATGTGTTTGCGTTTTGTGTCACCCAAGAAAGAAGACTCTCGGAGCGTGATTCTCGTGTTGGTGGATTTGCAGAAAATGACACAATGGTCGGGGCAACTGTATTTTGATTAGCAACGGTAACTGTGTATGCATTACTCACTCCATACGAATTTGTCACCGTAACCGTATATGTTCCCGGTGTAAGTGCTGGAACAATAAATGAAAGAGATGTGCCCATAATGTTGTATGGAGAAATATTTACTCCACCAATTTGCACATCGAGTCGAGCACCAATACCTGATGACGGAAAAATAAGCGCAAGATTTGTACCGGTGATACGCGCTTCTTCGCCAACATATATTGTGCTTGTTGAACCGGTGCGTACCGATTGAATCTCAGCAATTGTAGGTAATTGTGATTGTGACTGAGAAACAGTAATTGTAATTGTTCCAACCAAGTCTTCTCTACTGTACCAAAGGGGGCAAGTGTTGTTGTATGAAGAAACACAGGTGTTATAGACCGTCTTATATAATTGCGCAGTGTATGTCCCTGCCTGAGTATATGTGTGTCTAGCTATATATCCATTACAAGAAGTACCTCCTGTCCCCCAAACGGACCCCCCGTAACTTCCGCCACTCATTTCCATCCTTGCTTGTGTACCATCACCAAAAGTAACTGAATATGGAGAATTACTACTACACGATGTTGTGTTTCTGTCAGCATAGAATTGAACAGAGAGTGGTGCATTCCCTGAAGTAACAGATGCTGAGAACGTTGTTGGTGTTGGCGTAGGTGTTGGTGGTTGGATAATTGTAGAACCTGTAACAACAAGATTGATTGAATTACTTGTTCCATTTGTATTTACAACCTTGAGAGAATACATACCTGGCACCAAGTCGCGTGAACCTTGAATACAAAAAACATTTGTTGGGCAAGGTGTGCCGATTGTGCGAGGTATAACAATGGTAAGCATTCCGGCACCAGAAAGACCTGCAAACCCTATAGAGCTATTATTAAGAAATACTTCATTGCCTGATGAAATAAACCCTGTTCCCGAAATAGAAACCAGCCCACCAATACTTACCTGTGATGGAGACACTGAATAAATAATTGGTGTTCGTGCAGAAACGCCAGAACATGACGCAAATTCGCAATAGGGACCAACTCTTCCAACAGAGCGTCCATCTGGACAAATTTTTGCATCAGTAGGACACGCCCTCCCAACACCCCCTCCCTCTCTACAGGTAAGTTCTGCGATTTTTGAACGTGTGATTGGACCAACATATCCTGTTGTAGAAATTCTGTATTCATTCTGAAATGCTTTTACTGCACGAAAGGTTGCGTTACCAAAATATCCTGTTGGTCCATCAGGCAAATACAAATACTGTGGACTTAAAAAATCTTGAAGAAGAGAAACTTCATAGTTGGTAAATCTATCACTTACCCCGAGTCGCAAGTTACGAGTTATGTTGACACACTCATTTGCATACTGAGAGGTTGTGTATATTTGCGCTTGTAGAGAAACAAAACTTATTGAAAATAAGGCGACAACGTATGTAAGTACGATTTTCTTCATACCATAAAGTATACCACCGGATGAACCAACACAAATAAAAGGAGTACCTTGTGGGTACTCCTTTTATTTGTTTATTTTCTATACCCTACCTTGCGAGCACTCTGTTTAAAGCTTTATTTGTCTGCTCATTAACAGTACCTGTTGGTTCAAGCTCGTTTAATTCTTGGAATATTCTGACACATTCTTCGGTAGTTGGGCCATAAAGAGTATTTGAAGTGCTTAGATTAGCACAGCCAATACTTACAGAAGGAGAGATGGTGCGGAGAATTTCTTTTAATCGTGATACTCGTACCTCATTTGCTCCTCGCTTTAGTCCTGTGAAGTTTATAATTTCTTCAGTCACAGGAGCAAGTGTTGCGAATGCCGAAAGAGCAATTGTTCCTGCACCAGTTGTTGAGAGTGTATAGACTTGCTCAAGTTGCTTTACAGAAGAAGTAAGGACGTTGAAATATCCTGTTGGTGACGCTGTGAAGAGCAATGGGTTATGGGTACGTGATTCAGGAGAATTAATGAACTCCTCAAGAAGAGGTAAACGCTCTATTCTTCCTTGATTAAGCCTATCGAGATGGTATGCTTTCCCCGCGGTGTCCGGCGTACGACCAAGAACAACTCTGTACAAAAATTCAAGGTATGCATCGTTGCTCATTGAACGAATATCACCATGCCTACTTAGACCTTCAGCAGATGTGGTTATTAATTCCCATGCTGAACCACTTAGTGTTGTATTATTTGCAAGTTTTGTTTGGTATGTTGTCGCTTCAGTTGTACTTGGATTTCTACCTAAAAATATTTGGAATAGCGACTCAACTTTCTTTGCAAACGGAGATACAACGGGAGAAGCAACTACGGTGTGGTTAATATCCTGTTTAGCTGATGTAGAGAGTACATCATTAAAACAACTAATTCTAAACACATGATTTCCTACAACACCTGGAGTTGGTTTACATTCCCCAGTAACATTTTCAGCGACCCTTTTACTAGTCATACTACAAACAACTCCTGAGTTTAGCCAATCAGCTTCTGTTTGTTGTGGTTGATTCGGTGCTAATTTTTGTAAATAACATGATGTTGCTCCACTCGATGACCAATTCAAAGTAAACGGCTCACTTACATTTGTTGTTGCTGATGATTGGGTTAAGCTCACAGTAATGCCTTGTGTTGGTTTAGGTGCTGGGCAACCACCATTTACTGGCAACTTGCCATCAGAACAAATTACTGGATCGACAACATACATTGGAATTAAAAGCTCTTGAGAAACAGAACCTCCTGGGCCAAAACAAGCAAGAGTGTGACTGCCTCCATAAACAGTTCTATCTCCTGCGAGTGTGGTTGCAGTTGGTGCTGTACCGCCCTGTTGACTTCCATCGAGACTACAACTTGTTACACCTTGTGCTGACCAATGTATCACTGTTGTTTTACCTGACTCAATACTTGGTGGGTTTGCAACAAAAGAAAGGATGGTTGGTTTCAACGCTGTGGAACCATTCACAGTAAAGTAATATGAGTTACTGTCACCTTTTACAGAATTCTTAACATACATTGTGTGTCCACCTGAAGCAAGGTTATACATTGCTGGGTCAAATGTCATCAACCTAGAATCCCCTTTGACCGCACTAATCAAGGTGACACCATCAACTACTACTTTATTATCCTGGAGATCAAATCGCTCTCCTGTTACGCGAACAGTTCCATTATCATCAACCGTTACCATAGAAATGTACGGAGAAACTTCACCAACAACGATTGCTGCGTTCGTCTGCTGTGTTTGGTTTGAAGGAAGCAATCCTCCTGAATATCCATCTAGTCTGATCGAGGAGGTATACGAACCGGCGAACATTTGCTTAGGATTCCATGTTTGACTTACGATAAAGCGTACGGTTTGTCCGGGTTGAATGGTATAAACATCTGCCATCTGAACCGTTGCCCCCATTTCTGGTATGTTCACCATAACATTCTTCGAGGTGTAACTTGGTACATGAACACTGTTTGGCGAATTGAGAGAGACAGAGAAAGCCAATCCTGTCGGATCATCAGGGATACCATTTTTACCAATGACAATTTTTTTGCTGCCAGCCTTCACCTCAACGGTGAAACTTGCCTCAAGTGATGCTTCACCTCCCGTTGGATCAACAAAGCCGGGCTTTGGCATTGCATACACAAGCTTAAGTGTTGGAGTTCCCACAACAGAAGCAGATGCCCCCCCATCCGTTGTTGGTGTGTTAGAAACATTAAGCACATAACGATTACTTGCCCCTGTTGTTGGGTGAACCACCTGAACAGTGTATTGACCGGAAGAAGTAATACCGAAATCTGCAAGTGTTGTATTAATGTAAAGCCCGTTAGCAATTGATGGAAGTGTTCGAGTTGTGTTACCAATTGTCACCGTGTTAGATGTCGAATGGAACCTAACTCCGTGAATCGTTACATTAACTTGTGGCGTTGCGTCAGCTGTTACATTTTTTATGTAAGGAGACACTTCACCGATAACAGACACTGAGTTGGATTTATTTGGAGCAATTAAGAGTTCTGAGTACCCTTGACCATCTACATCTCTATAGACGCCAAGTCCTCGTAGGGACATAACGTACGAACCCGCAAAGAGGTGCTGTGAAGAAACTTTTGTGTACTGTGCTATAACTGCTTTCTTGCCTGCAGAGATTTTGTAGTACTGGTTACCGTACTTATCATTAACAACAGAAGCTTCTCCGGAAGTAATCGAACCAGAACTAGAATATGAGTTAACAGCATGTAGAATGTTTCCTGAATTGTCCACAAGACTAAGACCCCAGCCAGTTACCCCTAAATATGCATCATACTTTCCGGCAGTAATTTCTACAGCAATACGACCAGTAAGTGTGGCTTCTTTACCCACAGAGTCATACCCAAGCTTAAGTGTTGGATTTTCAACAATTCTTGCAACAGTTTGTGTGGATGCTATTTGACAAACATTCCAGTCCCATGAACACGTCTGATTATTGTAAGGAACTTGTGTTGATGTACCAGGACACACTGGAACAGTTCCTGGTGTTGGACATGTTGGAGTTACCGGGCACTTTCTACCAACCACTGTTGTTCCGTCAGGACATCTGATGATACACCCATCCCCTGTTGGAGGCATCCCATCTGGACACGGAGTTACCGTATTTCCTACAGTAACCGATATAGACTTCTGTGGATACGCGCCCGTCTGAAACTTCACTGTGTAGGTGCCGGCTTTGGTATAGGTGTGTCGCTTGGTATACGTTTCCATGATTTGTATGCAGTTGATGGTTGGAGGCGACACAAAATTAGAATTCGTACCATCACCCCAATCAAGAGTAAAATTACTACAAGGAGAACCAAGAACATACTCTGCTTGAACGGTGAGCGGATTATTGATATCTCTTTCAACATTAAAAGGAAAAGCTGTGCTTGCTGTAGGGGTCTTTGGTGCCGAAACTGCTACACACTTCTCTCCCGTCATCGGACTAAAGAGCGAGGTCCCAGTACACCCTGCAGGAAGTGAGGTTCCTACGGTTGTTGGGGTTGTTGATGTTATAGGAGAAGATACTTCGCCTGAGCAAGAGATACCTTTAATCTTCGCTCGTGTTTGTGGTCCTACATAACCAGAACTAAGAAGTCCATTTTTAGCTTGGAAGGTTTTTGCGGCAGTAAGTGTTACTTTACCAAAATATCCAGATGGATCAATACCTAGGAAGTCCTGGAGCATGGAGACTTCGCCATTTGTTGTTGCGTCACGAGAACCAAGACGCATGTTGTATGTAAGAGAAAGACAAGAACTATCTCCATTTGGATCCACATCTCCGTAAAGTGTAGGAACAGCAACTTCTGCAAATGATAAAGAGACACCTGATAAAAGGGTAACAAACAAAATGGCTAATTTTTTCATATGGTTTAAGTGTATCTTGGATGTGTGGGGAGGGTAAGTGGATAAGAAAATAGGGCGTACCTTACAGGTGCGCCCTATTTTCTTATTGCTACTTGCTTTTTGCTGTATCCTTACGCCTTCTTGAACGGAATTCCAATGAGTTCGAAGAATTTTGTTGCCTCTTCTTTGGTTTTTGCAGTTGTTCCGAGCGTTACTGCCATACCGAAGATATCCTTTAATTCTTCGTCGTGAATTTCTGGGAAAATCGTGTGTTCCTTGATACCAAAGGTAAGGTTTCCGATATTATCTACCGATGTGCGGTTAATACCACGAAAGTCTTTTGTACGAGGAAGAGAAACGTTGAGAAGCTTATCCAAAAAACCAAACATTCTCGCTCCACGAAGTGTTACTGATACTCCAATCAAGTCTCCCTGACGGGTCTTAAACGATGCAACAGCCTTCTTTGCCTTGCGAAGTGTTGGCTTCTGGCCTGTAATTTTTGCTAAACGATCCATCACAATGTCGTTAAACTTACGATCACGCTTGATGTATGAACCAGTTGCAACAGAAACCGTTACTTTCACAAGCTTTGGCGCCGCCATCATATTCTTGTAACCAAATTCCTTAGAAAGCGTTGTGAACGCTTGCTTTTGCTTTTCAGACACACCTACAAAATCCTTTGCTTTTGCCATATTGTTATTTATGGGGTACGAGTAGTAACTTTCGCTACGGTGTACGCTTCCCCTTTCGCGCCTGCCTTGGGCATAACGCTTATTTAGTAATGTAAATGCAATTCTACTATAAAAACGGTCTTTTGTAAACCGCTGTTTTATAGACAATATGATACTATTAATCAACATGAAAGTTGTATTTCGTTACCTTGTTTACATCTTTGCAATCATTGGTTTTGTTCTGATGGCTGGTTTTTTTGCAATCAAATTGGGGCTTACAAATGATTGGGGTATTGTCGATGAACAACGCGAGGCTTTTCTATACGAAAAAGCAACAAACACGAAAGAAAAACTACCCATCCTTAAAAAAGGTAACGAAGTATACGTTTGGCAAACAATGGAAGAATGGCAAGTAATTAAAAAAGCTATTATAAAAGACAAGAATGTAATCATGGAGGCAAGTAAAAATTCTGGTGTAAACCCAAGAATTGTCGTTGCTCAAGTTTTTGTAGAACAATTGCGCCTGTTTACAACTAATCGTGAACTATTCAAAACCGTTTTCGCTCCACTTAACATCCTTGGGGTACAAAGTCAGTTTTCATGGGGTGTTGTTGGAATTAAACAAGAAACAGCAATACAAATTGAAAACAACCTAAAAGACTCCAATTCCTTTTTTTACTTAGGCAAGCAATATGAGCACTTGCTTGATTTCAAAACTGAAAACAAAGATGAGGAACGCTTTACGCGCATTATCGACGAAGATAACCGATACTATTCCTATCTCTATGCTGGACTACACATAAAACAACTAGAAGTTCAGTGGGAAAAAGCTGGCTACAACATTAAAAACCGCCCTGAAATTCTAAGCACTTTATTCAACATCGGTTTCAAATACTCAATACCAAACGCTAACCCAAAAAGTGGAGGAGCATCAATTTCTGTCGGAGAAAAAGACTACAGCTTCGGTTCTCTTGCTGGTGAATTTTATAATTCGAATGAATTATTAGACGTCTTTCCAAGGTAAAATAAAAACCGCCTATAAGGCGGTTTTTATTTTACCTATTCTGCTTTCTTTGTTTTCTTTGCAACTGTTTTCTTTTCTTTTACTGGTTTTGCTTCCTTCTTTTTATCAGCAAGTTTTACATTTGATGCATGAATTGGTTGAGGAATTGAAATAATTCCGCCTTTTTCTCCTTGCTTCTTGGGACGAGTGTGCTTCTTAACCATATTTAATCCTTCGAGGACTACTTTGTTGTCTGCAACGAGCACGCGGAGAATTGTTGAAGACTTTCCTTTCTCCTTTCCTGCAATCACTATTACTTTGTCTCCTTTCTTTACGTGCATATATTTGTATTTAAATTTAGATAATTTCAGGTGCAAGTGAAGCAATTTTCTTGTAACCATCAACACCAGACATTGAAAGTTCACGAGGGATTGGACCGAATACGCGACCAGCACGTGGTTCTTTCTTTGTTTTATCAACGAGCACAACTGCATTGTCGTCAAAAGAAATGTATGACCCATCTTCGCGGCGGAATGGTTTTACCGTACGCACAACAACACCATAGACAACGTCTTTCTTCTTAGTCTGCTTGCGAGGTTCTGCAACTTTAACTGAAAGCACAACCATATCCCCAAGTGACGCATAGCGACGCTTTGATCCGCCTAAAATCTTAAACACTCTCCCGAACTTTGCTCCGGAGTTGTCTGCAATCTTTACGTTTGTTCCTGCTTGAATCATGGTTGTTTAGTTAAGGTTTATAAATGCTTAGGCTTGTTACTTCGAATCAATCACAATGAAGTTCTTGTCTTTCGACATTGGACGACACTCTTCAATAGTTATCTTGTCACCAACTTTGTACTTGTTTGTTTCGTCATGCGCCTTGAAACGCTTGTTGATCTTGAAGTACTTGCCGTACTTCTTGTGTGCAACGAAACGAGCCACGTCAACAACGACGGTTTTATCCATCTTGTCAGAAACCACCACTCCGGTGAGCTTCTTTCGTGTTGTTACTTTTTTTGGTGTTGTTTTTTTTGAAAAGAGGTTCATACGTTTTTAATAATTATCGAGCGACAACGCGACACTTAATTGGAAGCTTGGTCCCTGCTTTACGAAGTGATTCGCGTGCGATTTCTTCGCTGACACCATCAACTTCGAAAATAATGCGACCTGGTTTAACCTGGAATACATATCGATCTGGATCACCTTTTCCTTTACCCATCGGAACTTCAGCTGCTTTCTTAGTAAGTGGACGATCAGGGAAAATACGAATCCAAATTTTTGCAGTCTTCCCAGCGTGACGTGTCATTGCACGACGAGCGGCTTCAATTTGATTTGATGCAACACGAGCAGGTGTTTCTGCTTTAAGCCCAAATGAACCGAAAGATACCGTGATACCACGAGTATCAGGTCTATTTTGTCTCTCTTCGGAGAGACGGCCGGTGTGCCACTTTCGGTGTTTTACTTTCTTTGGGAATAACATATATGTTTAATTATTTATCTTTCTTGACGGTATGCTTCACTTGGGTATCAAACTTCATACCACGATAAATCCACACCTTAATACCGATAACACCGTACGTCATGTGTGCTTTTTCGCGAGCAAAATCAATATCTGCACGGAGTGTCTGTAGTGGAATTCCTCCGCGTTTAATCTGTTCACGACGCGCCATTTCAGCTCCACCTAAACGGCCAGACACCTGAATGCGCGCACCAAGTACATCGCGGTTTGCAATTACCTTTTCAATCGTTGTCTTAAGAACACGACGGAACGGCAAACGCTTTTCAATGCCTTCTGCAACCATCGCTGCAACAATCGCGGCATCTCCTTCTGGATTTGCAACTTCAATGATGTCGAGCTTCACATCTTGTGGAACAATAATCTTCAAGCGGTGCATTTCTTTCTTAAGTGACGCACGAAGCTTTTCGATACCGTCGCCACCACGACCAATAATCATACCTGGGCGTGATGTATGAATCATAATGCGATACTGCTTTTCACTTCGTTCAATTTCAATCACAGAAACGAACATGCCACGAAGTTTCTTGGTAAGCCATGAGCGAACAAGAACGTCAGCGCGAAGCTGATCAACAAAAATTGCTCGGTCTTTACCAAACCAACGACTCTTCCAGTCGCGGATGATACCTAGTCTGTGTGAAAATGGGTGTACTACGTGTGTCATGGTAATTATTGTGTTGCCTTTTTAGTTTCTGCCTTCTTCGCAAGCGTGATAGAAATCTTACTTGTGTGCTTGTGAATTGGGAAAGCGCGACCCATAGCGCGAGGCATCCAACGCTTAATCACAACACCCTTATCTACTGTTGCTTCCTTAACGATGAGTTCATTTGCTGGAACGCCGGCGTTTGCAACCGCTGAATCAAGAAGTTTTTTTACAGGAAGTGCGCCACGCTTAATAAGACGTGAAAGCATCGCTTGTGCGATGTCAGCAGACTTACCTTTAACTAAGTCCGTGATGAGACGAACTTTGCGAGGTGCTTGGCGATAGTTTGGAATAGATGCTTTCATAAAAGTGTTTCAGATTACTTCTTGGTTTCAACAGCAGACTTTGCTGTCTTAGCAGCGGTAATTTCAGCTTCTTTCTTCTTAGTGTCAATTTCCTTCTGCATCTTTCCACCGTGGCGGATAAATTTGCGAGTTGGAGAAAATTCACCAAGTTTGTGACCAACCATGTCTTCTGTAATGAGCACTTCAATGTGGGTCTTGCCGTTGTATACACCAAAGGTGAATCCAACCATTTCTGGAGAGATGTCTGAACGGCGAATCCACGTCTTAATCACGCCTGTTGACTCAGGGCGCTTGCCGAGCACTTTTTTGAGTACTCGTTCATCGACGTATGGTCCTTTTTGAAGTGATCGTGTCATGTGTTTGGTTAATGGGTTCTAATTATATCAGATTTTCCTTGAAAGTAAAGCCTTTTACGTACTACTTTTTACGAACGACTCGACGGGAAACAATGTGAACATTTGAGTACTTCTTCGGTGTTCTCGTCTTGTGTCCGCCGGTTGTTTTACCGTACTTGGTCTTTGGACGACGAGTACCACGAGGTTGTGCACCTTCACCTCCACCGTATGGGTGGTCAACTGGGTTTTTCGCCATGGCGCGCGTCTTTGGACGGCGACCTAAGTGGCGTGAGCGCCCTGCTTTACCCAAATTGCGGAGACGAAATTCATCATTTGAAACTTCACCAACAGTTGCAAAACAGGTATCCGTTACCTTGCGTACTTCTGTTGAAGGAAGCTTGAGTGATGCATACCCACCATCGTGAGCAACCACTTGCGCAAACACACCTGCTGAACGAACAAGATTTGCACCACCACGAGGTTTAAGTTCAATGTTGTACACAAAAGTACCAACTGGAATTGACTTAAGCGGAAGACGGTTACCAACCGTAAGTGGAGCAGTTGCTGAAACAACAAATGAATCACCAGCTTTCATGCTTTTTGGAATAAGGATGTAGCGCTTTGCTCCATCTGCATATGCT
Source organism: uncultured Candidatus Saccharibacteria bacterium (assembly GCA_964517625.1). Classification (GTDB taxonomy): domain Bacteria; phylum Patescibacteriota; class Minisyncoccia; order Phycocordibacterales; family UBA5272; genus UBA11704. Next base: position 26,330 of record CAZFBW010000005.1, on the reverse strand, counting down.
GCAAGACCGATGAATCCTGAACGGTTTGGATCGTATTCAACAGTTTGAAGTTTTGCAGGAATATCGTGCTTGT
>CAZFBW010000005.1:23631-26247 GCA_964517625.1 uncultured Candidatus Saccharibacteria bacterium | reverse complement strand
CACGATATGAACGCTTGTGCCCTGAACCTTTGTAGTAGGTTGTGATGCGACCAAACGCATTTCGTCCAACGCCACGCTTGAATCCTTTCGTGAGTGGTTTGTGCGGTTCGCTTACCGTAAGCACACCTCGGTAGGTTACCGTGGACATTCTGCGTCGTGATGGGGTTGTTGGTTTATAGGTTTTCATACTCGTTTACGTTCTGATTAATTGGCAATAGCGATTGAGTCGCCTTTTTTAAGAAAAACAACTGCCTTTTTAATATCCTCTGTCTTGCCAAACTTTCCACGAGAGAAAACTTTCTTTCCTTTCATGTTAAGAATGTTGATTGCAATTGGAGTTACCTTGTACGTCTTCTTGATTTCATCAAGAAGGGTGTGCTTGGTGGCCTTCTTAGAAACAATGAACGTGTACGCATTTGCGCTTGACGCAACAGATGCCTTCTCAGTGATACGCGGAGCGATGATGAGTCCTTGTGTCTTTGTTTCTTCTTTTGTTGTTGTTTTTGTTTTTGCCATAAGCCTATGTGGTTACTTTGTTCCAGAAACCTTCGCCTGAACTTTCTTACCTGCAAGGTATTCAATTGCTGCTTCTGGGTTAGTGATAACCAAGTAACGTGCATTTGCGATGTCGAGCGGGTTTAAATCTTCAACATTGTGAAGAACAACATATGGAAGGTTACGGAATGAACGCTTTGTCATATCGGTCCCCTTCTGTGTTGTCATGTACACATTTCCAGTTTTCTTGTAGGTAAGCGTCTTGAAGCCTTCAATCGTTGCAAGATTCTTCATCACGTGTGCTGCATCTTTTGTCTTACCTGTTGTCTCAGCAAGTGATTCAACAAAAAGTACTTTGCCATTCTTTACCTTTGCAGAAAGAAGAGAGTAGAGAGCGGAAATCTTCATGCCACGAGAAATGGTCTGCTTGTAGCTTTTGTCGTTGCGTGGACCAAAGGTAACACCACCGTGACGCCAAATTGGAGAACGTGATGAACCGTGACGAGCACGACCAGTTCCCTTTTGTTGCCATGGTTTCTTACCACCACCTGAGACTTCACTTCTGTCCTTTGTGTGAGCAGTACCTGATCTGCGGTTTGCTGCTTGCGCATTAACCACTTGAGCAACCAAGTCTGCATTCCACTCCGCAGCAAAAATGTGCGCCGGCAATTCAATCGACTTTGCTACTTTTCCTTCTGTTGTGTAAATATTTGCTTTCATACCTTTATTAATTAGCCTTTGATTTCAACGATTGTTCCACGCTTTCCTGCGACCGCTCCTTTCACAAGAATCACACCATTGGTTGCGTCAATATCAAGAATAGTTACTTTCTTAAGTGTTACACGGTCAGAACCCATGCGTCCTGGCATGCGCTTTCCTTTGTTAACACGCTGTTGACCTGTTGAACCAATAGAACCAACTTCACGAGCGGAGTGTTTCTGTCCGTGCTGTCCCCATCCACCTTTCATTCCCCAACGCTTCATGCCACCCTGGAATCCTTTTCCTTTAGAAACACTAGAGATAGTTACGACATCGCCTACGTTAAAAATATCGCATGCAATTGTCGCTCCCGGCGCCAAGTCTCCTCCTTGCGTACGAAATTCCTTGATAACTTTGTATGCAGAACCTTTTGTGTGTCCAAGAACAGCTTTTGAAACTCGTTCCTTTTTCTGAACACCGGATCCAACTTGGATTGCATCGTAGCCATCAGTCGCTTTATTTTTCACTGAAACAACCGTCATTGGTTCTGCCTTCAGAAGGGTAGCTGGAAAAACCACTCCATCTTGCGAGAAGAACTGAGTCATGTTTTGTTTTGTGGCGATTGTGAATTTCATACGTTTTTTTACTAAGGATTGTTAGGCCATCTTCACGTCAATGTCGACACCTGATGGGAGTGACAAGTTCGTGAGTGCTTCAATCAACTTCGCGTTTGGATTGACGATATCAATCAAACGCTTGTTGATGCGCATTTCAAACTGCTCGCGAGCATTTTTGTACACGAATGATGCTCGGTTAACGGTGTAGCGCTTGATTTCCGTTGGGAGAGGAATTGGTCCCTGGATTACAGCTTCGAAGCGACGGGCGGTGTCGATAATCTGCTTTACAGATGCATCGAGCACTTTGCTTTCATATGCACGAACACGAATGCGAAGCTTCTGAGTCTCAGCCGCTTTTGCGCTCGTTTTCTTTGCTTTTGTTGCTGTTGTTGCCATGTGAGTAAGTTTTTGTATTCTTCAACGTGCCGTTAAAGAACACATTTAGAATGAGGTTAGGCGATAATTTTTGTAACAACGCCTGCACCTACGGTCTTACCACCTTCACGGATAGCAAAACGTCCTTGCTCTTCAAGAGCGATTGGCGCGAGAAGTTTAACTTTAAGTTTAACGGTGTCTCCAGGCATAACCATTTCTGTTCCTGCTGGAAGTGTACATTCACCTGTTACGTCAGTTGTACGTACGTAGAACTGTGGACGGTAGTTATTGTGGAATGGAGTGTGACGTCCACCTTCTTCTTTTTTCAAGATATAAACCTCAGCTTTGAATTTAGCGTGTGGTTTTACTGAACCTGGTTTACAAATAACCATACCTCTTTTGATATCAGCTTTATAGATACCTCTTAACA
>CAZFBW010000005.1:0-23621 GCA_964517625.1 uncultured Candidatus Saccharibacteria bacterium | reverse complement strand
ACGTAGAACTGTGGCTTGTAACCCTTGAAGAATGGAGTGTGACGTCCACCTTCTTCTTTCTTAAGAACGTAAACTTCACAATCAAATTCTGTGTGAGGATTTACTGAGCCTGGCTTAGCGAGAACCTGTCCACGAAGAATGTCTTCCTTTTTAGCGCCACGAAGAAGGATGCCGGCGTTGTCACCTGCTTGTCCTTCGTTTAATTGCTTGTTGAACATTTCAATACCAGTTACGGTTGTCTTCACAGTATCCTTAAGACCAACGATTTCGATTTCTTCGCCGAGCTTAACAACACCACGTTCAATACGACCGGTTACTACAGTACCGCGTCCTTCGATTGAGAAGATGTCTTCTACAGGCATAAGGAAAGGCTTTGTTACATCACGAACAGGGAGAGGAATGTACGTGTCGAGAGCGTTCATGAGTTCAACGATTTTCTGTGCCCATGGATCATTAATATCCGTTGCTTCAAGAGCCTTAAGGCCTGAACCACGAATAATAGGAGCGTCAGTATAGCCTTGCTTTGCAAGGAGTTCCTTAACTTCTTCTTCCACGAGTTCAATCATTTCAGGGTCATCAACCATGTCGCACTTGTTAAGGAAAACCACAACTTTAGGTACACCCACTTGGCGAGCAAGGAGGATGTGTTCACGAGTTTGTGGCATTGGACCGTCAGTTGCAGCAACCACGAGGATTGCACCGTCCATCTGAGCGGCACCGGTAATCATGTTCTTAATATAGTCAGCGTGTCCTGGCGCGTCGATGTGAGCGTAGTGACGAGTATCTGACCAGTATTCAGAGTGAGAAAGGGAAATAGTAATACCGCGCGCCTTTTCTTCAGGTGCCTTGTCGATATCATCAACTCCTTTTGTCTTCACTGTTGAGTCCTTAAGGTGAAGAACGTTAAGAATAGCTGCTGTAAGTGTAGTCTTTCCATGGTCAACGTGACCAATGGTTCCTACGTTTACGTGTGGTTTATCGCGATTGAATTCTGCCATATGTTTTTGTAGAAGTCGTGCCCCGTGGGATAACTTTTTCTGAATTCCCTTGTAAATCAAGAGTTTCTTACTTGAGCTCCGCAGTGAAATGTATTCACTGGGGTATTTGACTTAATTAGATATTAAAAATAACTTGATAAATAACTCTCCGCGCTTAGCGTATTTGATGACCCCTTTTAGCTTTATATAAGTAAGGATTCTCTCGTGATTTATACAAATAACGAGGAATACTAGAGAAAAACTGCTGGGACGCTCAGGCGAATGCGTACAATCATATCACAAAAAAATAGATTACGCAACAGGAGAAAGAACGGCTAAGCGACAAAACGTTTGTCATTAAACAGCCCCACCTTCCAAAGCATTTTGTCTTTTATTATCAGTAAAAACGCCCCCTTTTGTTACTTAGGGGGCGCTTTGTTCTACTTTTCAACAACGATGTGTCCATCTTCTCCGATTGGGCGTAATTCTATGTCTTGTTCGTTAAAAGGAACATCATCGTATGGAGTCTCCCGCCACATTCTTCCGCGAGCGGTGTCGTCATGGACCGGGTCCTTTCTGTTTACTTGTTCTTGTTTCCTTCGCCAAGCCCTTGCTTCATAAAGAAAGAGAGCCATACGCAGATGCCAGAGAACATCCTTACTTTCCAAACATGGGAGAACCTGATCGAGGTATTTCGTACGATCAATAAGCGCGCGTAACACTTCTTGTGTTTGTACGCCCGGCCATTCTGTATCATACACAACAGCACCACCTGACCGACGAACAAATGTAAGACGTTGCAGAAATCTGCTTCCCAACTGAAACAAGTCATACACATGTCCAGGAACGATAATTTTCACAGTACCCCCTTAAGGACAAACTTTTAATACCCTACTACAAAATTAGTTTTTTTAAAATATAACAATGGATTTGAGAAATACCTCAAAATCTTTTTTTATTTCCACAAAACTTCCATCTTCTGGTCCAGCAATAAGATAGATGTTACCGTTGCTTTCAAGAAGATAATTCCTTTGCATATACAATCCGTCTGACAAAAACTCAATTGCTTCTACTCCGCCAACGCGCGTTTGTGCAACAGGGTGTGCTTCTTTATTGTAATTAGTAACTGAAACATTTTCATTCAGCCATGTAAATATGTCTCTTGCTTTTGTGTTCTTAAAAACTCGTACAGAAATTTCAGGTGGACCCTCTCGAGGCGAGGCGCTTTTTGTAAATGCCTCATACTCCTTCGTGTTTCGCACAGCTATATAAGAAAGTAATTCGCCTGTCTCTCCTTGACGTTTACCATTCTCGAAAAGTGTGTACCCATTTGGGTTAATAATATATTCAAAACTAATACCTAGATTACTGTTCCAATATACTTTTGAAGTAACCCCATTCCTCGTAATTTCTTGACCACCACCAACCTCAAGCGTGTCCCACCCCTCTGGAACATCACACGGCGTTCTAAACTCCTTAACTTCTCCAGTTTTTGGGTTTCTCCCCGGAGTAATCACCTGTGCACACATGGTGTTGTCATCACGAGAGAAAACTTGATCTTCTTGTAGCGCAAAAAATAAAATACCACCGAATGTGACAACAAACACCCCAAGCACTATGCGTTTTCTTTTTGTTACAAAAATTCTCATACTAAAACATTAATATGTTGAAAGGGTAACGGTAAATGGCTTTGTTGTAAATGTTGTTATTTTCTTACCAAGATAGTCGGTAACATCGACAGTAAATACTCCTGTCCCACTTGTTGACTGACTTGTGTCGACATCGGCATATACACTAATAATTTTTGATTCACTAGGAGCAACCACAATATCTTTACCCGCATTGACGAGGGTTGCTCCTGTTAGTTCATCCTTAAAGACAAAATTTCCAACTGCCGATGTTGGCTTATCCAAAGTGAAAGCAAACTTAATGGCTGAAATGGTTATGCTCGTATTTGCTCCGAATGTCAGTGTTCCTAATTTAACCCCTTTAACTTTTTTATTAACTGGTGCATTACCAACCGCAGTAACCGCAGAAATATTAAAAGCTTTAATGCTTATTGGAATAGCGTTGCTTTCTTGATTGTTTGAAGTAACGGTAAGATCATAATCACCTGTTGGTAACTGCTCTTCACAACCTGTTCCGCAAGAAATTATTGTTTTTCCAAAACTTTTTGGTAATTCAATCAGGGTTCTATTATTTTTTGCAGGGACCGTACCAACCACATATTTTCTATTTCCTTGTTTTGCGGTTAAGTGAATAGTATTCGTTGTACTACTAAACCCGGTACCAGTAATCGGCACAGACCAAAGCGTCGTGCCACCACTTAAAATCGTAACAACATCAATGGAGAGAAGTTTTGGTGGTGCGCTTTCTGCTTTTTTCTTCTGCTCTGTTAACCACAATGGTTCTCCATCGAAAGAAACAGAGAATGTTGGAGAAACAAATGATGTTGTTTTTTTGCCGACTGTATCAACAACATCGAGTGTAAACGTTGCAACAGCCTTCACCGCTTTTTGTGTTTCAACATTTGCATACACACCAATATTTCTATATTCCTCTTGATAGAGCTCAATACCTGCACCCGCACTTGGAATCACTTGCCCTGTTTGTTCATCCTTAAAGACAACTTTTGTGAGATTTGTTGATGAAGCATTACTTCCATCAAGTGAGAACTTGATAGTAGATATCCTAAGCGGAGTGTTTGCCTTAAAGGTGAATGTTCCTAGGCGCGTACTTGTTGCAACATATGGAATTGACGCGTTCGTTGTTGCTGAACTTGAAGTAATGGTGGCGTCTTTGACGATAACATATTCACTACGCTTACTTTCTCCACCTTCAGGAGTCTCAACAACAATAAAATACTCCCCCTCTTGCAACCTTTGTCTACAACTTGCTCCACATGGAAACGTAAGTGAGCCAAGATTTTTTGGAAGCGTAATTGTCTTTTTGTCGAGAGCAGAAAATGTTCCGACTGTATACTTCTTTGACGCATCTCTTTTTTCAAAAAAGACCGTGTTCGTGGTGGTGCTAAAATTTGAACCCTTTATATTAATCATCCACTCGGTATTTCCACCTAAAAGAACAACCACCTTATCAACGGACGTAACAACTGGCGCAGGACCTGTTTTTACTACTTGTTTTTTTATATCTGCTGTCGTTGTTGCTTTGCTATTTAGAATCTGTGTTGTGGTGGTTGCGTTTGTTGCCCCTTCCGTACACGTTTCCTTTTTAATCTGAGCACGAGTAAGAGCGAGCACTAAACCGGAATTTGTTAAACCAACACTTTTCTGATATGCCTGTACTGCCCTTAATGTTGCTGGACCAAAATATCCATTTGGTGTTGCGGTAAGTAATTTCTTTTCTACAAGAAATTGTTGCAGTGCTAAAACGTCTTTTGACTCTGCGCCACGTTTCAAATTTACCTTTACATCAGTACAAGTAAAAGCAAAAACGGACGACATACTAGAAAATAATAAACCTAAAATGATGAGGTTCTTCATACATAAAGAAGTGTAGCATGGTGTACATGGACAACAGAGAGTAGATATTAGACTATGAGAAATTAAAAAGGGGCACTCACAACCTAACACTATTCGTCTTTTCCAATTAAGAGTTTTACGATGTCTTCATGACTATTTCCTTGGAACAAGGAAAGGTTTTCAGCAACGAGGTGCCCTTCCCCTCGCCCAAGTAACAGTTTTGCAATTTCTTCGTGATTAACTCCTTGAAATAGAGGGAGATTTTTTGCGACGGCCTCCCCTTTTCCTTTCTCGATTAAAAGTTTTGCAATGTAGTCGTGATGTAATCCTTGAAATGAGGAGAGGTTTTTTGCGACGATTTCTCCTTCGCCTCGTTCAAGTAACAGTTTTGCGATGTCTTCGTGATTAACTCCTTGAAATAGAGGGAGATTTTTTGCGACGGCCTCCCCTTTTCCTTTCTCGATTAAAAGTTTTGCAATGTAGTCATGATGTAATCCTTGGAACGACGTTAAATATTCAGCGACGGCATATCCTTGTCCTTTTTCGATTAAGAGCTTCGCAATGTCTTCATAATTAAGACCTTGAAACGAAGTGAGGTGTTCAGCGACGGCATATCCTTGCCCCTTCTCAATGATGAGTTTTGCAATGTCTTCGTGGTTAAGATTTTTAAACGAGGTGAGATTTTCTGCAATAAAGTGTCCTTTCCCTCTATCAATTAAAAGTTTTGCGATTTCTTCGGAAAGATTGTGAAAAGACGAAAGGTTATTGGCGACAACCTCTCCTTCACCTCTCCCAATTAAAAGTTTGGCGATTTCTTCGTGGTTAACGTTTTGAAACGAAGCGAGGTTTTCAGCGACTGTGTATCCTTGCCCTTTTTCAATTAAGGCTTTTGCTTCTTCTTCGGAGCTAGGTATCTGGAGTGAGGTTGGGTTACTGGCAACAAGAGAACCCTTTTCTTTTATTAGTCTTTTATTTCCTGCAAGATACTTAATAGAAAATATAACAGGTAGTGCGATAGCAATAACCCAAATAAAAGTTTCCATATATAAAAGTGTAGCATGCAAAAACGCTTGCAAATAAATAATCGATAGATTAGAGTACGTGTATGTGAGTGGTTGGAAGAATACACCCTGAAATAAGAGGAATCTTCTGGCGACGAGCCCGCAGTTGGTAGGTTGGGTGCACTCAGCGGTGGCACTTGGTCACAGAAAGCCACCCTTTTGTCGGAAGCAAACTTGAATCTGACAATCGTAGTCGAAGGACAAAGCCCGGCACACAGTGCCGGGCTTTTTTTATTTCTCAATCACTCTTCTTCTTACTTCTTATTCTCCGCAATGTCCTTCGCAATGTTAGTTGGTACCACATCATACTTTCCGAATTCCATCGTAAATGTTGCACGGCCTTCTGTCATTGAACGAAGGTTGGTTGCATATCCGAACATTTCAGAAAGTGGAACCATTGCCTTGATTACCTTGTCTTGTCCGCGTTCATCCATGCCTTCGATTTGCCCACGCTTAGATGATAGGTTCCCAGTGATATCACCATAAAACTTATCTGGGGTCACAACTTCAATCTTCATGATTGGTTCGAGGATAACTGGCTTTGCTTTTCCAACTGCATCTGAGAGTGCCATGCCGGCTGCGAGCTTAAATGCGATTTCTGAAGAGTCTACTTCGTGGAATGATCCATCGTATGCTTCGCACGAAACGTTTACCATCTTAAATCCAGCAAGTGAACCGCGGTCCATTGCTTCACGAAGACCTTTTTCAACAGCTGGAATGTATTCCTGAGGAATAGCACCACCTTTAATTGAGTTAATGAATTCAAATCCTTCGGAACGCTTTACGTTCTTTGGTAAATCTTCTGCTTTGATTGAAACATCCATCGGCTTGATGTTAATTTTCACGTGACCATACTGACCACGTCCACCTGACTGCTTGATGTATTTTCCTTCGCCTGAGGCAGAACCCAAAATGGTTTCTTTGTATGCCACTTGTGGCTTACCAGTATTTGCTTCAACGCCGAACTCACGCTTCATACGATCAACAATAATTTCCAAGTGAAGTTCACCCATACCTGAAATAATTGTTTCAAGTGTCTCAGGGTCTGAAGATACACGGAATGTTGGGTCTTCAGTTGCAAGGCGTGAAAGTGCCATACCCATTTTTTCCTGGTCAGCTTTTGTTTTTGGTTCAACACGCATTGAAATCACCGATTCAGGAATAACAATTCTTTCCAAAATAACTTGGTGATCTTCATCACAAATCGTGTCTGAGGTAACGGTATCTTTAAGACCAACGGCTGCTGCAATTTCTCCAGCGTACACTGTCTTCACTTCTTCGCGATCGTTTGCATGCATACGAAGGATGCGCCCAACACGCTCCTTTCTCTGCTTTGTTGAGTTAAAAATATATGAACCTGATTCAAGCGTACCTGAGTACACACGAATAAAGGTTAGCTGTCCTACGAATGGGTCTGATTGAAGCTTGAACGCAAGAGCTGAAAGTGGTGCGGTATCTGAAACTTCAACTTCCATTGGTTCACCTGTGTGTGGATCGAGTCCCTTTGGTGCAGGGATGTCGAGTGGTGATGGGAGGTAATCAATCACGGCGTCAAGTACAAGTTGAACACCACGATTCTTAAGTGATGAACCACAAAATACTGGGAACAGCTGATTGTTAATAGTTGCCTTGCGAATAGTTGCTTTAAGTTCTTCGATAGTAAATTCTTTACCTTCAAGGTACTGCGTCATCATGTTTTCGTCAGTCTCAACAATTTTTTCAATCATTTCAGCGCGACGCTTCTTTGCTTCTTCCAAATGTTCTGGTAAAACATCGACAAATGAAACATCCTTTCCTTTGTCTCCTGTAAATTTAACTTCCTGCATGGTGAGGAGGTCAATGATACCGTCAAAATTTTCTTCAGCACCAAGTGGCATTTGCATGCGTACTGCCTTCTTTGAAAGACGATCAAGAATGGAAGCAAACGACTTGTCGAAGTTTGCACCCATACGGTCGAGCTTATTGATGTAGCAAATACGTGGCACGTTACCATCGTTTGCATAACGCCAGTTGGTTTCTGACTGTGGTTCTACTCCGGCTACACCGTCAAATACTACAACAGCGCCGTCGAGCACGCGAAGTGAGCGCTTTACTTCAATCGTAAAGTCAATGTGACCTGGGGTGTCAATGATATTAAAGCGGCATTTCTTTGAAACATCATCCTTTTTCATGTATGTCGGATTCCAAAACGCAGTCGTCGCAGCAGAGGTAATTGTGATACCTCGTTCGCGTTCCTGTTCCATCCAGTCCATCACGGTGTCACCTTCGTGTACTTCACCAATCTTGTGAGAAACACCAGTATAAAAAAGAATACGTTCTGTTGTTGTCGTCTTTCCAGCGTCGATGTGAGCAATAACTCCAAAGTTACGTGTTTTATTGAGAGGGTAGTCGCGAGACATGGTAATAATTATTAGATGATAAAGAAATAAAAAAGCCGCTTAGGCAATAGCGACATGCTACCACAAAAGCAGGCTTTCGGCAATGTGCCTTTATTTTGATTTACTAGTAATTTGAGCTTACTCTTTGACCGTTTTTACCTTCGTGCGAATTTTTCTCTGAATGTCTTTTGCAATAGCCCATTCCAGAAATTCTCCAATAACTGGAAAGTGTTTGTTAAGTGACGGCGAACCTTTTCCGTGTTCCCATAAAAATACGGTATTGGGGTCAACTTGAGCGTAACGAGCAAATGACGCAAGTGTCATCTTTTGTTCCCTGCGGAAAGCCCTAAGAAGTTCAGGGACACTTGGTTCAAATATACTTTCCGGTGTATCACAACCAAAAGGATACGGAAACAAAATATCTGCAATAAGGAGCCCATGCTTTAAAAGCGATGGCGCTCCACAGTGGCTGTCGCGCATCCAACTACGAAACGTGTCTGCTTCGATGCCGTACTTTTTGGCGATGGCTTTTTTGTTCATTTTGCGCTCTGTGCGCATCTTGTCACAAAATTCGCGCAAAAGAGTGCGTGATTTTGCTTGATATCTTACATGTCCTTCATTGTTTGAGGCCATTTCTGTCTCTCCTTATATACAGTTCATCTGTATCGAATCTTGATGCTTTTGATAAAAAATGTCAAACAAAAACCACCGCTCGGTGGTTTTTGTTTTGAATTTCTATTTTGTTTATTTTTTAGATGAGATACGAGGCAGAGAAAATTTTTACGACCAAGACGTACAAGTGGTACGGCGCGTGGAGAAAAAATTTTCTCTAACGAAGTATGTCGCTAAAAAAGAAACAAAATTACCAGGTAAAGTGAGCGAAGGCTTTATTGGCCTCAGCCATTCTATGTGTATCTTCCTTCTTCTTCACAGCAGAACCTTCATTGTTTGCAGCTGCAATCAATTCTTCTGCAAGCTTAATATGCATTGGCTTTCCCTTCTTTGCTTTCGCAGCTTCGATAATCCATCGAAACGCAAGCATGAAGCGACGCTCTGCACGAACTTCGCGAGGAACTTGGTAGTTTGCTCCACCAATACGACGTGAACGAACTTCCGTAAGTGGTCCTGCGTTTGCAAGAGCGGCATTAAAGATTTCAAGCGGGTCTTCAATTTTTTGCTTTTCCTTGATAAGGTCAAAGGCTCCGTACACAATATCTCGTGCTACGTTCTTCTTTCCTTCCTGCATAACATAGTTGATAAACTTACCAACTTTATCTGAATCATAGCGAGCATCAGGGCCCACCATATTTCGATTTTTAACTTTTCGTCTCATTGTTTTAGGTTGTTATTTGTGTGCGGTTCCCTGAAAGCGTAGGTACTCCACAAATGTTTAATTCAGTAATTGCTTTCAATACTCTAAACGAGTTTTACCATACTACAATAAAATGAAACAAAAGGCAAAAGTTACTTAAGTAAGCGTCACCACAACCATCGCATGGTCGCTTTCAATTACTTCTGTTTCTGGAGGAAGCATGCTGTAATCTTGCAAATCAGCATTAAGAACAGAAACGTTTTTAACCATATCTTTGACGCCTGAAGAAACAATCATTGTGTCGAAGGTTAGTTTTGTGCCACGGTGAATGAGTGTTGTTTTGTCACCTTCATAGGAAGAGAGGACGTCAAAAAGCATTCTCTCTTCTTGATTACTCGAACGTAAGATATCAAGCCCGCTACTATTATTGTGTTCGTTAAAGTCCCCAAGAAGAATGATATCTTTTCCTGCATCAATTGCCTTGTCAGCAAAAGCTCGCAAACTTCGTAATTCCATCATCTTGTAAAAGATGGAGCGAAACTTAGCATCAGTGTGGGCGGTTGGATCATGCTCCATGTCATCTCCTTCCAAATACTCAGGAAGAAGGCTTTTTAAATGAAAAACAACAACGCGAAGCTTTTTACCATGAAAATCATCAACATCTACAACAAGCACGTCGCGCCGTTGTGCAAGTGGCGCAAGATTCTTTGTATCCCCTCTTTCCTTAATGCTTGGAATACTCAGATCTCCGAAGGAGACACTTTCACACGCTAAGGTTCCTTCTAATTCTTTTTTGTACAACACCGCCATGCGAATCCCTCGCTTGTTTGGTTTTGCAAAAAAATAATTATAACCAAGCGCATCCCCGATAAGTGTTACTCCTTTTTCTCCACCGATTTCCTGAAGACAAATCATATCTAAATCAAGTGGGCGGAATAGTTCCGTAAAGTGTGCAACTCGTTTATTGAAAAACTCTTCAGAAATTCCTTTTGTGTCATCAAGACTTACAAACGTCCCCGGATCATACAAATTCCTCACATTATAGGTAGCGATTTTCATGTGTTGATTGTAACACAAAACAAAAAGCAGTCTTTCGACTGCTTGGTGTTTACTTCTTTGCAGGAGCTCCAGCTTTTGGTCTCTTTGCTCCGTAGAGTGAGCGACCTTGGCGACGCTTATCAACTGATGTTGCATCCAAACGTCCGCGAACGATATGGTAACGCACACCAGCCAAGTCTTTCACACGACCACCACGAATTACTACTACTGAGTGTTCCTGGAGTTTGTGTCCTTCGCCTGGGATGTACGCAGTTACTTCCATACCGTTAGTAAGGCGAACACGAGCAATCTTTCGAAGCGCAGAGTTCGGCTTCTTTGGGGTGGTTGTCGTTACCTTGGTACATACGCCACGCTTAAATGGTGACGAGTAAAAATTTGGCTTGTTCTGAACAGTGTTAAAACCACGAGTCATAGCAATAGAGCGAGACTTATAGATAGACTTTTTGCGTGGCTTTTTTACGAGTTGACTGATTGTAGGCATAAAAAATATATGTGGTGCAAACTATACCAAATAAAAGAAGGAAAAGCAAGCCTTGCTTAAATGCCTACCTGTCAGAAACCTTAAGTCCAACAATGGCGTCGTTTCTTAAATCGTAGATAACCGCAAGTTCTGGATAAACGATAATATAGTCCCCCTCTTTAACCCCGCTATAAAACGAATTCTGTTTTTGTAGGTTTTCAGGATTTTCAACACGAACAACGGCTTCTGGGTTTTCATTTGGAAGCGTGGTCAATTTCATAACCCTATTAATAATTTCCGATTTAGAGATAATAATGTCTTCAGCAACCGTATTTTCAATAACCGCATAAGCACCGTAAAGGCCGGTAGAGAGGAGCATCACAAACAACATGGCCTTAACTGTTATTTGAAATGTTTTTGAAAGAAGAATATATCTAAGCGTCCTTTTTGCGTAGTGATTTGTTTTGCTTGATTTTGTTGGAGATACAGCTTTTTTTGAAAAAGAGACACTTCTGTTTGTCTTAGAGTTGTTTTTTGTCTTTATTAAAATGTTCTGTGCAGAAGACTTCATCGTATCTATTAGTATACGACATAAAAGACATATTAAAAGACATCAATAGTACAAAAAGTGGATAACTTACGATATCGCGCTAAATATGAAGGAAAACAGGTGCGGAGCTATTTGTCCGTAAATAACCGATGCCACTAGGATGGCGCCAACAAGATACAGCGGGTTAAAAAATAACCTTGAATTAAAGTGCCTTTTAGGAAATAGGGATTGAATAATTGCCATGCCGTCAAATGGAGGAACAGGGATTAAGTTAAAAACACCCAAAGAAACATTAACGACAATTATAGTGAAAAGTGCCTGCGCAAGAGGGTTCGTCATAGAACCTGTTTGGTTTAATAAGACAAAAAAACCTATAGCACATAGTGCGAGAGCAAAATTCGTTAATACCCCTGCAGAAGCAACAAACGTCTCCCCAAATCTACCTCTCACATTATGCACATTGTATGGAACCGGCTTTGCCCAACCAAAAAACACCCCCGCTGTCATAAACGCAATAAAAGGTACGATAATTGAACCAATTATATCTATATGCGGTATCGGATTAAGGGTTAATCTGCCCGCACGGTAGGCCGTTTCATCCCCTTGAATGTACGCCGCATACCCGTGAGCGACTTCGTGAGCAATGATAGAAAAGAGGGCAATTAAAATAGGAAACAATCCTTGGGAAAGAGAAATGGTTTCGGTCATGGTCTGTATGATATCACACCCATAGAACACCTGTTTGCGGGTGTCAAAAATTTATGCTAGTATGACACGACATAAAACAAAGCCATGGCAAACATCTGTCCACTCTGCGCAAAAGGTTCTAAAGTTGTTGGAAAGTACTCCAACCGTGTTCGTGCTACCAAGTACAATCCATGCGGTGATCGCCGTGTGTATCCAAACCTTCAGTGGGCTCGCATTCCAAATGGTCCTCGTGTAAAAATTTGCACCAGTTGCATGAAAAAAGGTCTCCACCTTCAAATCAAGTTATAAATAAAAAAATGAAAAAATTATAGCCACCCAGAAAGGGTGGTTTTAATTCACTTTTTAACAGACTCTGTGAGACAAAAAAGTTATCCCCTTCTCAAAGAAAACACTGCGAGCATATACTCAACATTGTAAGGGCACGAGGTTGGTCACAAAAAGTTATTTTGATCAAAAGACTGTTGCAAAATCCTTATTTTGCAATGGCCTTTTATTCTTTATACCTTGTTGTTACTGTGTGAATAGCACTACAAGAACCTCAAAATCGTTACCTGAAATTACCATTAAAAAAGTTTATATATTTAATTAAAAAATTATGAAGAAAAAATACCTCTCTATACAAAAAATTCAAAAGCGCGACGGAGCGATAGTCCCTTTTGATGAGAAGCGTATTTTTCGAGCAGTAACCCGAGCAATGGGAGCAACCGGAGAAGGAAGTGAGAGCGATGCCGACAAGGTTGCAGACAAAGTACTTGATGCCCTTATTGGTATCAAAAAAGGAACGAAAGACAAGAACTTCACTCCACACGTTGAACTCATTCAAGATATTGTTGAAAACGAACTCATCGCACTTAATTTCCCACAAACAGCCAAGGCCTATATTATTTACCGAAAAACACATGCGGAAATGCGTGAAAAAGTCGGATTTGTCCCTGAAAAGGTTAAAGAACTAGTAACGGAAAGTAAGAAATACTTCAGAAATCCCCTTGCAGAATTCGTTTATTACAGAACATACGCCAAGTGGATTCCAGAAGAAGGTCGCCGTGAAACCTGGATTGAAACCGTTGATCGTTATATGAAATTCATGAAAGATAACATGAATGGTTCAATAACCCCTACAGAATACAGTGAAGTTCGTGAAGCAATTCTTAAACAAGAAGCTATGCCTTCAATGCGTTTGCTTCAATTTGCTGGCAAAGCAGCATCAAAGACAAATGTTTGCGCATACAACTGTTCTTTCATCGCCCCAGAAACATTCCAAGACTTTGCAGAAATTATGTACATCTCCATGTGCGGAACAGGTGTTGGGTGGTCAGTGGAAAGTAGAAACATTCAGGCACTTCCTCAAATTAAAATACAAACCGGCAAGAAACTTCCTGTATACACCATTCCAGACAGTAAAGAAGGTTGGGCTGATGCGTTTGCATTTGGGCTAAAGACCTGGTTTGAAGGAAACGATGTTGCTTTCGACTATTCCCTCATTCGTCCAGCTGGTATGCGTCTAAAAACCATGGGAGGAAAGGCTTCTGGTCCAGAACCACTTCGTTCTCTCCTTGATTTTTCTCGTGAACGAATAATCAAAAAACAAGGTCGCCACCTTACCAACCTCGACGCTCACGACATTATCTGTAAAATTGGTGAGTGTGTTGTAGCGGGAGGCGTTCGTAGAAGTGCAATGATTTCCCTTTCTGATTTGGATGATGAAGCAATTCGTGATTCTAAAAAAGGACAATTCTACTATACAGAACCACAAAGAATGCTTGCCAATAACTCGGCAGTCTATCTCACTAAACCGTCTGCAGAGGAATTTATGGATGAGTGGGTAGCGCTTATGAAGTCAGGATCAGGTGAGCGAGGAATATTTAACCGTGGCGGGCTACTCAAAACCCTCCCTAAGCGCCGTTTAGACCAGTACAAGGGTGGTATTTACCCAGCGTGGGGAACTAACCCGTGTGGGGAAATTATCCTCCAATCTAAGCAATTCTGTAACCTAAGTGAAATTGTTGCCCGTGCAGAAGATACCGAAGAGACACTCATGAAAAAGATGCGTATCGCGGTTATTTTGGGAACATTCCAATCTTCACTTACTTATTTCCCTTACCTTTCAAAAGAATGGAAGAAGAACTGTGAAAAGGAGCGTTTGCTCGGTGTTTCTATTACCGGTCAATGGGATTCGAAGGTAGCGCGCGACCCAAAGGTTCTTGAAAAATTGAAAAATTATTCTATTGAACTTAACAAAAAGTATGCAAAGCGCTTCAAGATGAATGCATCAACCTGTATTACGTGCGTTAAGCCATCAGGCACCGTATCGCAAACCGTTGATTGTGCATCAGGCATGCATGCACGCCATGCACCATACTACATTCGTCGCATTCGTATTGCAGGTACTGATAGTCTTTTCAAAATGCTTCGCGACCAGGGGGTTCCTTACTTCCCAGAAGTCGGACAAACTATGGAGAATGCAACAACGTACGTTTTTGAATTTCCAGTAAAGGCTCCGAATGGCGCAATCTGTAAAAATGACTTAACAGCAATTGACCAACTTGAACACTGGAAAGTTGTTAAGCAACATTACACAGAACACAACCCGTCAGTTACCATTTCCATCGGGGATGATGAATGGATCCGCGTGGCTAACTGGCTCTACGAAAACTGGGACTTGATTGGAGGACTTTCATTCCTTCCTCGTTCAAATCACGTTTATCAACTTGCTCCCTACGAAGAAATCAACAAGGAGCGTTATGAAGAAATGAAGAAGAAACTCGATCACCTAGACTTCTCAAAAATTGTAACCTACGAATCCGTTGATGAAACAGAACTTAAAAAAGAATTAGCGTGCGCAGGCGGTACGTGCGAAATCTAAACATAAAGTACAAAATAAAACACCTCAAACGGGGTGTTTTATTTTGCTGTAACGATATCAAGAACACGGCCATCAGAAATAAATGAAATTGTTCCTCTATCAATTGTACTTATAACTTCTTTTGAATATTTTTTTAATCGTGCGAGAGTCTCCTCGTGCGGGTGACCATACCGGTTATCTTTGCCGGCACTAATCACTGCATACTCAGGACGAATATATGAAAGCAATCGCTCACCACTTGAAGTATTGCTTCCATGGTGGCCAGCTTTAAAAACAGTTACATCACGTGAAAGTTTTTTATGCGCAAGAAGTGCTTCTTCATTCGATGCCGGTAAATCACCAGTAAGTAAAAAAGAATGGTTACCATAGACAAGCACAAAACTGACCGATGCTTCATTTGTATCTTTTTTCAAAAATTGTGACGCAGGGTGAAGTATAAAAGCATGCACACCATCTTGAAAATCAATACTATCACCTATGCGTGCAGTGTACAGTGAAGCCCCCTCTTCTTTCTCTACATATTTTTTAAAATCAATAAAAAGCTCTGTATCATTTTCTTTGTTTGATACAATAATATTTTTTGTATCGTATCGCAGAAGTGTCGGGATGAGTCCTGTGATGTGATCGCTGTCTGGGTGAGTTGCTATCATCACATCAAGCGTGCGATTAAAAAAAGAAAGTGTGTGATCAAGTTCTTTGATGACACTTGCGTTGGGCCCACCATCTACAAGCATCGTCTTTCCACTTGGCGTCTGTATGAGAATTGCGTCACCTTGTCCGACATCTAAAAATGAAATGGTTAGTTTCTGAGGAATATACTGCGCGAGAACAAAACATGAAATACCGACAACCAAAAAAGATACTCCGGCTATTGTAATTTTTCCATACTCAGATACAAAATCTTGTACGTACGTAAGTGATTTCTTCACACCATTATCATACCACTCGCCTGGTGTATACTTCACCAATGGATCTCTACGAAACCATCTCCTCATTTTCATACCTTGCCATTTTTGTGCTCATGCTTGCAAACGGCATAGCAAACTTTCCGTCGTCACAAATTCTCTACGTCATTGTCGGCTACCTCGTTGGAAATGGTTCGCTTCTTTTTATCCCAGCCGTCATCGCTGGAACGCTTGGTAACACACTCGGTAACATCATCACCTTTCTCTTAGTTAAAAAATATGAGCACACGCTTGCACGAAAAATTCTCATGCTCGATGAAGTGACTTTTAAAAAAATTCACAGCGCACTCCATGAGACATTTACCCACAGAGGAATGTGGTGGCTCTTTATTGGGAAACTCACACCGTCAATAAAAGCATTCATCCCCGTCGTTGCGGGACTTGCTCAAACCAAAACCACGCTCACCTCAATTATTTTCTTTGTCGCTTCCGGCATCTGGGCTTCCGGCATCATCTACCTAGGGAAAACCTTCGGTGAACAATTTTCTTTAAAGAGCTTCATGGGCGTTTCACTTGTCATTGGTCTTACCATCTTGTTTGTTGTTTACAAAAATATTTCCAAAAAGTTTCACAGCACGAAAATTAACTAGTACGTATAGATAGTCTCATCTTTAGTTAGAACATCAGAAGACAATTCTGTTTCATACTTTGCTCGCGTTAGAAAAAGTAGGAGTGTAACGATACCAACGTATGCAAGAATCATCCCCCCGAAAGAAAAGGAAACATCGATGAGAGCAAATGGGAGCGTTGCAATGAATCCAATAACGCCAATCATTCCTTCCAGAAAGAGAGATGTTACGAAAGCGACAGGTACCACCACCATTTCGCCAACGTATGAAACGCAAACAGAAACAAAAGAAAAGAGCATCGCAAAAGGAACGAGTGGCACAATAAGTATGTTTGCAAAGAGGGCATACAGTGAAACAGTGCCAAACATATACAGCTGGTACGGCAAGGTTGCAATGTATGCTGCCCCTGTTGTTGCAACAATGTCGCTAAAGAGTCCTTGTATACCTACCTTGTTTATGATGTCTTTAATCAAGGGTGTCAGATAGACAATTCCGGCAGTCGCAATAAAAGACAAATGGAGTGAAACGTCCGTAAGCAATAACTCTGGCTTATACAAAATAATTGCAATAAACGAAAGGAGGAGTGCTTGTTTGGCGACATATGCTCTACCTAGTGCTACCGCCAGAAGAGCGATGCTTGCCATTAAGACTGCGCGTATGATACTTGCTTCACCACCCACCATGGCGACAAACATAAGTACTGCAAAAAGAGCAATGCCGATTCGTACCATAAGTGGCACAAATGTAAACACAAGCAACATGGCTGAAACGATAATGGCGATGTTAAACCCAGAGAGCACAACAATGTGTGAAACACCGGCGATGCGAAACATTTCCGTAATATCGTTTGGCATCTCATCTCTTCCAAAGAGCATCCCCGTCGCAAAGGATGATGCCGGAGAACGCAACACTTCGTGTGTTTGTTCTGCAAGATTATTTTCAACCTGTTGTAATATTGTTCCAAGTGTGCGCACCTGTTCACCTGTGTCACGCACTTTTGGAAACATCATCTGGCTTCCAATATTTCGATTACTTAAATATGAAGCGTAATCAAACCCGTGACTCCGCGAATCGTGTGGGAATAATACTTCAGGTTCTTTAATGACACCCGTTACTTCAAGCACGTCACCAACGCTATACTTCGGATACAGCGGAACATACGCGTGCACATATGCATGTTCATCGTCAACAGAAAGCGTAAGTCGCTGATGCATCTCACGCGCCTCAGGAGATGCAATAACCGTACCTCGCACGGTACACGAGGTATCGCAAACAAGAGGAGGCGTGTCGTTTGTCAGTTGCACACGCACAACCCCAATACATATTGCGAGTGCGACAAGTGTTGTGTATGAAGCAATATGAAATCCTGAAAAACTTTTCCGTGAATAGAGAGCAAGCACCGCTTGTATAACAGCAAGTCCAAACGAGACAACAGCAACCTCACTTGCAAACGGAAACCTATACCCAAGTATCATGCCAGACACAACCGACAGAAGTAGTGTAATGGTTAGTCCGTGAATCGACATACGAAAACAACTCTATACGATATATCCTGATTTTGGCCCACGATATAATTGCAAATCATTTGCATCATCAGCGCACGATGTCGCAATCATATCTGCGCGCTCATTAAGCGGAATGCCGACGTGTGCTTGTACGTACTTCCATGTAACATGTACTTTCTTTTCTTTCAATCTATCCTCCTCGTGTTTAAGTTTCTGCCACAAATCTTTATTAAGCACGTCTTTTTTTGCGGACGTTTTCCATCCTTTTTTAATCCACCCATCAATCCATTCTGACATTCCCTTTTTTACATACTCACTATCGGTGTGAACCTCAACAGTTTTACATTCCTTATTAGAGAGATGTTTCAGCCCTTCAATTGCACCAATAAGTTCCATGCGGTTGTTGGTTGTTTTTTCTTCTCGTCCACCAAGTTCAATTACTTCGTCGTCTGTTAACACAATTGCCGCCCATCCGCCAGGACCTGGGTTTCCGCGCGAGCTTCCGTCGGTGTAGATAGTTACTTTCATGTGTACGAGTATAGCATTTAGGATTTTCTTTTCTTTGCGTGGTGCGAATGCTTTTCGATAGCCTCCTTTACATCGTCAATCCCTGTCATACCAAAAAGAATCGTCGTTAAATTTTTTATATGTTCTGCATCAAGGTCGTCCAAAAACTTTGGTTGGTCTTCTACAAAAATAATCTGCTCATGTGCGTGTTGCTTGCAAATACCATGCAGTGCTTCTTTTTTGCTACCGGGAACAACAATGACTTCCTGCGCAAAGTCTTCTCCAAGAGTTCTTTTAATTTTCTCCATCTGGTACTCCTTGTCGCCGTTAGTGAGAATAATAATGGTATCTCTGCCAAAGGGTGTAACGAGATCAACAAGATCTTGATTAATAAACTTCTTGCACGCAGAAAGTATTTCCTCATACACCTCTTTATTTGCAACATCGCGAAGGTCGGTACGAACAGCAACTGCCCACAAAAAACGCTTAAGTGAAAATGGAATCCCTGTTTCGCGATGCTTCATATACAACAATTCTGTCATCCTTGGGTCAACACCCTTATTTGCAAGAACATGGACAAAATGCTCCTTCATTTTTTTGGTCTTAAACAACACCTCATCAAAATCTAAAACAAGCTTCATAGTTTCTTATCAATAATTTTTTTGATACACGACGCAATTTTGTTCGGGTCATGTCTAATGAAACTTCGCAAACCATGAAGTACGTCGCCTTTTATTTTTCGAATGACCATATGCGCAAGAAGTGGGGCGCGCACGACGCGCTTATCGCCATCCATATCATCTGTCACGAGTACGCCATCACCTTCCTTTAATTGGTACAAAGCAATTTGCTTAGACGAAGGTTTTTCTTTATTAAGAATAATTGTATCGACGCGCCTACCAAGGTACTTTTCAACATCCTTCACGTAATCACTTACTCGCCAGTTCATGGTATGTCCTTGCTTGTTGGTAAGATTTACCGGAAGAACAATTACAGCCTTACTTTTTTTAATCGCCTCTTTAAATCCCGGAACAATTAAATTAGGAACAAGTGAACAGTAGTAATTCCCTGGGCCGATAATAATCATGTCCGCATTTCGCATTGCTTCCTTTGCGTGCTCATTGAGAGCAACTTTATTTTTATAGCCAATCTTTTTTACGCCAGAGCTTTGCAAATCGGCGTGATTGATTGCATCTTCACCTTTCACAATTTTTTTATTCGCAAGTGTAAGAATAAGGTCGGCCTTGTCATTAGTAATCGGCATAATCTGTCCGCGAACTTTAAGAATCTCTGAAGCAATTCCCACACCTTCAGCAAAATTCCCTGTCACCTTTTCAAGCGCCGCAAGAAAAATATTTCCAAAACTATGCCCTGATAATTTTCCTCCCGTAAAACGATACCCAATTAACTTACGCACCGTGTCGCTATGTTCAGAAAGTGCAATCAGGCACTGACGAACATCCCCGGGTGGAAGCACGCCAAGCTCATCACGCAAAACACCCGTTGACCCACCGTTGTCCGCCATAGAAACAAGCGCAGTAATAGAAATATTAGGAACGTGTTTTAGTCCCGAAAGAATTGTGTAGCTTCCTGTTCCTCCACCAACGGTAACGATGTTCTTCATGGTTCCATTATATACAAATCTCATATAACATCCACTATGCGTAGACGAAGCTCCCCTTTTCCTCCCCAATAGCTTTTTTCTACATACGCAAGAAGTGTATGTGGTTTTTTTATTTTTTCTTCAAGTGCTTTATCGGCAAAAAATTGAATTGCTTTCACTTCCCCCTTTTCTTTTTGATATATCACCTCCATGTGTTCGCCTTGTTTACCAAACCACCGTACAGATACCGGTGTAATAGAAACAAAAGAAAAAAGTGGTTTTGGATTTCCAACACCAAATGGAGCGAGTGCTTGAACTGCCTGATGTGTCACATCATGAACATCCTCTAAAGATAGATCGGCGTCAATGTATGTTTCTTCTCTGTCGATGCTGGTACGCACAACATGTTTCATTGATTCATTAAGCGCTTGTGATAAGTTTTCAATATCCGAAAATGGTAATGAAAATCCTCCCGCTTGTTCGTGTCCACCAAAATGCGTAAAGACTCCCCCGTCTTCTTTTTTACCAACATGTGCCATCAAATCGACAACCGACACGTCACCCTTACTTCGACAAGACCCTTTCGCGTGTTCTTTGTCGTCCCCTTGCCCCCACACAAATACCGGCTTACCTGTTTCGTCAATAATTTTTTGCGCAATAAGTCCTAAAATTCCTGGCCCCCACGATGGATCCCCCACCACAACCACATCCTCCTTATACACATCATGATCAAATGAAATAGTGTCGACAATATCTTTCACTCCCTGTTTTCGTTCTGTGTTTAGTTGTTCAAGTACAGTTGCATACTCGATTGCATTATCACTATTTTTTTCAAACAACATGCGGTGTGCTTGTATTGGTTCCCCCATGCGTGATGCCGCGTTAATGCGAGGTGCAATCGTAAAGGCGATATCTTCTTCAGTTAATTTTTCTTTATTGATTCTCTGATTAGAGAAAATATAATTTAGCCCCGGACGTTTTGTTTTCTGTAGCACCTTTAAACCAAAATGTGCGAGCGCTCTATTTTCTTTTACAAGCGGAACCATATCTGAAATAGTAGAGATGCCGACCAAATCAAGGAGCCATTTTTCAAATCCGCTCGGAAGTTTTTCAACTTGTTCGAGTACCGCATTTAAATTTATATACTTCCCTTTCTTTTCTTTTCTAAGCGTCGCAAGTAAAGCACACGTTAGTTTCCATGCAACCGCACATCCGCACAACATGTCGTCTTCATACGTACACACGTCTTGTTTTGAATTGATTACCGCAACCGCATCTGGAACAACCTGTTTTAGTTTTCCATTTTTTAATTCTTTATGAATTGGCAAATGGTGATCAGTCACAATCACATCAACACCTTTCTTTTTTGCGTAGGCCACTTCATCGATATTCGTAATTCCTGAATCAATTGTAATTATTAAACTAACTCCAACATCTTTAAGTTTGTCGATCGCATGATTGTGCAGTCCATACCCTTCATTGTGACGATGTGGAATATATATTTCAACCGGGTAACCTATTGATTGAAAAAATTCTCGGAGCAACACTCCGCCTGGAATACCGTCGCAATCATAATCAGAATAAATCGCTATCTTCTCCCCTTCTTTAATTGCTTTAACAATTCTTGCAACCGCTTCCTTCATTCCAAAAATATCCATCGGATTACCGATGTCGCGCTCATATGATGGCGATAAAAATTTTTCTGCTTCTTCTTTATCAGTAATCCCGCGATGATACAAGAGTAAAAGTGTGAGCGGATGAATATCGAGTGCATCAAAAAAAGCACTTGTATCAACATCTTCCCTCTTCACATAGTTTGGCATGACAAGCAGTATACCTTGTCATGCAGAGCATTGCTTTTTGTCTTTTTAAAAGACAAACCACCAATTAATGAATTACTTCACCTTAAACTGCTTACGAATCTCTTTGACCTTTTCTACATTCTTCGCTTCCATTTCCTCCTTTCCTTTCTCGCCAAGTGTCTTTAATTCCTCAACAGACAACTTAATAAGGTCTTTTGCTCTATTATCAAGATACTCTTCAGTGTTTTTCTCTGGGTTATCAAGGACTTCATCAAACAAAGCATGCAAAACAAACCCAATCTTCGGCCCAGGCGTTTCTTGTGTAACGTTCATAATCCTCGTACCGTCAGTTTTAAGCATTTTTAGACTAATCGGATCTTGTAACGCTTGTTCTACCATTGATTCATACATACGAAGACGATATGGCTCTTCCTTTGGTCTCCCCGTCCCAATACGGTCACAAATACGCAGATTTATTAAATCCCATATATTTTCCTTACCAACGTTGGAAATCAAGCGTCTAACCGCAGAGATAGTAATTTGCTCAGTGTCGCTGAAAAACATATGCCAACGCACAAACATTGATACTTTTTCTGTTAAATCCTTTGGGAAACGCATTCTTTCCATGATTTCACGTGTAACACGCCCACCAACAACATCGTGTCCATAAAACGTATAATCGTTCTTTTCTTTTGAGAAACGCCTTGTTTCTGGTTTAGAAATGTCGTGAAACAACCCAGCAAGTCTTATGTGTAATGGCCATTTCTTGTCTGCCGCATGCTGAAGCGTACGCAAGTTGTGTTCCCAAACATCAAATTTATGGGCCTGATTCTGCTCAATTCCAACCCCTTTTAATAGTTCAGGTAAAATATACTCCAAAATACCAACCTGTTTCATGAGAAACAGTCCTCGAAGTGGAAAATCTGTCATTAAAAGTTTCACAAACTCATCTCTAATTCGTTCTTGTGAAATATTCTTTATTAAATGGGCGTTTTTCTCAATACTTTCACGTGTAACGCTATCAATATCAAAATCAAGTTGCGCTGAAAGCCTAATTGCGCGCATTAAACGCAGACCGTCCTCATTAAAACGGACATCTGGCTCCCCTACTGATCTAATGATTTTATGTTCTATATCTTCCTGACCTTTATATGGGTCAATAGTGTCGTTATTAATTGGGTCATAAGCAATAGCATTTACAGTAAAATCTCGTCTTTTAAGGTCATCGTAAATTTCCTTCCCCCATGAGACATTGTCTGGGTGTCTGTTGTCAGAATATGTCCCTTCTAATCTGTACGGTGTAATCTCAATGATTTTTAGTGTTTCATCGGCGCACGGAATGCCGAGTTCTTCCCCGCAAGTAACCACACCCACAGTCCCATAATCATTTTCATAAAATGTCTTTGGAAACAACGGGATAATCTCTTCCGGCTTGGCATTTGTGGTTATATCAAAATCATTTGGTTTTCTACCCATTATCATGTCTCTCACACAACCACCAACAAGAAACGCTTCAAATTTGGCGTTTTGTAAAATAGCGACAGACATCGCAGCTTCTTTTGGAACTTGATTCTGTATTTGTGTCATAAAGTATGGTAGAATCTCTTTGTAAATCAAGCGCTTCCGTGGTGAAATGGATATCACAACGGTCTTCGGAACCGTTATTCTAGGTTCGAATCCTAGCGGAAGCACCAATGTGGGCCTTTCCTGATTAAGTCTATAACAATATGAGCTTTTTCAACTATCCCCTATCCCCTTTTATTTCTGTGCGGCGTAGGAGAATCGAACTCCTGTCTCATCCTTGGCAAGGACGTGTTCTA
>CAZFBW010000004.1:63829-75428 GCA_964517625.1 uncultured Candidatus Saccharibacteria bacterium | reverse complement strand
TGTGCGGCGTAGGAGAATCGAACTCCTGTCTCATCCTTGGCAAGGACGTGTTCTACCACTAAACCAACACCGCAGTAGGAATATACTACCACAATAGTTTTTTGTTTGAAAGATGTTGATATAAAAGACCATTTTATAAATGGTTTGTTACACGTGTAACGAAATTAGTTGTAAAAAGGACCAAACAAACAGGAAACTAAAAGATAAGTACAAAAGTGGGGATAAACATGTGGGTACGGTGTATAACGGACATTATTTTAGTCTTTATTTTTTGGTATTTTTATGACTTTAAAACCTAAAAAGTCTTGGAAAATAAGAGTTTTTT
The DNA here is from genome assembly GCA_964517625.1 of uncultured Candidatus Saccharibacteria bacterium. Classification (GTDB taxonomy): domain Bacteria; phylum Patescibacteriota; class Minisyncoccia; order Phycocordibacterales; family UBA5272; genus UBA11704. Next base: position 75,103 of record CAZFBW010000004.1, on the reverse strand, counting down.
GGTATTTTTGACTTTTGTTCTATATGTCGGGAGATGTCTTTTTGTTTCACGTGAAACGTTATTTTTGTCTATTTTGTGTATACTAGTAAATACTGTGGCAGAACACAACGAATTAGGCAAGAACGGTGAGAAAATAGCTGTTTCGTTTCTTGTGAAACATGGTTTTTCAATCCTAGACAGAAACTACAGGACGAAATATGGAGAAATAGACATTGTTGCTAAAAAAGACCAGAAAATAAGGTTTGTTGAGGTAAAAGCTGTGAAAGTAGGGGATTTTAGTTCTTTGGAAAGATTACACGTTAGGCCAGAAGATAACTTTACCAAGGACAAACACAAAAAAGTTATCATCAGCGCTGAAACATACCTTAAGCATAAAAACATTTCACACGAAACGCTCTGGCAAATTGACCTTGCGTGTGTGTATATAAAACCAGAAACAAGGGAGGGGAGAGTGATTTATTTTGAAAATGTTTCCTTAGAATAGGGGACTAGGGAATGCATTATTTGGAATATATGCTAGAATACATTGCACGTTTCTGTATATATTTCGGAGTGTGGTGTAACGGCTAACATTCTGGTTTTGGGTACCAGCGACTCAGGGTTCGAATCCCTGCACTCCGACAAATAAAGAAAAAACTGGCAATTTGCCAGTTTTTTCTTTATTAGTTCTGTGCGGCGTAAGAGAATCGAACTCTTGTCTCCTGCTTGGAAGGCAGGCATTCTACCACTAAACCAACACCGCAGTAGGAATATATTACTACACTTTTGTTTATTTTTCCAGGGTGGGAGAGTATCTTTTTTATAAAATACGGATTACTTGACAATAATCAAATAATAGTGCAGTATGAAAATTAACTATTGTACAAAAAGGGGTGCCGCAATGAAACATGACGACAGAGAAGTTGGGCCCGAGGATGTTCGCCCAGCACTACAGAGTTTCAGACAATCACAACTGATCTACAAGGGAAGACTCCTTGCAGACCGAGACATGGTCACAGCCCAACAGAAAAAAGCAAAGGGTAGGGGTCCGAAAAGGAAACTTTCCCGACTGCTTGTAGAAATTCAGGCTGAACTCGGCAGAATCGAACCCAGCATCGAAGCCAAAGAAGAAAGGATCGAACGGGAACGACTTCGTCCCGTTGGATAAACATCTCCTCCACAGCGCGCAACCTAAACACTAGTTGCGCGCATTTTATTTATAAAAAACTAATTTGTTTATTTAGTAAAAAAGGTATACTGTTCTCCATATGATGGAAAATATTAATACAGCACCAACCAATCCAGACGACATTAAAAAGGGGGAGAACAAGGTCAGACTTTTATTAGAAGAACACATTGATGAGTTAAGTAGGCAAGAACAAACAGAGGAGACAATTGCAGAAATAAAAAAATATCAAGCGAAGTTAGCAGACCATCTCAACATGCTCGACAAAAAATATGCAGTTGAAGAAACAGAAGATATAGATCCTTGGGGAGGAGACCGGGATGCACAAAAGGGAGATCAGATACGCGCACAACAAAAACTAAGAAAAGACATTGTCGGTGGCCTTCAATAAAAAAACAAAAAAGCGATGCAATGCATCGCTTTTTTGTTTGTCGAGTAGTGATTACTTAACTGCGTCCTTGAGAGCCTTTGCTGCTGAGAACTTTGGAACAGTTGTTGCTGGAACCTTTACAGTTTCACCTGTCTTTGGGTTACGAGCGTCGCGAGCTGCGCGCTTCTTTGCAACGAACTTACCGAAGCCTGCAATTGCAACTTCTTCTCCTTTCTTGAGGTTCTTTGTAATGGTGTCAAACACTGTATCAACGACAGCTTCTGCTTGAACCTTTGTACCGCCCAATTGTGCGTGTACTACTTCAACGAGTCCTGCTTTGTTCATATGATTTATTTTTTGCGACAGCAAGCTTTCCTAGGAACTTGCTATCAATAAGTTTAGTAATCAGCACCGCAAAGCATAGTGGCTTCGTGTGCGATATAAAAAGTATATACAGTATGCGTTTTTTAGCAAGTCCTACAAGGGTTTTTGAGTGGAGGAGGGGGATAAATACATTTTGACAAAAGCAATTTTTATGCTACAATAATGGTACGCAGATGAGATTCTCTCACTGCCGTTTTTATTTCCATTCAGTTCTGAAACAGGAGAAAAAGCTTGAAAAATAAGGATAACCAACCGAAAGACGAAGATATGGCGAAAGCTCTCGTCGAAATCTTGCGGGAAACCCGCAAACTCTTCGAAAACCCCATGCGGAACAATACCGTTCCCAAAAACACCTGATTTTCCAGGTGAAACCGACCTCACAAAGGTCGGTTTTCTTCTTGTTTGTGGGTACTTGACAAATATGTTTAATTATGCTACAATACTACTAATAGTCAGTAGCGGACATTGGGTCTGCTACGGTTAAAGGAGGAAGAAAAAGATGCGTCAGCTGCGCAAAACCACCGAACCCGCTAGCGTTCTCCGTCAAAAGGGCTTCGTGCTCGTGGGTGTCGACGGCAATCTCGCCATCATGCGAAACGCCTACGGTGCGGTGGTCAAGGCCATCGACGACCTGGCGAAGTACTGCAATCTGCGCCCGGCCGAACCGAAGAAGGAACTCTCGACCTTCACCAGAGTCCTGTCGCCGTCGCCCTGGAAGGAGGAGTGCACGGTGCCCGTCTGCTCGAAGCAGGTGATCTCCACGAGTCGTGGCCGCGTCCCCGAATTCACCTGGGGCGGACAACACCGCATGCAGCGCGTCCGGGTGAAGCAGAAGTTCAACCCCAACAATCGGAAGCAGCACAGGGACCGGACACGCATCGTCGAGGTCCTCGCCGACATCTAAGACGTCGGCACAGCGAAGGGCGAGCACAACGAAAGTTGTTGCTCGCCCTTTTTCATTTCTCACATTATTTTTCTATCGTGCGAATTCTATACTTCGTGATTCACGTATCACGTTAATTTTTATTTCTCCTGGGTAGCGTAATTCTTGTTCAATGCGAAGTGCAATGTTACGTGCAAGTTCTTGTGCTTGCAAATCAGAAACAATCGCCGGTGTTACAAATACACGTACCTCGCGTCCCGCTTGAAGTGCGTACACCTTCTCAATACCCATAAATGATAGTGCCAAGGCTTCCAAATCTTGTAAACGATTAATGTAGCGTTCAACAGTATCTCTGCGCGCCCCAGGTCTTCCACCTGAAATTGCATCAGCAACTTGTACAATCACTGATTCAACAGTTTCATACGGATATTCTTCGTGATGCGCTTGCATTGCTTGAATCACGCGCTCATCAACACCATACTTCATCAAAATCTTTCTTCCAATCTCCACATGCGTTCCTTGAATCTCATGATCAACAGCTTTGCCGATATCGTGAAGAAGAGCTCCAGCTTTTGCAACGTGCACATCTGCGCCAAGTTCAGAAGCAAGCATGCCGGCAATGTGTGCCATTTCAACTGAGTGCGTTAACACATTTTGTCCATAGCTTGTTCTAAAGTAAAGTCGTCCAACAAGAGGGATGAGTTGATCAGGAATTGATACAAGCCCACACTCAAGTACTGCTTCTTCACCTTTCTTTCTCATAAACACACCAATGTCTTTCTTTGCTTTCTCAACAAACTCTTCAATCTTTGCCGGCTGAATACGACCATCTTTAATAAGCATTTCAAGGGCGTTTACCGCAATTGCGCGACGAACTGGGTCAAAACAAGAAACGACAATTCCTTTTGGATTTTCATCAACCAAAAGTTCAACTCCAGCCACACGTTCAAAGGTTTTAATATTGCGTCCTTCTTTACCAATAATTTTTCCTTTAATCTCCTCATCATCAATAACAACTGTGCTTGATGTAAATGACGCAACTTCAGTGTTTGCCAAACGATACACAGTATTTACTAAAATATCTTTTGCTTTTTCTTCAAGGCGTGATTCACCGTCGCGAGAAAGCTTAAGTAAGCGCAACTGAATATCTTCTTCTTTTTCGTGGAGTACTTTTCGAAGTACGGCATGATATGCTTCTTCGCGCGAAAGTCCAGCAACACGCTCCAATTCTTTGGAAAGCGTTTGCTCCTTGTGCTCAATCTCTTCTTTTTTCGTTTGCAGTGTCTTTTCCTTCTCACGCAGTGCTTCTACTTCTTCACGGACATCTTTTTCCCTTTTCCCGAGCTCTTGTTCTCTCTCATCAAGACGAGATTCTTGTTTAATAATTCTGTCTTCTGTTTTTTTAACCTCCTCACGTGTTTCTTTTGCTTTTGCAAGCGCCTCTTCCTCAATTGCAGTTGCCTTGCGACGCGCCTCAAGTAAACGCTCTTCAATATCTGCTTCAATTGACCCACGACGAGACACCGCCACATAATGACGGATAACATACCCTGCAACACCACCGACAAGCAGTGCAAGTGCTCCTTCAATAAGTAAAATTGAATCCATGGTTTTACTTGGAGCCCTTTGGTTTCAAAATCTGGTCAACAATACCGTACTTCTTTGCTTCTTCTGCACTCATCCAATAGTCGCGATCTTTATCAGCTTCAACCTTCTTATACGGCTGTCCAGTAGCATCTGCCATCATTTGGGTAAGTTTTTCCTTCAAACGCAAGATGTGTTTTGCTGTAATTTGAATGTCTGAAGCTTGTCCTTCAACACCGGTTAATGGTTGGTGAATCATCACTTCAGAATTAGGAAGCGTAAAGCGCTTTCCTTTCTTTCCTTGCGAAAGAATGGTTGCTGCCATGGACGCGGCCATACCCATACAAACGGTTGCAACGTCTGGCTTTACGTGATGCATTGCATCTACGATTGCAAGTCCAGATTGGATTTGTCCACCAGGGGAGTTGATATAAAGCGTAATATCCTTTTTTGGATCTTCTGCTTCAAGAAACAATAACTGAGCAATAACGATGTTTGCAACATCATCATCAATTGGGCCAGCGAGAAAAATAATACGTTCTTTAAGGAGGCGAGAATAGATATCAAATGCGCGCTCGCCAGCATGTGTTTTTTCAATAACAGTAGGAATAAGCATGGTAAATACAGTATTAATGGTTAATAGGGAGAAAGTCTGATACAAAAACCTTGAAACAAGTTCAGAGAAGCCGGGGAATCAATCAAAATAGTCTATTCTTTCGTGTCTGGATAAGCGCACTATAGCATGGTTTTACAAGGCTTAAAACTATTGACAAATATTGTCTTTTATGCTATAATAGAAACAACTCCAATACGTAAGTTTGTGTAAGCAAAACGTACAGGAAAAAGTACATTAAACTATCCAGATAAAGGAGAATCACCGTGAAGATCATGGAGAACAAACTGTTTTACGCTGCACTCCTCTTCATGGGGTTCGGCGCGTTGTTGGGGAGGGGTTTCACCTTCCTGTTCGGTTGCATGCTGTTCGTCGCTGATTTCCTGGAGCGGTGCGGGCTGCTTCGGCCCCTTGGTCGGCAAACCAAGACTTTCCTCGCTTCTTGCGGGGGAGCCGTCGCCGACGCAGTGTCTGGCAGAAAGGGGGAGTTCCTGAAATCGTTCTCGAGAACCTGTTTGTACCTGTTCTCGGCGGTTGCGTTCATTGCGATTGCCAGAATCTGGCCAAATGGACTGACTCTCTTCCTCGGCGTCATCGGAGCAGGAATGCTCTGGGTTCCGCCGGTTGCCCTCGTCGTTTACGTTGCGGGCAAGTACGGATGGAAGATGGCGGGCCTCGAAGAAAAAGAAAAGAAGAAAGAGGTGAAAACCTCCTAAGCCGTTTGAGCCAACATGGGGCGCGTCGAAAGATGCGCCCTTTTCATTTGTCTTATATCTTGTCTCTAATAAAGACATTTCTTTACCTTTTACTGGAAATAAAAAAATCCCCTGCTTGGTGTGTGCGAACTTTAATTCGTGCACACAAAGCAGGGGATTTTCGAGAGTTATTTTTTTACATGGGTTTCACAACCTAAGTAATAAAAGAACAGGTTATTTTGGTCAATTTGTATAGTGCGGTTTATATTTATTTGTACTAACCGCTGTAGAAGGAACATTTCGGTAGAGAGTGGCGGCAACTTATTTCCCGTTACGCACGGGCCGGCGTTTTGTCGCTTAAACTACTACCCTGTCCTATATGATAGTACCACTGTCTTTTATGTGCAACACCTAAACTGTGGATAACTGTCTTTTATTTTTGTTCACCTATTTTACCCTTGAAAATATTGTCCTTTCAAAAAGATTGCAATGTCTCTTCGCTTCTCGTAGAGTACAACCTAATGCGATTACATCGCTTCTACGTAGAACAACCCCTTGGTGAAGAGCTTGTCGTAGGCAGTAAAGAATTGTTACATCAGTGGATATCTGTCTTCCGTTTCAAAACGGGAGATCAGGTGCTTCTTTTCTCCTCGGCCCCGTATGATTTTCTCTATGAATTTACCTCTCTTTCAAAAAAAGAAGCGAGACTCTCTTTTGTTTCAAAAATGCATAACATAGCAGAGGGTAGGTCCTGCACTCTCTACATGGCCCTTGTTAAAAAAGATACCTTTGAAACCGTCGTGCGACAGGCCACAGAACTTGGTATATCTGCCATCGTCCCTGTTATTGCTTCCCGTTCAGAAAAGAAGAACTTAAATTTCGAACGCCTGTCTCATATTGCACAAGAAGCAACAGAACAGTCTGGTAGAGGGAATGTACCAAAGATACTTCCTATACAAACACTGAGTGAAGCACTCACAAAGCTTGAAAAGGAAAATATTGTGGGTAGTCTCTATGGAAAACTCCTCCCTGAACAAGAGGTGGCCATAAGAAATGAAGCTTGCGGGGTGTGGATTGGGCCGGAAGGGGGCTGGACCGCTGAAGAAGAAGACATGTTTGCAGAAAAAGGATTTCTGTTCCTAAAATTAGCCAACACTACACTAAAAGCTGACACTGCGGCTGTTTCCCTTATTTCCTTGGTACTTCTCCGATAAAGACGCTATACTTTGCATTAACCCCTTCTGTATTAATAATCTGGGGATTAGATACATTATTTCAATAATTATTTGCAACTTTATATGAATCACTACGCTTTGGTTTCTCGTTCACTTATCGCTCTTTTGTTTGTGGTTGCCGGAATACAAAAAATGCTGGCTTTCGAACAAACAGCAGGCTTCATTGCAACACTTGTTCCGGCACCTCTTGCAACAATTGTTACTGCGCTTGTTATTGTTATTGAAATTCCAGTAGCCCTTGCTTTTGCGTGGGGATGGAGAACTTGTATTATGGGTTGGATTCTTGCAGGATTCACACTCGTTGCAACACTCCTCGTTCACCGTGACTTTTCTGTAGGACCAAATATGATTATGGCTCTCAAGAACCTTGCTGTTATGGGAGGCCTTTTGCTTGCATCAAGCGGTTGCGGATGCGGTTCATGCCCTGGCAGTAAAGACTGTACGTGTGGTGTATGCGATGATTGTAAAAAGAAATCTGGTCATCACCACTAATTGGTTGGTTGATACGATAAGAAAAAACATGGCGCTCGCCGTGTTTTTTCTTGTATTTTATTATGTGTTACTCATCACTTCCCAAAAATTTGAGAACTTTTTCGTTGGTAAGCACTTGATTCAAATATGCGCGAGCGCGATCTTCATCTGCATCTTGCACCTGTGCAAGTAAGCGAATAAGTTCAGTTTCGATTTCTTCTTCCGTTGGAGCAATCTTTTCTAACGCAGAAATTTCTGCAAGAACCAACTGGCTAATTGAACGCTTGAGTGCATCCTCTCTCCATGTTGCTTTGAGTTCTTCTTCAGTTTTCTTTGCATAGGTAAGGTAATCTTCCCATGTTCCACCGTACCTGGTAACATCTCCTTTCATCTGCATGAGCATACGATTAAGTTCTGATTCAACGAGGGCATCAGGAACTTCCACTTTAGTTTCCTTGATGAGCGCCTCAACGATTGCTGTACGCTTCTTTTCTATGTGCTTCTGTTTCTTTTCAAGACCTAAATTCTCACGAACCTTTGCCTTCAAGTCATCAAGCGTTTTAAATGTATCTCCAAAACTTTGTGCAAAAGCATCGTCAATCTCTGGTATAACCATATCTTCTTCTTTGTGATCGTGACCTTCATGATCTGGGTGGTGCTTATGAAACTGTTCGTGTGAACGGCCTTTTGCAAGCTCTTTCAAAACATCTTCAATATCCTTGTCAGTAACTGATTCCACCGTAAGATCCTTGCTTGCCTTTTCTGCAACTTTTTTATAATCAGGAAGTGTAAGCTCCGGCATAACAGGAACGGTGAGCGTCATTTCGAGAGGATTACCTTTCGCAAGCTTGGTGATAGAAACTTTCGGCTCCGCAATTGGTGAAAGCTTATGTTCATTAATTGCTTGTACGTATGCATCCTGAAGAGCAAGGTGCGCCATTTCTTCCAAGAGAATCATCTCACCATACTGCTTCACAATAATGTTTTCTGGAACACTTCCTTTTCTAAAACCGTCTGCTTCCACGGTCTCTTGAACACGCTTAAGTGCCTTTGTTTTATAGGTTTCAAGCGTGTCTGCAGGAACAGTGATGAGCACTTGCACTTCTGACTTTGGGAGTTTTGTTACGGTGATTTTCATATAATGTTTGTTGTTTACTTTGCTTTTTTTACAGACTTCTTTGTTGGTTTCTTGTTAGATTTCTTCGCTTTGTTCTTTCTAAATTTCTTGCGATACAGTTCAAGTCCTTCACTCACAACCTCTCGCGCTGCGGAAGCATTTCTAATTGAACGAATAGTCACCACTTTGTTCTGAATAGATTTGTAGGTGAGAAAGAAATGTTCAATTTCACGAATCGTGTGTGGGTTGATATCTTTTAAATCTTCAACATGCTTGAAACGTGGGTCATCAACGGGAACAGCAATAACCTTTGCATCACTTTCGCCGGAATCAACCATATCAAGCACAGCAACTGGGCGAGCGTGAACCAAAATACCAGGAATGAGTGGGTGCGTAGTGAGAAGCACCACATCAAGCGGATCACCATCATGCCAATGCGAGCGAGGAATGAATCCATAATCGAATGGGTAGTCTTGAGATGTGTGCATTACACGATCAAGGCGGATGATACCACTTTCCTTATCAAGTTCGTACTTGTTTTTCGAACCTTTATTAATTTCAACAATGACGTTGATTTCTTCTGGAGTTTTTTTACCTGAAGGAATGTCGTGGAGCAAACTTAAAGACATGGGTGAATACTGATGTACTAATTAATAAATGAACAAGGGCACACTACTTTGTTTCTTCCGTAGGAGTTTCTTCTTTTATTTCACCTTCTAAAACAGCAGGAGCTGTGACCTCTTCGGTTACTTCGTTTTCAATGTGTGTGTCGCGAGGAATTGCTTCTTCAGCAACATTCATTTCTTCAATAACCGATGCGGTTTGCTCGTCGATTGTTTCCTCAATAATACCAGCATCTGATATTACTCCTTCTTCAGTTGCTTCAGCAACCATTTCACCACCAGAGACAATATCAATCTTCCATCCAGTTAATTTTGCAGCAAGGCGTACGTTTTGTCCGCCTTTACCAATTGCAAGCGACTGCTCTTCTGGAGCAACGGTAACAATTGCTTTTCGCTCTTCCTGGTGAAGTTCGATGGAAAGCGCTTTGGCAGGGGAGAGTGCTGTTGCAATAAATCTACGATCATCAGTTGACCATTCAATGACGTCAATCTTTTCACCGGAGAGTTCTTCTGTAATTGCAGACACACGAACACCACGCTGACCAACACAGGCTCCAATTGGGTCAACACGCTCGTCGTTTGTCTTTACAGCAATCTTTGAGCGTGAACCTGGTTCACGAGCAACAGCAACGATTTCTACCGTACCTTGTGCAATTTCTGCGCTTTCGTTTTTGAAGAGTTCAATTAAGAATTTTGGATGTGTGCGTGAAAGACGAATAGAAAGACCACGAAACCCTTCTTCAATCGAAAAAAGGAATGAGCGAATTCTTTCGCCTGGACGAAGACGTTCTGTTGGGATTTGTTCTTCAAAAGGCAAGATGGCGGTTGTACGACCGAGGTCGACAAACACGGTTCCACGCTCAATGCGCTGAACAATACCAGAAACAATGGTATTTTCCTTGTCTTTGAATTCACCGATGACTGATTCACGTTCTGCTTCACGAAGTTTCTGTACGATAACTTGCTTTGCAGTTTGTGCGGCAATACGGCCGAAATCCTCCTTGTTTTCAAGTGGAAAAACGATTTCTTCACCAAGTTCTGCATTTTTCTTGAAAAGACGTGCGTCATTTAGGAACATGTGGCGCTCTTCGTTAAATCGCGGAAGAAGTTCTTCTCCTTCAACCGGTGTTGGTTCTGGAAGTTCTTCTTCTCCTTCTTTAACAATACGAACCGTTGTTTCATCAACAACAACTTTTACCTGTTCAAAACTTGTTTCGCCGGTATCAAAGTTAATAGAGCAACGAACAAGTTGTCCGCGCTTTCCGTATTCTTTTTGATATGCAGCCGCAAGAGATTTCTCAACTGCGTCAACCACTTTTTCGTGGGAGATTTTCTTTTCTGTTTCTAGTTGCTCAAGAGCAATTTTTAAAGCTTTAATGTCTAACATAGTATTTTCTAAATCAATATTATTTTTAATTTTTGAACAAAAATGGCCGGCCATGGGCCGACTCACATACACACACATCTTAGTAACTTCCTTATTATAGCAAATCCGTGACAAAAGTCAAGTCCATTGCTCCAGAGCTTACTTTGCGGTAGTCTTTGCTTAGAAATTGTTCCTACGAGGAAAATAGCACAATGAAACAATACACCTATGCAGTTGCAAGCCCAATTCCAGAGGAAGGTCTTTTTTTTAAAGTAATGTGTGCAATAGAAAATATTCTCATTAGTGAAGGAATTCCTTTTGAGCGCCCGAAACTTGGGCGACACATCACTTTCATTCCACCATTTCGTGCGACGCAAGAAGACATGTGCTGGCTTGCTGCCGGACTAGAAGTTTGTCACACTTTTTTTCGTCCAGGAGAAGCAACGACGCTTATGTCTGGGAACAAGCTTGACTTCTTTCGAAACGATAAGGATGCTCTGGTCATTCGTCTGCGTGCTGACAAACCTATACGAGAGCTTGTAGGGCGCTTTCGTGCTTGGATTCCTCAAACAACGGAGTGGCTCTACCCGCCCGAAAGTTATCTCGTTAACTTCCATGCAACAGTTGGTGAGGCATTCGGACTATATCGTGCAATTACTGAAAGAGGAGGGGTTGCACACCTTGTTGGCGCAATCAATGTTGTGCAACCAGTGATGCTTCAAGCTCCACTTCTCTACCAAAAAGGGGAGCAGGGGTGGCATCCGGTAC
>CAZFBW010000004.1:0-63819 GCA_964517625.1 uncultured Candidatus Saccharibacteria bacterium | reverse complement strand
TGTGAAACAATGCGAAAGGCCACGCACACGGTGCGTGGCCTTTTTAATACCTAAAGTGAAGACTTTCTCGTGGCGCATACGTCGGCCGACAATTAAGTTCATCACTTGCCTTGTCGGCGCATTCTTTACGAGGAATACAATTCTTCCACATGGCGCAAGGCTTTTCTTTTCCCATACAAAAATAAGTTCTTGTGTGGGGAATGTCACAAAGAATTACTTTGTCATTAAACCGTGTGCCATATTTAATCATGAGAGGACATACAACGTTGCCCTGCTTATTGCGAATTGTTTTCTTTCTCCACAACACCCACACAATAAACTGCAGATACAACCGCAATCTTTCCTTCATGTGCTTCTCCTTGTATATATTTGAAAAGAACAAAGAAAAAACCGCTCCTTAGGAGCGGTTTTTTCTCAAAAAATATTTCGAAACAGTGTGTTTGTTTCTAATTTCTTTTTGATTCATTGCAATCTATAGTATTTCAGTTGTACTTTTGTGTCAAAGGATAACTACTTCACCACAAGCCCATCTGACAAACGCACAATACGGTCAGCAAGTTTTCCGTATTCTTCTTCGTGAGTCACCATGATAATGGTTAAATTATCTTCTTTGTTTAATTTTTCAAATATATTCATCACGAGCTTTGATGATTCGCTATCGAGGTTCGCTGTTGGTTCATCAGCAAACAAAATTTTTGGTTTGTGTGCAATTGCACGCGCAACAGAAACACGTTGTTGTTCTCCACCAGAAAGTTCAGAGGGGAGGTTATCTGGTCTATGATCAAGGCCTACCGCTTTTAGTACTTCCATCGCACGCTTGCGTGCGGTTTCTTCACTCACTCCTTGCATAAGAAGAGGGACCATAATGTTTTCGCACGCAGAAAGTTCTGGGAGAAGGGAATAATCTTGAAATACATACCCGAGCTGATTTAAACGAAAGGTTGTTCGTTCATCACTGTCTAAACTATCAACACTGTGGCCGTTTAATTTTATCGTTCCTGATGTTGGTTCATCAAGAAGAGACATTTGATACAAGAAGGTTGATTTACCGGCACCGGAGCGTCCCATGATTGCCACAAACTCTCCTTCTTTAGCAAAGAAGTCAATTCCTTTCAAAACGCGCGTAATTTCTGTTCCGTCTTTAAAGGTCTTCGTTAATCCTTGAACTTCGATGAGGTGATTTGTGTGGTTCATATTAATTATTTCTTCCCAAAATTGCACTAAGGGTGTTACGACTTACGATAATGCGCGCTGGAAGGTACCCAGCAAGAAGAGAAACGAGCATCACAAGCAAGAACTTCGTTGCAACAGAAAGCGGTTCAGCAACCAAAACGATACTTGCAAACGGTGTATCAATTGGATGAGCATCGATGTATGGCTTCATCATGCCAAAAATAATCACAAGGGCAATGAATGCGCCAAACAAGACATAAAATACCGCCTGACAAATATATGAAAATTCAATTGCAAAATTTGTCACGCCAATTCCTTTCATGATACCAATCTGGCGACGACGTGTGAGGGCGTTGATATAAATAATGATAAAAATCGTGATGAGTGCAACCACAACCGACACCGAACCCAAGATGGTACCAATGATTGAGAAAAAGAGTTTAATGTTTACTAAAAACTCAGGCGCCCCTTCGTCGGCGGTATTAATTTTTGCATACTCACCAAAACCATTGGCAAGAAGAGGGGTCTTCACGAGGTACGGGTCAACACCAGGATTAAGAACAATAGAAATTTCGGAAACATTACCATCAGTTTTACCGAGCATCTTTCTTAACTCACTGTCTAAAATGTATGCTCGCGAAGAAACAAAGCCAACCTTTGATTCAACAATGCCACGCACAATAAATTCTTGTGTCACTGCCGTTGCCTCGTCAACTTCTGTTGCAAGTTCCCGGCCTTCGTTGCCGGGATTAATCGTCACTTTTCCACCAGACACAGTGACACGCACTGGAACACCTGGTTTTATATCTCGAAGTAATGATACCAGGTCAGCAACTGGACTGTATTCCTGTAAAAAGGCTGAGCCAATCACAATACCGCGAGCGTCTCCTGGGGTAAGCCACTCTCCTTCAACAACATAGTTTGCAAGGCCCGTTGTTTCATTTTCCTTCACAGGGTCAATGCCAGCAATTTGATTGCTCACAATGTTTGCGTCTTCTTCTTTTCTCTTTTCCCACCAATTTGCTTCAACGGAAGCCCCCGCAATCAAACGAGCAGAATAGCTTTTAATTTGAGGAAACGACGAGAGGGCAGAGAGAATGTCATTGGTTCGTTCAATGTGACTTTTCTCATTGCGATTGGTAATCATGAGATCCCCTGTCCACTGTTCCTTAAACCCGCGTGAGGAGCCTTCAACAATACCCACCAAAAAACCTGACGTTGCCACCAAGTTAAGAAAGGTAAGCATCATAATAAAGACGATGAGGAATGTCGTCCACTTGCTTGTACGCAAGACTTGGCGGATAGCGAGGAAGAACCCAAGGCGTATCGTGTTAAAAAAGCGATGCATAGATTATTGTGCAGTATACCAGGAAGATTTATTCTTAACGAAACTTAGTTAGTTTGCTTTTGCGCAGAACGCTCACCAGGTTGGATAGCTGTTACGGTATCATCTTCACGTAGTCCTCCTTTAATTTCAATCAAACCATCATCGCTTCGCGCACCAATGGTAACGTCAACTTCTTTTGTTGTTTCACCTTCTTTAATCGTTACCTTGCCACGATTAGCATCAAGCACTCGAACGAATCGCACAGGGAGCGTGAGTGCGTCAGCAATACGCTTTGTGATAATCGTTAGATTTGCTGTCATGCCTGTCTTAATACGCTCGTCGGCATTTTTAAATGTGGCAATAATTTTGTACTTCGGAACGTTGCCTTCAAAAATTGCAGCTGGATCAACGCGAGTAATGGTTGCAGGAAAGGCTTCAGCTGTTCCGTAGGCGTCGAGTGTTACTTCAACTTCATTACCTATTTTTATTTTAGCGATATCGATTTCTGGAATCGTCGCTTCAACTTCAAAAGCACTTGTTGAAATCATGCTGATAATTGTTTTACCAAGAGAGGCTGTTTCCCCACGAGAAAGCGTAACATCAGTGATGACACCCGAAAACGGAGCAACAATAATTGTTTTTGCGAGTCGTGCTTCTGCTGAGAGAACGCTTGCTTGTGTTTGAGAAACAAGTGCACGTTGCGCTTCAATTTTTGATTGATCAGTTCCTGCTTTAGTAAGCGTCAGATCACGTTCTGCTTGTGCAAGCGCATTTTTTGCGGTGTTAAGCGCAGTACGCTTTACAGAAAGGTCTGCGAAAACAGTATTCATCGTCGTGCGTACGGTTGCAAGCGCGGTGCGATAGGTATCAAGTGAGGTATTACTCACACTACACGAAGCGAGGAGAAGGTTGGATGTTTTAGCAATGAAATCATTTGTTTCAAGTGTTGCGCGATATGCTTGGTCAAAAGCTTTGTCGATTGTTTCATTAGACGAAACCATAGTGATTGCTGTTGCGCTCTTTTGAAAATCTGCAAGCTTAAGTTCAAGTGATGAACGTGATTCCTCTACAATTGACTGGAGTGACTGGTCACAGGAAGAAAACGACATGACGTAGCGAGTTCCTGAAGAAGTGAAGAGAGGGGAGAGTTTATTTTTTACTGCGTCTGCAATTGATGCATCAACATTACGAATTGCATCAGGCAATGTCGCATAGGTTGTTTCAAGTGTGCTTTTAGCGCTGGCAACCGCTTGTTCTTTAATAGCAAGCTCTTCTGGACGTGCGCCAGAAATAAGTTGATTAAGTGTTGCTTGAGCGTTCGCAAGGGTTGCTTTAGCTTGAAGAACGCTTGCTTGTTCATCGCCAGAGTACAGTGTTGCTAAAACTTTTCCTTGAGGAACTCTCTCTCCAATTTTGACACCAACATACGAAATATTACCTGACCCCTGGAAAGAAAGGTTTGCTTCTTGTGCAGCTTGAACTTTTCCACTTACTTTCACAATCTGACTAAGTGACTGACGTATTGGTTGTGCTGTTTCAGAATCACCTTTTTTTGTAGAAAAAACACCAAACCATACAACCAAAAGCCCACCAACGACAATAACTGCGACGAGCGTCTTGTTTTGCCAAATACGCTTAAGCGTATGGACCAAATAACCAAATACCCCTAATAGAAAAGTTTTCATATATATCAAATAATACACTATTTTAGAGAGAAGCGCCTAAGGATAACGCCTCCGCTATGGATGATGTTTTGTGCATGCTATACTTTTCCGTATGAAAAAACGAGCCGTTCCAATCATTGTTGGAAACTGGAAATCTTCTCCAGCAACGCTTAAAGAAGGTGTTACCTTCATTAAAACACTTGAAAAAAAGCTTGTCGCTAAAAAAAAGGCAAAAAGTGGATACTACCTTGCTGTACCAGATCTTTTTGTATACCCACTTAATGAAGTCTCGAAATATGGAACAATTGGTGCAGAAAATGTTTCTGGACTTTCACTTGGCGCATACACCGGCCTCCAAACAGTGCGCATGACAAAATCGGCCGGAGCTACCTTTACTTTGCTTGGCCACAGCGAAGTTCGTGCTCGCGGAGAAACTGGAGAAGAGATTGCTAAAAAACTCTCTGCCTCGCTTTCCGAAAAAATGATGACCGTGCTTTGCATTGGCGAACAAGAGCGTGACCGTGAAGGAGGATACATCGCGCGTCTAGAAGAAGAATTGCGAAACAACGTGTCGCTTGTTAACCGCACACTCTTTGATAACTTGATTATCGCTTACGAACCGATTTGGGCAATCGGCAAAGACGTCGCCGCAACACCAAGCGAATGCTTTGAAGCAGTGATCGCACTTCGTCGCGCACTTGCCTCGTTGGTTGGTATCGATCACGCGAAAAAAGTTTCCATACTCTACGGCGGAACTGTAACAAAAGAAAATGCAGTGACCTTTTTGAAAGAAGGGGGCGTTGATGGACTCTTAATTGGTCGCGCGTCAACGAGCGCCTCAACCTTTGCCGACATTATTGATTCGTGCAATTACAAACGATAATTATTTGTTCATTACCTCTATGGCTACTTGGCAAGAAAAAGTTTTTACTGATTTTGAGATGACAAAAGGCAAGCGCGTCATCGTGCGCCTTGATTTAAATATTCCTGTTGAAAATGGTGTCATCACCGATACGACCAGAATGGACGCGGTGATTCCCTTTCTCACCAAGCTATCATTTGCAGGAGCAAAACTTATTTTACTTTCTCATTTCGGAGAAAAAGGAGAATCCCTTGAGGTTGTTGGAAAAGAGCTTACGCGCAGACTGTCGTTTGTGACGTTTGTTAAAAGCACAAACCTAGACGAAATCGGACAAGCTGTCTCGGCACTCACACCAGGAAACGCAGTGCTTGTTGAAAACGTTCGCCTGTTCCCAGGTGAGGTGGAAAATGTTCCAACCCTTGCGAAAGCGTTTGCTTCTCTTGGTGATATCTTCATCAATGATGCTTTTTCAGTGTCGCACAGAAAGCATGCGAGCGTTGTCGGTATTCCGGAATTTCTTCTCTCCTTCATCGGCCCAACATGCGCAAATGAACTAACACACCTCTCCCCAATTCTTCATCCAAAAATGCCCGCACTTCTTATTATCGGAGGAGCAAAAATTTCAACTAAGCTTTCGCTTATCAATCGCTACCTTGACCAGGGGGTAAACGTATTTGTCGGAGGTGCAATGGTACACAATATTTTTAAAGCGCGTGGAATTGCTATCGGACAAAGTTTGTTTGATAAGGATTCAAGTGTTCCACAAGATGTGGCTAACCATCCGCACCTACTAACTCCACTTGATGTTGTTTTAACCACAGGAGAAACTGTTTCCGTAGACAAGGTTCCAGAGGACGGTATCATCATCGACTGCGGACAAAAAACACTTGAAATGCTTGAAAAGCCGATAGCAGAATCAGAAACTATTATCATGAATGGACCACTTGGGTTGTATGAAAAGGGGTGGATGCACGGAACAGAATATGTCCTCACAAAACTAGGTGAAAGACCAAAGGATGTTACCTATATCGGCGGGGGGGATACGGTCGCAGCAGCGGCAAAGGTAAATTGCCTTGAAAAAATAGGGTTTGTTTCGCTTGGCGGAGGCGCCATGCTTGATTTCCTTGCCTCTGGTACACTGGTTGGCATCAATGCTGTCACAGAATCCAAATAAGCCGGTTATCTCTAGTACGGGGGACACCGAAGAGTTGAAACATATTATTCATAAGGCAAAAAGCGGAGACGCCAAAGCTTTTGAAGAAATCTATACTCGCGTCTACTCCCCGCTGTATCGGTACATTTACTCTCGCACAGGCAATAAAGAAAAAGCAGAAGACATTTCTCAACATGTATTCTTGCGCTTCTATGAAGCCCTTCCTCGATATGAACACAGGGAGGGTGAGGGAAGTCTCCTTGCTTATCTCTTCACCATCGGCAAACGTCTCATCATCAATGAAGGAACACGAAAAACATACATACCTTTAGATGACGAAATGTTTGAACAAGTGGAAGATGATTCTGTTGATACTTTCGGAGAAGCGCATACCGCGTTTCTTGCAGAAAAAATCAATGACTATCTTCCCCGCTTAGGCGAAGATGAAGAGGAAATCATTAGACTTTTCTATTATGCAGAACTCTCGCATAAAGAAATTGCTTTCGTTCTCCATAAAGAGGAGGCGAACGTGAGAAAAATAAAAGAGCGGGCACTTCGCAAGCTCCGTACCCTTACCAAACACTTACATGACTAAAGGATTAAACACAATAGAACAATCGCTTGCTATGTATAAGGAGACCGTATCGCCGTCGAAGGAACGTCTTTCAGTGATACTTTCTCAAATACCAGAGCAAACAAAACTCGAAGGGAGACGTGCGATACGATCCCCTTATAGATGGCTCCTTGCTTCTCAGTTTGTTTCATTGTGTCTCCTTCTTGTCGCAGTGTTGCCAACATATCTCGAACAAGAAAGCGATCCCGACTTCTACTTCCGCGATATCGACGCACAAGTAGAGAAGTTTGAATCACAAATCATGCTTGAAGATTACAGTGACACGTTTATCAATTAACTATAGTACA
Organism: uncultured Candidatus Saccharibacteria bacterium; assembly: GCA_964517625.1. GTDB lineage: Bacteria > Patescibacteriota > Minisyncoccia > Phycocordibacterales > UBA5272 > UBA11704. Next base: position 56,719 of record CAZFBW010000004.1, on the reverse strand, counting down.
CATACCTTATGAAAAAAATTATCCTTACAACGGCGCTTGGCATGCTCCTTGTACCATTCTTTGCTTCGGCACAGACAAGTACAACGACAACAAGTACCTCAACGACGAGCACGTCAACACAGGCAACGTCAACCGTTCTTACAAACACAGCAATCAACGCAGCGTTTACTGCTTGTTGGCAAACAGCGCTTACTAAGCGCGATGGAGCAATCAGTACTGCGCGCGGAGCTTACAACACCGCCATGGAAACAGCACAAAAAGCGCGTACAGACGCGCTAACAGCCGCTGCTTCAACAACTGATGCAACAGCACAGAAAGTAGCAAAGAAAAAGATTGCGGAAGACTACAAAACAGCAGTAAAAGCGGCACAAAAAACACTGAAAGTTGCCCGTGAGACCGCGCGAGAAACATTTGATAAAGACATTCGTCTCTGCCGAGATGCAAAGAAAGCTTCCCTTGAAGCGCAAGTAAAGGCAAAGAAAGAAGAATCTGCAAAAAAGAAAGAATTGAGAAAGAAGGAGCAAGAAGACAGAAAGGAAGAACGTGAAGATAAACGAGAAGACCGTAAAGAAGACCACGATGAAAAAAGAGATGAGGTAAAAAACATCCGCGAGGAAGCAAAACAAAAAATTGAAGATGCTCGCAAGAAAGGAACATCAACAAATCGATAATACGTCTCAAAATAAAATATCCGCCACATGGCGGATGTTTTATTTCAACTCAAGCACAATTGGTGCGTGGTCACTCCCTTCAATATCCACAAGAATATCTGCCTTCTTCACTTCATGGAACATTTCTTGGTTCACAAAAAAATAATCAATTCTCCAGCCGACATTTCTCTCCCGAGAGCGCGTCTTTTGGTCCCACCAACTATACCTCACCGTCTCCGGATGAAGCGCACGAAACGTATCCACAAATCCAGCACTCTCAACTTTATCTACCCATGCACGTTCAACAGGAAGAAAACCAATTTGATTACTGTTTTCTTTCGGACGAGCAATGTCAATTTCATTGTGCGCCACATTTAAGTCTCCGCAAAAAATTACCCGTTCATGTTTCTCCGCTAGCTTCTTAACATGCTTTAAAAACTTCTCGTAGTAATCTAGTTTGAACTGGAAATGTTCTTCATCGCGTCCACCATTTGGAAAGTAACAGGTTACAAATACAAAATCATCGAAGTGAAGTGTGAGGATTCTACCCTCATGGTCCATCTCTTTGATACCTAGGCCATGTTCAACTTTGTGTGGTGCAACCTTGGTGTAGACTGCAACACCTGAGTATCCTTTGCGCTCCGTTGCCGAATCAAAGTAAGCTTGATATCCGTCCGGAGCAAATTTGTTTTCTGGTAACTGGTCGGGAGTACATTTTGTTTCATTGATTGCTAAGATATCTGGTTTCTGCGCAAAAATTGAATCGAGCGCTCCCTTTTTTTGTGAGGCGCGAATGCCGTTTACATTCCACAAGATGAGTTTCATAGTAGTTGCAGTGTATATAAAAATAGACAAAAGAAAAAGGAGGGGGGGGAACCTCTCCTTGAAACACCTCTTATTCTCCGGCGCCGGGGCGACCGCAATTCCTTTTCCAACAAACTTCGTCTTCTCGCTTGCCACAGCCCTCGTCATGGCAAGACCGGGTGGGCGCCGAATCAGGCAGTGATACCTGCTTGGCACCGGTGCAGTTGATGCATCCTTCCGTAAGGCAGACCTTCAAGCCATGGCGATGGCAAGTTTCGCACCGGCCGTCTGGGTAAATCTTGGGTTTCATGCTGATTACTCCTTATGTGGTGGTGTACTCTTCACAAAAACTCTACACCCAAAAAGAATCTTTGTCTAATTTTATTTCTTCCTCTTTGAATGAAACTTTTCGTGTTGGTCGCGAAGGAATTTGTTCGTCACATTCGTATAAATCTGGGTGGTCACAATGGAAGCATGTCCGAGCATCATCTGCACGGTGCGCAAATCAGCACCATTATACAAAAGGTCAGTTGCAAACGAGTGGCGAAGTACGTGCGGGGTGCATTTCTTCGCAATACCAGCAAAGGTTGCATACTTCTCAACGGTGCGCTCAACCGAACGCGGAGTAAGCCGAATTGATTCTTCTTTTTCCATACGCGAACGTGCGCGAGGGGAGTGATCGATAAACATTGCGTCATCAATATCCACCCGCGCTTCCAAATATTTTTTTACTGCTTCTGCGGCAACTTGAGAAATAAATACCACGCGGATTTTTCCACCCTTTCCGCGAATAGAAATTTCTCCTAAACGAAAATCGACATCGCGATTAAGTGAGCAAAGTTCCGACACACGAAGCCCGGTTGAAAACAATAGTTCAAGCATTGCTCGGTCGCGAAGCCCGGCAACAGTTGTTGCGTCTGGTGCATTTAAAAGATTCTGCAATTCTCTGTCGGAAATTAAATCAAGTTCGCGCTCTTTTGTTTTAGCAAGTTCAATGCGTTCTGGGTCGTATGACAGGACTCCGCGCTTGCGCATGTATTTAAGAAAAGCACGAAGTGCAATCAAGTGGTAGTTTTGTGTTTTCTTATCGAGCGTTTCTACCATTTGACCCTTCTTCTGCGCGCGCGCCGGATGACGATTCAAATACACGCGATACTCGCGCATCATCGTTTCTGTAATATCATTTGGTGCTTCTACCTTAACAAACTCTAAAAACCTAGTGAGGTAGTGGTCATAATTTCTAACCGTAAGTGCCGAACGGCCTTTTTCAATTTCAATATATTGCAAAAAATCGTCTTTAAGTGATGAGAGTGAATGCATGGATGAAATATAGTATACCTTAATGTCGCACAATATTTACGTGTATACTTGTTTCCATGAGAATAGGCATCGATGAAGTGGGGAGGGGAGCACTCGCTGGACCATTGTACGTCTGCGCTTTTGGTACAAACCTGCTAGATAAAGAACTCCTAAAACTGTTTCCAAAAAAAATTCTTAAAGATTCAAAGAAATTAAGCGAAAAGGGGAGGGTTGAGATTTTTAAACGCTTGTCCACCTTACAACAGGAGGGGAAAGTGGTCTGGTCAATCGGAAAAGTAACTCCAAAAAAAATAGACAAAGAGGGGATTACTAAGGGCATACAAAGTGCAGTTACCTCCGCACTTAAAGGAATTTCCAAAAATACTAAAGATGCTATCTTTCTTGACGGCGGACTTAAAGCACCAGATACATATACAAAACAAACCACTATCATCAAAGGGGACGAGAAGGTGCCCGTCATTGCCTGTGCTTCAATTGTCGCAAAAGTCTTGCGCGATACATACATGAAAAAGCTTGCAAAAAAGCATGAAAAATATGGCTTTGAGAGGCATGTTGGCTATGGGACGAGGGAACATGTTGAAGCAATTCTTGTGTTTGGGAAGACAGTTGAGCATCGGGAGCTTTTTTTAAGAAAGATTACTAAAAACCAATAAATGTCTTATTTTGTAAGGATATTTTGGAAAATCCTTACCCTTGACAAAATCTAAATTAGCTCTTGCAATTTTTCTTAGGGTGTGCTATAATAGAAAGGTAGTTAATCAAAGTATGCTTACCGCACGAAAAAAGGCTTCTGCCATTAAAACATCACAGATTCACGCAAAAGACACAGGTTCTCCTGAGGTCCAAATTGCGCTTTTGTCTAAAAAAATCAACGAACTTACGAACCACCTCAAGGTTCATAAGAAAGATAATCACTCACGTCGCGGACTCATTCAAATGGTTGCCGACAGACGAACCCATCTCAAGTACCTTGAGGGTTCTAACAAGAAGCGTTACAGCACTATTGTTGCAAAACTCGGTCTTCGTTAATTTCTGTCAAAGCGCCGCCCTTCGGGCGGCGCTTGCCGGTTAGCACATATTTCATACAACTACACGTTTCTCTTTTTAATACATAATCTGGTTATTGGTTATTAAACCATATACCACACAATCTATATCATATGTCAGTTATTAAACACAGCGACCAGCGCGTCGCATTATTTATCGACACACAAAATCTCTACCACAGCGCAAAAAATCTTTACAATACCAAAGTAAATTTCGCTGCCGTTCTCCAAGAATCTCTCGCTAAACGAAAACTTATTCGCGCCCTTGCGTACGTCATCACGACAGAAGCAGGAGATGAAACTCAATTTTTTGAAGCACTCACTAAAATGGGTATTGAAACCAAAACAAAAGACTTACAAGTCTTTTATGGTGGTTCAAAAAAAGCCGACTGGGATGTTGGTATGGCGGTTGACGCTATACGTCTTGCTCCAAAAGTAGACACCATCGTTTTAGCAACCGGTGATGGCGACTTCGTTCCGCTTGTTATCTTCCTCAAAGAACATTTCGGTGTACAGGTGGAAGTCATTTCGTTCGGACGCTCATCGTCAGGCAAGCTTCGCGAAGTGTGTGAAGACTTTATCGACATGTGCGACCATCCAGAAAAATTCTTGATTGGCTATCGCACCCGTGGAGGAGCGAGCCCTCATGCAAAACGTGGCGTTAAAAGACCAGCGCGAAAAGGTAAAGAAGTCCAAGAATTCAGCGATGATGCCCTTGGTATTTCTAGAGAAGAGGAAAAAGCTTAACGCTTTTTCAAAAAAGAGCCCACGCACAAAGCGTGGGCTCTTTTGCTTTTTCTTTTTCTGATACACTAGGGGTATGACACTTTCAAAAGTTGAAACCTTCGAGCATGACATCGCCGGAGAAATCTTAAAAAAAGAAGAGACTGTAACAAAAGTTGATGCAAAAGATGCCCTTGTTGCAGAAGTTGCTTCGCAAACAGCAGTACCCCCAAAAACAACTTCTCCTCTTTTCTTTACCATCCTTGTTATTGTCCTTGTTCTTGTCGGGGCTTCTGTTGCTGGATATTTTGGATACAACTACTACACCAAAAACAAAGAACAACAAGCTCTCGCCGCTTCTCAAGTACGAACAGCGCCAGAAAAAAATACAGCAAAGTTTTTTGAAATCACTTTCCCTGAACTAAGCGGTCTTTCTCGCTTCGTCACTAAAGCAGAACGCAACCCGTATGGATTTACAATTTCAATCAATGATTACACGCCAATGTTTTCATTCATCATTAAAAACGAAGATTTGTTTGCCGAATCAATTGCAAAAGCGCTCAATGTGACAGACGGCAGAGACGGTCCATATATTTTTTCTGGAGAAACAATTGCAAATCATAACATGCGCACCGGTGTGAGTGGTTCATCAAGCGTTGCTTATGCATTTATTGGAAACACCTTGCTTGTCATATCAACATCAACTGACGGCATCTTATCTGCAAGTGGTATAATTAAATAATGAGTGTTGTGACACTTGGGAGCGCACACGTTCCCCGTCTTCTAGGTGAACCCGTTGTCGTTGAGGTAGACATCTCACAAGGGCTGTATTCTTTTTCTATTGTTGGACTTCCTGATAAAGCGGTCGACGAGAGTAAAGACCGAGTGATTGCAGCAATAAAAAATACCGGACTTAAAAATCCAAAAACAGAAAATCATAAAGTGACTGTTTCACTACTACCTGCGAACATCAAAAAAGAAGGTTCGCATTTTGATGTGCCAATTGCACTTTGTTATTTACTTGCCTCAAAACAAATCAAAGGAAACACCCGCAATGCGTGGTTTGTTGGGGAGCTCTCTCTTACTGGTGAAATACAACCAATGCGTGGAACGCTTGCTATTGCTGAAGCAGCCGTCTCCTCTGGTATCAAAGAACTCTTCGTGCCCTATGCAAACAAAGAAGAAGCTGCACTTGTTGATGGTGTGCGCGTGTATGGTTGCAAAACCCTGCGCGACATTGTTCGCCATTTCGGTGGACTCGAAGAAGAAGGGGACATTGAAACATTTCTTCCACCAACAAAAACAACAGATATTGTTTATATAAAACCAAAAACAGCAATCGACATTGAAGATATTCGCGGGCAAGAAACCGCCAAGCGTGCGCTTGAAATTGCCGCATCCGGAAGACACAACATTGCCCTCTACGGACCGCCTGGAACTGGAAAAACAATGCTTGCTCGCGCGTTCACTTCTATCTTGCCTCCGCTTTCACGAAATGAAATTTTTGAAGTAACACGAATTCATTCAGTCGCTCAAGAGGGAAATACTATTGTCACCCACCCGCCAATTAGAAGCCCGCACCACACTGCCTCGTATGTTTCGATTGTTGGTGGAGGGGCAAACCCTCGCCCGGGAGAAGTGACCCTTGCACATAACGGTGTTTTATTTCTAGATGAATTTCCGGAGTTTGAGAAGCGCGTGATTGAGAGTTTACGCGAACCACTTGAAGAGGGAAGCATTTCTGTTTCTCGTGCAAAAGGAACATATCGTTTCCCAGCGAAATGTATTCTCATTGCCGCCATGAATCCGTGTCCGTGCGGATTTATGGGAAGCAATGTTAAACGATGCACCTGTACGCGAGGGGACATTGAACGCTATGCACGAAAATTATCAGGGCCAATTGTTGATCGTATCGATGTTTGGGTACCTGTGCAACACATTGACTACGAAATGCTTGCAGATAAAAAGAAAGGGGAGGGAACAAGCGCGGTTGCCAATCGTGTCATGCGTGCACGCTCCTTTGCGGAACAACGATTCAAACGACAGGACCCACAAACAACACTCACTTCCAATCGCGATATTTCCTCAAAAGATTTTGATACTCACATGCGACTTTCTTTGCCTGTTCAAACATTGATGAAACAATTAGCAACCAAACACGCACTTTCGCCCCGTGGATACCATCGCGTACTTCGTGTAGCCCGCACAATTGCCGATTTGGATGAACAAGAACACATTGAAGAGCGTCACGTGCTCGAAGCGTTTCAATACCGTCCGAAACTCTACGACAACATTCTCTAAACAAAAACCGCCAGCTTGGCGTTTTTTGTTTTGGTCTTTATTTAAAATGGGTTCTTTGCTCCACGAACTTCGAAGTGAAGGTGTGGACCGGTTGAGCGTCCAGTATTACCAACCTCACCAATAACAGTTCCCTGTGCAATATCTTGGCCAGACGTTACATACACCGAACGAAGGTGTGCATACACCGTTTGCACGTTGTTGTCATGAATCATAATAACCATGCGTCCGTAACCACCATTGTATCCGCTGTTTCTTGCAACAATTACCTTACCTGTCGCCGCAGCCATAACTGGTGTTCCAGAGAACGAAGCAATGTCCACAGCGTTGTGTCCGTGAATGCCTTGTGTTCTGCGTCCACCATTAACTGGACGAATAAGGAATCCGTCTGGCGTACTTGTTATGTATGAATCAAGAATCTTGGTCTTAACTTTACTTGGTGCACGAACAGGTGCCGGAGCAACCGCGATTTCACCTTCAGGAACGAGGATGGTTGTACCGACAGCAAGTTTTGCATCCGTTGCTATGCCGTTAAACTTTGCGATATCTTCTGTGTCTGCTTTGTATTTTTTAGCAATGCTTGCAATGGTGTCACCTTTCTTAATAGTGTGCTTAATGCCCGTCATCGGCAAGATAACGAGAACGTCTCCTGGAGAAATTGTTTTTGACTTTAGGTCGTTTGCCCAAACAATAGTGTTTTGAGAAACACCGAATAGTTTTGCAACAGTAGAAAGCGTGTCTCCTTTTTTAACTTCATACACACTAATAATATCTGTTGTTGGAAAATCAATATCTTCTGTTGAAAAACGAAGTGAGCCATTCGTGACTTGTAGTGCGTCGCTTTCTAAATCCTCCTCTATAACAGGAGCGCTTGTTTCATCCTCTTCAACAACAACTGGCTTAAGCACATTCATTGTTTGTGATGTTAGAATTGTTTCTTCTCCCTCTTCTTCTTGTGTCATGAGCGCCTTTACTTTAGTTGCAAAGGAAGAAAGAATCCCCGCATGTGCGTGTGCGGGGTAGAGAAGAACACAAAGAGATAGTACAAGTGTTGTTGCAAAAAAACCGACTCTCGTATGTGAGAACCCTTCCATGTTTGGGGTGGGGATAGAGATCTTTGTATTGGTTTTTTGTGAACCCTGTAACATAAAATAAGAAAAGGGTAATGCCGAAAACCTTTTGATTTTCAAGGATTACCCCTCTCGTAGGTGTCCGCCCAGTATAGCAAAAAACAAGGTGTCGAGCAATTGACTTTTTATCAAAAAAATAGGCTTATGTGTGGAGTGTTGGTGTATAAAAAAACGACTCTATGGACTATACTCTAGATACGTATGTCTATCTTTTCAGATACAAGTGTTTCAAAACCAGCTGGAAGTGGAACATTTGTCGCACTTTCAGAAAAAAGAGAGGTGTCGGTTGAGGAACCTACTGTTGTTGTAGAAGCAGAACCGGTCGTTGAACAACACGGCGCTTTCGGCGTACCTGCTCCAGTTACCGCTACACCAGAAATAGTTCAACCTGTTACTCCCGCAGTTGAAGTCAGACACGAGACACCAAAACTTTTCGGACAAGGTGTAGTAACAGCACCAGAAGAAGGGACGGCACTTGTTCCGGAGAATATAAAAATCGATACTCTTTCTGAGAAAGAAAAACCAGTTAGCTCAGTCACAGCAAAAACACCAGAAAAAAGTTTTCTCGAAATGACGGAAGAAGAGAAATTAAAAAATATCAATGAGCGCGCTGAAAAAATTAGAGAGATGCTCGCTAACGCAAAAAAAGAAATGGAAGACAAGGGACTATCAAATTCTTTTATGTTTGGTGTTATTGGTTCTGCTAAAATATCTTTCAACACACTTAAAAATGATGTAGAGCACTTAGGTCGTGGCACAAGCCCACAGTTTGCAGTAAAACTAAACAGTGTTCTTTCTGGTATACCCAAAGACATTGCAACAGCAGAAGAAGAATTTAAAAAAACGGCACCAGAAAAAAATAAAGTTCCCGACGGGGCAATTTCTGTTTCTTCTCCTTCGATAGATAAAAAAGTTGGCGGGGGAGACATTAGGCCAAAAATGCCGATAAGTAAACCAGAAAATCCGACACTTGAAACACAACCTTCGTTTGTTGTTTATGGAAGACCTGGAGTCGTACCTGTGTCACCACAAATGCAACCAACTTTCTCTGTTATGACAGAGAAAGAAACGGTCGTTCCTCCAAACACCACGCCCGAAGAAAAGGTTCTAGAAGCAACCGCACCAACATCTACAGTGTCTGTCCCAGAAAAAATAGTTCCTCCTGTTGCTGTACCACTCGAACCAACAAAACCCTTAGCACCAGCACCTCTCCCACCACAAATAGACAAAGCTCCAATCTTAGAAACAGGAAGTGACGCTGCGCCAGGGGTTGCTCGATTACTAAAAATATTTAAAAGTAATGTTGAAAAAGTTATTACCGGTGGCCCTTTGGCACAACAGGTCGCTGTTGCAGTAGTTCTTTCCACTTCTCCTTTTCCTGAAACAGGAATGCCCCGCCTAGAACCAAAACCTTCTGCAGGAGCAGTAGTAAAAAAAGAAGTAACCCCTCAAACAAGTCTCTCTCTTGAAGAAAGGAATGTGTTCTCCTTACTTGCAACGAAAAATGTTCCTGCGGTCGTGTCTTTATTTAACTTAGACGATGTTACATACAACGCCGTTTGTGAAAAAATGAAGAGTGCCAACATCTCGCCATACAAAATGCTCCACGACGGGTCGTTTACAACATTTGAAATCGCAACTGCAAATGGCAACCGCGATGTACGTAAAGAAGTTTCTGATGTCATTGCCTCAATTGGAAACCTTGCGACAAAACTTGGCATTGAAAATCCAATCGTCACCGAATACAGTAATGAATCTCTTGAACAATATCTGGGCAGAATCGAAGACCTTGTGAAGAAAAGTGCCTCTCGTACAAGTTAATTCTACACACCATGGACCAAACAACGACACTCCAAGAAAACTACAAAAAAATTATCGATGAGTTCGGCTTATCTGCGCTTCCAGAACAAGAACGCGATGAAATGCTACTCGCGATTGCCGACACAATTCAAAAACAATTTCTTTTTGCAGTACACAAAGTCGTTGGAAAAGATCAGTTTGCCGCTCTTGAGGCATCTGTTTCTATGGGGAATGAATTTTATGCAACAACACTTAAACACCTTCTTCCAAACTACGAAGAGGTCTTTGCAACCGCTCGCGAGAAAGTTTTAAATACCGTCAAAGCCGAATTAGCACGAGAACAAACTGCATAATTTCCCTGTGCTACAATAAGCCTCTGTGGCAGAAATCTTACTCAACAAAAAACAACAAGAAGCTGTTTCTCATACCGAAGGACCGCTCCTTATTTTAGCGGGCGCTGGCGCTGGAAAAACGAAAACAATCACGGAGCGTATTGTAGAAATTGTGCGCAAAGGATGTGACCCACGCAATATTTTAGCGGTCACCTTTACCAACAAAGCAGCAAAGGAGATGCGGGAGCGTATTGTTACCCGTCTCGAAGAAGAACACATCATAGAGAAAGAAAATCCGTACCACCATACGCCGGTTATTAAAACATTCCACTCGCTTGGGCTCATGATGCTCTCTGAGCAATCACAGAACCTTGGACTTCCAAAACATCCAACTATTCTTGATTCTTCTGATTCGCTTTCAATTATTAAACAAGCGCTTGAACGTCTCGGTATTGACCCAAAAGTTCACGACCCTTCAAAAATTAGAAACATTATTAGTCGTGAAAAAGGTGATTTTGTAAGCCTTAAAGACTACAAAGAAAAAGTTGCAACCGCACAGATGGATATGGTCGCCTCGGTGTGGAATCTCTACAATGAAGAACTTGTTCGTCAGAAGGCAGTTGATTTTGATGACCTCATTGTTCGTGCGGTTCACATGCTTGAAGACCACGCAAACATTCGTGAATACTATCAGAAGCGATTTATGTATGTTCACGTGGATGAATACCAAGACACCAACGGCTCACAGTACGCTTTCGTAAAGTTGTTGGTTAATCCTTTAAACAACAATATCTGCGTTGTCGGCGACACTGACCAAAACATCTATAGTTGGCGTGGAGCAAACTTGCGTAACATTTTAAATTTTGAAAAAGATTTTCCAGGAACAAAAACTGTTATCCTTGAAGAAAATTATCGTTCGACGGGAAATATCTTAGCGTTAGCTAATGCCGCGATTAAAAAAAATACCGTCCGTCAAGAAAAAAATCTTTTTACATCACAAGAAGAGGGTGAGCCGATTGAGCTTCTCACCGCCTGGGACGAAGAAGGGGAGGCAGAATGGGTAGCAGAGAAATGTAAAGAACGTATTGCTCTAGGAGATGATGGAAAAAATATTGCAGTATTGTACCGTGCAAATTTTCAATCGCGTGTTTTAGAAGAAGCGTTCATTCGCGCAAATGTTCCCTACAACCTGCTTGGTACAAAATTCTTTGAACGTAAAGAAGTAAAAGATGTTTTGAGTTATTTACGTGCTGGCGAAAACAGAAATTCCCAACCAGACTTAAAGCGTGTTTTTGAAACGCCTAAAAAAGGAATTGGTAAAACAACCGTTGCTAAACTCTTTGCCGGTGAACCTCTTCCAAAAAGCGCACAAGAAAAAATTGCTTCTGCATATGCATTTCTCGATAGGATTATCGCAACTCTTGAAACCGAACCGCTTTCGCATGTCATTCAAATGATCATCGTTGACAGTGGTATGGAAAAAGAAATGTTGGAAGGTTCTTCTGAAGACAGAGAGCGCTTGGAAAATGCACGCGAACTCGCTTCGCTTACTGTTCGTTACGATTCTCTTCCAGGAAAAGACGCCCTTGCTTTGTTTTTAGAGGAAACTTCGCTTCATTCTGACCAAGACAGTGACACAAAAGAAAAGGAAGGGGTTCGCCTGATGACCATACACGCGAGCAAAGGATTAGAATTTGATCATGTTTTTGTTGTTGGTTTGGAACAAGATTTATTTCCACATAAAAATATTGGTAATCGAAAAAGAAGCAAAGAAGAGGAGGAAGAGGAGCGTCGTCTCTTTTATGTGGCGGTCACTCGCGCACGAAAACATCTCTATCTTTGTCATGCCGAACTGCGCACCATTTTCGGACAAAAACAAATTAATGCGCCGAGTGAATTTTTAGATGACGTACCGGAAGAAAAAGCGCTTGTACACGAACTGTACTACAAGCAGGGCGGGGGAACAGTCGTTTATATTTAGATAACATCTGTGCTAGTGTGTACGCATGCAAGCCAAAAAACATTTAGGCCAAAACTTTCTTACTTCTATCCCAGCGCGATTAGCTATCGTTGAAGCAGGACAGGTAACTCCATCTGATACTGTTCTTGAAATTGGACCGGGGAAAGGTTTTCTCACGGAAGAACTACTCAAAACTAAAGCCCGTGTACTTGCTTTAGAAAAAGATACAGACCTTATTCCACTCTTAACGGAAAAATTTTTGTCGCATTCAAACTTTTCTCTTGTTGAAGGAGATGCTCTTACCTATGAACCACCACAAACACAATACAAACTCATTGCTAATATTCCCTACTACATTACTGGTGCCATTTTTGAGAGATACCTCTCTCATACACACCAGCCCAGCACACTGGTCGTGCTCATCCAAAAAGAAGTAGCGGAAAGAATTGTTGCTCGTGACAAAAAAGAGTCTATTCTGTCTCTTTCTGTAAAAGCCTACGGCGAACCAAAACTTGTGTACCGTGTTTCAAAAGGAAGCTTCAACCCAGCACCAACCGTTGATAGTGCTGTCCTTGCTGTCTACAACATTTCTAGAAAAAATTTTACCAACCAATACCACGAGGCGCTTTATTTCAAAACCCTTAAAGCTGGTTTTGCTCATAAACGAAAACTTCTCATCTCTAACATAAAAGAAGTTTTCCCAACAAAAAATATTCCTGCCTTGTTTGAAAAACTTGGGATTCCTCCAAAAGTTCGCGCCGAGGATGTTACACTTCCTCTATGGATTTCGCTTTCGAAAGAATTGCTATAAGCTTTGTTTTACAATATTTTTATGTTGTTATTTCTGTTTCTGTTCTTGTTGGAATTTTCTTATTTCTAAAATCATCTCGCCCTCGTTTGCACTACCTCCTTGCGTGGTTTTTTGGTGCGTTTGTGTTTAATCTCTTTTCTTTATCATGGCTCTATACTGCCTATCCGGTTGTATGGCTTCCAACAACGTGGCAATTACCCGCCATCACTGCTCTCCTTGTTGTAATGGCGTTCACTGCGTCGTTATTTTTTCCTCTTGTGGGATACCCGCATTTTCGTTTTCGAAACAACGCTACGTGGTTACCGCTTATCCTTGGTGTTTCGGTTACAGTTGCAGAATGTATGCGTAGTGTTGCTTTAAGCACATTATTTTATTCTCCGGGAAGTGCAACGATTGGACTTCATTGGTCTGCGGGAAATTTTGGAAACGCACTTGCAATAACCCCACTTGTTGAATATGCCTCAATAGGTGGAATCTTTATTCTTTCTGGAATCTTGGCGCTCCTTGTTTCTCTTTTATTTGTCGCGAAAAAACGTATTGTTGTTATATACCTTGTTTGTATTGTTGTCGGATGGCTTGTTGTTCATAGCGCTGTTCCCGTAAAAACAATGTCTCGTGATGGTGTCATTGGTGTTGTTAGTTTAAGGCGAGAAAACATCGAACGTGAAAATGATCCACGCTTATATGTAGAACAAAAAGATTTAATTCTTTCTCTACTCCGACAGGCATCAACCAGTCCTGATATGCTCATTCTTCCGGAAGACACACGCTTCTTGCAAAACTTAACCACTATAAACAAAAAAGAACTTACACAACGCAAAATCGCAACCGTCATTGATAGCGCCGCAACCATACACCGCTACAAACTTTCTAATTACAGCTATGCTTACGATGTCGATGAAGACAACCTACAAGGGAGGGGTAAGTGGTTTATGTTTCCTTTTAATGAATACCTACCACTTGTTTTTAAAAACATTATGTCGTTATGGTTTTCTGATAAAGAAGTACAAACATACATCAGCGAACACACCTACAGCGCTGGGAAAATTCCTCAAGCATTTGAAACACCGTATGGAAATATTGGAACGCTCCTTTGTTCAGAAATGTTTTCTCATGATGCAATTACACCTCTCCAAACAAACGATGTCTCCCTCGTTGTTCTTCAGTCCCACTTGCCTGTATTCCATAAAAGCCCCTGGCTGTTCATGTCGTACTATTTAATTGCACGTGTTATCGCCGCTCAAACACGAAGCTATCTAATTGTTTCCTCAACTGATGCGCCAAACCTTGTGGTTTCACCGTATGGGCGCATTATTTTCCATGGGGACATCTCTTCATCTCTTTCTCTTTTTCGTGTGGATAGGGGAGAAATATATCCTCTTAAGTAGCATATACTGAAGGCACGAGACGCATTACTTACATAATGTGCCCCTTATTATGCTAGAAAACAAAAGAACTATTGTTATCACAGCGCTTGGAATTGCTTTTATTTTTTCCACATTATATTTAAGCTTCTATTCACCAACCACCAAGAAACAAACAGCTTCTGGGGAACTTCTCTCTGTTCTTTCAAGTACCAACGAAAAGAGGACTGGGTTAAATGATGTCAAAGAGGGGGAGAGCGTACCGAACTGGAAAGTTGCAGTCACCGCACAAGCCCAAAAAGATGCTCCAGACATCAATACACTGCAACCAGAGCAAGTTGATCTAACGAATTTGAATGACCCAAACAATATCACTACACAGTACGCAAAAAATGTTTACACCGCAACAGCAATTTTGGAGCAACAAGGAACATTAACCGCAGAGGAGCGAGCCAATATCGCAAAAGCAATCTTTGAACAAGAATCTCTCAAGGCGGCGGCAAAAACCTACACCCTTTCTGACATAAAAACAATTCCTGCGACAAAAACAAATATCCAAAAATATGGCAACACTTTAGGCGGTGTCGCAACGCTTGCAATTGTGGAAGGGTCTAAATATCCTGACATTGACCTCTTTGAAGAATATGCACTGACAAAGAAAAAGGAGACGCTTGCTTTAGTTGATAAAAAAATTGCAATTCTAAAAGAGTTGCGTGACAACTTTCTTGCCATCTCTGTTCCGACGAGCGCAACGGTGTATCACTTAAGCACTTTAAATGCTATAGAGGCATACTTGCAAACAGTTATTAATATGCGCGCAATTGACACCGACGCACTGCGCGCAAGTATTGGTGCGCACGATTATGTAACGGTGTATCAAACGGCTTTTTCTATGATTAATGCTTTCTCGGAATATTTTGACCGAGAAAATATTGTATTTCAACCAACTGAAAACGGCTATCTTTTTACTAAAGGCCTTATTGCGCCATAATAAATATTATGAAAAAAATTATCATTATTTCAATGTTTCTCCTTGTTCCTTTACAGGGATATGCTTCTGTTGCTGGTACTGGCGGATACTCAGAAGTAACTGGTTTGATTGCAAAAGCAATACAAACTGTCCAACAAGGAATACAGACGGCAACAAAAGTCGCAACCATTGCAATGAAGGTAAAACAAACGGTAACTGACCCGATGACGGCACTTTTTGGCTCAAATGCTGGCAAACAAATAGAAAGCGAGACTCAGCGATGGTTAATGAGTGGTTTTCAAGGTGATCCTCTTCTTGTTTTAAATCCAGAGGCCTACATCAAGAACACTGAAACCAACATGCTTCGCAACCAAATATCTCTTCTTGAAGCAAACAGAACCGCATCAACTGAAGGAATTATTATCGACCTCATTAAAAAACGACGAGGGGAGTTGAGTAAGGGTTCGCCTGAACCAAAAGACCCGACCCCTGTTCGTGTTCAAAATACCCTTTGTGCAGATAATGGTACGGAACTACAAAGAATTATTGAAGGAGAACAAGGTGCACTAGAACTTGGTGAGGCTGGTCAAGGAAATGATTTCAATTCAATGTATAGCGAACTCTGTATGGGAGACCCGAGCAATCCAGCTGTTCAGAAAAAACTTTTAGCGATTGAATCAAGTAACAACTTCTTCAGTTGGGACAGTTGGCTTTCAAGGACGACTGAAGGAAACAATGACTATACTCGTGGAGTAAAAACTGCTCTTGAGGTACAACGAAGAACTGCAGAAGCTGCGAAATTTGCCGCAAAAGAAAGTGCTACAGGGTTTCTTTCAGATAAAAAGTGTATTGAGGAGCGTCCAGCCTTGGACGATGTAGGAAATCCAATTGACGGGGCAGAACCAGAGTGTGTTGCGTACGAAACCTTAAAGCCTGGTGAAAGTGTTTCCAAACTCGCAGAACAAATTGATGTCAATCAACTCCTTAAACCTCTCTTCGTTGGAGGGGGAGAGAAACCTTTGGCAGATGATGCTATTAAAGGTATTGTGGATGTTTTTAAGGGCATTCAAGAGGTAGCTGGGTTTGTTAGAGATGTAAGGCAAGTTGGTCAGCAGGTCGCAGATCTTCGTGGTTCATTTGATGCTCTTACGGGAACTGTTTCATACCTTGGTAATTTAGGTGAAGGGGGGAGCGCTAACACCGCAAGCATTAATTACATTGGCACCACAGACACATACTCTGCTGTTGGACAAAACGCTTTCGTGAACAGAAGCGGTGTTGCAACATCCACGGAATCAGTCGACAACTCAACACCAGAAGAGCGCGACGCAGTGGCTGGTCCAGCAAAAGATGCAATTAGAGACCACCAAGTGGTTATGACAAAAGTTCAGGGCCAATTAAGTCAGATTGATTCGTATGTAAACCAATACCAAAACTTCGTCACCGGTATTACCACATGCACACAAAACATCCGGGGAAGTTTAGGATACATGCCAGCAACCGATGACGTTAGAATTACTAATTTTACTAATCGCGCCAACGCAAAGAAACGAGAAGTTTTAGATCCAATCACTTCACAAACCACGCCTGTTCGTTCAAAGATAACAGTAACAAACACGTTCCTTACCAACACCCTGTCTGCACTTACTGCATCAAAAAATATTTCTAAAATACTTTCCTTGTTCCAAGACTATCGTGATGCAATTTCACGTGGAATCATTCTTCCGCTTGAAGTGGGAGACAATCTTGATTTGCTTATGTCACAAAAAGTGCCAATCATCCAAAAAGAAATCGAAGGGAAGTCCGATGAAATCACTGGAAGCGAACCAATCAAAACGATTTTTGACGAATGTGAACAGTATTTACAAGAAGTAAACAGTCGGGGGGGTAGTGTAGACTCTGGAAACTAAAGACACAAAAATACAACTGCCTACGGTGGTTGTATTTTTGTTTATTACCAACAAAACTTTAGGTTTTTAGTATGGTATTATATACAGTATGAAATGGAGGTCTATCCTAATCTTGGCATTTGTGGTGTTTGGTCTTTCCTTTTCTTTTTTTGATACCACACCAACAGCACACGCTCTTGATTGTCAACAATTAGGTAATTGTGATAACACAACCAACCCCCCTCCCAGCACAACCCCGAATGTAGGTAGGGGTGATTTGCCGTCAGACTATGTATTCCCAAAGGAGTGCTCTGCCACTTCCCCAACGTCGTGGTTTACTGTTTGTATTGGTGCTGGTATTGAGTGGATTATCAGGGTTACCCTCCTTCAGTTTGCCGGTTTTGCTCTTTGGATTTCAGCAAACCTTCTTGATTACGTTATTAATGTTGGTATTCTTAATTTTAAAACATGGGCGCCAGATGCTCTTTACCCGCTTTGGCAGGTCGTTCGACAAATCATTTCCATGTTTGTTGTGTTCTCGGGGTTGTGGCTTGCTTTTATGTACATCATTAATAAAAGTGATGTTTTTAAGCGCTACTTACCGTGGGTAATTATATTCGGACTTTTTGTAAACTTCTCCTACCCACTTACCCGCGCTGCAATTGACTTGTCAAATATTGTTTCCGTCGGTATTTATAAAAATGTAATGGGACCAGGTTATGTCTTTAGTGAGTCATCAGGAAACATAACCTATGATTCCAGAAGAGCAACTAGCAACCAAACCGCTGGAGCGCAACTAATGTCTCGACTTGGACTTCAAAGTTTACTTATGGCAGCAGACAAAAATGATCCATCGAGCCAATCAAGTGGTGACGTATTAAAAAGAATGAGTGGTATTTTCCCGGTTTTGTTAATTATTGCTTACATTCTCTATGCAACATATATCTTTTTTATTGCTGCAGGAATTTTAATGATGCGCACTCTTGCTCTTTCATTTGTTATTGTTGCTTCCCCTCTTTTGTTTGTTGACGCAGTAATTCCAAAACTAGGAGACGCCGCCCAGAAACTTCGTCAAATTCTTTTTGAACAACTTGCTGTGTCTATTGTATTTATGCTTATGCTTTATTTGTCTATGGCAATGACTGGGGCCTTTAAAAATATAGGTTCTGGGGAAAGTATTGCGCAGATTTTTAATGTCCTCATGATGCTTATCGTGCTTCATATCATGCTTAAAGTCACCAAATCAGTTTCTGGTTCAGTTGGACAAATGGCAGCAAACGCTGTTGGAAAAGTTGGTGGCTTTGCAACAGGAGCAGCAATTGGTGTAGCAACCGGTGGGGCAGGCTTACTTGCGCGTGGCACTATTGGTGCAGCAGCCGCTCGCTGGTCAACAAGCGAAGGGCTTCAAAACCAAAAAGATACTTTTTCTGGTAGAGCAAAACTTGGACTTGCAAACATGCTTGCAAATAGTAGTTATGATGCACGCAACACGAACACCATGAAGATTGCTGGCAACATGGGAGGACTTTCAAAAGGTCTTGGTGTTACAGGAAGATTACAAACAGCAAACCAAGCAAAAGACGCCTACCAAAAAGAAACCTTAGCTCAAGCAAGTACGATGACTGATGAAAATGCTCGTTGGCGATATTTACGAGGTAGAGACAACACGCCGAGTCAGCTTCTTCAAAAAACAGCCTTCAAGGCTGCAGGGCTTTCTGGTAGAGACGCAATGACTGATAGTGAGCTTGCTCAAGAAAAACAAGTGGGTATCGACAGAGAAAACGCTGCGAAAAAATCTCAAAAAATTAAAGCCTACACAGCGTCTGATCTTAAATCAAGAACCGCTTTACGTGATGCGGTAAAAGGTGACGATGAACTTAGAAAGCAAATGATAAGCATTGATGGTTATTTGTCTCGTGGTACAACCAAAGAAGAACTTGAGAGTAGGGTAGACCACCTTGTAAACCTTAACGACTCAGATCTTGCTAAAGATGTTATAAAAAATGATCCTTTCACAGAGTTAGAAGAATCTCACAAGAAAGAAATGGAGAAATTGGAAGAAAACCTCGCCGCAATGCCAAGAGCAACCGAAGAAGAAAAGAAAGCATACGACAAGGCACGTGTTGCAATCGGTGAGAAGAAAAAACAACATAGAGAGAACGTTGAAAATCTTAGGGAGGAACTTTTATCTATGTATAATGAACGCGTTAATCCGGGGGATGGTATCAAATATGAGAAAGTTAATATTGAAAAACCGGAGCTCACCATCGAGACAGCAGAACAAACCGCTGCGCGTGTTGAGGAAGCGAAACAACAACTTACTATGGGGCAAGACATTAACGATTTACTAAAAAACTTTATGTCAAAAAACCCTAGCGCAGCAAACATTAATGTCTCCACACCGCCTCAAACACAAGCCCCAACACAAGCAACCCAAACAGCTCCGGCGAATGAAAAAGAAGCAACACTTGTGACATAATAGTGGTACAGAAAGAACATGGACAACAACCTTCAATCAAAAATTCAAGACCTGTTTCAAAAAGCTCCACCTGAAGTGCAGGAGTTGCTTCTTGGTGATGAAGTAAACAAAGCGTCCGCTGTTTTGGGTAAGTTGTATGCTCTTCCTATTTCAAAATACCTTCCTCTTAAAAACGCTATTACTTTGCTTTTACTTGGGGCAATTGACCCGAGTGTTGCAGTAAAAGCACTAGAAGAAGCTCTTGAAATTGACGAAGCAACGGCTTTCAAATTAGCGCAAGATATGGATAAAACCATTCTCCAAAAAGCGCGCGTTGCTCTTATGGGGGAGGAAGTTGGAGAAGTAAAAGTATTAAAAGTTGGAGAAAACGAGGAAGACAACAAAGAAGAGTTACGTAAAGTTATTCTCGACACAACCAAACGCGAAAGCGCCATTGAAAAATCCCCGGTTTCTCCAACCGAAAAGCGTCCTAAAAAAATTCTGGTCAAAGGGTCTCACTCTGAACTTGTTGAACAGCTAAACCTCCTGGGTTCAATTCCAGACGACGAAGAAATCAAGGCGCGCCTCGAAAATATTCGTGGACAAATTAAAACAGTTGAGGAAGAAGAGCCACAGAAACCAATTCCAAAAGAACTTGAGAACGCTCTAAGTGGGGGAGGGCAAAAAGTTGTTGCACCCCGTGCACACGTTGCTACCTACAGTGTGGCGCCAACTTCATACAATATCGACCCGTACCGAGAAGTGCCCGTACAGTAGTGTTGTTTTTACTTCCACTCGCTAAATACTATCTTTTGCTATACTTACTCTTATATGCAATTCCGCGTCCCACAATTCATTGATATTGAAGACAAAGTTATTGGACCTTTTACTTTGAAACAGTTCGGTTACATTTTAGGTGCGGGTGGTTTGGGGTTTCTTCTTTGGTATTTTATCCCATTCAAGTTTCTTGCTTTTCTTCTTATTCTCCCTGTTTCTGGATTCTTTCTCGCTTTAGCGTTTGTTAAAGTAAATAATCGCCCACTTATTGAAACGATTGAAAGCGCACTTCGCTATTACACTGGTGGAAAAATATACACCTGGAAACAAATTGTTCCAGAGAAAAAAGCAGCTACGCGAATTGAAAAAGTAATCAGCCAAACACAAAAAGAGGACCTCATCCAAAAAGCAAAATCAGACAAGCTTCACGATGTCTCCCTCGGACTCGACGTGCTCGACCGTAACCCACAGGAATAAACACCTCTCTTCAAGTATTCTGGGGTATACTACGTAGTATCTATGGCAAATTCAAACGCCACACAACAGTTTGTGCCTATTGAGCACATTCGCGACGGCATCATTACGATGAAAGGGGGAGAATTGCGTGCTGTTCTTATCACCAACTCGCTTAACCTTGGACTAAAAAGTGAGGAGGAGCAACAAGCGGTGCTTATGCAATTTCAATCACTTCTAAATGGACTTGAGTTTCCGGTCCAATTCTTTATCCAGTCGCGCCGTCTCAACATCAAACCATACCTAGACATGCTTGAAGAAAGACAAACACACATTAAAGAGGACTTACTACGAATACAAATTCGTGAATACATGGGATTCATTAAAAAGTTCACTGACGAAACCAATATTATGACCAAACATTTTTTTATCGTCATTCCGTACTTAAACACATCCCTTAAAACTTCTCCAAGTTCATCGCTTCTTCCTTTTGGAGAGACCTCAGCAAAAGAAAATGAGGAATTGTTTACCGCCTCACGCATTCAACTTGAACAACGTGTTGCCTCTGTTATGTCGGGACTTGCTCGTGTTGGACTGCGCGCCCAAAAACTTGGCACCGAGGAAGTTGTTGAGTTGTTTTACAAAATGTTTAACCCTGGCGAACAAGACAGGTCGATACCTGCCGGGATGACCGAATCATAAAAACATATGGGACTATTCGACTTTCTTTCACCAAAAAAACAAACAACCGACTCTCCGGTTGCTCCTATTTTGCCTGAGCAGGTATACAAAGTTGCAGAAATGCAATTAAAAGACATCATTGCTCCGAGCGCTCTTTCCATACAACCAAAAGCACTCAACCTAGGAACAACCATCATTCGTTCTTATTTCGTCATCTCGTACCCTCGCTACCTAAACGATAACTGGTTAAGTCCACTTATTAACCTTGATAAGATTTTTGATATCTCAATCCACGTTGTTCCTCTTGATACAGCAAAAGTGATGAAAGATTTTCAAAGAAAAGTTGCCGAAGTGGAAAGTCAAATCATGCAAAACGACGAAAAAGGGAAGGTTCGCGACCCTTCTCTTGAAGTTGCCTACAAAGATTTGGAAGACTTGCGTGACGGACTCACCCAATCACAGGAAAAAATGTTTGAGGTTTCCTTATACATCACTATTTATGGAAATGATGAGAAAGAGCTTGATAAAGTAGAAAATGAAATTAAGGGAATTTTTGAAAGTAAACTTGTTTTCTTAAAACCAGCACTATTTCAGCAAGACCAAGCTTTTCTATCAGTACTTCCTCTCCAAGACGACAAACTTCTCATCCAAAACAAGTTAAACACCTCACCACTCTCTTCGTTTTTCCCATTTGTATCATTTGACCTCTCTTCTGATAAAGGCATCTTGTATGGCCTAAATAGGCACAACGGGAGTCTTATTTTGTTTGATCGCTTCTCGCTTGAAAACTACAACTCCATCACGTTTGCAAAATCGGGTTCTGGTAAAAGTTACACCACCAAACTAGAGATTCTCCGCACACTTATGTTTGATACCGAAGTAATTATTATCGACCCAGAGCGTGAATATGAGTACCTTGCAGAATCAGTGGGGGGAAGATACTTCAACATTTCACTCACGAGTGACCACCACATCAACCCGTTTGATTTGCCTGTTCCTGGGGAAGACGAGTCTCCTTCGGAGGTGCTTCGTTCAAACATTGTAAATTTGGTTGGTCTTTTCCGTGTAATGTTAGGTGGACTTTCCCCTGAAGAAGACGCCATTGTTGACCAAGCAATTACAGAAGCGTATGCCCTTAAAGATATTGTTGGGGACAACGACTTCACCGAACTTGAACCACCTCTTTTATCTGATTTTGAAACCGTACTCGCCGGCATTGATGGGGCAGATAGTTTGCTTGCTCGTTTAGCAAAATACACCAAAGGAACATGGTCTGGTTTTATCAACCAACCATCAAATGTGGACATCAACAAAAAACTAGTTTGTTTCTCAATTCGTGACATGGAAGAGGAGTTAAAACCAGTTGCTATGTACATTATCACCCACTATATTTGGAATGCGGTACGCAAAAATATCAAAAAGCGCTTGCTTGTAGTGGATGAGGCATGGATTATGATGAAAAATGATGACACCGCATCCTTCTTGTTTGGTCTTGCAAAGCGTGGGCGTAAGTATTTCCTTGGTCTTGCAACTATCACTCAAGATGTGGGCGACTTTTTGCGCTCACCGTATGGTCTTCCAATCATTACCAACTCCTCAATTCAACTTCTCTTAAAACAGTCTCCTTCTTCTATTGATATTGTCCAAAAAACATTCAACCTAACCGACCAAGAAAAATTCTTACTGTTGGAGTCTGGTGTTGGTGAAGGAATCTTTTTTGCTGGACTAAAACATGTGGCCATTAAAGTTGTTGCTTCATACACCGAAGACCAAATCATAACCAGCGACCCAGCCCAACTTCTTCAAATTAAAGAAATGAAAAAAGAGCTCCAAGAAACCAAAAAAGATGGGACATCTGTATGAAAAAAATAATCTTCATTGTTGCACCTTTTTTACTTTCTCTTGCAATGTTTTCGCAAGCCTCCGCTGAACTTCGAGGAGAAATTCGAATTTCCCCAGAATACCCAAAAGCATATGAATCAGTCACAGCAACGCTGAGAAGTTATAGTTTCGACGTTGATCTTGCAATGATTACCTGGAAGGTTGATAACAAGGTGTTTGCCTCTGGGTTTGGTTTAAAATCAATTAAAATAAATGCTAAAGGCACGGGCGAGGTTACACAAATAGAAGCCTCTATTGTTTTACCAAACAACGACTCTCTTGTTGTGTTTTACAATCTTTCTCCTCAAACAGTTGACTTGGTGTGGGAAGCAGTTGAAAGCTATGTTCCTCCTTTTTATGAAGGTAAAGCTCTTCCAGGGGAGGGTTCTCTTGTGCGTATCGTTGCTCTTCCTTCTTTTGTGGAGGGTGGTCGATTGGTTAACCCTGCTCTTGTTGCATATTCCTGGAAAATAAATGATTCGAATCTTTCTTCTTTGTCTGGCACAGGAAGACAAACCTTAACAACCAGACTTGATTATCTCTCCGAAGAAAATGTGGTAGAAGTAATTGCAAGAACAGCTGGTGGCAACACTGCCCGCTCAAGAATCACCATCATCCCAAGTCCAATTATTCCTATTTTTTACCGCTACGACGATATTTTGGGAGTTGACCACGCAAACGCTATAAACAAACGACTTGAAACAACAAAAGAAGTTTCTCTTTCTGTTGAGCCTTTTTATGTTTCAAAACTTTCTGGTTCGTCATCAGGGGACGAGTATTTTTGGACTCTTGATGGTCTTCCAATAAAAACTAACTCCCCAACCCATGTTGTTTTGCGACCAAAAGAAAATAGTTATGGAATAAAAAGGCTTGCTGTGTCAATTGAAAACATAAAACGTCGTCTTCAACAGGCCTCAGCCTCGCTTGAAATTGTGTTTGATTCTCGTTAATCGGTTATACTAAATTAGTATGGATATACAGTACAATGCGCTTGAGGGTGGTTTCATTGATGCAATTTCCCCTGGGGCAACAACCATCACCAACAACACAACGCAAGTATTTTCGTTTATTTGGATATTTGGTGTTGTTGCTTGTGTTGCCGCAGGTGCAGCCATTCTTGCAACTTCAGGTGTCCGTTTAACCGCCGCCGATTCAGGAAGCAAGGCGGCTGAAATAAAAAAAGATATCAAGCGCGCAATTTATGGTGTTCTTGGTGTTCTTTTGCTTTGGCTTATTTTAAATCAAGTTAACCCAGACCTCCTCAGGGGGAATATTGGTCTTACCGCAATTCAACCAACAACTGGAACCGGTGTTACACCAGTAACCCCAACCACACCAACAACACCAACCACCCCAACAGGAAGTAGGACCATGACAGGCTCCCGGTCGCACGACAATATTAAAAAAAGACTAGAGGGGGCAGGTATAACCACAAACAAGGGTTTTGTTCCGTGCACCGAATCACAAAGAGCACAAACAACAATCCCGCCATGTACAGATATTCAAGGTTTGCCAGACACAATAATTAATGTTCTTCTTGGTCTAAGGAGAGACTGTGCAACATGTTCAATTGTGGTAAGTGGCGGAACAGAACCTGGACACAAAACTCACGGTAAATGTAACTACACAACCGAGGTGTGTTTACCTGCTGTTGATTTACAACTCACTCAAGGGGATGCTTTGTATAACTTAATTACAAACCCAGCAAACACAAAATTAGGAGGAACATCTGGTTGTACACAACGTTATTTATATCTTTCTGCTGTTTTTTGTGATGAACCAACAGGCCCTCGTCATTGGCATGTTAGTAGACAATACTAGAAACGTTTTTCTCTTGATATACTAAAAACATCATGCGGCGTTCGTTTTATATCTTGTTTGCTCTTATCCTCCTTTTTGCAATTGTTGTCATTGTTTGGCTTTTCTTTTTTGCAGGAGGAGGGAAGGGTGGTTTAGTAACCCCACCAACCAACCCCTTCCCAGAAAGCGGTCCTCGTAAAGGGTTTTTGTTTTTAACTGATATGTTAAAAAATGAAGAACCTGGACAATCTGAAACTGAGGTAACTAAAGCGGAAGAACAGCTTCTTTTTAAGCTTTGGGATAAACCTGTTGCTGGGTATGGTTTTGCTGACAGACAAGTTTTAGAACAAGTCGCCTCGACCACAATAAGCGGTTCAACAACTGTTCCATCAATACAACAAATACGTGCCACCTCATCAGTAATTTTATTTGTTGATAGAACCACAGGCTACATACACCAATACAACCCAAAAACAATAACAACAAACCAAGTAACAAACACGTTGGTTCCTGGTGTGTATGACGCCCTATTTTTCTCAAACGGAACCTTTGTTGTGTTTCGTGTTTTTGATGAAAAGAAGGGGGTTGTTGTTTCGGTGTTATATCGTGTTCCAACCACAACCCAAACAAGTAGTTCTGTTCCTCTTGAAAAAATTACCGACCTACCTGACAACATTGTCTCTGTTTCAGCAAACAAATCTGGTCGGCAGTTGTCGTTTGTAACAAAAACACCAACAGGGGGTGCTTTGTATGTCTTAAATGAAGACAAAACACAACCAGCAGACCCTTTTCCTCAATCAAAATGGAACATTACCCCTCTTCCTTTGTCTGAGTGGACGATTTACTATGGTGGCAACATTCTCTATATGACACCAAAAGCTTCCGCTTTTATTCCTGGATACACCTTAGAGGCCTTTTCAGGTAAACGACTTATTAGTAACAAAACAGGTCTTGTTTCAATTGCTTCACCAAACGAAAACCTTCTTCTTTCGAGTATGTGGTCAACTAAAGGTATCGCTTCTTTTGTGTTTGATAAACAAACAGGACAAACAACAAACCTTTCCATAAAAACAATTGCCTCAAAATGTGTTTTTAAAAACACGGTTCCTTCTTTGTTGTGTGGGGTTCCAACAACTATTCCATTCAAAAAGGAGGGGTTTCCTGATGACTGGTATCAAGGCACCGTTTCTTTTTCTGATTCTTTATACAACACCCACACAGACGGTCAGTCGTATTCAATTATTGATTTAGGTGTCGAGGCCGGCGAGAAAATAGATGTCACAAAACCACAACTAAACCACAACGACCTCCTTCTTTTGTTTACCAACAAAAAAGACGGAGCTCTTTGGTTGGCAAACCTTGAACTGCTTTCTGGGGATTAGTTTTTATACGAAGTGATACTTTCGTTTAATATAAACATCTTGGAAGAAACTTAAAATATTGCTTGTTGTCCAATAAAGTCCAATTGCCGCAGGAAGAACTGCTGAAGAAAAAGCAATAACAAGAGGTAAAACATAAAGCAGTTGTATCTTCATTGACTTCATGAAGTGGTCCTGAAAAGACTCTTCGTGGGGTTGTTTTTTGCTCACCATGGTGCTTGTTTGTCGTCGCGCGAGAATGTATGCGGAAACACCGGTTGCTATCGCGATTGGAATATTTTTTGCTGTTACATCAAGAATTCCGAATGCAAACGTGTGGAGTTTTTCTGGAAAAGAAAGAAACGAATATAAAGAATCGACGTCTGCGTGAAGTCCTTTAGAAAAAACAAAGTAAAGGGCAATAAATATTGGAATTTGTATGAAAAGTGTAAAAAAACTTGCGAACGGGTTTATGTTTTCTCTTTTATACACCTCCATCATTTTTTTAGACATCTCTTGTGGTGTTTCTTTGTGTTTTTCGCGTATTTGTTTTATTTCATTTTCAACTTTTTTAAGCGCGTACTGGCTTCGTGTTGCAGAAAGGTTAAGAGGTAGGAGTAGTCCTTTCACAATACAGGTAACTAAAATAATGGCCGCCCCAACATCATGAAGAGGAACAACAGTAAGAGCAAAAACCAGGAGGTTATAAATTGGTTCGTAAAAAAGTGTGTGGAACATAGATTAGTGTAGTGTAGCAAACAATTCCTTCATTTCT
Organism: uncultured Candidatus Saccharibacteria bacterium; assembly: GCA_964517625.1. Classification (GTDB taxonomy): domain Bacteria; phylum Patescibacteriota; class Minisyncoccia; order Phycocordibacterales; family UBA5272; genus UBA11704. The sequence goes on along the minus strand of CAZFBW010000004.1, from coordinate 29,439 downwards.
TTAACAATTGTTTGTTGTGGGGTTCTCAAACTTTCGTTTTTTGGATAAAAGATTATTGTGTATGTGTTTTTGGGTTTGGTTTCTCGGTATCCGTGATATATTTTTCTCTTAATTTTGTTGCGATCTACCGCTTTTGGTGTTCTTTTTTTCAACACCACACAACCAACTTTGTGGGTCGGGGATGGGGTATAAACAACATCGAACAACCTGGTTCGTAGTGTTGTTTTTTTTGTAAGCTCTGAGAAGTCTTTTTTAGTTAACCTCTCTTTTTTAGGGGGCATAGCTTGTTTTTAAACAGAAAGCTTTTTGCGTCCAATTTTTCGGCGTTGAGAAAGCACTTTTCTGCCGCTTTTTGTGGCCATACGAACAAGAAACCCGTGGGTGGTTCCTCGTTTCTTCTTTTTTGGTTGGTATGTGGTTGACATAAGCGCTATTCTACACGAGTAGCAAAGATAAATCAATAAGCGTATACTACCACCAAATGTGTTTTCTTTTTGAAAGGACTTGAAAAAAGACCAACACATTCTTTACAATATAATTCGTATGGATTACCAACAACTCTGGAATAGTGCCTTATCCCAAATCGAACTAGAGCTTTCTCGAGTTAATTTCAACACTTGGTTTAAAAACACTCGCGTCATCGACTACAAAGATGGTGATGTAACCATTGGTGTTCCAAATGAATTTGTTAAAGATTGGTTGAATCAAAAATATCATAAATTTATCTTACGAATCTTGCGGACAATTCACGAAGGTGTTCGTTCTGTTGTTTTTACTGTTGTTAAACCAGAAACCCTTCAAAAGAAGGCTCAACACATTTCTATTACCGGACAAACTCTTCCTCTCCATGATTTATACATCAACAAAGACGATGGTTTAAACCCTCGTTATACGTTTGAAAATTTCATTGTCGGACCGTTTAATGAGGTTGCTTTTGCTTGTTCGCAAGCAATTTTAAACAACCTCGGTATTGTTTATAACCCTTTCTTTGTATACGGAAAAACAGGTCTTGGTAAAACCCATATGATGCAAGCAATCGGAAACACTGTTAAAAAGAAGTATCCTGAAAGGAAGGTTTTTTATACTTCGCTTGAAAAGTTTTATATGGATTATGTTAACTCAACAAATCTCAATAAAATAAATAGTTTTAAGGAAAAATATCGTAAGTATGATGTGTTTATTATGGACGACATTCAATTTATTAATGGAAAAGAGAGAACACAAGATGAGTTGTTTCACCTTTTTAATTCGTTATATGAAATGAACAAGCAAATTGTTTTTTCATCTGATGTTCACCCTAATTTTATTGTTGGGTTGGAAGATCGTTTACGTTCTCGTTTTAATCAAGGAATGATTGTTGATATTGCTTCTCCTGCGTTTGAATCTCGTTTAGCAATTGTACAAGCAAAAGCTCGTGAGTTAGGGGATAAAATACCGCACGATGTTTTAGAATATATTGCCGAAACAATTCAAGGCAACATTCGTGAGCTTGAAGGTGTTATGACATCGTTGTTTGCTCATATTCAAATAAAACAACAGCCAATTACTCTTTTAGATGTAAAAAATATCCTTAAAAACACAACTCGAGCAAAGAAAACAATATCTATTCCAGAAATTGTTAAAATTATTGCTGATTATTATCATATTCCTGATGTTTATATTTACAATAAAACACGACGAAAAGATGTTGTAAAACCACGACAAATTGTTATGTATGTTTTACGAGAGGATTTTGATATTTCTTATCCAATGATTGGAGATAAGTTGGGAGGAAGAGATCACACCACAGTTATCCATTCGTATGAAAAAATTAAAGGGAATTTACCAAAAGACCCTCAATTAATGAAGGAGGTTGAGGATATTCGCGCAATGTTGGTGTAGTTGTTAATAACTCTGTTAATAGGGTGTTTATAAAAGAATAATAACTTTGTGGTTATTCTTCTTTGTTTTTAAAAAGTTGTTGTTTTTCCTATTTTTTGTTTTGTTTTTTACGTTGTTGTTTTTTTTAAAGGTATTCTTTTTATGTTTGAAAATTAAGGGTTTTTTATATAATCAACAGTACTAACACCTATATACTTATTATTATATTTTATATATACTATCCCTATGAAATTTGAATGTAAGAGTGGAACACTGGTAGCTGTTGTATCTTCTGTGTCAAAAGCAAGGAGTAAGCAATCTTCTCAAAACTATCTTCAAGATATTTATATTGAACTTGATAATCACCTCTTAACCCTTCGAGCTACAAATTTAGAAATATCATGTGAAAAAAGTGTTTCCGTTAAAGGAATCCAAAATGGAAAATGTATTGTAAAAGGAGACACACTTGTAAAAGTGATTCAACTTTTACAAACAAATGACGAATCACTTACCTGTGAACTTATTGATGGAGTTTTTTCTATTACAAAAACAAGAGGTGTTGTTGAACTAAAAACAACACCGTATGAAGATTTTCCAACACTACCACAACAAGGAGAAAGTATTGGAAGTATTTCTGGAACAGTATTTCTTAATCTTCTTAGAGAAGTTTCTTTTTGTGCTGCTACAACAGAAATTAAACCAGAAATTGCTTCGATTTATATGTATACAACAGGAAAAGAACTTGTTGCTGTAGCCACAGACTCATATCGCCTCGCGGAAAAAAGAGTACAACTAGAACAACCATTAAACTGTTCTCTTCTTATTCCTCAAAAATATATAGCAGATATTATTGCGATTATAAGTGAAGAACAAGGAGATTTAAACCTTTATTATAATGAAGGGCTACTTACGTGTGTATCACAAAACAACCTCACTCTCTGTATTCATATTATTACAGGGCAATTTCCAGACTACAAACAACTTTTTCCAAAAGCATTTACCACTACAACAACAATACAAAAAGAAGAGTTACAAAAAGCTCTTACCCTAACAACATATTTCACAGAAAACTACTCTCAAGTAAAATGTGTTTTTGCAAACAACACCCTCACCGTTCACAGTAGAAACGAACAAATTGGTCAAACAACCAACACTATCCAATCACAACAAGAAGGAAATGACATTGAGGTTACATACAACAACCGATATTTTCTTGATGTCTTACCACACATAAATGGAAAAGAGGTGACACTTTCATTTACAACACCAAACCGCCCAGTATTTATTGTAAACAAAAACGACACAACTTTTACGTACCTTCTTATGCCTCTTACACGATAAAACCATGGAAGGATCACTTTTTAGTAAATATAAAAAAGAAATAGATAAACAAAAAAACAAAAAACTAAACATTATTACCCTTGTTCAAGAAACAACAAATATTCTTTTACAAGAAGAAGAAATAGAAATAGGAAAAAATCAAATCCTCCTTCATGTTTCATCAACAAAAAGAAGCGTTCTATATAAAAAACAAATACAAACAATCCTTAAAGAAAAAGGGTACACACTGAAATAAAAAAACTACTGTGTTGTTGTTCCGGCCTCAACAACTGTTTCTGTTTGGGTGTAAGGGCACACAAGAGAGTGTTTTTGCAACCAATAATTAAGACCGTCCTCCCACAAGGAGTATTGAGGATCGTTTTCTGGGTTTGTTGGAGAAGGCCCATCAGGGTTATTTCTTGATACGTAATAAAGAATTTCATGAAGGGGTGTGTTTGGATAACACCACACACCGCGCAAGATGGGTTTTTCTTTGGTATTAGGTAGTGGTTCTGGGAAATATTCTATTGGGGTGTTAGAAACAACAACATCCATAGCTTTATGCCAAACCGGTGCCAAAATAAGACCAGCCACCTTTTTATCAATAGGGGTATTGTCGTTGTTTCCTGCCCACATACCAACAACAATAGATGGGGTGTACCCAATAACCCACAAATCACGATAGTCGTTCGTGGTGCCTGTTTTTGAGGCAACAGGACGGTCTCCAAAAAAGAGTGGGGAGTTGGTTCCGTACGCCGGACGCTTAGCTTCTTTGTCTGATAAAACACTAGAAACCAAAGAAGCAACATGTTCTGGTAACACCTGCTCCTCAACATTAGAGAATGTTTCCAATAAAACATCGTTCCTGTCTCGTATTTCAAGTACCCCAACTGGTTTATGGTAAATACCATTATTAGCAAACACCCCGTACGCATTTGTTAATTCAAGAAGAGTAATTTCACCACCACCAAGCACAAGAGAGAGACCGTATCGTGCAGGGTCGTTAATTGTTGAAAGCCCCATTTTATTTGCAAGACGAATCGCATTATCAAGACCAACTAAATATAAAAGTTTAACTGCGGGCACGTTTAGAGATTGAGCAAGGGCGTTTCGTAAAGAAATAGGACCACGAAACATCTCGTCATAATTTTCAGGCATATAACAAGCAGTTTCTTTTACCCCTGGTTTTGGATTACCTAACGCATCACAAAGAGAACTGAATTGTGTTGGCACATCAAAAAGCACAGTTTCTGGGGTGTATCCAGCCAAAAAAGCGGCGGCGTATACGATTGGTTTAAACGACGAACCCGGTTGGCGTGCCGCTGTTGCAATATTAAACTGACCAGGAATTTCTTTATCAAAAAAATCTCGCGAACCAACAAGCGCTAATATTTGACCAGTGCGCGGATCAATTGCTACAAGAGACGAGTTTTTTGCTTGAAATTTTTTTGCATTTTCTAGTGCCCCTTCACGAACGATGTCTTCCATCTTTTTTTGCATTTCATAATCAAGCGTTGAAATAACCTTAAGTCCCCCGTTCAACACCACGTCCTCACCGTAGGTTTGCTCTAAATATTCGCGCAAATAAAAAACAAAATGAAGCGCCTTGCCACTACTTGTTGCGTCAAACTGAAATGTCAAAAACTCTTTTTGAGAAAACTCTTTTTCTTCTTTAGTAATGTACCCAAGCTCATACATGCGCTCAAGCACTAAGTTTTTTCTTGCCTCCAACAAACCACGATTTTTTCCATACGGAGAAAGGCGGGTTGGTGATTGAGGGAGAGATGCTAAATATGCTGATTCGGTTATTGTTAAGTCTTTTGCGTGTTTATTGAAGTATGAGAGGGAAGCCTCCTCAATACCATAAATAGTTCCACCATACGGACTTTCGTTCAAATAGATTTGTAAAATCGTGTCCTTAGGAAGCTCTCGATCTAGTTTTATTGCAAGAATAATCTCTTTTAGTTTTCTGGAAATTGTTTTTTCTCGAGTAAGAAGTGCGTTCTTTACAATTTGTTGGTTAAGGGTTGATCCCCCTTGAGAAAAACTTCCAGACTTAAAATTTGCAAGAACGGCGCGCACAAAAGAAACAGGCCGAAAACCTGAATGCTCATAAAAATGAGCGTCTTCAATCGCAACCGTCGCTTGTTTGATGTATGGACTCATTTCCGAGAGGGGAACCTCGGTGCGCTTAATGTTGTCATGAATATTGTAGAGAACAATTTTCCCTGTTCTGTCGTAAATTTTGGTTGAATTAGCAACGGCACGGTTTTCAAAATTATTAAAATCAGGAAGTTCCATTGAAGCAAGCCAACCAACAACCACAGCAAAACCAACAATCGAAAAAGAGACAAACAAAAAAACAGTCTCTTTAAAAGCTTTTCTTAAAAAAGCCTTTCTGCGCTTAGTTGTTGACATATACTTAAGAATATCACAGGCTTACCCAAATAAAAGTCTCGTGGTAGTATTGTGTGTATGGATAAAATCATTACCGATGAGGCAAAAATAGACGAAATCCTTTCCCGGGGAGTTGAAGAAATCTTCATCAAAGAAGAATTAAAGAAAGACCTCCTTTCGGGAAAACAACTACGCATTAAACTTGGGGTTGATCCAACTGGTCCAAAAATTCACCTCGGCCGTGCAATTCCTTTAAGAAAACTGCGCGAATTCCAAAAACTTGGACATCAGGTTGTTTTTATTGTTGGAGATTTTACCGCTCAAGTGGGGGATGCTTCTGATAAATCAGACAAACGGCCAATGCTCACCCGCTCACAAATTGATGAAAATCTTAAAGATTACAAAAGTCAGATTTCAAAAATTATTGACGTAAATAAAGCAGAGTTTGTTTACAACAGCGACTGGCTCTCCAAACTCACATTTGAGGAGATTGTAAAACTCTCAGACTGTTTCACAGTACAACAAATGCTCGCACGCCGAAATTTTAAAGAACGTTACGACAAAGGAACCGAAATATCTCTCCGTGAATTTTTGTATCCCCTTATGCAAGGGTACGATTCTGTTGCAGTAAAGGCAGATGTGGAGCTCGGAGGGTTTGACCAATTGTTTAACGTAAAAGCGGGGCGTGTCGTTCAAGAGTTTTATGGGATGAAAAAACAACACATCATGGTTGGAACCATGCTTGAAGGAACCGATGGAAGAAAAATGTCTACCAGTTGGGGAAATATTATCACCATTGTTGACGAGCCGTTTGATATGTTTGGTAAGCTTATGTCGGTGCGCGACGAACTGATTATTAAATACTTCACTTTGTGTACCGATCTTTCACACAAAGAAATAAAAAACATTGAAAAAGAGCTCGCTTCTGGAGGAAATCCAAAAGACACTAAAATGCGTCTTGCGACAGAAATTGTTACTCTTTACCACTCAGAAAAAGATGCTTCGCTTGCAAAAAAATCATGGATTGATACATTCCAAAACAAAGGAATACCAGAGGAGGTTCCTACAATAACAACAACAAATGACAAAGAACTAGGAGATGTTCTCGTAGAACAAAAAATTGTTACATCAAAAACTGACTGGCGCAGACTTGTGCAAGAAAAGGCTGTGTGTGACGCAGAAGGAAATCAAATTTCTGACCCGAAAACAAAAGCATCAAACATAACACTTAAAATAGGAAAAAAACGCTTCGCAAAAATTGTGGTTAAAGAAGAGGGTAAGGAATAAAACAAAAAAACTGCACACAGTGCAGTTTTTTGTTGTGTGCACACTACCAATACCCCTCGTCGTTTGCTTGAAAAGCGATATCAATCTCATCAACCTCCTCATCGTTTTCCCCAAACAAAACAACCTCTTCTTCAACAAGGACGTCTTCATCAAAAACCGCCTCAAGAGCGTCTGGATTTATTTCCCCAACAGGTTTTACGTCTTCTTCGATTAACATACAATAACTATTATTGTAGAAAGATAACACCAAATAAAATTATACGCAAGAGCCGAGGGTGTTTATAATGTTGTACCCAAAAAAGACTTGTAATGAGCGCTGTGGGTAAGGGCAAGGGCAATCGCATCAACTTCGTCATCAAACCTTTTTTTAGATGGGGGTAGGTTTAATATTTTTGTAACCATAAATGCCACTTCTTTTTTTTCACTTTTTCCAAAACCAGTAATCGCCAACTTCACTTGTGGGGGAGAGTATTCAAAAATATCCACCCCACACTTTTGGCATATATATAAAATAACCCCACGCGCACCCGCAACCAACATGGCTGTTTTTTGGTTTTTGGTCACAAATAAGGTTTCAATTGATGCGTGGTTTGGTTTATAGGTTCTCACAATTTCTTCCAACTCTTTCCCCAACACTAAAAGCCTTTCTGCAAACAAATCTTTTGAAGAGGTGGTAATGCAACACGAAAAAACCAACTCTTCTTGTGTTCCTTGTTTGTCTAGAATTGAAACACCAACCCTATCAAACCCAGGATCTATTCCCAAAATACGAATCGGTTTCATTGTTTGAAATATGTCATCGCTTTATCTGTTGCTTTTCTTCCGCGAGGAGTTCTTTCTATCATGCCGATTTGAATAAGGTACGGCTCAATAACATCCTCAATTGTTGACTCTTCTTCTCCTGTTGCGGCAGCAAGTGTGTTTAATCCAACCGGACCACCTTTAAATTTATTAACAATCGCATCAAGAACCATTCGGTCAGACACCCCTAACCCAAATTCATCAATTTCAAGAAGGGTAAGAGAGCGGTCGACAGCATCAGTGCTAATATCTTTTTTATGTACTTGTGCATAGTCGCGCGCACGCTTCAAATAATAGTTGGCGGTACGTGGGGTAAAACGAGAACGTTTTGCAATCAGAAGCGCGGCATCATCAGGAATGTTTGTGCCTAAAATGGTTGCGCTTCGTTTTACGATTTCTTTAATCTCTTCTTCACTATAAAATTGGAGGCGATGAATTCCACCTGAGAAACGCGAGCGAAGAGGGGAGGATAAAAGCGAAACACGAGTCGTTGCTCCGATTAAAGTAAATGGTGGAAGGTCAAGTTGGATGGTTCGTGCAGAAGGACCTTTACCAATAACAATATCAAGTTGGCCAGATTCCATCGCTGGGTACAAGACTTCTTCGATTAATTTATTTAAACGATGAATTTCATCAATGAATAAAATATCCCCCGGGGTGAGGTTGGTTAAAATGGCTGCCAAGTCGCCAACCTTCATAATTGCGGGCCCACTGGAAAGTTTTAAGTTTGCACCAAGTTCTTTTGCTATTAAATGTGCAAGAGTTGTTTTGCCAAGTCCAGGTGGTCCGTACAAAAGAATGTGTTCCGGAGTGGTTCCGCGCTCTTTAGCTGCGGTAAGTAAAATATGAAGATTCTTTTTTATTGTTTCCTGACCAACATATCTATCGAAAGAGTCTGGACGGAGAGTGCTGTCTAGGTGTTTTATTTCAGGATTGGTATTTTTTTCGATTGGGTCTTGCATAACGTAGTTAGAAGAGGGTGGTTGACAAAAGTTTTTGATGTGATATAATAACGCTCACAAAGTAAAAATACTTTGCAACATAAAGGACGGTTTGTCAATTTATGGATTTGAACATTTACATCTCTAAACAATCGCCGGTTTCCGGCACTTACTAATTCGAAGGACGGTCTGGTTACGCTTAGTCGTTTTCTGTGCCTATCCTTACGAAGGTTTGTTCTTCACCAAGGGGTTGCTTAGAGGTGTAAGCTGTCAAATACGACAATATCCTACAAGAAGGCGCGCCACAAGCGCGTTTTCTTCTTTATTACTCACTAAAAAGATCTACAACTTTGCCCACTTCTTCAAGGGATGTGGTGCCTTGAAGTACCTTAAGTATAGCATCTTGAAGAAGGGAGGGGATTTTCGAAGAAAGAGCTGCTTCCCGCACTTCGCGTTCGCTCGGGTTAGACGCTAATATTTTTTCAACCTCAGCGTTCATGACAAGTGCTTCAAAAATTCCGGTACGTCCGCGGTATCCGCCGTGACATTTAAGGCACCCAACCGGACGAAAAACATGATATTGAAAATCCGGAACAAAGCCCATCATGGAATCTTCCATACCAGAAGATTTCATTGCGCCCAACACATTAGTGATAATACGAGTTTCTTTTTCATTGGTTATGTCTTCTTGTTTACACTCATCACACAAAACACGCACAAGACGTTGCGCAAGCGCAAGGGAAAGAGCAGAGCCGATAACTTTTGGATTTACTTTCAAATCAATCAAACGTGGAATAGTGCCAGCAGCAGAGTTGGTGTGAAGTGTTGAAAGAACAAGGTGTCCAGTGAGAGCCGCATTAATTGCAACTTTTGCAGTGTCTTCATCACGGATTTCACCAACCATGATAATGTCTGGGTCTTGGCGAAGCGCTGCGCGCAATCCCGAAAGGAATGTGTAGTCTTTATCTTCATCTACTTGGGTCTGAGTGATTCCGTCCAGGTGATATTCAACTGGGTCTTCAATGGTAAGAATTTTAACTCCAGGCGAATACAACTCGCGCAAGAAGGCGTAGAGAGTTGTTGTTTTACCAGAACCAGTTGGACCTGTTGTTAAAACAACACCGTTTGGTTTTGCAAGTGCACGTTCAAGCGCTTCATGAAGTACAGGAAGGACCGCTAAATCTTTTGTGCTTGCAACTGTGTGGCGCGGATCAAGTAAACGCATCACAAATGATTCACCATAATTTCCTGGAATCACAGACACACGAACATCAACTTCAACTTCACCCAAATCAATACTAAAGCGTCCATCTTGAGAATTTGCTACTGTGGAAAGCTTAAGTCCAGCCATCAACTTGAGGCGACTTGTGATTTGTTTAAGCGACGGCGCATCAATGTGGGCAACATCTTCAAGCACACCATTTAAACGATAACGAACACGCACCGTCTTTTCTTCAGGTTCAATGTGAACATCACTTGCATCAAACTTAAGCGCGCCCGCAATAATGAGTTCAATGATGCGCGTTGTTTTGTACAACGCGTTTGAAGAAACAAGTTCATCAAAAAGACGAGCCATATCATCTGGTGTTTGAAATGTGGATGCAAGCCCCTCCATTTTTTTAAGCGACAAATCAAGAAGCCCTGTGTTTACTTTTGATGATTCATTCAAATCGGTGTAGCGTGAAAATACATGCTCCAATGACGCGTGTGAACACAAATACAAAACAAGTTCAGTGCCACGTGTTTCAATTGGACGAAGAAGTTCCTCAACTGCTGGACTTGCGGGCGCAGGGGTTGCAACATACAATTTTCTTCCAACTAATTTAAATGGCGCAACCTGGGCGCGTCTTGCGTCTATTTCTTTAATGAAACGAAGAGCATCTGGTTCAGGGGCAATGCTTTGTAAGTTAATGTAGGGGAGTCCGTATTTATCAGAAAGAACCTTCATCAAATCTTCCTCTTCGCTTTTACGAAGGTCGGCAATCTGCGCATCTTGTGCTTTTGGGTCAAACGTAGTGTCATCCATATGAAGACAGTATATAAGCCAAGGAGATAAGTGGTGAGTGGATACTAAAAAGTAATTCGTTATTAGTAATTGGTAATGAGTAAAAACACAACGAAAGGGGCGCGCCTACGGCGCGCCCCTTCAATCAATTACCAATTATTAATTACCAACAACCAACCCACAAAACCCCTTAAAAACAAAGAGTTTCCCCAAAGGTGGCTATCAAGAAAAGGACTTGACAAAAGTATAAAATAGTGTATACTAAACCCTAGATGGATTAGGGTGGCCTAAAAACCACCCAAAATCCAAAATGAACCATCAAACCCTCGTTTTTTAGGGCGAAATCGCCCGGAAAGGTTTACAATGAAAAAGCTTCTCATCACTCTGTTCGTCGCGTTTTCCGCGATGTTCGCAAGCAACATCTTCGCGAGCGGTCCGGCTCTCATCATCTGTGGCGACTACGCCGTAGGTTGGGGGGAGAACTGCAAGAACCCGAACGCTCGCCGTTACGATCCGAACATCAACTACAACAACGGCGGATACGGCGGGTACAACGGCGGCGGTTCCGTGAGCATCTGGAACCAGTCCGAGTACGGCAACAGCCAGTACGGCAACCGTCCGTATCCCGCAGGTGGCTACAACAACCTCGCGGTCGTCGGCTACGAAGAAGGCACTCGTCCCTGCACTCCGCAGGAAGAGGCCTCTCGGAGGCATGGCTACGCGGTTGTGGGAGGGGTTCTCGGCGCCGGTTACGGTGCACGGGAAAACCGGAATGAGGCCGGAAGACTTGGTCTCATTGGTGTCGCTGTTGGCGAGTTGCTCGGTGTCGCTCAGAGTATTGTGAGCGATTGCACTGTTCCGGTCCGTCGTCCGGTTTACGCGCAACGGCAGTCGGGCAACACCGGCTACATGCAACAGTCTTCGTATCGCGGGCAACCGCAGACGAAGGAAGTTGCATCACGGTGCGTGGTGAACGGGAAAGTCCGTCGCGGTCTGACGGAGGAAGAGTGCGATGAACTCGCACTTGCCCTCTCGAAGACCAAAACGGTCTCGGCCACGGAAAAGGTCTCGGTGAACACCACCGAGATCAAGACCGAACGCGCCACCGAGACGTCGGCCACGAAGAATTGCCCCGCCGGCAAAACCCTCGTCCGCATGCTCGAAGACATCGAACCCCTGAAGATCAAAAAAGGGGACGAAAAGTGCGTGTCGTCGCAGTACAAGGACGACAAGCGCCACATCGTCGTCAATTAAGCCTCAAGCAAGAAACCGAAGGATATTCCCACCACACAAATCAACGTGTGGTGGTTTTTTATTATATACAACACAAAAATAACAAAGAAAAAACAAACAGAAAAGGACTTGACTTTTTTTGTATATCTGATATAATAGTAATTAGAAGTAGTTTTTCCAACCAATCATTTTTCCGCCCAAGGAGGGCACAATGACAAACGAAAAAGCAACACCGGCCCCTGCGTCGGAACCGAGTCCTTCCCCGAAAAAGGAAGGGTTCAGTAAGGAGTGGAAGATCACAGTCGCCGCCTTCGCCGCACTGGTCGTTCTGGCTGTCATGGTCAAAACGTTCTTCTCCGCAGGCGATGACGTGAAGGACATCATCTCGTCCATCACCACCAACAAACCGGCTCCCACGGAAGTGGTCGCCGGAAACACCGCATCGTCCACCCCGGCGTCGACTGCCAAAGGAAACATCATCCCGGCATCGACCGTGAAACCCGTCACCACCCCTCCTGCAACGGGAGAGGTGTCGACCGCCAAGGTCGATGTGAAGGCCGAAGGTGGCAAGCTCCGGGTCGATTTCGATCCGTGCTGCAACTGCAAGACCGCTTCGGTGCCCCCCAAGGCCCCGACGCAGTCGCGTAAGCCCGCCACTCCGCCTGTTGCCTTGGTGGAACAGAAGAAAGAAGCACTCCCCCCCTCCGTAGGAGGGAATCAGCTCGCGTGGCGTCACCCTGACGCTGAGGCCGGTAAAGGCCCGCGCGAGTGCTTCTTCGAGAAGGTGGATCGCTCGCACCTGGAACGGTATGCCAACTACTGCAACAAAGGCATTCTCTTTCCGAAGAATGACGCGTCGGAGTCCAGGACAACCTGGATCAAGCGCGTCAACGCCGAATGGAGCGAGAAATACCGGAAGCAAAACGAGCCTCGGCTCGTTGCGCCCAAGGAGCTCGATTCGGTTACCTACAAGGTGCGTCCAGGAACCTGAGTTTCAGGTCCGCGCACCGGCCCCCGTCCACGACGGGGGCTTTTTCTTTGGTATTATTCTTAATAGGCGATACCTAAAATAGCCCTTGACATTTTGCAATAAGTATAATATAATATAGTGACCTTAAAAAGGTGGTGCCTACAACATTATTATTACAATGTATATGAAAAATCTTTTACAAAAATCGTTTCTTGTCCTCGCTTTTGCTTGCGTGGTGTTTTCTGCGCAGTCAGCACAAGCTCAATGGTTTGATGATTGGAACACGGGGTATCCAGACTATACCGATACATGGAATACCGGCTATCCTGACTATACGGATAATTGGAATACAGGATACCCAGACTATACCGATACATGGAATACAGGCTACCCTGATTACACTGACAATTGGAACACAGGATATCCAGATTACACAGATCCAGGACCTGTTTGGACAGACACATGGAACACTGGTTATCCAGACTATTCTGACCCTGTGTACACCACTCCAAACTATAGTGACCCATACACATATACGCCCCCATACACATACACTCCTTCAACATGGGACACTAACCCAATAACTTACCCAGTAACTAACTGGGGAGGAATACCTAATGATGGCACCATCAACTGGGGAACAACCAACTGGGGAACAAACGTAACCGGCATCACCATTAACTGGGGAGGTCCTGTTTGGAACAACCCAGGCACCACCAATTGTCCAAATGGCACAACCTATATAAACGGAGCTTGTGTTATTACACAAACAACCTGTCCAACAGGTACGACACTCATCAATGGTGTTTGTGTTATCACCAACACCAACTGTCCTACAGGCTCAACGCTTGTGAACGGTCAATGTGTTATCACTAACACCAACTGTCCAATTGGTTCAACGCTTGTGAATGGTGTTTGCCAAATCAATACAACCACATGTCCAACTGGTTCAACGCTTGTAAATGGTCAGTGTGTTCTTAACTCAACAATTTGTCCTACAGGCTCAACACTTGTAAACGGTGTTTGTGTTGTAGATAGTACTACTTGTCCAACTGGTTCAACGCTTGTGAATGGTCAGTGTGTTCTTAGCACCACCTGCCCAACAGGCACCACACTCGTAAACGGTCAATGTGTCGGAACAGCAAACTGTCCAACCGGAACGGTATATCAGAATGGTCAATGTGTTGGAACTGCAAACTGCCCAACTGGTACAACCTATGTAAATGGTCAATGTGTTGGAACAACAACCTGTCCCCCAAATTCAACACTCATTAATGGTGTTTGTCAGGCTCCAATTTCATGTCCTACAGGTACAACATATGTAAACGGTGTTTGCCAAGGAACTGGAACAACCGTGTGTCCTTATGGGTCAACACTTATTGGAGGCGTCTGCCAAATCAATACAACCACATGTCCTCCAGGGTCAATTCTTATTAGTGGTATTTGTCAGATTACGACATACAATTGTCCAATCGGAACAACGCTTATAAACGGTGTATGTCGTTCATCAACACACACCTGTTGGGATGGTTCACTTATGCCAGGCAACCAAGTGTGTCCTTCACAGTTCAAAACCTGTGCAAACGGTTCTATGATTCCAATCAATCAGACGTGTTATCAAACCTGTCCTGATGGATCAACAATTCTTGAAGGTCAACGTTGTTACAACGCACCAACGTATCGCCCTGTTGCCCCTACGGTTAAGTTCAACAATGTGGTGACAAGTGTGACGACAGAAATCACAAACACACAAGCTCGTTGTAACGGTATCGGTCTCATTGCCAACAGAGCTCAGTCATCTGGATGGTTCGAGTATGGAGAGACATCAAACTTGGGTCGCACAACGACTAAAGTTTCAATCGGCTCATCTGCAACAGCACCGTTCTCAAACATGCTTACTAACCTTAAGCCTTCAACCACCTACTACTGTCGCGCGGTTATGTCAAACGACTATGGTATTGTTAAGGGTGAAATTGTTAAGTTCACCACAAAAGCAAAAACAGTTGCTTATGTAAAACCAACAACACCAGTAAAAACACCAACGGTGACAAAGAAGCCGGTAGAAAATAAAGTTCTCTGTGTTGATGGAACATATGTGACTGTTGATAGTAAGTCTTCATCTGTGCTCATTAACCAAGGACAGAAACTTATCACCATGCAGGTGGAAAAAGTACAAGGCGATTTTGCTCCAGGAAAAGATGTTATCTATCGTCTTGCCTACAAAAATGTCTCAGACTCACCACTTGTTAACCTTCTTGTGAAAGTAAATCTTCCTTCTGATGTAACCTTTGTTGGTTCAACTGTTGGAAACTATGACCCAACGAATAACAGTGTCATGTTCGGTCTTCCAATGATTGCACCGTACTCAGACGGAGTGATTACCTGGACTGTACGCGTTAAAGAAAACGCAGAAGTTGGTAAGACACTTGTGACAACTGGATATGTTCTCTACATGATTCCAGTTGAAGCAGGAAAGACTCCTGTTCAAGACGAAATTACTGCATACGTTGTAGACACGGTTGTGTCTGGAGCAGATGTAGAGAAAGAAGAAACAACAACCAAGAAAGTTATTGGTAAGGGTGGAGTTAAATTCCTCCCACAAACCTTAATTGAATGGTTTGCTCTTCTTGCAATTCTCTTCATTATTGCAATTCTCGGACGAAGCATCTACGCATCGTTTAAGCAGGAAGAAAAACAAGCATAAAACGACCTGTATTACCCGCCTTATGTGATGCGGTCGCCATAAAATAATTAAAAAAAACACAAAACCGGCACGCGAAAAGCGTGCCGGTTTTGTGTTATTATACACCCATGAAAGAACATGCTGTTGTTGCTGAAGAAGACTTACAAGCAATTGCTAAAAAAGTCTTGCACCATGTGGGGTCGTATTCGCACCGGAAGGCATCCGTGGTGCTTCTGGAAGGTGATTTGGGCTCCGGTAAAACAACCTTTACGCAAGCACTTGCTCGTGAGCTTGGTGTTACCGATTACGTGCACAGCCCAACATTTATTTTGAAGAAGTCATACATTGCTCCGCATGCAACATATAAAAAACTTGTTCATGTGGATGCCTACCGATTCAATGATCCAAAAGAAGCGAAAGCACTTCGTTTGGAAGATGACATGAGCGACCCACACACAATCGTTTTGGTTGAGTGGCCAAGCAAGATGGATGAAATTCCTCACGATGCAGTGGTTTCATTTGATGTGCTTGACGACGACACACGTGATGTGACCATTCACTATGAAAAAAACAACTAACACCAAGACGCTTGTTTTGATTGACGCTCACGCGGTGCTCCATCGTTCGTACCACGCGATGCAAGGCTTTGCGACACGTGATGGACGGCCCACAGGTGCAATCTATGGACTTGTGTCTATGATTCTTAAATTAGAACTTGAGTTTAAACCAGAGTACATTGTGGCATGTTTTGATTTACCAAAACCAACTTTTCGTCATACAAGCTATGATGGCTACAAAGCAGGAAGAGTGAAAGCAGAAGATGGACTTGTTGAGCAATTAAAAATTGCACCATCTATTTGTGAGCGACTCCATGTGCCGGTGTACTCCTGCGAAGGGTTTGAGGCGGACGACTTACTCGGCACTATTTGTGAAATGGAAAAAAAGAACAAGGATTTGAATATTATTATTGCAAGTGGCGACATGGACACACTTCAGCTTGTTGATGACAAAAAGGTACAAGTCTACACCTTAAAAAAAGGAAACGACGCAGTGTTGTATGACAGAGAAGGTGTCATCAAACGCTACTCGTTTACGCCAGAACAAATTCCTGACTATAAAGGATTAGCAGGTGATCCATCAGATAATATTATGGGCATTGCCGGTATTGGAGAAAAAACAGCAACCGCGCTTATTAAAGAATTTGGGACGATTGAAAACTTGTACAAAGTGTTGAGGAAAGATAGAAACATTTTTTTGGAAAAAGGATTTAAAGAAAGAATGGTAAAACTTTTAGAAGAAGGGGAAGAGGAGGCACTTTTTTCGAAAACACTTGCGACCATACGAAAAGATGCGCCGATTGATTTTAAGCTTCCAGAAAAATATTGGTTAGATAGTATTCATGTAAACGATTACGATGATGTGTGCAATGAATTTGAGTTCCGCGTGCTTCGTAATAAGTTTCCAAAAGAGCGTGTCGTAGCAGAAGACACGGAAACACTTTCTGTTCGCCAATTAGAAGAACTTCAAGTAATGACAAATTTGCTTCACAGTGAAATGACCAAACCGACACTTTTAGACATGCAAGGATTAACTGGAGAAACAACACATGAAAAAATAAAAGAAAAATTAGTTGCGGAACTTAAACAGGAAGAGCTATACAAACTTTACGAAGAAGTGGAGGAACCTCTCATCGACATTATTAAGGAAATGGAAGTAAACGGAATTAAGCTTGATGTACAAAAATTGAAAGTGTTGAGTAAACAACTTCACGAAAGTGTGGCGCGACTTGAAAAAGAAATTCACAAACTTTCTGGTGTGGAATTTAACATCGCTTCCCCTAAACAATTAGGCGAAGTGCTTTACGAAAAACTAGGTCTTGGAACAAAAATCAGAAAGACGTCCACTGGGGCAAAGAGCACCAACATTTCCGAGCTTGAAAAAATAAAAGATGAACACCCAGTTGTGGTAAAAATTATGGAGTATCGCGAAGTGACCAAGCTCCTTTCAACCTATGTCGACACACTCCCCACTTTTGTAAAAGACGATGGTCGCATCCACGCACATTTCGTGCAAACAGGAGCGGGCACGGGTAGGTTTAGTTGTGAAGATCCGAATTTGCAGAACCTGCCAATTAAAAGCGAGCTTGGGCAGAAAGTGCGTGAAGCGTTTGTGGCGGACAAAGGAAAAGTTCTTTTGTCGTGTGACTATGCGCAAATTGATTTGCGAGCGGCAGCGATTTTGTCAGGCGATAAAAACCTGGTAGAGATTTTTGAAAAAGGAATTGATGTGCACACTGGAACCGCTGCGCGGGTATTTCGTGTGAAAGAAGAAGATGTGACACCAGATATGCGCCGAAAAGCAAAAGCAATTAACTTCGGTATTTTGTACGGCATGGGAGTAACTTCGCTTAAAGAGGGGATGGGTGTTGAACGAAAAGAGGCACAAGAATTTTATGACCAGTACAAGGCAACGTTTGTGCGACTGATGGAGTATTTGGAAGAAGTGAAAGCGTCCGCCTGGAAGAAAGGGTACACAGAAACCCTTTTGGGGCGTAGGCGCGAGGTTCCACTTTTGAAAAGCCCTCTTCCTTTTTTGCGTGCACAAGGAGAACGTATCGCACTTAACGCACCGATTCAAGGAACAAGTGCAGACATCATTAAGCTTGCGATTTTAGATGCACATGAATACATTGTAAAACATAAACTACAAGACAAGGTGAAACTTTCACTTCAAATTCACGACGAGCTTGTGTTTGAATTAGATGAAAAAGTTGCCGAACAAGTTGCTGATGAACTTGTGCTTGTTTTGGAAAATGTTTTAGCAAAAAGAAATCTTACCAAACTTCCAATTAAGGCATCCCGCACACTTGGGGCGAATCTTCAAAGCCTTTAATTTTTAAAAAAATGCTCACCTACTCACCACTTTCACAGGAAAATATAGAAGAAGCCACCGCTTTGGTCCGCTTCGTTTTTCCAAGCGATTCCGCTGGACCAGACAGTCCAGAAGAAGCGTATAAAGCAAGTCTGGATAAAGAGGGGCATCAGGATTTTATTAATAGGCATAACATAAAAACATTAGAATACTTTGTAGTAAAAAATGCTCCATCAGAAAAAATAATTGGTGTCACGGGATGGTATACAGAAGTTATAGGTGAAAAAGATGTTGTGTGGCTGGGGTGGTATTGTCTTGACCCAAAAGAAAGAGGTAAAGGATTGGGAAGGGAAATATTGGAATGGACAATGAATGAAGTTAAAATGAAGGGGTATAAGGTTATGAAGTTGTATACCTCAGATGACCCAAACGAAGCAACGGCTCAGATTTTATATGAAAAAAGGGGTTTTAAACTAATTAAAGAAGAAACAAAAGAAGGAAGTGCTTTCAAAGTTTTGTTTAGGGAGTGTTTGTTGTAACTTATTTATGATATACGCAATTGTCGGCACGAATAAAGAGAAGCGCGAAAAGGCACAGGAAAAGGTGGGTGATTTAGGGATTCCAACAGCGCACATTTACAGTGAACAGATTGCTGGACTGCGACCACTTGTGGACGCGACGAGCTTGTTTGGTGAAAAGGTGGTTGTGGTGTTGTCGCAGACATTTGAGGTGGCAAGTTCGCGTGAAGAGGTGACAGACCTCCTTGCGCAGATGAAAGATTCTGGAAATATTTTTATTATTGATGAACCATTTGCAGACGCAAATCGTTTGAAAAAGTTGGAGAAATTTTCTGAGAAACTTTTTGACTGTAGAGAAGAAGGTCCGGGTGAGGCGAGTCCTTTTCCAATGTGTAATGCGTTTGGTAAGCGCGAAAAGAAACAAGCGTTTATTGAATGGATGAAAATAAAAGACGTGTCAGAACCAGTAGAAATGATTCACGGGGCACTTTGGTGGAAAATGAAAACGATTTGGGAAGACACCTTAAACGGAAAACCGACAAAGTTTACAAAAGAAGAGTGCGAATATTTCGGAGGAAAAATTATGCGCGCGACGATGGAGAGTTATCGCGGGAATGGAAATTTGAAAGACAGGTTGGAGGAGATTATTTTGGAGGTGTAAGTTTGTTTTGACAAGGAGGCTCGATTCTGGTTGTATATACCTTGGACGGTAGTATTGAAAATGAACCCTCTATAAGGAGATAGAAATGAACAACGGAGAAACCGTGGTGCTAGACTCTTTCCGCCATTTCGAAAAAAACGCTCAGCCAGAAGTGCAGGCATGGCTTCAAGAACAAGCCAATGAAACCGAAACACATCTCAAGAAATGTGTGTGGCGCGACGAGTTAAAAACTCGTTTCGAAACTTTTTTCGGGACTGATGAATTCGGAGTGCCGGAACCGCGTGGGTCAAACTACTTCTTCAGAAAAAAGGAAGCAGGAGAAGAGCTTGGTAAGTTGTTCGTTCAAGAAGGACTTACGGGGAAGGCAAGAGTTCTCGTTGATTCGAACACGCTCTCAGTGGACAAAACAACGACGCTTGGCGGGTGGTTGGCGTCTCCTGACGGTAAACTGCTCATGTACGAGATTTCAAGAAAAGGAAACGACAAGAGCGAAATTCGGGTCATGGATGTTGCAACCGCGACCGATTTGCCCGATGTGATTCTGGATGACTCCTATCCGCACCTGTGTGCATGGTCTGCGGATGCAAGCGGGTTCTGGTATATCAGGCGAGATCCATACGTTGTTGCAGAGGAAGGAAGCCCTGAATCTAAACTGTACCGTCGTGTGTTTTACCACACAATTGGTAGTGACCCTGCACAGGACGAGCTTGTTTTCGGGGGGTCTTTGCAGAAAGAAGATTGGCCGTGGGTTATTGCTGATGCCAGCGGTCGCTACGTGCTTGTCAACGTTGAAAGTCAGGACGAATTACTTGGCAGGGAACAGTCAACGGTGTATCTGAAGGACCTTTCTGACAACGAAGAAGGATTTGTCCTTGCGGTCTCTACAAAGCTTGGTGCAAGTTGTTTTGGTTTTATTCACCGAGACAAACTATACATCAGGACAAATGAGGATGCACCTCGGTGGCGTCTGGTGCGCATGGACATCAAGGATATTTTGCAAGGTGGTGTCAGTACAGAATTTATTCTTCCTGAGACGGAGAACATGTTGGAGCAAGTAGTCTGTGTTGGAGATAATATTTTCGCCAGCTATCTTGAAAACGTGTCCTCTGTTATTAAACAGTATGATCTGGATGGCACCTTCCTTCGTGAGGTACCTCTGCCAACCCTTGGTTATGTTGAAGCACTTCGGTGCGAAGACGAAGGGAAGGAGTTGTTCTTTTCATTCGAATCGTTTACGTACCCGTTCATGGCGTGTCGACTTGACCTCTCAACAGGAAACACTTCTGTTTTTGCCAAAGAGGGAAGTTTGAGTTCCGTGGAGGATTTGGAGACGAAGCAGGTCTGGTATTCGTCGAAGGATGGCACGAAGATTCCAATGTTTCTTGTACACCGTAAAGACATCACACTAGATGGAAATAATCCAACCGTTCTTTACGGATATGGAGGTTTCGACATAAGCATTACGCCATACTTCTTAAGAGGAGTAATTCCTTTTCTGAAACAAGGTGGTGTCTATGCGATTGCAAATATTCGAGGTGGTGGCGAGTTTGGCCAGGCGTGGCACGAAGCGGGTATGCAGAAGAATAAACAGAATGTGTTTGATGATTTTGCTTCAGCAGTTGAACACTTGATTGCTACCGGGTATACAAATAGCAACAAAGTTGCCGTTTGGGGAGGAAGCAATGGCGGACTTCTCACTATGGCGACAATCACACAGCACCCGAACCTGGTTAAGGTGGCGATTGCTGACGTGCCGGTGACGGACATGCTTAGGTTTCATCTCTTCTTCGGAGGAGCTCACTGGATTCCGGATTATGGAAATCCAGACGATGAGGAAATGATGGAGTATCTACTTCGTTATAGCCCGTATCACAACGTGCGAGACGGAGAGAAATACCCAGCTGTCTTCATTGTTACAGCAGACAGTGATGATCGAGTGCATCCGATGCATTCGTATAAAATGACTGCTCGTCTCAAACAGGCGAACGTATCAGATAATCCGATTCTTCTTCGTGTTGAACTGGGTGCTGGACACGGTGGAGCAAACGCCGTCTCCAAGACGGTAAAGAAGCTTGCTGATGTGTGGAGTTTCATTTTCGAACAGTTGGGTGTAGTTCATTAAATTTCAAAGCGACCATTCGGTCGCTTTTTGTTTTCAAGTTTGAAAGATACGTTGGAGGAGATTGTTTTGGAGGTCTAGTTAGGATAAAAATAAACCTATTTATTTGTCTCTTGTTTATTAAACCAATTTACAGCCCTTTCTTTAATAGCAAGAACCACATCACTTTTATTACTATTATAATCACCGTAGTTATCGCTATGTTTTGAGTACAAATCTTTTTTTGCTTTAATATATAAATCTCTTTCTTCAGGATGCTCTTTTAAATAATCTCTAAATATTTTGTAGTGGGATATCTTCGGATTTCCATTTTGTAAGATATGAACACTCGCAACCCTCACCCCTTCAGGTGTGTCTAAACTAAAGTAATCATCATCTTCGTTGACGTATCCTCTGCCGTGATGAGCAAAACCCGCAGTAACCATTTCTTGGTGTTTGGTTTTGACTAAATCTAAATCTTTTACAACAACCAAAATATCTATTTGTGGTTTTGCAACCATCCCCTCAATTGAAGTGCTACCAATATGTTCTATTTCAAGAGCTATATCTCCTAAAATATTTTTTACTCTACTCGAGACTTCTTTAAAAGTTTCTTTCCATTGTGGATTGTATTCTTCTAGAGTGTATGGCCTATGGGGTTTCATGTTTTTAATGTTAGCACGATTTGGGGACCAGAAGGGACCGCCTCTCCCTTTGGTCGAGACGCACTATTTTTATAGTCACTTCGTTCCTTAAAAATAGGCGCCAAGGTTCGATCCCTTCTGGATACGGTAAAAAGAAAAATATCCCACAAAGGGATATTTTTCTTTTCAAGTGCCCCCAGAAGGGATCGAACCTTCGACCGTCTGCTTAAAAGGCAGCTGCTCTACCGACTGAGCTATAGGGACATGTGTTTATTTTACCACCCACTCACTGTGTGCACGTTTTAATATATCTACCGACTGGCGTCGACGCTTGCTAGCTTACGACATCTCGAAGCCAAGCTTCTCGAGCTACAGGGGACAGAGTGGATATATCCTAGCAAAAAAACAATAAAATTTCCAGTTGTCTAGCGAGGAAGTGATTCAGGCCCAAACTCTTCGAGTTGAAGCGTTTCTGGGTTTGGTCCGACATATGGCTTTGTTTTGTCATCACGAAGAGGTCCGCCGGTGACATACCAAATAATCCATATAATCCAGAAACCAATAAAAATTTTCAAGAAAAGTCCCATGAACACAGTATAGCAAATAGCAATAAGCAATTAGTAAATAGGAGCCCGTGCAAGCAAAGCTTGCACGGGCTTTCCCCCTTGCTTTTTACTTATTGCTAGTTGCTTATTTTTGGCACTTTGGACAAAAATGCGCACTCCTCCCCCCAATTGTTTTTTTCTGAATACTACCTTTACAGCCACGCGCTAAACACTTTTCTTTTGTTCGTAAATACACATTGTGGTTGTGATGAAATTTCCCACGTTCACCCTTAATGTTTCTATAATCACTTGTTGAATCACCACCGAAATCAATTCCCTTCGATAAAACTTTTTTCATTGAAGAAAATAAAAGATTCCATTCGACCTCTTTTAAACTTTTCGATGTTCGTGTTGGAAGGATGTGTGCTAGATAGAGCATCTCATCTGAGTAAATGTTTCCAATACCCGCAACGATTGTTTGGTCCATAAGCACTGTTTTGATTGCACGTGTGGGAGACTTGAGAAGTCTTTGTTTAAACAAAGTAAGGGTAAAACTTTTTTCAAGTGGTTCAGGGCCTAGATGAGCGAGGCGTTCTGTATGAAGGGTGTCTGTTTTTTCAACAACAATGGTGCCGAATTTTCTTGAATCACAGAACGCCAAATGTTTTCCATTTGAAAGTGTGAACATAACACGAATGTGACGATTGTAAGGGTCGCGAAGTGCGGGGTTTTTATCGGTTGGCACCCAACTCCATTCACGGCCGTTGTATTTTTTGTTTTGCTTGTACGTTCCGTACATAATGTGTCCGGTCATTTTCATGTGCATAATGACCGTAAACCCATTTTCTAAATCAATGAGAATGTGTTTTGCGCGACGGCGAACATGAAGAATCTTTTGATTGAGGGAGTATTTTTTGAAATATGAAAAATAACTTTTATCTTTAATGGTGTTGCGAGCAAGTTTTGATGTGCTCCACATATCTGACCAGATTGAAGTAAAGGAAAGTCCGGGGAGAACTTTTTGTAACCCTGTAACAGTGGTATGAACCTCTGGGAGTTCTGGCATAAAATTCTAGCAAAAAGCAATTAGTAAAAAGCAAAGAGGGTTAGTCTTTGATGCTTTTAATTAGACCAAGTAGTAAATTATTTACATTTTGCATGGTACTTTTTACACTATCATATAGCTTGCCTTCTATAAAACCAAGATCTTTCATTACAAAAAGTAAGTTTTCCAATTCGGTAAGAGATCCATGCGCGATATAGTAGAATTGTATTTTTTCTTTTTCTCCTTTTCTTCCAAACCCTTCTGCTATGTTAGATGTTATTGAAACAGACGCTCGTTGCGCTTGACTGACAAGTCCAAACCTTTCGGTATCAGGCAGTTTCTTAGTGATTTGGTAGACAGAAAGAACAAGTTTATGTCCTTCTTGCCAAACAATAAGATCTGTAAAGTGTTTAATGTTTCCCATTTTGCTTTTTGCTAATTGCTTTTTGCTACTAACTTCGTTAGTTCTTCTCTTGCAACCGTTGCATCGTCCCAAGACTCTTTTGTTCCGTGTGGTCCCATAATGTATGGGTCTGTACCTTTTCCAGAAATTAAAACAACGTCATTTTTTTTGGCAAGGAGAATTGCATGACGTATTGCTTCACGTCGGTTAAGAATAATAGTTGGCGTGTGTGCTTTCACACCGCTTGCAACCTCGTTAATAATTTTCATTGGGTCTTCATCGTATGGGTCTTCATTGGTGACGATAATTTCATCACAGTATTCGTCCGCAATTTCTCCAAGCACAGGGCGCTTCCAAGCATCACGACCACCACCAGTTGAGCCAAGCACTGCAATCAGTTTTATTTTACGTCCAAGACGTGAATCTGCTGGTTCAAATGTTTCGTAGAGTTTGCGGAGTGAGTCATCGGTGTGGGCATAGTCGACAATCACGGAAAAATCTTGGCCAACTTCCACTCGCTCAACACGTCCGCGGATTTTTGAAAGCGATTCAATTCCCTTCTCTATGTCTTCGTTTGAGATGTCGAGTTCTTTTGCAAGGGTTAGTGAGGCGAGGGCGTTTGAAATATTAAATTTTCCAGGAAGGGGAATGTTTAATTCCATGCCATTCCACTTGATTCTACTTTTGTGTTCGTCGGAAGAAAGAATCTCGATATCTTTGAGTGAGTAGCCAATGCTTTTTTCCACGTCGTAAATAAGAAAACTGACACCGTGCTCATTATCCAAGTTTGCAATTGATAAACGATTTTCTTTTTCGCTTTTTGCAAGCTGTTTAATCAAGGCGAGTTTTGCTTGTTTGTATTTTTCAAACGAACCGTGACTTTCAATGTGTTCAGGAGAGAGATTGGTAAAAATGAGTGCGTCCATGTGTACTCTGTTGTGGCGGAAGAAACGTGCACCCTCACTTGTCATTTCAATAATTGCGTGGGTACAGCCCGCATCTACTGCGTCGCGTAGAAACTTTTGTGTGAAAAATCTTCCCGGCATCGTCATTTTGTATTTGTTTGGACGATCTTTGTCGCCGATTTTGAAATGAATGGTGGAAAGCACAGCAGTCCTCTTTCCAGAGGCCTCAAGCACAGCATTTACGAATTCAACCGTGGAGGACTTTCCTTTCGTGCCAGTGACACCAATAACATAAATTTTTTTAGAAGGGTCCCGGTAGATGGTGGCGCCGATGACCGAAAGTAGGTAGTGATAGGCCGGTTGAAAAAACTTGTAGATTTTTTTCGGTATGTATTTTTCTACCGTGCGGAGAATTTTTTCCATGTGCTTATTGTAGCGCAGAGAGCGCCTCTTTGATAAGGGTGTTGGTTGTTTTGTTTTTTGTGTTTAAATCTGCGACAGCATCATGTATTTCTCGTGAAGAATACCCAAGCGCTTCAAGTGCGAGACGAACATCAAACAAAGCATCGCTTGCGCCTTGAGTGTTTTGCATGTGTGCGAGCTTTCCCTTAAGTTCAATAATAATTTTTTCTGCCGTTTTCTTTCCTATCCCTGGGGTGTGTGAGAGAAGTGATGCGTCGCCTCGTTCAACCGCATCTGCAATCGACGCAGGTGAATGAACAGAAAGCATGGCAAGCGCACTCTTTGGACCAATACCAGAAACAGATGTGAGGCGATTAAAGAGTTCAAGTTCAATCTCTTTCTCGAATCCAAATAAGGTAAGGGCGTCTTCGCGGACGTGGGTATGGATGAAGAGGGAAACAGGTTTGCCAACAGTCTGTGCAAGAAGGGTTGGAAGGGGAGAGAGAACTTTGTAGCCGACACCAGAAATGAGGATAATCATATCCTTTTCAGTGACCTTATGAACTTCTCCAGAAAGATACCCAATCATAGAAAAAGTATAGCATGAACAAACCCTTCCATTTTTCAGTGTTTTGTGGTAAAGTTGTGTGACTTATATAAAAATTATGGCAATTACCAAATCAGCAAAAAGAGCACTTCGTGGCAGTACAGCAAAGCGTGTTGTTAATGACAAGCTTCGCCGTACAATGCGTGAACAGGTTAAAACCGTTCGTGATGAAGTTGCTAAGAAAGATGTAAAAGGGGCAACAAAGGATATTGCGCTTGCGTTCAAAGCACTCGATAAAGCCGCAAAGAAGGGAGTTATCAAGAAAGGAACTGCGAACCGAAAGAAAGCAAGACTTGCGAAAGCGCTTGCGAAGGTGGGGAAGAAGTAGATAAATTAAATCGCCCGAGAGGGCGGTTTAATTTTGGAAAATATCTCGGCAGGAATCGACTCCGAATATCGAGTACAATATTCGGCACTTCCAATTTGCAACGAATCGCTTCGCTCTCCTGCAAATTTGGTCGCCTTCGGTTCTCATCCGCCGAATACTGTGATAACAAAACAACCACCGCGAGGGTGGTCATTTTGTTATCAAGTGCTCTCGGCAGGAATCGAACCTGCATCGCAAGTACCGCAAACTTGAATTCTATCCATTGAACTACGAGAGCGTAGCCGAAAATTTCGTTTCAGCGCGGAGGAGGTGAGATTCGAACTCACGGTCCGGTTGCCCAGACTCCTGTTTTCAAGACAGGTGCAATCGACCACTCTGCCACTCCTCCGCGCTATAACTAAACTATCAGAATGGTCGCAATACTATACCACGAAATATTGATAGATTCAAGGTTTTGTGTGTAGTTGGTATACTTGGTGGATGGAGAATAAAAAATTGTGGTTTAAAGCAAAATTGTACGGCTGGGGTTGGGTGCCCGTGACGTGGGAGGGTTGGGCACTGACTGCTGTCTATGTGGTTACACTATTTGGAATTTTTAACGATATAGATAAAAAAGTTCAGTCCGGAAGCAATATCTTGATAGGTAATATCCTATGTTTTGTTGGGCTTACATTGTTTTTCATGGTTATTTGCTACCTTACTGGAGAAAAGCCGAGATGGAGGTGGGGAAAATGACTCTCAATTTGATATACTTTTTTGTATGAAATATTTAGGTATCGATTACGGCTCTAAAAAGGTTGGTTTTGCACAATCAGACGATGATGGTTCTATTGCGTTTCCTTTAATGATTGCACCTAACGACCAAACACTTTTTAAAGATACGCTTGAACTTATTCGTGAAATGAAAATCGGTACCGTGGTGATTGGAGAAAGTGTTGATGGTAACGGAAAGCCAAATGCAATTGCAAAAGAGGCGAGAGCTTTTGGTGCAAAAATCGAAAACGCAATGGATGTGAAAATTGTTTTTGAAAAAGAGTGGTATTCAACAGTTGAGGCACGCAAGCAACCTGGGAAAGAGGGGAATCACGAGGTAGACGACCAAGCAGCAGCTATTGTGCTTCAGCGATATTTGGATAAGGTAAATGGACCAGTTGTTTCTGATGAAGAAGATTTGGGTGATGATGAAGAAGGTGGTGCGGAAGAAGAAACAAGTAATGATAATTGGTAGGAAGAATAGCAATTAGTAAAAAGCAATAAGCAATAAGCAAAAAGGAAATACAATGCAAGAAGAAAACATAATTCCAGAAAAGAAAACAGAAGAAGTGCCAGAAAAAGTGTATGCAACGATAGACGATTTTCAGAAATTGGAAATTCGTCTCGGTACCGTGCTTTCAGTTGAAGTAGTAGAAGGCGCGGACAAGCTTTACAAGCTCTCTGTTGATTTAGGAGAAGCGAGCCCACGACAAATTCTTTCTGGTATTCGTGAATACATGCAACCAGAAGATTTGCTCGGTAAGCAGTTTCCGTTTGTTGCAAACTTGGCACCGCGTATGATTCGGGGCTTGGAATCAAATGGAATGATTTTAGCTGGAAGCGATGATTCTGGACTTGCTCTTCTTAATCCCACAAAGACGCTTACAAACGGAACTCGCTTGCGCTAAACTAAAGCCATGACACACCATGTTTGTATTTACGAGGACTACACGATTTTTGATAATGAGACAATTCCAATTGGAAAGAAGTTGATTGAAGAAAAACTAACGGAAGTTGTCGGTGAAATTGTGGACATTGTTGTTCCGCATGTTGATGAAAAAGAGGAGGTGGTAATTTGCGGAGAAGGGGACGCACGAAGAATTCTTGGAAGAAAATTAGAAGACAGACTTAAAAGGGAAATAAAGTATGAATAATCTTGAATCACAACCAGACTTCAAACCAGTTGAAAGAAACGAGTTAGGAATAAGAAACGAAATGCAGGTTCGCCTTGCAGCATTAGGGGGTCAAAGTTTTGATCAGTATCTTGAGACACGCGCGAAGGCCTTTGGTGAATTAGTTAAGAAGGATCCTAGTATTTTTGATAAATACGAAAAAAATCAAGAGGAAACACTAGAAGAAATAAAGAAGATTATTTACCACTAGACATATTCCTTTGGGTGGTATACTTGGGTGATGCACGATGTAATAAAAAAGCTTGAGGACTTTTTCGCGAAGGCGCCTCATCTTCCAAATGATATTCGCGAAATTATTGTTAAGATAGCTCCTTATTTAGCAATTATCGGAATCGTTTTCTCAGTTCCTGCCATCTTTGCACTTTTTGGTATCGGTCTTATGACTGCGCCAGTTGTGATGATGGGTGGGTACGGAGGAATGTGGATGCTTGCGGGCGCTTTTGCAATCGCCAATCTTGTTTTGCTTGTGCTTGCTTTTCCTGGACTTAAGGCACGTACACAAAAAGGTTGGATGTACACATTTTACTCAGTACTTTTAGGTGCGGTACAAAGCTTGTTGTCGCTTAACCTTGTTGGACTTATTATCTTTACAACACTTGAACTTTACATCTTGTTTGAAGTGAAGTCGCACTATCACGGTGGAGCTTCACACGAACACCATGGAGGAGAACATCATAACCACCACGAACATCAATAGTAAATTTTAAAATAACAAAATCCGCCCAAGTGGCGGATTTTGTTTTTTTCAACAACACCAGGAATCGCTTCTCCCTCCGGTCGAAGTCCTACATTTTTATATTCTCTTTGGTCATTAAAAATGTGGACCAAAGGTTCGATTCCTGGCTCGAACAACACTGTAAAAATAAACCAGTCACCAAAATTTGGTGACTGGTTTATTTTTATGTGCCCTCGCCAGGAATCGAACCTGGAATAAAGGCGTAGAATTCCGCAGTTATATCCATTTAACTA
>CAZFBW010000003.1:111974-113709 GCA_964517625.1 uncultured Candidatus Saccharibacteria bacterium | reverse complement strand
AAATATTTTCTTAGAGGAGGTCCTCATTTTTTTAATATAGTTTAACTATTCTGTAATTCTACCACACCAACATGTAAATCGAAGGCGGGGGGAAACTCTCCAATTCCTTATGATTGACAAAAGCGCATTTTTATTATAAAATAAAAAGAGTTCATTGTGATGGGAGACAAAACCATGACTTCTGACAAAAAAGAATTTGTCTGTCTGGCAGGACCGCTCATCGAGAGCAAAGAAGAATCGAACGCTTGGCGCAAGAGGTTTGAAGAAGAGTGCGTCAGACAAGGTTGCAAAGTTGTTTCGCCCGTCGACGTCAAGAAATCCCCTGAGCAAAAATAGTGCACGACGCGCGAGCGCGACCCCATTAGATAGTTGAGCACAACATCTAAACGGGGTCGCGCTTTTTATATTGAGAAACAAAAAACCCCGTGGGGTAGGACTCTTGCGAGTGCCACCTCACGGGGTGGAGTTAGAAGAGAAGTCGTGCTTGATTTGCGTCCCCTTCTTTTTTCTTAAGGAAGTCGAGCACCCAGCGCCTGTCTTCCTCGCCCATGCTGTTCCACATCTTTTCCGCTTCAGCTTGGCACGCAAGCACAATTGCACCATGCTTGTTGCGGTTCAGATGAAAGAGGATGGCGGCGATTGATGCACGAATGAGATCACCATCAGCAATCTCACTTGGAATGACAAGACGTGACGCCTCAGCTTCATATTGTGCAGGAATGAAACACTTAGGAAGCGCGCTTCCTGCGTCGACGGTGACTTGATACACCGTGCGTTCGAACAAGGCACGCACTTTTGGATTGACCATGACACACTCCTTCTTAGATTTCGAATGATTGGTTGGAACTATCTATGCATAAGTATAGTACTTTTAAAAAAAGTGTGAGGTGTATATGTGGTGTGGATAGCTATTGCCTTATGCGTACGTTCGGGGTATAATATAGATATCACCAATAGAAGAGATACCCCTTTAAGGTTCCGTCCTTAAAGGGCCTTTTCTTTTGTGTATTCCAACTTTTTTCTCAAACTATTCATATATCGTAAGAATGGTTTGATGTTATCTTTTTTGAGAAGCGCCGAGAACTTAAACTCATTTGGCACAAGAACTGCTTTTAATTTTTGCTTTGCAATTAAATAATCAACTAAACAATAGAAATCACCATCCCCTGTGACAATGACCGCCTTATCATAATTTTTATACTCAATCATTGTTTGAAGAACGAGCTCAGCATCACAGTTACCTTTAGTGGTGCCATCTTTATATTTCAATGTTGGTTTAAAAATACAAATGAAGCCCGCATTTTGCAACTTTGTATATAACTCAGTATTTCCCTCTACGTATCCAATAAAAAGAAATGCTTTGGTTACTCCATATTTCTCTTTTAAATAGACTCGAAATCTGTCGTGGTTTAATTTCCACCCAAGATTTTGAATACTAAGATTTACATTCTGGCTATCAATAAAAGCAAAGTTGTTTTCCTTAATTTTCATTTATTTAATTTTAACATGATTTTGAATAGGAAATAAAAAAGCGCCCCTGTAATCGGGGGCGCTTTGGAGCTTGTTGGCGCTAGCCGGCGCGCCTCTTCTTTGACTTCACGTTTTTTGCTTTGGGCTGTTTCTTTTTCTTCACGCTCATCACCGTTGGTTTCTTTTTCTTCGGGATGAGTTGCGTGATGACGGGAACGACAGCTGGAGACTTACCTTTTTCCTTTTTCATCGCTTCCACCCTCTT
>CAZFBW010000003.1:45386-111874 GCA_964517625.1 uncultured Candidatus Saccharibacteria bacterium | reverse complement strand
GACTGATTATAGCAGAAAAATCAAGAGTGCACACATTATAAAAACTGATAGACTTCGACATAGATGTTCCATATAAATTGTGAAAAAGGAGACCTCGAATGCAAGGCACACTTTGGTTCGGACTAACTGCACTTCTACTTCTCTCACCACTTATCCTTCTTCTCTTTGAGAAACAAGCGTTCGACAGTAAGAGCTTCATATATGCACTTATTGGCGGAACCGCTGTTGCCTTCTTGCCTTTCTTTGGCATCGGTAATCCGGAATTTGTCTGGCAGATGCTTTTTGCGCAAGTGTCGTTATTCATAGCCTTTGTTTTTGTGAGTCGCGCACGACAAAGGAAATCTCTTTTCCTGATTGCGCTCATGAGCGTGTTCTCAAACGGTGGCTGGTTCCTTACGATGTTTATCTTGGCTTCTGCGTATGCCCAAGCACAGAGCATGCTACAAGGTTTTTCACTTTCTGCAGAATTCTTTGCTTTCCTCGCGGTTATTACCGCAGGAACCCTCGGCGGACGACTGGTTGGCGTACAGTGGATGAAGTTCGTGGAGAATAAATTCGGGTTGCGTAGTGATTCAGTTAAATCACCAGCACTTGTTGCTCTTGATTTAAAAACCATTCCGTTTCTTGTGTGGACGCTTGTAATTATAATGCTTGTTTCGACTGTTTCGGGTATCATCCCGGCACAGGATGTCTTCATTGTTGTTACACTTGGGCTTCTTCAGAACGCTATCTACTCAATTAATACACGACTAGCAAATCGTGATCACCCTGGCTGGCCTGTCGTCACTGGAATCATAGGAAGTGTCATCCTCATTGTTCACTGGACATATCTTCTCAAGTACAGTGTGTCTGGTGGAACAATGCCTCTCCTTCTGCTTATCCCCTATACACTTGCAACTTTGGCTGGGAGCACGATTGGTTCACGCCTATCGATGAGTATCGAGGATCTTTTCGGACTCAAGCCCGATGCGCATGTAAAAGAAAAAGAGAAGAAAAAGAAAGAAGAAGCCGAGAAAAAATATAAAAGCATCAAGTGGCACCACAGACTGCTTGCGGTTGTGGCCACCGTTTCAGGTGCCTATATTTTTTGGAATGAAGAAATTCTCTCGTGGTTTGGACTTTTACCTCAAGCAATTGTCGTCCCGTTTGCGCTCGGCGACTGGGGTTCCTCGGCACGAACAATTGCCTTGCTCTTTGGTGGACTTATCTTTTTCTTGAACAACGCAACCTTTACGCTCATGAGTCGTGCAGGTAACCGTAGTAACGCTACGTACCACGCGATTCTTTGCGTCATGCTTGGTTTTGTGGCCTTCTGGCATGGGTCGTTTGTGATTCTGAATGCTCGATTTGTTGACCTTATCCCAGTCGCAGCACTTGGGTCAGCACTTGGTCAACTTTTTGCCCAACAATTTAGTATGTGGATGGAAAAGAAATTGAATTCAGTGATGGATGAAGAGCCGGAAAAAAAGAAGAGTTAATCTCAACCCCCGCATTTTGCGGGGGTTTTTGTTTATTATATAAAAATTTGGAAAAGAAAAAGGCGCGACCGGAGGTCGCGCCCTGAATTGTTACCAATCTTACCAATTACCTCTTAAGGATATTATTCGGGAGCACCTTATCCCAAGGGAAAGGTTCACCCGAAGTAATGTACTGTTGCAATTGCCCACGAGTCAAGTGAACAAGCGTGATTTCACCCGAGTCCGGACCTTCGACGGGAAGCCCGACGAAAGCCACACCCGAGTTATTTTCCGCCAGACCGCCAGCAAATTCTGCATAGCTGTCCGTATGCGTCGATGACGGCCCCATAACATAGACATCATTCCCCGCAAATGCTCCTGCGAAGAAGTGTTTGTCACCAGTCATGTGGAGAATCGCTTTCCCGTCTTTTCCGTTCAAGATGCTCGACGGATTACCACGCGAACGGTTCACTTGTACCCAGCCGTGCACAGTATCTTTCCAACTGTCACGCTTGGGCGGAGTACCGGAAACGTGAATGCCCCACTCGTAGCCGTTGCCGACTTTGAGCGTACCGTAGGCAATACCCGTATCCTGATACAACGGAGAGCTGATCAGACGATCCAGATTAAGGCCTACAAGGTCTGGGTCACTCCACAAGCGCATCCGAAGCGTTTCCGCAACGATGATGCCCTCGTGAAGCATGCCATCAGTTGTCTTCGTAGCGTGGTTACCAGAACCCCAACTAATGATTCCAAGATCACGCGTGTCGCTTTCAGTGCCGGCATAATCGCTGACACCTTTGACGACAACACCCGCCTGCTTCGCAGCAAGCAGAATGCCTTTGAAGACATCTGAGAACGGTCGAATCAATCCGTGAAAAAGTTCCTGGAACTGACCAGTCAGGTAATCCGGAGGCCGGTACCTGATTTGATTGACGCCATGTTTAACCATTTCTTTCAACTTCTTCTCACGACCCTCAGCGTCTTTCGGCAAATTCTTCAGATCGTTCTCGAACTCCTTTACGACTTGAGCATACGGACGCACACCATAATGCGGGCGCACATGCGTTCCGAAGTGATTGCCGTGCGTGATGTCATCACACACAAACATTCCAGCGACGGGCGCAACTCCATTTGCATCAAGTCCCCACTTCTGCATGAGTTCAAAAACGGCTTCCGTGAGACCAATTTGCAATCCAGAGGGACGATTGATAAAAACCCGCATCGAACCCCCGAAGTGTAGATCGGTTGCAATCATAAGCCACAAACGCTTCACAGGCGGAAGCACAGGACGACCACCAGGAGAAGCAATGCGACGCACTGCTTCACAGTTGATGAAATCAGGAGAAACCCCAAAATCGGGATCAATCTTGATAATCGTCATGCCCCCGTTGAACATTGCGTCCCCTACAGCCTTAACGACCGGGAGAGGAACTTTGTTGCCGTCAGTACGTTCAAGAATTGCAGCCTTATCGACAAGCATCGGCGCTTCCGCAAACGATGCTGTTCCTTCCATAGACCCATCGATATAATTCTCTCGCGTGGTCTTGCGCGGATAAATTGCGCGCGGATGAGAAACAATCGTAAGTGCAGGCAACTCTTCTCTCCGTTGCGCCGGCCCGTAACTTCCGAGCTCGTCGTAATACGGATTGTTGGTGTCGCCACCAGAAACGAACCTGACAACGTGCTTGCTCTTACCGAAAATAACATATGCCGAGTTTTGGTCGATCACCTGCCAACCCGGAATATTCTTATCGATCTCGTGAAGCAAGTAAGAAAGGGCTTGATTGTACACCCTGATGTTCTGCTTCGAATCGAGGTGCGTCATCTGTACACGAGCCACTTGCTCAGCTGCACGCGCAGCGGCTTGTTCAGCCGAAGTGTGTGCTTTTTCTGCCAAGCTAATTTCTTCCTCGGTGCCATCGTGTTTGATGTTCATGAGAGCTTCACTTGCTTTCGCAAGAACTTTGCTATACAAGCTCAGCGCTGCCCTAGCTTCTCCCAGCTCCTTGTTTTGCAAAGCGAGCAGTTCAAAGTAGGCCATACGGCGAGCAAGTCCAAGATCAGCCGGCGAAAGCACCACGTAGACAGGTTTATTGAACTCAGGTGTCCCATCGGGACGCTGAGTTACCTTGTACCAGCCACGCAAGCGATTGATGAATCCTTCTCTCGCGGTGATGTAGATAGGCTCAAATGAACCCGACTCAATAATTTCGTTCATACGATCACGATACGAAACAGCAATCTCTTCGATATCGATTTCGGTTCCCATCGCGAGGTCATTGAGCAACCGGTTAGGACCGGATGTCTTCTGCCAAGTAATGCGGAACAGCCCACCGGAAATGACAAGCGCATCGCAATTATCCTTCCGCGCTGCGGCGAAGCCACAACGAGTCAGGTTTAGTTCGATGTCCGGATCATACGGAAGACCAAGTTGCGGGGCCGAAATGAGACCAATACGAAACTGATCTTTAGTACTCTCCGACAAAGCGTGGAACGGTTTCTTAAATGAAGTCGAGAGAAGTGAGTGCGCAGGTGCATCTCCAAGCGGTACACGGAGAATGCCACGCAAACTGGCAACTTCTTTTTCACGCGGCGCCCGTGAGAGCCCTTTCATGTGCTCGTACTTCGTCTTCACGACCCATTTTGGAGGAATCGCGCGATCATTTGAGTGTTTGCTCAGAATCTCGTGCAATTTCTCCGGCGTGAAGCCAGCACGAAGCGCATCCCGAACAATCGGATCACGACCTTTCCAGAAAAGATTCTCGAATTCATTGAGAATATTCTTCTTGGTTACTTCATGAGCATGTTCTTTAAGATGTTTCGGAAGCGCTGCGACGACCTGTTTGTGCAAAGCACTGAGGCTCATCGGCGGACGTTTCAGTCGCATCTTGCGTTCCACAATTTCCGTCAACCAGTCTGGGAAGAGTGGTGTAACGATATTAGTGCCACTGGCGTGTTGTTTAGCGTCCTCCAACGTAACACGTCCTGCCTCAATTTCCTTTTTGATCATATCGACAGCGCGAACGCTGATGCCGAGTTTGTCAGCAAGCCAAAGCGATGTCTTGTTAAGATTTTTCAGGATGAAAAATCTCCGCTCAAGACCTTTTTTGGTACGATCCTTGTGTCCAGTTATTCCAGCCCTAATTTCCTTTTTATACACAGCAACCATACGCTTACTAATACCAAGTTTTTTGGCAAGTGAGCTTGATGTTTCGTTGATGTGATTAGCAACATACCGTCGTCGTTCAAGAGAGCTTTTAATTTTCTCTTTCATGATGGGAATCCTTTCCTTTGTGTAATTGGTGGATTGGTGTCAAAGAACTAATTCAAACTGTGATTATTCTATCAGGTTATGTACAAACAAAACAGTGATGACAATATGAAAATTATGTGGCGAAATAAAAAGAAAAGCCCCGGGAATGGGGCTTATTTCTATCGTATCAAGGATGCCTATTGTGAGTCTCTCGTTGATTCGCTGATGGGGCGAACCTGTGACAACAACGATTCCGGATAGACGTCTCCATTTTTTATAATGGCACGATCTTCGTACGGATACACGATGCGTCTGCAGAACTCTTTGTTGGCGAGATCAAGCGCACCTCGCACATCACAAACAGTCTGATCAGACACACCATTGTCCGCCAAGTATCGATAAATCAACATCGTGAACACGTGACGAAGTTCGTGCGGAGTTTCGGGTTCTTCCCACCTTCGATACAATAACTCTTTCTTTTTCCATATTTCAATGAAAGCAAAAAGTACTGTGTATATTGCATCTTGGACGATACCGGGAAAAAACTGAAGGGGTTGACGCACGCGTTCTTGAAACTCATCAGTCGCCAACAAAAGTGCGGCAACAATGTCATTCAATGTCTGGTACCGAAGTTTCTTCCGTACGAGATACTGAATGATGACTGTTGTTAAAGCATAGTTCAAGTCACCCGCAACTTTTGAATAATCCCCTTTTCGCATTTCATCTTTTCGAAAACCTGTGAGATAGGGCATGGTTATCTCCGGTGCTTTTTGTTGAGCTTCTTGATTGCCTTCTTGAGTTCTTTCTTGAAAGCTCTCTTCACTTTCTTTTCAGATTTCTTGAGGGCCCTCTTCAGCTTCTTCTTGTCACTATGTTTGGGTGGATCGCCAAGCTCTTTGATGACTGCATTCATCAGAGCATCAAACGTATTCACTTTGACGTGAATCATATGGTTGACATGCATGTGATCGTGAGGATTACCTTCTTTCTCATCAACCATCGCCATCACCATTTTTTGTTTAATGAAAGCCCATGAAAGTTCAGCAACTGAACCAATGGAAACCCGGGTAGCACCTTGCAGGTTACCAACCATGATGTCGCACTTTTCCACAGCACGAAGGTTCTGCATAACAACCGCAGCGGGCTTTGCAAGTTCGTCTTTATACTCACGACCCGTCCCTGAAATAGGACCATCTTTCTTGAGGAACTTGAGGCTACGCATCGGATCAATACATTTGATACCATAAGGTTTCAGTACTTTCTTAGCGCGTTTTCGCCAAGCATCGGCTTTCTCGAACGTCAGACCCGTGACCGGGCCGAACAGATAGACGGTTCCAGCCATGGTTTCTACTCCTTGATTTTATTAAAGGGCTAAAAGTAAACACTGACTAGCAGTCTACCAAGTATGGTGAGTAAAAAACAATGTGACAAAAAAGATTTTTTGTGGCGAAATATAAAAGAAAAAACCCCGAGTTTCCACTCGGGGTTTGATTGTATTAACAGTATTCATCAACCAGAAGAACCCTCATCCGCAACTATCGGTGCAAACGGATCTTTCTTCGGCGGTGATTTTGTAACGATTTCGTCAGCAAGTCCGAGTTCAACGAATCTTTTAGCGACAAAATATGATTCAATAGGAAGAATATCTTTGCGAAGCGCCTCTTCTGCTAACGCTTCAACATTGTAATTTTGCATGTATTGTTTCTTCTTTCTGTTGCTCATGGGCCAACCTTTTGAAAACTCTTCCAGAACCTTCTTTGCTCGTCTCTCCGCAAGAAACTCTTTATTACAACGAGTCATGTAAATTTCAACCAATTGGTCCATGATCTCGCGGTGTTCCTTCCAAACCTCATCCACACGAACGGGGTTAGACGTCCCTTCATCCGTCGTGGAGCCATAGTGAATCATAAGACGCGAAGATTTTGAAACAAAACGTTTCTCCGCTCCTTGCATGATGACAGTACCAGCACTCATGCACTGACCGAATACATACACATGAATTGGTACTGGTGACACACGAAGCAAATCATAGATACCGAAAGCGCTATAGAGGTCGCCACCAAAAGTGGAGAGAAAAATCTCAATCGGTTTATTCTCGTCTTCGTTCATAGCTTTGTTGGGCCTGAACTGTGTTTGAAGAGTGTGGAGTCCTGTCGCTATGTCTCTGGCCAACATGAAGCCAACATCAAAGTCAGGGTTGTGTTCCGCTGACTTTGCACCAGCATACAAACGACGCTGGACAAGATCAATACCTTCATCGAGAATAAATTTTGCTCGAGTTTCTGCTTCAGTACGCACATCTATTAAGGGCTTAGTAGCCATATAGAATCCTTTTCTGGTTGTGAATAAAATGAACTAAAACACTGCCCTACATGCTAGCACAATGACACTCTCCATCAAAATAAAGAAAAAGCAGCGCTTTGGGGCGCTGCTTTGTGGAAAAAATATCCAAAAAAAATACTAAGAATGCTTATAAGCGAACTGTTTGACCATTTCTGCAAGAAAACGGACACCGAAACCCGGGCCGGAGCCATAGTCGTCGGCATCGTCTTCGAACACTGCCGCGACATCGATGTGCATCCACCGACTATTGCTCCACGGAAAGTAATCATACATCGCCATGGCTGGTGACGTGTGATAGTGAGTGCCAATGTCGTTCTTGAGGTCACTTAAATCACCGACGTGTTGCGATGTAACATCGCCCAAATCCTCCGGCTTCGGAAGCATGAACATCACTTCGTGAGACCGTTGCATGGCCTGTTCGGCTTTCCGTTTGAGATCATCATCAGTACCAATAACCTTGATGATCGCGGGGCCAAATTCAGCCATGTCAGTGAGCGTCGCAATCGTTATTGTACAATCCGGTTTCATGTGCTTTTCAGAAAAACTTATGGCATCTGCTAGGATCACACGACCTTCAGAATCGGTGTCGGTGATTTCGTTCGTTTGTCCACCGTATGCCCGGAGAATTTCTCCAGGCCTGATGGATTTGGAACCGATAGCGTTATCCACAAGCGGAATGAGTACAACAATTTCAACTTGAAGACGCTTGGCTACGGCATACCTGAGCACAGCAACCGCTGTTGCAGCGCCTGCCATGTCGTAGTGCATACGTTTCAAGGTGGATGACTCTTTCAAGTTCGTACCACCAGTGTCGAACACCACACCCTTGCCAATAAGCGCAAGCTTCTTGGTATTTTCTTTTTTGTTCTTGGGACGATAGTGAAGGCTCAAAAAGCATGGTTCATGTTGGCTACCACGACCAATCGCTGCAATCATTCGAAACCCCGCACCCTCGAGGGCTTTGGTGCCGTAAATGATCGAAGCTTTGACCTGAGAACCAAACCGATGACCACGAATGCCTTTCCACACCTTTTTCGTCGAGGGAGTATTGAACTTGATTTCCGTACCAAGGAAATGCTCCGCAAGTGAAAGAGGTGTTTTGTCGTTCGGTGGAAGCTGTGTGAGACGTCTTGCTTCGCCGACAGATTCTCCCATGAGAACACCGGAACCGATTGCGCGATTGAAGAAATGCGGAACCGTTTTTTGCGATTGCATCTCTCCAAAGTGGGTGAGGTAGATGTTACTCATGCGCGGTTCGGGTGAAGCGAAATATGCATCGAACGTATCGTTTGCGACCACAACTGCGGTTGCCACGGTACGCACAAAGATTTCTTCCTCACGCTCTTGTTTCGGGTCTTTTTTCAAATGATCTGGAAAAAAACGTCCAGGAAGAATAATTGTTGCTTCTACGAATTTCATTTCCCGCAATCGTGCAATTGCTGCCGTCATGCGGACAGAGAGCGTCCTGTAAAAAGAAATACTTCCGAACTTGAGGCGGCTTGACTTCGACGACTTAAATTTCTGGCCGACATAGACGACGCACAGCGTCACAAGAACATCACCACGCTTCACCGGAAAAACGGCGACCATGATGTCATCCCTGCGATTCGTGAGCGCGTCCATGTGCTCGCGAAGTGCCTTCACCTCAGGAAACGGCTTGTCGACGATTAGATCCGCCTGCTCTTCGAAAACAGGGATTATAATCGGAAGGTCTTCCCGATACTCAAGTTGAGTAAATGCATGATACTGAAAACTAACACTTGTGGGTTGCGTCAAACTTCCGATGGGAAGCATGTTGTTCTCCTTGGTGTGCTTAGTTTCGTTGGGATTTTGCTTGTATATATAGAACTAACTGCCGTCAATAGTAACAGAAAATATGCCTCAGGGCAAAACGATGAAAAAACAAAAAAGTTTCTATTTTTTACTTTTTAAACAATTCTTGAAGTTCCTTCTGATACTTCTTCATCACATCCAGACTTGCATACATTTCTGGCTTTCCCTGCTTTTTGAGTACATCAATTTCCTTTGCAATTTTTTCAAAAAGTTTTGGATCTTTTTCTACGGCGTGCTGAAGCATTTCTTGCTGATCTTTCGGCAAATTTTTTGAACCATATTTTACTGCTTGCTTGATAAAAAAATCTTTGAACATGTTATTTTTATTTTGGTGGTTAAATTATCTTTGTTTTACTGGTCGACGCCTACTGGCTTACGACATCTTCCTCCCTCAACGGTCGTCGACTTGCTTGATAAAAAAATCTTTGAACATGTTATTTTGCTGCTTCTTGAATTAATTTTGTAAATTCTTCTGGAGAACGAGGACTTTCAATCATTTTGCCGTTTAAGAAAAAGGTTGGTGTACCTGGTACTTTCAAACGCATCGCTTCTTGATATTCCGCCATAATTTTTTTCTCTACTGCTTCGCTTGTAAGATCCGCTTCAAATTGTTTTACACTTAGGTTAAGTAAAGAAGCGTATCCAACCATGAGCGCCTTAGCGCTTGCAGAACTTGACCACTCTTGTTGCTTTGCATACAACATGTCGTGCATTTCCCAAAACTTTCCTTGAAGAGCAGCAGCTTCAGATGCTTTAGCAGCAAGAAGTGCATTTGGGTGAATCTGAATGAGTGGGAAATGACGGAAAACAAGCTTCACGTCTTGTGCATTATCAGCAAGCACTTTTTGAACAAGACCTTCGTATGCAGCACATGCCGGACATTGGAAATCCGCGAATTCAATCAAGGTTACTTTTGCGGTTTGATTTCCACGAACATGATCAGTCTGTGTTACTTCTATTGCGGGTGTTGTTTCAACTACACCCTTACTTGTTACATAAAAATAATATGCGAGCACAAGCACAATAACGGCTACTAATCCAAACACAAGCTTCATCTGTGGGGTATCTAATGATTTTGGCAATAATTTCATATGCGCTTTATTATATCATGTCGCACAAAAACCTAACTTTCACTAGTTGGGGAATCAAGAAAACATAAAAAACATTTATTGACAATATGATACAAATACTACAGAATTCAACATTAGTAGATGCCTAAATATCAACCGTTCTTTACGGAGGTATTCCATGCCCCGTTCCAACACCAAGAAAAAAGGAAGTCTCACCAAAACCGAGAAATCTCCTGCGGTGGTACATGCAGAGGAATTCTTGGCACAGGTCTTTCACACCAATATGTGGGATCACTTGTTTCCGTGCCCTCTTCTCCCTAACATGCTTTCATTTCGTCCGAATGTAGTCATCGAGGGGTTGGGAGAAATTTGCGAAGGCGACACTGAGGTAGTGATGTTTCTTGAAAAGAAAACTGGGTCAATAGTCACCATTGGGGTGCGCAAAGAACCAATCGTCGGTTTTGATTTTTGGAACCCCAGCTCCATCAAGATGGACCTGGTCGTGCACAACAAACAGCTCGCACAAGAATACAATACTCGTCGCCTTTTGGTGGAAGCAACAAAAGTGGAAGAAAAAGTGGAATGATAACGAAAGGGGCGATGTCTACAACATCGCCCTTTTATTTTTGACATATATCTTTTTTATTTGTAGTGTACAATGACACACCAATCCTGGTGTGTCATCTATACGCTTTACGCGTTGTGATGTAACTGTCCTTTACGGAGGTTTATATGCTGTCAGTCGTAAAACCTGGATACACAAAAAGCAAGCTCCCGAGAAATATTTCATTGGCAGTAAAATTTCTTTGGGAAGTCATGCTTACACCAGATTGGGACCACTTGTTTAAAGAAATGCCAATTCCTCCTCACAAAAATGTTGGTGGGTTTTGCCCTAATGAAATAGATTGGGGCAATGATTCTCAACTCGAAGGCGACTCTAAGCTAGTTGAGTTCAGAGAAATTGGGTTCGGTTCAAGCAGGACATACTCTACGGTTGTTGTGGGAATGCGTCCAGAAAAAATCGATAAATTAATATCTTGGTGGTACCCGAATTCAATTCAGGGAAATATTCGTGTTTTTTCCAAAGACCTCATTAAATTGGTGGGTAGTGACACTCTCGTTATCCCACCCACAAGGGTGTGGTTTAAAGACTAACAAATAGTTGGGAGCGATGCGATAGGCATCGCTCTTTTTACTTTATATCTTTCTACACTCAATACACATAAACAACGGAATTTCTTTTCGTGCTTTATCTTCCACTTTTTGCTTTGGCCCCTTTTCACTTTTACGGTGCGATTCCCACTCTTCAAGACGAGTGATTGCGAGGTGGTTTTTTGCAAAGGCCTTTACATACACCTGAAGCGGACGATGAAATGAGTACGTAAATTTTTTATCCGTTGTGCTTCCTGGTGTCATGTCAATTTTTACTTTTGCTTCTGAAAGATAACTTTCGATGCGACGATACTGCACTTGTTCGTGCTCGTTGTATCCCCAACCGCTTCCGCGTGGAATACGGAAGCTTGGGTGGTTGAGCACACATACAAATGTTCCGTCTTTTGCAAGCACACGCGAAACTTCTTTCAAGGTTTCCTGTAAGTTTTCAATATTTTGAAGCGCAAGCACACAAACAACAATGTCTTGTGTACCATCTTTAATCATATACAAATCATGAGACGCCGTGTTGTAATAAAAAATTTTAAACTTGTAGGGTTTATTTTTCTTTTCTGCAATATCAAGTAGGGCCTTCCCTACATCAACACCAATGACGGATGCCCCTGCCTCTGCAAGTAATCGTGAAAACTGGCCCTGCCCACACGCGAGATCAAGCACATGTTTGCCTTTTACATCACCAAGCAAGCGCGCGAGATTAGGATACACCACTTTTTCATGATACGTGTCCCCGGTTTTTTCTAAGTGCGTATCGTACCACGATGCGACATTGCCCCACGAAGTTTCTGTGGGTTTATGATTATTAATCGCTGGTTTTTGATTTTGTGGAATCTTACCTTTCATATACACATACTAACATATGCCGCCTACGAACTAGCAGCTATCAAACTACTGACTATCTATCCGGTGGAATTTGATAATACGAAATCAAAAACTTCACAATTTTGAAAAATGGGTCAGTGAGTGTTGCGGATGCATACTCAGCCCCTTTTGGATACGTATGGAAGAGGAAAACAATGTACCGTGGCTCATAGGCCGGAAAATAGCCAAAGAACGAGTGTAAGTACCTATCATCGTAGTATCCCGCTCCCGGTTTTACCATCTGTGCTGTGCCCGTTTTTGCGGCAATTGTGTAATGGGGCATTTTATATGCGCCATCCTTAAGTGCGGTATCAACAACGTGTACAAGCATGCGTGTAATACGTTCACTTGTTCCTTTTTGAAGTATCATTTCTCCTTGGTCTGGAATAATTGCTTTCACGGTGCCATTTTTATAGTTGATACGTTCAACCACGTGCGGTGCCGGTAAATATCCACCATTACCAAGCGCAGAGAGTGCACGAATAGTTTGAATCGGTGTGATGGCAATACCCTGGCCGAATCCAGCGGTTGCACTATCAACCAACACATTACTTTTCAAATTTTTAATAAGTCCAGCAGATTCTCCCGGCAAATCAATTCCTGTTTCTTCACCAAGACCAAATTTTTTAAAATATTCTTGAAAACGTTTTGTCCCTAAACTTTCAACTAAAAAGACAATACCCACGTTAAGTGATTTATCAAGAATTGTTTGCATCTTTGTTGTTCCACGCGCTTTCTCGTCGTAGTTGCGTACTTTGTAATTATTCAAATCACGAAATCCCGTGTCGTAGTATGTTGTCTCTTCGTTTACTGCGCCAGCATCAAGTGCGGAGGCCATAGTGAGCGGTTTAATAATACTTCCCATTTCATACACACTTGAAACAAGCGGATTGCGATACACACTTTGACTTTCGACTTGCGAAAAATCATTCGGGTCAAATGATGGCAATGCGTCCATTGCAATGATTGCACCTGTTTTCGGGTCCATAACAATTCCCCCAATAATTTCTGAACGCCATTCTGCTTTTGTTTCCACAAGCGTCTTATGGAGCAAGCGTTCAACTTCAGAATCAATGGTAAGCACAACATCTCCCACGCGTGCATCAGTATTTGAAACAAGATTGGTATCGATGTCAGCAAAAAGTTCTGCAAAAAAATTAATGGTTTTCTCATCCTTGCTTCGCGCCAGTACGTCATCATAATATTTTTCAACACCATATTGCCCGCGCACGTTATAGCCATCACTTCCAACAAAACCAAGCACCTGAGAACCAACCGTTGCTTGTGGGTACGAGCGCTTGTTGTCTTTAATAAAAAGTACTCCTTTAATTTTTTTCTTTTCCAAAAATGTAGCCGTATCTTC
Source organism: uncultured Candidatus Saccharibacteria bacterium (assembly GCA_964517625.1). Lineage (GTDB taxonomy): Bacteria > Patescibacteriota > Minisyncoccia > Phycocordibacterales > UBA5272 > UBA11704. Next base: position 98,521 of record CAZFBW010000003.1, on the reverse strand, counting down.
TGGTACATTTACAGCAATTTCTTCGTATGGATCATTTTCTTTTGAGGCTTTAGTAAAAAAGGTCTCGGAAGAAAGTTCAATCTTTTCAGAAAGAATCTTAAAAACTTCTTCTTTATTTTCAATTCGTGTTGGGTCAATGGCTACGCGGTACACCGAGGAAAGCTTGGCCGCAGATACCATGTCACCATTTTGATTTTTAAAAAAGATAGACCCGCGGTCAAATGATGACGGTGTTTTAGCAATGTACTGTTTATCCGCCAAGTCGGTATAGTATGTGTGTTTAAAGACCTGAATATAGACAACCCGTCCAAGAATAATGACTAAAAGAAGCAACCAAAAAAGAGACAAGAACTGCGCTCTAAAGATAGAACGCAGTTCCTGGGCTTCCGTTATTTGCGGTGCGCCATTAACGCTCATAGAGCACAGTATACCCGGCGATTGGATCTTTGCGAACCGTAAGCGTTGTACCATCAAGACGAGCAAATCCCTTTTCGGCTAGCACTGTATCATTAATGTTTGCAATGGTTGAAGCATACTTTGTTTCCACAGAACTTAATGAAGAAATAATGTCTTTTGTGGAAGCAAGAGCTTGCTTGCGTTCAATCACAGAAAAGACAAGAGAAAGGAGAATCATTCCATACACAACAACCAACACCACAAACGTTACAAGCATGGTATTAACAATTCGTTCACGAAGCGTCATGGTTTTGTAGATTGTGATTTGTTGTTTCATGGTTTTGTTAGTTATGTGTAATGTTTTCCTTGTTTATTTTCTTTCTGCGATTCGTAACTGAGCACTGCGTGACCGGGGGTTGTTACTCATTTCTTCGTCACTTGGAATAATGGCTTTCTTGTTAATCATGGTCATCGTGCCCGCCTGTGCTCGTAATCCTTTTTTCACAAGTCTGTCCTCCGTACTATGAAAAGTAATGACCGCAAATCGTCCACCGTGAGATAGCACATCGGGAACCGTGGTGAGTAATTCTTCAATGCTTCCTAATTCATCATTGACCGCCATACGAAGCGCTTGGAATGTTTTTGTTGCACAGTGTGTTTTCTTGTGGCGATACATAACTGGAACAGCTTGTTCGATAATCGCAACCAATTGTGTTGTGGTCTTGATTGGTTCTTTCGTACGAGCTTCCACAATTCTATTTGCAATACGCTTTGCATAACGTTCATCAGCAAACCCAAACAACACGTCAGCAATGGTTGATTCGCTCCAGAAATTCACAATGTCAAACGCAGTTGTCATATCTTCTGTTGGGTGCGCATCAAATGTCATTTGGAGTGGTTCCTCACGAAGGAAAGAAAATCCACGCTTTGAACTTTCAAGTTCCTGTGATGAAAGCCCGAGGTCAGCAACAATGCCATCGACTTTATCGATATTTAATTTCTTCAAAATACTCATCAGATGACGGTAGTTTGAATGCACAAAATGAAGCGTTGGTGCTCCGCGTTTAATTGCTTCAAGTCTCTCCTTTGCTTGTGAAAGTGCGTCCTGGTCAAGGTCGATACAAATAAGCGTGCCGTTTTTGCCGATTACTTTTGCAATCTCCACACTGTGGCCTCCACGATTAACGGTGCAGTCAACGTAAACACCTCCCTTCTTAAGAGCAAGGCCTTCGATTGTTTCGCGTAAGAGTACAGGAGTGTGTTCCATGGTTTGCGTTTTAGTATTAGTCTTCTTACTGGTCGAAGTAGGAAGACGGTAAAAAATTGTTGAGAAGGCAATGTTCATAATGTTGTTTAGAGCATTCCTAGGTCGCTTAGTTTGGAAGCAAGAGCATCAGCTTCTCCCAAAGCTTTTGCCGAATATTTCTTCCAACCCTCTTCATCCCAAAGTTCAATGCGTGAATACATTCCAGCAAGAACAACTTTAGATGTGAGATGAGCAGATTCCTTGAGCGGGTCAGGAATGAGAATACGTCCAGCAGCGTCAATGTCGACTTCAAAAGCGTGTGCGAGCATGACGCGATTAAAGCTTCGCGAGTCGGCGTTCCCAAAGCCGGTCTGTGCGAGCTTTTGTGCAATGGTATTCCACTCCTTTTCCGTAAAAATAAATAATGAACTATCGAGGCCATTAGTAATCACAACCTTCTTTCCGAGGTCTTTGCGCCACTTAGCAGGCAGCGTTAAGCGCTTTTTTGGATCGAGTTCGTGTGTGTACTGGCCGATTAACATTTTGTTATTTGGAGCGTTTCTCCCACAATGCCCCACTGCAATACATTATACCCCACTTTAGTCTCCAAATGCTACACCAAACTGTGGATATCTCCCACTTAAAAGTCCTTTAAAAATAAGGATAAAGTATCAAAAACTAGGTAGAGAGCACTGTTGGTGGTAGGATTTTTACTAGATGCTCAATTAAGGAGGGGCGAGTGGAAATTATCTTTCCAAAAAACAAATTCGATTGTCGTGAAAAACTAGCGCCACTTGTATCAAAACTGGTTGCCACGGGACGTATTCCCGAACTTCCATCACGTGCACGCGCATACACAATGCAGGCGTGGGTAAAACTTTTAAAAAAAGAAGCAAAGAAAAAGAAGTGGAAAATTTTACACATGCGTCGTAGGTGGAAGTTACCTGTGCACCAAGGAACACTTGGTTATCTCTGGAACGAGGGGGATCTTATTCCGGTAACGATTACCACCGTCCCTTTGAAACCTGGGTACTACATCGTCACACGAGAAGGCAAATTACATCGTGTCATTCCTAATATCTAAAGGAGGTGACAATGGTCAAAGTTGTAAAAACAGGTAGTGGTCTTTTTGAGGTTCGCGGTCTAGATACAAGGTCTGTGGCGGGCGAAGAAATTCTTATAAAAGACTTGCAACATCAAATTCGTGAAGCAAGAAGAAGGATCCGTCAAAAACAAAAACTTGTAGGAAGCGTACAGCGTCAACTTGCGAAAACTTTGAAGAAGGAGAACCCATGAAAACAGCCTACCCACAGTTACCGAAAGAACTTCGTAAGTTGGTTGCGCAAGCGCGCAGAAATACTGTTGGCTCCCTCGCCTCACAAAAAGCATACAAACGTGACTTCCGTAAAAGAATAGCCAAAATTGCTAAGAAAAAAGGCTGGGGATTCTTCTACAAGCGCCATCATTGGCATTTGTCGCTTGGAAAAATGGAATTCATGCCAGAAAAGTCCAAAGACGGGAACTATGGCATCGCAGTCTATGACAATATCATCTTCCCTCCGGGAATTTATATCGTCTACAATAAGCGAATGTATATCCTTTCCGATGTGGCCTAAATCGGAAACAAAAAAACAACCGCAGACTCTCGTCTGCGGTTTCTCATTTTTCAATTTTTGAAATTGGTTTTTCGACCGAGATTCGCGGTTTCGGATTACCAAACAACTGATACATCGCATCTGCTTTCGTGAGGGTTGACCACGCTGGCCTGCCATAACCATTAGCAAGCCACGGAGTTCCTTTTTCAGAAATAGCAATTTGCGTATGCGTGTCGCCACTAAAATAATTTCCTACCACCACCCCAACCGTTGCTGATCCTTTGTGTGCAACTGAGTGAGCTGAAACTGGAATTATTGTTTCATGTCCTCGTCTGGAAGAAAGAATTGCGTCAGCAAATTTTCTACCGAAATCGGGATCATCTTTTGCATGTTCAATACCGTGATGAAAAACTAAAACCCAAGAACATTTTCCAGACATGTATCACCTCTTTGATTGAAAGAATCTCATGCAATCCTACAGGACTTAACACTAAACTGCAAACTAATTTTTTAGTAATATACTTATTCTTTAATTCCAAAGAAAACACTGTGGTGCTTCTGCAAAAATGCATCTGCTTTTTTCCCTGCTTCTTCAAACTTATATAGTTCTATCAAATCAAGCAGTTCGTCTTTTTCTCGTATCATTTCTTCTGTAACCTCCCCTTTATTGAAAGCTACGGCATACTTAAAATGCACAGCGTCATCTACTTTATCAAAAGCAACAATTTCTTCTGGTGTCATTTGAATAAGAGAGCCGTCTTTTAGACTGATTTTTTTATAATGGTTATTGTCATCATTATAAATATTTCGAGCCAGTACAGTTTCTTTATCTCTAGGTGTTGCTTGAACCTTTAGAAAGTAAGCCAGTCTCTCCTTGTCCCCTTTCTCGTCTCTTTCGATTTCCGCATCTAATTGTGTTTCAAATTTCTTAAGCAAATCAGGAATGCTTTTCTGATCATTAGCTTCAATGGCGTCGAATAACTTATTTCTCAAAGCAAGCAATTCTAAATTATATCGATACCTATCTCTAACCATAAATGTTTGAAATTTTTTTAATACTGGGGAGTATTTTTCATATTCTGCTTTAGACATAGTGCGATACAATCTTATTTCGTGAGCTTTTCGTTTAGGAGAAGGCGGGGTTGGGATAATCTTAGGGGCACTCTCGAGCACAACTTCTGTTTCTTCTGGAGGATTGGGGCGCCCAAAAAGTTTTCCAAGTTGTTCTCGCAAATCACCCCTACTTCCTTCATTGTTATTCCTTTCAAATTGAGAGTTCATGCGGTGGGATTATTATGATTGTCTTTCTACCCTATTTTAGGTTTTACAAGTGGGAAGGTATGCACTTCGCGAATCGGTTTATCCGACAAGAATGCAAAGAGTCGTTCACCAAATCCAAACCCACACGTTGGTGGCATGCCGTGTTCAAGCATTTCCACGAAACTTTCATCCGCCATCATCGCTTCTTCATCACCACCCTCCAAGAGTTGCTGTTGCTTTTCGAAGCGTGCACGTTGATCAATTGGGTCATTTAATTCCGTGTACCCTTTTCCGATTTCTGAACCTGCTAAAATTGGTTGGAACACTTGCGCTGTTTCGCCATCTTTATTTTTCTTTGCAAGCGGAGCCACAATCAGCGGATGATTAATAACAAACGCTGGCCCTGAAATTTGCTTTCGACAGTGCTTCCAGAGCGTATCAATCAAGCGCTCACGGTTTTCTCCATCGTATGTCACCTTAAGTTCTTGAAGTTTCTTTTTAATCTCGTCATCACTTGCCTTCTCAATATCAATACCAGTCTGTTTTTTCACTTCTTCACGATAATCAATGCGCGCCCACGCTTCACTTAAATCAAAGGTGTGACCACGAGTAGTAAATGTCATCGTGCCAAACACTTCTTTTGCAATCGTTCTGTACAAATCTTGTACGAGATTCATTCCGTCTTCATAGTCAGCATACGCCATATAAAATTCACAGTTAGTAAATTCTTGGACGTGTTCAGGTGATGAACCTTCGTTGCGATACACGCGACCAATTTCAAACGTACGAGAAAAACCTCCCGCCATGAGTCGCTTTTGCCAAAGCTCACCAACAGAGATACGCAAGAACACACTCAAATCAAAATCATGGTGATGTGTTTTAAACGGGCGCGCTTCAGCACCTCCTGTTGTCACTTCAAGTGTTGGTGTTTCCACCTCGATGAATTTTCTTTCTTTTAAGAATGCTCGAGTTACATCCCAAAACTTTGCCTTCTTTTCAATCAGTTCGCGTAGTTCTGGATTAGTAAGCAAATCAAGATATCGCTCGCGCAAACGGAGTTCTTCGTCTTGAATGCCGTGATACTTATCTGGAAGCGGAAGAAGTGCTTTAGAAAGCATGCTCATGTTAGTCACATGCACACTTTCCTGTCCAGCTTTTGTAATAAAGAGCGTTCCTGTTACCTCAACAAAATCTCCAATATCAACAAACTTCGTATAAAATTCATGTACTTTGTCTCCTGATTCTGGAAGTTTAATCACTGCCTGCAATTTCGCTGTTCCGTCAAAGAGGTCGAAAAAGATAAGCGCCCCTTGTCCGCGAGAAGCCATAATTCGTCCAGTTACAATCACTTGCGTACCTTCGTCGTGAAGCGTTTTAAAAGCTCGAACAATATCCGCTAAATCATGTGTCTTTCTAGAAACGCTCGGATACCCTTCATCCCCTTGTTCACGAAGTGCTTGTAATTTTTTGAGGCGCTCTGCGCGCAGTTCTTCAAGTGATGCCATATGAAGGAAATTATAGCACAGGGACTAGTTATTGAGGACTAGAGTCTAATAAGAACAAAAAAGGCAAACTTTTTAGTTTGCCTTTTTTGTTCTTATCTTTCGTTATTCCACTGATTTAACCGTATACGTCACGCTTCCTTTTGGAGTTTCAAAACTTACTGTGTCACCTTTTACTTTGCCGAGAATAGCTTTTCCAAGCGGAGATTCATTGGAAATCTTTCCTGTAAAAGAATCTGCTTCTTCACTTCCAACAATCAAAAATGTCCGAGGTTCCTTATCGCCTTTTTTGAGAACAGCGACCGTACTACCAACACTAATGAATCCGTCTTTATGGTCGCTCAAAATAACTGCATTCTTTAAAATTTGTTCGATGTGCGCAATACGGTCTTCACAGTTTGCCTGATCCTCACGAGCTTGGTGATATTCAGCGTTTTCTGAAAGATCACCGAGTGATTTCGAGTATTCAAGCGCCTCTGCAATTTCCTTACGGCGAACTGTTTTTAAATTGTTCAACTCTTCTTCAAGAGAATTTTTCTTTTCGATTGTTAAATATTCCATGGCAGATATAATAGCACAAAATAACGTTTTTGGCTACTTTGTATACTCCGTGTTGTCACGCATCCATTCAAGCGTCTCGCGCATCACAAATACTGCGCCATACGGATTATGTCTATCCCCTTTTTCCATAATCACCACAAAAGCATACCGTGGATTCTCATATGGAAAATATCCCGTAATCCAACTGTTCACCAGTTGTTTAGTAATTCCTAATTCTGCTGTTCCTGATTTGGTAGCGACTTTCACGCCTGGAATATTAAGAACTTTTCCTGTTCCCGTTATTGCTCCTTGTCGCATTCCTTCACGAATAACTTTAAGATGGCCTTCTTCCAAACCGACTAATGTCCTTTTCGTCTCAAGCGATAAATAAAGATGAGGAGTAACTAAATATCCTCCGTTAGCAATCATGGCAACAGCGCGTACAAGTTCAAGTGGAGTAACTTGAAAACCATACTGTCCAATTGAGGTGTGGTATGTATTTCCAAGTAGCCAATCTTCATTGAAAGTTTTTTTCTTCCATTCGGGAGAAGGAACGAGTCCTGCTTTTTCACCAGGTAAATCAATACCTGTTGTTGAAGCAAAACCAAACATTTTCGCGTAACGATTAATACGTTCAATTCCTAATCCCTGCTGACTCTGATACCCACCCCCTACTTGGTAAAAATATTCATCCGACGAGCCTGCAATCGCCTTTCGCATATCCACATATCCATGAGCCTTCCAGTCTTTAAACACTGTATCTGGACCGCCATATTTATTTTTAATAACAAGTGCACCAGAACTATAAATTTCCTTTTCAGGAGTAATTACACCCTCCATGAGGGCAGCAATGGCAACGAATGGTTTTACTGTTGACCCAGGAGTAAACAGTCCAGACACGGCACGATTAAGAAACATGTTTCGTTTATCAAGAAGGTCGCGAGACACCTGCTTTTTCTCATCGGACGATGAAGCGTTTGTAATTAAATTGTTGTCGTACTGTGGAAAACTTACGAGCGCAAGAATTTCTCCATTTGCAACATCCATAATTACTGCAGCTCCCCCCGTGAATCCCGCCTTAACAGAAAGAGCTTTCATGCGTTCATAAAGTTTTGCTTGCACCCCTTTATCGATGGTAATTTTTATATTCTCGCCATTAATTGGATCAACGGTAACGTTCTCCGCCTCTATTTCACGTGCTGCATTTACTGCAACAATTCTTTCTCCGGTCACCCCCTGTAAACGGTCGTTGTACATTTTTTCAATACCGTCTTTGCCGATGTATACATCTTGCCAAAAGATTCCACTCGAATCTTTTTTTGGATAACTTACATAACCAAGCACATTAGAAAAACCGGGGGTTTCTATATATTTGCGTGTTGGAATTTCGTGACTTGCTCCAACACTGTCGTTCCAAGCAAGCAAAACGCCCTCCCTGTCACTAATTGTTCCACGATGCGCAAAGATTGGCGTACTCTTTAAGTGATTTTTATCAGCAAGTTCTCTATATGTATCAGCCTCACGCACTTGCATTGAATACAATTTGCCAGAAAAAATACCAAAAACAACAACGACTGCAAATAAAATAATATATCCAAAATAACTCGGTAAGGGTTTTTCAATGTGTCCTTCAAGTTGGCTGGTGTTAAACGTTGGAATGTTGTGCGAATCCAAAAACACATCTTCAGGATTAATTTCCCGATGTGTGCGTTTAATACGTTTTCCTAATATGTGGCGAGACATACGCTAGTACGATTACTATACCACATACAACAATCGTAAAAAGCGGGTACTTACTTGTTGATAGAGCAACATCCCCAAAAAGCGCAAAAATAACGGCACCAACGACATAAAGAGTGTACTTATTGACGGTCAACATAGAAAGTATTTGCTCTGTTTGGATTATATGCTCCACGAACATATGCACGCACAAAAATATCTTGCGGGTCATCTTCAACCGAAACAATCGTCCCAAGCACCATAGAAGGATTTCCTGCCAAATGAACCACTTGGCCTACAGCAAGATCAACATCCTTTTGCGCTTCTATCACATATGAACCCCCTCCTTGTCCTTGGAGGGTAATACTGGTATCAATATCCTTAATTATTCCTTCTACATGCTGATCTGACGATGAATACAATTTCATAATGGATGTGGCTTTATGGACTTTTTCAATAAAACCAACTGCCTGATGTCCACGCACATACACAATCATTCCCTCTTCTATGTCGTCATCAAATCCACCAGACAAAACAACACTGTTATACATCGTTGTTATATCTTTAAGAACTGGATATAGTTTTTGGGTTTTGCTTCCAGTAAGAACGGTATTTGTTGTAGTTGCACTCTCTGCACTCCCCTCATCATCAGTGGTATCTAAAAGATCAGTTGTGTAGGCAAGTTCGTTTTCAAGACGCTCAATTTGAAGTTCTAGTTCACTAATGCGTTTTTCATATTCGCTTCGCTTTGTAAAAAAAGTAACAATTGCATGAGGTATACCAGTCCCCGTATCGCGTATGGTCACATACGTGTTTAGTAATGGTGCAACAACGGGATGAAGTGTTTCCTGAACCGGCTCCCACATAAAAGAAAGCAGTACAACAAAAATAATAAGTGCTGCGATGCGCACATGCTTTGAACCTTGTTTTGCTTTCGCGGAACGATATGTCATCGGTGTTTGGAATTCCTACATATTTATACTTCTCTATATCCTCTAGGATAAAACCTGTTCCTCGAGCAACGCATGTTAATGGATCATCCGCAACAATAATTGGAACCTTAACCTGCATTTTAAGGAGTGTCGTGATATTTCTAATAAGAGCACCGCCTCCTGAAAGCGTAATACCTTTGTGCATAATATCCGAAAGCACTTCAGGTGGTGTGGTTTCCAAAACTTCTTTGATTGCTTCCACAATTTGTGAAAGCGGGCCGTACATTGCTTCGCGAATATCTACATCAGTAATCACCGCTTCGCGTGGGAGTCCAGTAATCAAATCTCGTCCTTTGATTGTCATTTCTTCGCCGTGCTCGCTTGGAATCGCGGCACCGATGGTCATTTTGATGTGCTCTGCTGTTTTTTCTCCGATAAGCATTTTAAACTCGTCACGAATGTAGGTGATGATATTTGTATTCATCACATCCCCTGCAACTTTTAAACTTTTAGAGCGCACCACACCACCAAGCGCAATCACAGCGATGTCAGTTGTTCCGCCACCAATATCTACAATCATACTTCCTACTGGCTCATGAATTGGAAGGTGCACACCGATTGCTGCCGCCATCGGTTCTTCAACAATGTATACCTCGCGCGCCCCAGCTGATTTTGCCGCGTCATACACCGCACGCATCTCAACGTTAGTCACACCAACAGGAATACCAATGACCACACGCGGACGCAAAAACTTTTTCACCATTTCGTTTGCTTTGTTAATGAGGTATGAAAGCATTTCCTCCGTTACTTCATAATCAGAAATCACCCCGTCAACAAGTGGACGAACGATACGAATATGCGCCGGTGTGCGTCCCATCATATCTTTTGCTTCATTACCAACAGCCACCACGCGGTCAGTTTTTGCGTTAAGTGCAACAACAGATGGTTCATTAATAACAATGCCTCGCCCACGGAGATACACGAGCGTATTTGCAGTACCCAAATCGATACCAATATCATTTGAAAAGTGACGTAAAAATCGCTCAAACATGGGGGTATTCTACCACGTAGAAATATTCGATACTAATTTGACAATATTAAAAATTGGTAGTACCATAAATTTTGCTCTCCCGGGAAAGTTCATAAAATACCGCGGGGTTTCAAAAGTGAGAGGATGGCCGATTACCCACTCCGGCGACTCGGTACCGGGATGTAACCTGGTCAGTTACATCCGCACTTCGACCAACCTTTGATGAGACGTCACCAATTCGGGGCGTCTCTTTTTTTATCTAAAATTGACGCCAACACTAAAAAACTGTAGATTAATGCCAGCTGTTTTCTTTAACCATCACACGAGGACCAAAATGAACAAAAGCGTCAAAGACACCTTGCTTAGCAACCTTGGCGTAAGCCACGCTCAAGATCTCATAGGAACCCTATTGCGTATTTCCCTTAAAAATGGCGGAGAGATTGCTGTAAAAGTTGATGAATTCGAATATGTGCCAGGTGGCGAGGGTTTAGAAAACGAAGAAAGGCTTTCTATGTGGGCACACAACCGTGCACTCTTCTGTTGCATAACGCACACAATCAACCCAACAACAGAAGACTTTGGATCTTTACGGGTATCGATTGAAGGCGAAGATGTTCTGTCTATGATTAAAGAAATTTCTGTCGGTAACTATGTTGTAATTTTCAAATCCCCCGCTACGGCGTAGTGGGGGTTTTTATTTATATATACCAAATTAAAAAGTTTGACGAACACAAAAAATCGTGTAGTGTAACTATCAGTACAGTTCCAAAAAACCAACCAGCGAAAGGACTAATACTTATGTATATGGACACAGTGCTCCAGTCAGTACTTGTTCGCATGTATGCCTTGCAGTTTGCACAAATCTGTAAAGATGTTCTCGTAAAACTAAACGAGGAACTCTCTGGACCTTCCGCGCACGCCCAGATGCGATACATAAACGTGCTGGCGCCAAAGATCAATGAAGCGTACGCGGAATACCATGCCAACTGGAATGAAAACTTCACAACAGCTATGGGTAAGCTCGCACGAAGAGAGGCGGAGGCGCTGGAAAAAGAGGCGGAGGAACTACTCACAGAGGCTGGTGTCTCTGATGAAAGAAGAATGTTTCTTTGCGAGTTGGCAACCAACTACGCTAATCTCCCTTCTCCTCTTCCAAATAAAGCAGAACACGTTGGGAACCAAATGCTACAAATCTACAGTTCGGGTTTCATCGCTCGTCTGAAAAAAGAAGCCGTGGATCTTAAGATGAGCAAAGACATCATCAAGCTTCTTTCCGACATCGAAAGAATGGGTAAACACATCGCCCACAAAGCATCAAAATAAAAACTCAAATGCCACCAACACCCAACTGGGTCTTGGTGGCTTTTTCTATTCGCAATTCTTTTGGTATGTTTTAAACAATTCTTCAACAGTGATAATTTCACTTGTACTGGCTGTTCGTTCTTTTATTTCAACCCCGCCTGCTGTTAAAGATTTTTCGCTCACCACCACGCGCATTGGAATACCAATCAAATCACTGTCTGCAAATTTATTTCCAGGACTTAGTTCGCGATCATCAAAAAGTACCTCAACCCCTTTCGCAGTTAAATCATTGTACAAAGACTCTGCTTTCTTATAACTTTCATCATCCTTACTTTTATAGAGTGCAATCAAGTGGAGTGAAAAAGGTGCAATAGATGCTGGCCACACAATTCCTTTATCATCTGAAAGCACTTCAACGATAGTTCCCATAATTCGAGATGGCCCCATGCCATATGAACCCATCACCACGGGTTGCTTTTCCCCTTTCTCATCAGTGTATGAAAGTCCAAGCGGAACAGAAAATTTAGTACCCAGGTGGAAAATATTTCCAACTTCAATAGATTTCTTTTCAACCAAATCTTCTTTCTTCAAACCAAGTTTTGCAAGCGCCTCATCGTTGTACACTTCTTTATTAACGGCAAGTTTCTTTTTTTCATCTACATAAATCGTGTCTTCACCGGCATCAGATACCGTTTGAAACTCTTCAGAAAATGGAGAAAAGATTCCACCTGATGCAAATGTCACATAGGTTTGCTCGCCAATACCCAAACGATTAAAGGTGCGAATGTATGCTTCACGCATCTTGTTATAAAATACTTCGTGCTCTTCTTGAGATCTTGAAAAATCATACATGTCTTTCATCAAAAATTCTCTGCCTCGCATGATGCCTGATTTTGCACGTGCCTCATTTCGAAACTTATTCTGAAACTGATACGCATACTTAGGTAGATCACGATATGAGGAAATAAATCCTGTCATGATGTTTGTTAGTGGCTCTTCATGGGTAATTGCAAGACCAGTTTCACCACCACCCTTAATCGTTGTCTTAAACCAATTATCCACCTTCGTATCATCCCACCTGTCTGTTTTTTCCCAAATACTTTTATCTTGGAGAGCCGTCATAAAAACTTCTTGACCCCCTTCGCGATTCATTTCATCTCGAATAATTGCTTTGATGTTTTCAAGCACTCGTAGCCCGAGAGGTAAAAAGCTGTACGCTCCGGCGATTTCTTTGTGAATATATCCTGCGCGAATGAGAAGTTCCGCATTTTTAGAAACTTCGTCGCTTGGATTCTCTTTTCTTGTCTTTGTAAATAAATGTGACTGTCGCATGGGAAAAAGTATACCACGCCCCTTTTACAGGGTAACGTCTTTAATAGAAACCACAATGAGAAGCAGAATCAAGAGAACAAACCCTACTCCGTTAATAATCGACATATATTTAAACGGAAACTTCTTTCGCGTGATTGTTTCGCCAACAACAATAATCATACGTCCGCCATCAAGCGCTGGGAAAGGTAAGATATTGAAAATTGCCAAATTAATCGAAAGCACGGCAATAAGTGTAAGCACCGCCTCCACTCCATATTCACTTGTCTGTCCAACGATTTTAGCAATACCGATGGGACCCGAGAGCGAATCAATGACACTTTCACCTCTACTAATTGACATCACAAGTTGTGAGAGACCATCGAGCGTCATCATAGTCATGTTGTATGTGCGCTCTGTTCCTAACACAAAAGCATCTATCAGATTTGCGTCGAGGTATCCAATCGCATCAACTGAAATACCGAGTGCCTTTCGGTCTGGAATCAAACCGTATACGCCAGTGATCGTCGTTGAAGCAACCACTTGATTTGGAAGAATGTATGTTATCGTGAGTGGTTCATCGATATGCTTTCTAATAAATTCAACGGCAGATGTAGCATTCGTGCCCTTAAATGTTGCATACTTCCCTTTCATACTTGCAATAACTGAACCGGGAATAATCCCTGCTTTGTACGCCGGTGATTCAAGTGACGCATCAACAACCACCAATTCCGGTGTAGTGATACGGTCTCCATATTTTTCATCATCAGCGGAAATACGAACAGAGCCAAAAGAAATTGCTACGAAAATAACCCACGCTAAAACCATATTCATCACAACACCAGCAACAAGCGTCACAAGCTGAGCCCACCATGGACGATTGCCAAATGCCCGCGGATCGTGTTTTGCTTTATCGTCAGGTTCACCGTTTTCACCATAAATAGAAACATACCCGCCGAGCGGTAGCGTATTGAATGAGTATGTTGTTTCTCCTTTCTTTTTCCCCCATAGACGAGGTGGAAAACCGAAAGCAAATTCATCTACACGCATACCAGTTAATTTCGCAGCAATAAAATGTCCAAACTCATGAACAATCACAAGGAGAAGGAGAATAACGAAAAAAAGAAATAGGGTCATGAGAGGTGTGTGGCCAAGTATAACAAATTACTCACCGAGTACTTCTTTTTCCTTTTTTTCAAAAAGCGCTTCTAATTCGGCATTTGTAGCGTCAACAAGTTTTTGATTATCTTCACGGTATCTGTGTTGTTCATCTTCACCAAATTCCCCCGCCTTTGCGCGAGCGTCAATATCCTTATTGGTTTCTTCACGAAGCGCGCGAACCTTCACACGAGCATCTTCTAATCTATCTTTTAAAAGCTTAATCATTTTCTGTCGCGTTTCTGTTGTAAGCGCTGGAAAGTGAATGCGCAAACCGTCGCCATCAGAAGAAACAGAAAGTCCAAGATCGGCTTCATTAACCGCTTTTTCAATGTCACGAATAATTGCCTTATCCCAAGGAGCAACACGAAGTGTGCGTGGATCTTCAACACTTATAGATGCCGTGTGTGCAACCGGTGTACGTGAACCATACAAATCAATATGAACCAAATCAAGCACTTGAGGCGTAGCTCTGCCTGTTTGAATTGAGCGGTATTCAGATGATAACCACTCAAGTATTTTTGCCTTCTGTTCATTAACTGCGGTAAATGTATATGCCATATGTGTATTTATGAAATAGTATCACATCTTGGCAATAAAAGAGAAAGGTATTCAATGATAAATTTAACTGTTACCGAAGGGTCGCCTGCATACGACGCCATTTCAAGTGTTTCTTTAATATATTTTTTAGGGATTTTTTTATCAGTTGCGAGAACGTCGACAAGGCTTACAATAAATGAACGAACAGCTTCTCTGTCTTTTCTCCCCTCCTCGTCTTCTTGGGCAAGCAATGCCGTCACTCCTTTTAATTTAAAACGTAGTGCTGGTTTTGTTTCAAGAAATTCTTTCGCAAATACGTTTACCTGCGATACGTCTTGAGGCGTGATAAGACGTGTGCGAGAAATGACAGTTTCAAGTAAGTGTTCCTTATTTGATGTGATGAGAATGAAGCGAACTTTTTCTCCAGGCTCTTCGAGAATTTTAAGCATCGCATTTTGTGCAGGAAGCGTTGCTGTATGAAAAGAAACAATTGCTACTCTTTCTTCGTGGTATGGAGTATGTGCCCACACGATGAGTTCACGCACAGTGTGGATGTCGAGCACCGCCTGATTCACGTATTTATGCATCGATGGAGCACTCCCAAGATCTCCCCATAAAGAAGAACTAATTTCTTGCCTGTTGATGTTAACTAAAAGAATTGCGTGATGTTGGGGGAGATTGTGTAGTCTCATACAAGATGAGAAAAGTATACCGTATTTGCTTAATATGTCGTAAACATGTAGAGTTTTTATAGACTATGTACTTAAAATTTTACACGGAGACACGCGATGACCAGAGAGACACTTTTTCAAGATACAGCAATACTTTTTGGCAATACACCAAAACAACTTGATTTTCCCAACATACCTCAACCATATTTCCAAATCGGTGATACGGTTAGAGAAAAAGAGCGTCAAGGAAAATATCTTGGAACCATCGTCGGATTCGTAGAAGACGACAAGCCTGGGAAGTTGCTTATAAAAATAAAGTCAGCCAAGAGTATTGCGGAAACTGCTGGATACCGGCTTCCCTTGTATATTGACGATGACCACCCCTCGGTGTGTAATGATAGACCTATGGGAAAGTATCTGTATCTATTTCTCCCATTAAGCGAGTTGCTTCATGCGGATAAGCAATCCGTGGCGATAGAAGAAATGGCTGAGGTTGTATATCCCGATTTGTATCACCATCTGTACAAAATGAGGCCTTCACCAGATGACTCTTTTTCTCAAAAAAGAAACCCCATTTGTTGGTATGAGGGTTGTACCAAACCTTCTGTTGGGATAGGAATCATTAACGTGTGGGGAACAGTCATGCCAGTAGTAATGTGTCATGAACATTCGCATCTGCATGGCATGTTATTCGAAAGTAATCCATTCAAACGCATAACTAAAGAATAAGAAAAGCAACCTTATTCGCCAAAAAACAAAGACCTGCAATCCATCGTAGGTCTTTTTTACTTCTTCGTAAAAATACTTCGCTTATAGGTATCCAAATGTTCAAGTGCGATTCCTGTTCCTTTAGCAACACAATAAAACGCATCTTCTGCAAGAACCGCTTTCACACCAGTACGACGTTCAACCAAATCAGGAAAATGACGAAGCATTGATGAACCGCCAGACATGATAATACCGTTGTCGATAATATCTGATGCAAGTTCAGGAGGTGTTTCTTGAAGCACATCTTTAATTGCTTTAATCATGAGGCGAAGTTCTTTATCAATTGCTTTCACAATTTCATTAGTCTTTACTTCAACTGTTCGTGGAAGACCCGCAATAAAATCGCGACCCTTAACTTTCATAACGAGCTCCTCTTCAAGTGGAAGCGCGCTTCCAATATTTACTTTGATATCTTCCGCTGTCTGGTCACCAATGGAAAGGTTGTATGTCTTCTTCATATAATCAACGATTGCTTGGTCAATTTTATTTCCTGCACACTTTACTGACGTACTACAAACAATACCACCAAGTGAAATCACGGCCACGTCTGTTGTTCCGCCTCCAATGTCTACAATCATGCGTCCTTGTGGTTCGTGAATTTTAATACCGGCGCCAATTGCTGCCAAAATTGGTTCTTTCACCACATATGCATTTCTTGCTCCTGCTTTAATCGCCGCTTCAATGACGGCACGTCGTTCGGTTGATGTAACTCCTGCGGGCACAGAAATCATTACGTCTGGTTTAAAAATATTAAAACCACGAAGCGCTTTGTTGATGTAGTAGCGAAGCATTGCTTCCGTTACGCGATAATCAGCAATCACGCCATCACGCATTGGTCGGTAAGCAACAATTGAATCTGGCGTTTTTCCAATCATGTCTTTTGCTTCATTTCCAACCGCTAAAATACGATTATCAAATTCTGAAACTGCAACAACAGAGGGCTCGACCAACACAACACCTCTCTTTGGAACATACACGAGCGTGTTTGCGGTTCCCAAATCGATACCAAGTTTTTGTGAAAAAAATCCCATAGTTGGTCCATTATAGCACACATTTTTACTAAACAAACATTGTTTTATAAGGTTTTTTTAAGATTATCATAAAAAATTCCTCGTATTTTTCTTGGTATTTTTACTGTATACTAAAGACCATGTATATTCTCTCTGTGGCTCCACTTGTCTCTGGAATCCCCTACGAAGAACTTTCATATTTTTCAAAAGAGGAACTTAGTCCCGGCGACCTTGTTGCTATCACCATTAAAAAAAGAGTGTGTCGCGCTCTCGTTCTCTCATCTGTGCCAGCAAAAGAAGAAAAGCAGTCGCTTCGCCATGCAACGTTTAGTGTTAAAAAAATTAACCGCGTCATTAAACGCTCGTACATTGACGCCCTGCTTTGGAAGGCACTTGCCTACAGCGCTTCATACCAACTCTTACCGCTTGGAAAAAGTATCTATGATTTAGTCCCAGAAAAAGTATTTTCATCTGATGTTGTTTTTGCCACACCAAAAGAAACACGTGGATTTGAAAACCTTCTCCTCCAGCAACCATACAGGGATAGAATCACCAGATACAAATCAACCATACGAGAAATGTTTGCAAAAAAACAATCGCTCGTCATGTTCTTCCCAACCATTTCTGATATTGAACACATTCAATCCCACCTTTCTTTTGGCATTGAAGACTACGTTGTTCCTTTTCATAGCGGACTCTCTGATAAACAGGCCTCTCTCTCACTTTCCAAAATTAAGGAAGAAAAACATCCGATTATTATCTTAAGTACACCATCACTTATTCCCTGGATACGCAATGATTTAGGGTTGGTCATTATAGAGCGAGAACATAGCCAATACTATTTTACCCACGGGGACCTTGGGTACGACATGCGTACCGTTCTTGTAAACCTCGCCAAAGAAACAAACCTTCCTCTTATTCGCGGATCACACATGCTCTCTCTTGAAGCACACCTTCTCCATAAAAAGCATGAAGCGCATGAGGTCATGCCTCTTCACTCAAGAAACGATGCTCCGCTTGATATCGTTGCTATGCATGATGAAAATCAGTCTGCCTCACCATACCTTTCGCGCAAGACACTTATGCTTTTGCATGAGATGAAAAAACATAAAAAAGGTCACTACTTTCTTTATGCTCATCGCAAAGGCATGTACCCAACAACTGTATGCGGAGACTGTGGAACCGTCTTTGCTTGTCCAAACTGCAATCGGCCATACGTGCTCCACAAAATAGGTGGTGTACGCACCTATGTTTGTCATGGATGCGAACATCTAGTCTCTGTTACCGAAGATACCGCACTTTCATGCAGATACTGTGGAGGATGGCGAATGCACACGCTTGGGATCGCGACAACAGGTATTGAAGAAGAGTTATCTCGATTACACATTCCACTTTTTGTCATTGATAGCGAACGAACCAACACAAAAACCAAAGCAAAAAAAGTGTATAAAGAGTGGCAACAAGCACCGTTTGGGGTTTTAATCGGAACAGAAATGGCACACAACTTATTGTACGAATGCGACGGAGCAACAATTTTATCGCTCGACTCTCTTTTTGCTTTACCTGAATATAGAACCGATGAAAAAATTATGACGCTCGTCACAGAGCTTGCTGAAAAAGTAAAACAAACACAAGACCATGACGGACGACTCATCCTACAGACACGCTTGAAAAAAATGCCAGTAATCAGACATTTACAAGCAAGTTCCTATGTTACGGTATACCAAGACATGCTTCGTGACCGCGAAGAAGCTTTGTTACCACCATACTACACCGTCATCAAAGCCTCATTTGAAAATCTTTCCGAAGAAATGAAAACAAAACTGGAGCAAGCGCTTGAACCATATGTGCTTGAATGGTTTGAGGCGGGCAAAGGTATTACCCTTCTTTTCATCCATATTAAGGAAGCAACCTGGTCAAACGACAAGGAACTTCGTGAAAAAGTAAAATACGTTTTAGGTGATGGACACCCTCAAGTAAACCCGCTTCATTTTTTTATACAATAATCACCATACCCGGCTTTACAAAAATATGATACAGTAGTGCTATGAAAAAACGAGGAGAAATAGTCCAAATTGACAAAGACAAGGAAAATC
This sequence comes from uncultured Candidatus Saccharibacteria bacterium, assembly GCA_964517625.1. Lineage (GTDB taxonomy): Bacteria > Patescibacteriota > Minisyncoccia > Phycocordibacterales > UBA5272 > UBA11704. The sequence continues at coordinate 79,448 of CAZFBW010000003.1, read as the reverse complement.
CGCTTCGGGCAATTGCCTCCCCAGTCAAGAAAAGTGAGTTTGGAAGCAAGGAACTGCTTGCAACAATAAAAACAATGCAAGACTCTCTTGCACAAGAAAGTGATGGTGTTGCACTTGCTGCGCCACAAATCGGTATTTCAAAGCGAATATTTGTCATTGCACCATCTGCATACAAAAAAGAAGCAAAATGGAAACCGCTTGTATTCATCAATCCGACACTTACAAAAATTTCAAAAAAACAAGAAGAAATGCAAGAAGGGTGTCTTTCCGTCAGGTGGATTTATGGTAAAACCAAACGTGCGGTTTCTGCAACGATAGAAGCCTACGACGAAAAAGGAGTCAAGTTTTCATTTGGTGCATCTGGACTTTTAGCACAAATTTTTCAACACGAGATTGACCACCTGGAAGGGATTCTTTTTATTGATCACGGATTTGAACTTGAAGAATTTACTGAAAAAGAAGTGAAAGATGCGGAGAAAAAAATGAACAAGAAATAATATGTCTTCACCTATTCATTTTGTTTTCTTTGGAACAGGTCCACTTGCAGAGAGTGTGCTTGCAACCCTTGTGCGTGAAGGATTTACTCCGTCACTTGTCGTAACCAAACCTGACGCTCCTCAAGGCAGACACATGCAGATAACAGCCCCTCATATAAAGACCTGGTGTGAGATGAAACATATTCCTGTGTATCAACCAGAGACGCTTCGAGATCTTCCGGACAACTCTCCCCTTTTTACGGAAACATTTGACGTAGCCATTGTAGCTTCCTATGGAAAAATTATTCCCGAGAATCTTCTTTCACTTCCAAAGCATGGATTCTTAAATGTTCACCCATCACTTCTTCCTTTGTATCGTGGCGCCTCTCCAATTGAAAGCGCATTACTAGACGGTGCCATGACAACAGGTGTTTCTATTATCAAACTTGATAGTGAAATGGACCATGGTCCAATTCTTGCACAGTCAGCGTTTATGATTGATGGAGAAGCAACTGCAGGTACGATGGAAGTAACTTGTGGGCAATTAGGTGGTGACTTACTCGTGCAAAGTTTGCCACACTTTCTTCTAGGCGCCCTTATTCCAAAAGAACAAGATCATACGCGAGCAACGTTTTGTAAAAAAATTGAAAAAACTTTGGGAGAAATTACGCTTGAGACTTCGGCAGACGAAATACAGAGAAAGTTCCGCGCACTTACTCCCTGGCCAGGATTGTATTTTTTTCATACTCACAATGACAAACAAGTTCGCGTAAAAGTCGCCCTTGTTGATTTGTCTGCACACATCGTTGGCGGAACAGCAAAAGATGTTATTTTAGAAGTCATCCCTGAAAGCAAGGCGAAAATGGACTTTGAAACTTTCAAGCGAGGATACATGTAAAAAACCGCTCAGATCTGAGCGGTTTTTTACATGTACTTTTACTGAATTTCTACTTTCTCAACAACAATATCCTGAAGTGGTCTACTTGCGCCGTCCACTTGAACATTCTGAATAAGAAGCGCGACATCCATTCCTTTTGTGACGTTACCAAAAATCGTATGCTTACCAACAAGCCATGATGCGCCCGCTTGAGCAGTCACAATAAAGAACTGACTACCGTTTGTGTTTGGCCCAGCATTTGCCATTGCCATAACACCACGCACCATCTTATCAGTTTCTGGGTGAACCTCGTCTTTAAAGGAATATCCAGGACCGCCTGTGCCCCACATATTTTTCTTTGTAATGTCTTTAGAGAGTGGGTCACCACCTTGAATCATAAAATCATTGATAACGCGATGGAACCTTGTACCATCATAAAATCCAGATGATGCGAGTTTCACAAAATTCTCTACTGTCATTGGCGTATCCGTTGCAAAAGTGATTTCTATTACGCCTTTGTTTGTAGTAATAACTGCTTTCGAATACTGTTCTGGTGTTGTCATAGTTGTCGTTGCGTTAGTTGATGTCGCTTTTGGTGTTGTTGTATTGTTTTTTGGCTTAACTGTTGTGTTTTGAGATGTACTTGCTTGTGTTTCTCCACCCATTTCCAGTCCGGTTAAATTTCCTTGCAAGAAAAAAGCAAGCACGGCAAGAACAACAACAAGTCCCGCAATAACTCCGTATGTTAATTTGACATCATTCTCCATAATAAACCTTCTAATTAATTATCCTTTTTAATAGTTGCTTAACTTTATATGCACCCCGTCTAACAATTGAGCGTTCCTTATCCTTATGTGTTGCAAGCTCACGAGCGAGCATATCCTTAAGCGTATCAATCGCCTTATACAAATCGTCTTGCTTCGTACGAATAGAAGAAATCTTGCCACGAATGTGTAGATTTGCTTCTGCCTGAAACACATCGCCATGAGTGTGGTGGTGCGTTGTTTTAGAAAGTTCCACTTCTATTCGAGCCCCTGAATCATTTTTTGAAATATACTTCTCGAGTGTTCCTATTTTCTCAAGTGTATAGTTTCTGATTGCGTCTGTAACTTCCAAATGTACTCCCGTGATTGTGATGTGCATAATTCTTATGATTACCACTTCAGTATAGCAAAAAATTGCATATCATTGCTATACTCATATACATATGACAACACACACATTTACTATCAGTGATGTTTTATTTAAAGGATGGGAGAAAACTAAGGAACATGCCTGGTTTTTGCTCCTTTCCATGGTAATCCTTTTGGTGATTATGGGTATTTTTAATGATGTCCCTATACTTAGCTATATTGTAAATACATTTGTAACACTTGCTTTTTCATCTGTTATTTTGACGATTATCCACAACAAGACGCCGAAATTCCATGATCTAACAAAATATTTTGCAACATACAAAAAACCCTTGCGAATACTCGTTCTTTCGGTGATTATCTACCTCATAACCCTTGTGGGATTACTACTCCTCGTCCTTCCGGGTATTTATCTTGCTATTCGTTTTATGTTTTACCCATACTACGTCATTGAACACGAACACAAAACAATTGCTGAATCACTTAAAGAAATATTTGCTATTACGGAGGGTAATTTTTGGAACCTTTTCTTGTTTGGTGTTGTAGCTGCAGTACTTAACCTCCTAGGGCTTCTCGCGCTTGGTGTCGGATTCTTAGTCACTCTTCCAGTAACAGCACTTGCTTGTGGATATATCTACAAAACGCTTACCCCGCACTACAAGCGTTAATATTAGTTAGAGAATACTTCTAATGTAGTTTTTTGTATCGTCCACTGTTTTTACCTCTACACAATCAACCCCTGTTGATTTTGCCGCCTCGTCATTTCCTCCTGGATAGAGAGCATCACCAACAAAGACAATATCAGAGAGTGTAATATTAAGAATTTTCATTGCTTGATGAACACCGTGAGCCTTATCTATTCCTTCGTGAGTAATGTCAATTGTTGTTCCTCCACCACTTCGTATTGAAAAACCAGGAAGAAACGGCTTAAGGTAAGCAATAACTTCTACTCGTCTAGCCCCTGTTGGATCCCATACCGCTTTTACCTCAGGTGGGGCCTTCTGCCCGAGCGCCGAATACGAAACTTGTGTTCCCCTGTCTTCAATCAGTTCACCATACTGTGTTTCTGGGCGAAGTTTGAATAATTCTATTGCTTCATTTAAGTGTTCAAAGATTTTTTTCTTTTCTTCTTCGGTGAGAAGTTCCGCAAAAACGTGCTTCAATTCCCCTTGTTCGTGAATGTAAATATTTGCCGATGTTGTCGGCATAAGAATAAAGTTATTAAGTTGTTCTTTCGTCGCATTAAGTGGTCCAAGGATTTGTTTCTGAAATTGAGGAAGTGCTCCTCCTGAAATAATTGCAACCTTGTAACGGTCTAATAACTTTCTTAATAACTCGGCCATTTCTTCATCGAGTGGTTGTTTGCTGATGGCGAGCGTACCATCAAGATCAAACATGATGAGTTTTTTCGGGATAATCGGCATAGATAGTCAGTATACAGGAGATTAGTGGGTGAGAATATCGAGTAATCTATGAAGTGAGGCGGTTGCGACACCAACAACATAGTCGGCACCACCATAGTAAATATAGACCGTATCTCCACGAACAATGTTTCCACACGGGAAAACAACATTTGGAACAATTCCTTCTTTTTCGTATTTTTCTTCTGGTTCAAAAAGTGGGCTCGCTGTACGGCCAATAACAATCGTTGGGTCTTCACTGTCCAAAAGCACAGCCCCCATGCGATATTCTCCAAGCTCAGAAATACCGTGATAGAAAAGAAGCCACCCTTTTTCTGTTTCAAGCGGAGGTCCAGCAATACCAACCTTAAGTCCATCCCACATACCCGGACGTGGACCAAAAACATCAATACACTGGTTCAATCGCTCTTTTGTGAAATCTAGTGTTTCTACATAATCAGCACACAAATGGTGAGCAATTCTGTGAAATACCAAATATCCATTTTTAAATTTCTTCGGGATAAGGCAAGCGTCTTTATCATCAGCGCCTATGGGAGAAATTGCAATAGGTAATGACCATTTGTCGTACCTATTTTCCTTAAAGTCATCAACAGAAATAGAACTTAAGGAGACGCGTGGTTGTTTACCATTATAGCCCGTATATGTCATGTATAGCCTATCATCGATGCGAACAATGCGCGGATCTTCACAACCAGCATATTCTGTCCTACCAATTCCTTCCTCTTCGGTGCGTGCTTGATAAATTGGTTCGTCTGTTCTTGAATCAATGTGAATCCCGTCACGAGAAGTTGCGTGTCCTAATGTTGAAACATTTGTCGCGGTTGCTGCACGATAATAAATATGTACCGTACCATCAATATCAATCGCTGCTGGATTAAAAACACCAAGCGCTTCCCACCCCTTTCCTTCACGAGGAGCAAGAATTGGATTTTCTTTCGCACGATCAAAAAGATGTGTCTCCCCCTTCAAAACAGAGAGTAGGTGCGGTAAGTGAATCTTGGCCTTTGCACAATGCGTGTCTGCTCCTCCGTAGTAAAGCTCAACATAGTCTCCCTTAATGAGAGCGCCTGACGGGAACACAACGCGTGGAATCATTCCTGTTGTTTCGTAATACGCTTCTGGAGTTAAAAAAGATCGGGCCGTTCTGCCGAGAATTTTTTGTGGGTTTTCCAAATCAAGCAACACTGCTTCAATACCAAACACTCTCCTGTTTTGATCGGTATAATGCAAAATGTGCGAATATATAACCAACCAGCCGTCTTTTGTTTTAAGTGGTTGAGCCCCAAGTTCTACCTGGTCATCTTCTCTTCTGCGGAGAGGAATAATGTGTTGTTTAAGGTGTTTGTACCATTCATTCCAGTAGTTTTCTGACCACATGTCCTCCTCCTTATCAAAATATGCAATGGCAATTTCTGAGGGTGGGAGATCTGTGTTTGGTGTTAAAAGTGCAACAAACTTACCGTTAATTTTTTCTGGGAAAAGTGACATCGCCTTGGCATTAAATGTTGTTACAAGGTGTTTTTCATCAACCGTTTGCAGGTTTCTACTGATTGCAACCGCGACCCTAATTCCCTCAGGAACAAATGGGTATTCCGAAATCCCTGTATAGAAGGTATAGTACTTTCCATCTAGTTTCGTAATACGTGGATCTTCACAGCCGAAACGCTCGAAGTCGTGTTCAGGAACAATAAAGGGGTGTCGTGCACTAAAATGCACACCGTCTTTACTTACCGCTCGACCAACAACAGAAATACTTAGGTGTTTTTCATCAAGTAAGTCTGGGTGAGACATGGCACGATAAACAAGGTAAGTACTTCCATCATCTCCAACCACGGGACTTCCATTAAATGATGCCAGTGCTTCCCAGGGGTGATCTTCTTTTGGTGAAAGGATTGGATTTTCTTCTATGCGTTTAACATTAAACATATATCATAAGTAATTAAGCTTCCTTGCCGTGACGTACAAGATAGTCGAGTAAATCGTTAAGTGGGGTCTGTGCAATGCAGACATGCTTATCACCACCACCGTAGTACACATAGAGAATATCATTGCGAACAACTGCACCAGATGCATATACAATGCCCGGCTTACCATCATTTTCATAATGCATATCAGGAGAAAGAATTGGTTCCGGTGCTCGGTAGAGTATTTTTGTTGGGTCGTGCAAATCAAGAACCATTGCTCCAAGTTTGTACTTATGAGGTTCAAGCTGGTCAATAGCATGATAAAGAATAAGCCATCCCAAGCCTGTTTTGATTGGTGGAGGGCCAATACCGCGCATACGGTTATCCCAGAAGCCCTTACGACCAGGCTGAGGGCCTTCAGGGCGAGGACTTTGAATCGTAAATGGTTCTGTTAATGAATCAACATAATCAACATAGATTTTTGGAGCAATACCATGGAAAATTGCAAACTTGCCATTAATTTTTTCTGGGAAGAGTACCCAGTTCTTGTGGCGCTCACCTTCTGGAGAAATAAAGATTGGTTCTTTCCAATTCCATTTCTTTTGCTTCAAATCTGAAAGAGAAATGGACGTAAGGCCGATACGAATCGACTGCCAACCACCGAAGGCAATAAATGTCATGTACATTCTATCCCCAATTAAAACAGTACGAGGGTCTTCAAATCCTCCCCAGCTCCCGCCTGATGGATACAACACTGGATCATACTTGCGTGTTCCACGATTTTGGCGCCCGAGTGCGGCCGCCTCAAACACAGGATATGGACAGCGCTCATCAAAATGAAAACCATCCTTGCTTGACGCATAACCAAACCTTGAAACACCGTCAGCGCCGATTGCTCTATAAATAAGATGTACCTTACCCTCTTCGTCTTGAATGACAGCTGGATTGAACGCGCACTCTGATTGCCAGCTACTATATGGAGTAGGAGAAATGAGTGGGTTATGGTGAGCACGATGAAGCGGATGTTCAACGCGTTTGATTCTTGGAAATTTTTTACTAAGTCGCCCTTTCCCGTCACTACGCAAATATTTATCGTAGGAGATTGTTGCAAAGACAACGACAAGGAGAAGGAAAAATGAGTAGAACATAGCTATGGTTTATAAAATGTTGTTGTAGATAATGTGCTCATGAGAAAATGACAAAAAGTAGGCCTCCCAACCACTCTATATACCTACAAGTGTATACCAGGTGTCACTATTTGCTCTGTGGATAAATACCTTGTCGAACACATTTTTACCAAGTGTCCCCCTCTTAAAGAAAAACTCTTGCTATACTACATCCAATGTTAAGCGTAGCTCGCATTAAAAAAATATTTCGCATAACCCTCGCCGTCGTTTTACTCTTAGTTGGTATCTTTGGACTTGTGCTTCCGATACTAAATGGAGTAATTCCAATTGTCATCGGACTTATCTTGCTTTCTTTTGAAAGCAAATACCTTGAAGGGCGCCTTGAACACTTTGCTAGAAAGAACCATCATGTAGAGCACTGGTACCATCGTCTCGCAAAAAGAATGCGAACATTTTTTAGAATTAACTCGTAATATTATAAGAAACAAAAAATGGACCGGATGTCCATTTTTTGTTTTGGTTTTAAATTGCTAACTATTGACGAGGTATTGCCATATACACAGCAGCAACACCAACAAGTAGATAGACAACTGCCTCCAACCATGAAACTGATCCAAGAATCATGCGCACAACATTCCATACATCTCCTTTACCAAGAAGCATGCCGAGACCGACAAGTCCCCAGTTAACACCACCCACAATAACCAGAATGCGAGCAACGAGTGAAAGCATACAATAAATATAAAATATGAATTATTTAATAAATAAACGAATCATAAACATTCAAGACACCCTACCCATAAGTGTATCTCCTGCACATTTGTCTGCAAATACTTAATACACACCAAAAAAAACGCCCAACTACTTGGGCGTTTCTCAATTTTGTATCAACTATCCTTTAATGCGTAGTCCGAGCTCGCTTGCCTCTGGTAATCGTTCTTTTTTGGAAAGAGTAAGTTGGTAGAAGCCAAAAACCCAGGTAATGAGCAATACAACGAACTTATATTCAGCCCAAAGATGAGGAGAAAGGTTCGCGCGAGCAATTTCATTTGCAACCGCAAGCACAATAAAAAAAACAATCCACCTTTTTTCAAGAATTCTCCATCCCCTGTCGGTCATAGCGAAAAAATCATCAAAGAAGAATTTAAAAACGAACCTCTTTTGCCACATACCAATAAGAAGGGCTACCGCAAAACCAGCATAATACAAGGTATCCTTAATGATAATAAAAAATGGGTCATCGAAGTAAAGCGTCAAAAAACCAAATAATAGAATTGTTATCGCTGCCGTAATGCCAAATTTGGGAATATGTTTTTCTGTATACCAGGATACAAGGGTTGCAATAATTGTTGTAATAATTAAAACTTTCACGCCTTGTATAAAATCAACATATTCACTTACTGCAACAAAACTTGCGATTGGAACAAATTCACAAAGCGTATTAATGAGAAGACGAAGATACATAAGTATTCAATACAGGATACTAGAAAGATGCCCTTGGTGCTAATGATGTAAGTAATACAATCAAAATGTCGACACGCGTCGACAGTTTTTTTTATTTGTAAACACAAACACACGACTCCCTCATGCTAAACTTAAATGTATTATTAGGACAACACCCACAACACACATGGAACAATCAACTCAAAAAAAGAAAATACTCATTCTCGGTGCAGGTACCGCCGGAACCATGATTGCCAATCGCCTCGCTTTTCATAAGCAAAAATACAACTTTGAACTAACTGTTGTTGATCAAAATGAAAAACATTACTACCAACCAGGATTCCTTTTCGTTCCTTTTGGAAGATATACAGAGGAGGATTTGCTCAAAAAACGAACGGATTTCATTCCGCGCGGTGCAACCTACATTGAGAGCGCAGTAGAAAAGATTGATGCCGACAAAAACGAAGTTATTTTAAGCAATGCAAGTATTCTTCCCTACGACATTCTCATTGTTGCAACTGGCGCAAATATCGCTCCTGACCAGGTAACAAACATGTCAGGTGAGCGCTACCATAAAACAATTCATGATTTCTATACGATAGAAGGAGCAACCGCGCTTCATACCGCACTTACCGCCTTCACGGGAGGCAAGATCGTAATGCATATTTCTGAAATGCCAATCAAGTGCCCCGTTGCCCCGCTTGAGTTTGTTTTTCTTCTCGATGATTATTTCAAAAAGAAAAATATGCGTGACAAGGTAGAGATTTCCTATGTTACCCCTCTGTCTGGTGCTTTTACTAAACCAGAAGCGTCTCGTGTTTTAGGAGGAATGCTCTCAGAGAGGAACATTAAGCTTGTTCCAGATTTTGGCATCTCTGAAGTTGACGAAAAGGAAAACCTTATTCGTTCATACGATGAAAAGACTGTCCCTTTTGATTTGCTTGTAACTGTCCCACCAAATATGGGCGATGCGCTTATTAAGCGTTCAGGGTTAGGTGATGAACTTAATTTCATCCCAACCGACAAGCAAACACTCCAATCACAAAAATACCAGAACATGTTTGTCATTGGCGATGCGACCAATATCCCCGCATCAAAGGCAGGTTCGGTTGCTCATTTTGAAGCAGAAATCTTGGAAGAAAATATCTTAAGTTTCCTTGAAGGAAAACCGCTGTCTGCCAAATTTGACGGTCACGCAAACTGCTATGTGGAGTCAGGTAACGACAAAGCACTTTTAGTTGATTTCGGATATGATATAGAACCTGTTACAGGAACATTTCCACTGCCTCTTGTTGGACCTTTCTCATTGCTTAAAGCAACGAGGATAAACCACCTAGGCAAACTTGTGTTTCGTTATATATACTGGAATGTACTCATGCGCGGATTCTCGATTCCTTTCGTTGGTCCGAATGTGCCATTAGCCGGAAAAGATATTAAAAAATAAAATTATGCTAAAAACTATCGCTACCAAAGAAGTGGATGTAAACGAAGAAGGATATCTCACCAATAAAAATGATTGGAATGAAGATATTGCAAAAGAAATTGCAAAAGAAACTGGTATCAATGATCTAACAGAAAAACACTGGGCAGTTATCAAGTGGTTGCGTGACCAAGATTCAGGCGGAGCGCACCTATCAATTCGCCAGGTTGGTTCCTCTGGAATTGTAGACATTAAAGAATTCTACACCCTCTTCCCTGGCGGACCGCTTAAGAATGCATCAAAAATTGCAGGACTCATGAAGCCAATGAGTTGCTTATAATATTACATAACCTAATTTCACATCTATGGATAAAAAACTAAAACGAGTACTCGTTATCAACTCAAAAGCAACCATTGAGAGCGTCTACGCATCGCTCGTGCTTGCAAACGGAGCATTAAGCGAAGGAATGGAAGCAGAGATGTTCTTCACCTTTTTTGGACTTGAGGCAATCCACAAAGAAAAGGCAAAACATTTACATGTCGCAACTGTCGGTAATCCAGCAATGCATATTCCAACCGTTGTTGGTGCAGTTCCTGGTATGGAAGCACTGGCAACATCCATGATGATGAAAGGTATGGAAGAACTTGATATTCCTCCAGTACCTGAATTTTTGGATATGATTAAGGCAGCGGGTGGAAAACTCTACGGATGCAAGCTTGCAATGGATATGTTCAAACTAAAAAAGGAAGATATGCGTGACGACTTGGATGGAATTCTTACAGTTGGACAGTTTTACGAACGAGCACAGGTTGATGGTGTGCAGATTATCTTTGTTTAATTCATTATATTAAAGAAAACCCACGCAATATATTGCGTGGGTTTTCTTTGTGTGGTTGGTAGTCCACAGCATGGTTTTGAAAACACATACTATACTTGAAATATTATGATAGATAACCTAGAACACCATTTTATAGAACAGCGCCCGTGGGGACAGTTTGAACAGTTCACATTAAACCAACAGTCAACTGTAAAAATAATTACTGTTGCTCCTGGCCAAGGTTTTTCGTTGCAAAAACATTCTAATCGTGACGAATTTTGGAAAGTGCTTTCTGGTAAAGGATTCGTAACACTTCACGATGAACGAGCCCCGGTTGTCGTTGGACAAGTGTATACCATTCCTCGTGGCACCACGCATCGCATGGAATCAACTGATGAGCCAATTGTTTTTTTGGAGGTTGCAATGGGTGTTTTTGATGAAAATGATATTGAACGCCTTGAAGATAAGTACGGCCGTATCGTTGCCCACCACGACCAAAACGTTCACCATTAGAATGTAACAAAAGAAAAAACCCGTGCACACAGCACGGGTTTTTAGTAGATGTCTTGATTTGAGTGACTTACACGGCTTCCTCGTAGGGCAACTTGATGCGTCGCCTGGTTTCAGCAATCGTGATAACACCACCAGGAAGTTCCGGAAGTTCCGAAATTTTTGTGAGGGGGTCAATTGACCAAAGCGGGAAACCCATCACAAAGATGTCGAGCATTTCCTTGTACACACCTGCACCCCACTTACCATCAGGAAATGGAAGTGCAACACATCCGAGACAGGAAGGCAAAACTTCTTTGCTGAAATAAAGCATCGAATTCCCTGCTTCCTTGTACTGCTGAAATCCTGCCTGATGCTCCGGAGAGTTCGGATTGAGAATCACTTGGTCCGGAAAAGCTTGCTTGATTGCTTCGAGCAATGAAGCTTCGAGCGGTGTGTTGTACGTGTTGATAGGATGTGCAAAGTAAAGTCCTTTTTGTCCATCGCTCATGTGGCCTCCTTCTTTGGTGGTTAGACTATCAAAAATTACGTTGGTGAAATCTTGCCAACCCCTGATGCTACCTCAGGACCAACAGCGTCCACAAGAATTGCTGACTGCTTCCTACCACCAACCACACAAACCCAACTCTCGGCATTACGCAGACGCACAAACGGCGTTCGCACCGCGATTGCGTAATCATGATTCACTTCTGTGATGATGTGATATTCAGGGTTCGGATGCCTGCGTGCAACCTGCATACCGACACTCATGTCTTCAAGCCGTTCAACCTGCCGTTCATTTAAGAAACACCATTCTTTGATCTTGTCTTTCAAAATGAGTGCGACATGTGCAACAAGAAGTGCGTATCCGTGTTTTTGATGAATGATGTAGACTGCCCCATCACCGTTTCGTAAACTGACTTGTTCACACTCTTGCAAATCCAAGAATTGTTCAGGATTCATACGTTCCCCTTTTCAAGGAAATCACTATCCAGTACATCTGAAGAACAATTAGTGTGTATGCTACTTCCAGAGCAACAAAAAGTCAAAACGCTCATCCTAAAACAACAAAAAAATACCTCTGTCAATATTTTCAAAATCGTGGTATAATGGCTTTATTGAAAAAAGAAACACACACAGTGTGGGATGTTGTTGTTGTGGGTGGTGGTCCAGCAGGAATGATGACAGCCGGCCGTGCCGCAGAGCGTGGTAAGAAGGTTCTCCTTCTTGAAAAGAACACTGCTTTGGGCAAAAAACTGCTTATAACAGGCGGTGGGAGGTGTAATGTGACCAACAACAAAACAAATACTCGCGAAATGCTCGCCAAGTACAAGGGAAATGACAAATTCCTCTTTTCTGCATTTTCACAGTTTGATGTCACCAATACACTCGAGTTTTTTAACAAACGAGGAATGAAAACCAAGGAAGAAAACGAGGGGCGCATTTTCCCTGTTTCTGATTCTGCACAAACTGTGTTTGATGTGCTCTACACGTACATGCAGGAAGGAAAAGTGACTATTCAGAAAAGTAGTGTTGTGAGTGGAATTTCAAAAAACAAAGAAGATGACGGTTTTATTATTAAAACAAAAAGTGGAAATGACATTCACGCAAAAGCTTGCGTTATTGCAACCGGTGGACTTTCTCGACCAGAAACTGGTTCAACTGGCGAAGGATTCAACTGGCTTAAAAAGTTTGGACACACAGTCAAAGAAGACACCGGTGCTCTTGTCCCTATTGCCCTTTCTGACGAGTGGGTTAAAAAAATAAGTGGACTCACACTTCCTGAAATCAAACTCACCACCTTTCAAAACAATCAAAAGCAAGAAAATTATAAAGGGAAACTCTTGTTTACACACACCGGTATTAGCGGACCAACCGTTTTAAACATGAGTAAAGATATTGGCGAACTTTTAAAGTATGGCGAGGTGATAATTTCACTTGATATGTTCCCTTCCGTTGATGCCGGCACCTTAAAACAGCGCTTACAATCCGTGCTCGTAGAAGAAAGTAATAAAAAACTAAAAAATGTTTTAGGGCTATTCATCCCCTCTCCACTTGTATCTATTGTATTAAAACTCGCCAGTATTGATGGAGAAACATTTTGTCACAGCGTAAGTAGCGAAGATCGCGTAACCCTCACAAAACAAATTAAAGATATCAAATTACACGTTAAAGGATTACTTGGAAAAGAAAAAGCAATCATTTTATCGGGTGGCGTTCTTCTTACTGAGGTTGATTTCAAAACAATGCAATCCCGCCTTGTACCAAATTTATTTTTAATTGGTGATGTATTAGACATCGACCGACCATCAGGCGGATACAGTTTACAGCTTTGCTGGACAACCGGATTTGTCGCAGGAAACAATATATAAAAGGAAAAACCCTATTCCCCAAAAACCCCTCTCTTTAATAGTTCCGGGATTTTAACAAGAGTAAACCCAACTAAAATAATCGAAACAACTATAAGAACAAGTAGTGGAAGAAATGTTCCGTTTTTAAGTAATGATGTATGAAGTGTCCAAGCACCAAGTGCTCCATACAAAAGTGCAAGCGCTGTAAAGAAAAGCCCCGACATGCTTGTTGAGATAACCTCCGGATCATCAGATTCTCTGTTTGGAAACAGCGCACCAACAGTAAGTCCAAGCGTTACAATAAAAACAATCACGGAGGCCAAAAGTAATGTTGAAGAAAGAGCCTGCCCTAAAGCAATATCTAAAACATTCATGTTTATATAATTCATCAAAAGTCCAACCACGACAAAAAATGATGTGTAAAATAAATACTTCCCAAAAAATATTCGCGTTTTGGAAAGCGGAGCAGTACCTAAAATCCACGCCGTTTTTTTCTCAACACTAAATGACGGAAACACAAAACGAAGCGTAAACGCGGAAATGAAGTATGTAGCGACTACAAACTGAATCGTCTGAAGTGTTGCGAGCGTAGCACTAATGTCTACTTCGTGGCGTCTAACGTTGTGCTCCATGATAAAACTAGTCCCTATCTGTACGAGCCAAATGCACAAGAGAAACAAAAACCAAAGTACAGCCTTGAAATTCCTACTCGAAACAAGTGCTTCTTTTTTAAATAAGGCGGTGAGAGCGCTTCCTTCGAAATGATACCCGTTGCGCACACGCAATGACATAGTATCATTTCTTGACTGTGAACTTCCCTCCTGAAAACCTTGCCACAACGGATAAAAAAACGAAGACGCAAAGAACCACAAACCAACCGCAAGTACGGCGAATAAGAAAAGTAGAGACGCATACATCAAAGCATCTTGCCAACCACCTTCTTGTAAACGTATGATTTCCATCGCAAACGGGTGCGTTGGGTACAGTGTAAAATAACTTCCAATATTTGAAACTGTAACGAGAGCATCCGCATCATCTGCCTTAAATATTTTTACCAAATCAAGTGAAGCTACCACTTTCCAAACAATTGCCAGATTAGCAACAATCGCAACAAGAAGAAGCGAGATAAACCCTTTAAATGTAAACCTCAATGCTTTGAATACTTTTGAGATTGCGTAATACGCATATCCAATAAGTACAACCACTGAGAGTGTCGTTGCGCTTGTTAAAAACAAAAGAGTAATCACCGAAAGAAGCACAAGTAAGAGGCTTGCCAATCCAAGATAGTACACTTTATTAAATGCAAGCACGGCAGGCAAAAACATAACCAATAACGGCCAAGCGGAAGCAAGTATGCTTTTTGTAAATATAAGCGTTGGGAATATTTTGTACCCAGGCGTGCTCAAAAACCATGCATCATTTTCCCCACGGAAAAGATTAAAAAGTCCAGAAACAATAGAACCAAGAACAATCACACCAGCCAAAACAAGTAAAAAAAGTTCGTAAATGAGAAGTGTAAGAGGCAGACGAAAATCTGGCTCAACCATGTAGTTGATATATCTAAAACCAGAAATAAAAAATGAATAGATACCCAAAGCAACAAACCCAAACACCACAAAAAAAAGAGTGGCAGTAATCGCCTTCGCCGTTGTCCTTGTGGCAAAATATTTCCTAAACTTGCCGAACTCAAACTGAAGATAGAGTGAAAGCATGTCCATACTATGCGAGCTTTTTATAAATATCTTCAAGCGAAGCATTCTCTCCAAGACCGGACTTTTCACGCAATTCTTTGAGGGTACCGACGGCGGTGAGCTTGCCGTCTTTCAAAAATCCAATACGATGTGAAATTTCTTCAGCAACCGGAAGTGTGTGTGTTACAAGAAGTACCGCACCTCCATCCTTTGCATAATCTACAAAAAGTTTTTTAGCGATTTCTGCACCTGTCGGATCAAGGCCGACGATTGGTTCATCAATCAAGAGTAATTTCGGGTGGTGCGACATTGCAGAAATAATGCTGAATTTTTGCTTATTCCCGCGCGAATATTCTTCAAAGTAACTCTTCTCAACTCCCTGCAAATGAAATGTATCTAAAAGCTTCGGTACATTTTCTATACGCTTATGCTCATCTACACCAAAAAGTGCTTGCGTAAAATTGAGAAATTCTTCTCCTGTCATATATGGCCATACTGTTGGTTCATCGGGAATGTATCCTAGATTTGCTTTGGCTTTTTCTCCGTTCTCGCTTACATCTATTTCATCTATTTCAATAGAACCTGATGTTGGTTGGAGTAATCCTGCAATTGTTTTAATAATTGTTGTTTTTCCAGACGAATTTGGGCCAATGAGAGAGAAAATTTCTCCTTTATTGATTTCAAAACTAACCCCATCAACCGCTTTTTTCTTGTCGAAATGTTTTGTTACATTGTGTACTTTGAGCATGCAGGTAGTATATCAGTAAGAAAAGTTGAGGCTGTGGGTTACGAGGAAACATGGTATTATTAGAAGTAATATTGTTCTTGTTTTTAGGAGGAAAAATGAAAGGCATGATTGATGTTTGCGCTGGAAAAATGAGCTTAAAACAAGCTGAGCGTGAAATTGCGCAGTACGTGTACTGGTATTCCCCAACTCGTTTGATGGCGGACATTCGTCGCAAGAAAGATGGATACCACGTAACCATCTGGATTCCCAAAAAAGACTTCGACAGAGGCATGGTTAATACTGCGGTTCTCCCCCGATAAACTGTGTGATGACATATAAAATATATCATCACACAGTTTTTATTTTCTATAAACAAAAACCCACCGAAACGCATTGCTTTCGGTGGGAATCATTCTTGAACTATTTCACGTACCCTCCCGCATAACCGCGAGCGGGAACTCCATACAGACGGACAAGTCCCTGTGCGGGGCCCCAGACTTCCTTGAAGGCGTGAGCCGTTGTTTCGTCAACAGGACCGGAGATGGAAATCTTTTCCGGTTCGCTGAGAGAGTCTCGGTGACGGAGCAACACTGGACGATTTTCAATCGTTGCAGCAACCTGTGCAGACAGAAGATCAGCGGAATATCCTTCGCCAAGGTAGTGGGTGCGCAGATCCCTGACATGCGAGCTTCCTATTTTTTCTTCTGTTGCATCGAGTATCGCTCTTCTAAAAAAAGAAATTTTTTCGTACACTTCTTTTTCCGAGCGCCCGGTATTTTCGACAATGCTTTTAATCTTCATCGCCAGAACCTCCTCCCCCGATACGCCAAGGCACCTTCCTTGAACTGCTGCAGGAAAGCAGTGATCAAATGCCGCCATCACTCTTGCTTCGTGGGAGTCATCCCAACCAAAAAACTTGTGAAGCTGTCCGATACTTGATGCTTCCCAGTACTGGTCGGAACCCATATGAAAACCTGGATCAAAAGGACGGTGATGATCAATCCTCGTGAATTTCGAATAGTGCAAGAGATTCACGGGCTCACATTCGATAATAACAAGGTGGAAGACTTCTTCGGCAACCGATATCGGATCCGCTTGATAGGCATTACCAGGATGACAGCGTTTTCCTTTGTGCGTTGCGTGCACGAACGGAAAGCAGTGTTGCTCAAGAAGCGATTGAATTTTCTTCATTTCTGGATCATCGGCGCCTAAAAGAAAAAATGGTTTCATTGTCTGTGCCTCCAGTAATAAAAGTGCTTATCCGAATTAAAACTACAGTAAATGTTTGTCTCTGTCAAAAAACAAAACCCACCGAAAGCTCTGCTTTCGGTGGGAATCATTCTTCTTTGGACTTTGGATACGCCCACTTTTTAAAGACCATGATGTGGAAGACGGCTTGGTGATTTTCTTCCGTCGCCTCAATGAAACCGCGACCTTCAAGGTGAAGAAGTTGTCTGCGCATCCACCACATTTCAACTTCGCGCATCTTCAACTTGGCGATATCGATGGTTGCCCCCGTCAAATGCGAAGATGCTTCATCGCCTTCAGTTGTAGCGGCGTTGCCGTTTACTGTGCGAAGCAATTCCTGATACACCCTAGTACGCACCGCAGAATTCACTTGAAGCGGATGCTTGAACTCTTCCATAAACGCCTTGTTCATCTCCTCGAGGAAATTCGCTGTCCACGGACGGACGAATCGAAATTTAGGATCAAAGCGGAACTTCTGCTTCAAGCGTGGTTCGGTCTCCAACCTTTCGTCAACTAAAATTTCCTTTGGAATTGGAACAAGAAGCTTTGCGCGCTTGAAGCGCTCGAGTTGCTCATCATTCTCAATACGCGAAAGATCCTCGGCATCCGCAATTTCATTCTGCCTCCTTTGCGAAGCTTTTGATCCTAAGAGACTTAGCCTAGATGCAAACACTGAACTGGAATATAAGATTGGCAAAAGTAGAATGAAAGAACGTCTTTTCATGTCCTCACCTATGGGTTTTGGTTTCTAGAAAATTGGCTTTTTGTAGTCTACTCCACGTATCGCTGTTTTTCCAAATATGATACCCTTTCTAATAGCGCGTACATTAAATAAGGAGGATGCTTGAATAACGCTAAGAAAATATGGTTGATTATTATTCTTCTTTGTTTGTGCCTACTTGCAGCAACAAGCGCATCGGCAACAAATGTAAAAGAAGAAGTGCTTCGTTTGAAGCAGGTGTTCTCGCAAACCGTTGACGGAATACAGATTCGCGAGGAATATGAGCGCACACTTGCCAGCTCTTCACTTCTCGTTATGACTCGCTCACTGGAAACCATGCCGGCTTCATCGCAACTGTTTCTGCTCGTCGACAAGAACCCGAACTCACAGACAGTTTCGCTCGCATTTTTTGATGCAACACTGCGCAATGTGCTCATCCTTGGCACAGGCAAAACATCAACAGGAAAAGCCTCACGACTCGGTTCATTTGAAACCCCCGTCGGCGCATTTAAAAACACAGTGAACAATCCGAGTTATCGCGCGCTTGGTACGAAAAATGACAAAGGTTGGCGGGGATTAGGCGCTAAAGGAAGTCGTGTCTGGGACTTGGGTTGGCAAAAAACAAAAACCCGCAAGGGTGAAGATTTCAATATCCGGCTCCTCGTCCACGCTACTGATCCAGAACATGGAGAGAAACGCCTCGGCAAGCAAGACTCACAAGGATGCATTCGTATCTCGGCGAAATTCAATCACTTCTTGGACTACTACGGCATCCTTGATGCCGAATACGAAAAGAATGAAAAAGCCAAGTGGGTCCTCCTGAAACAACGAGAACCGACGCCTTTTGCCGGAAGTCTAGTGGTTGTTGTTGATTCTTCAACATAAAACAGCGATTCTTGCGAATCGCTGTTTTTTTATTAAGGTAAAGTATTTTTGGTACCAAAAACAATACCATAACAAAGAAAATCTGTTCCCCCGTCAATTCCAATCGGTGTTAAACGTGATTGATAACCAAAACAATTAGGTGGCGACTGGTCCGGAGAGGTGGTGCCTACCGTATAATGTTTGGGATAAAAAAATATAACAACTATAATACCTGCAATTAAAAAAAGTAATGCTTTTTTCATATAATCTAAGTATAGCAAGTATAAGTATACTGAAATGGTTTTTATATTTAAAAGAAAAACACCAAGCAAATTTTGCTTGGTGTTTGTATTCATAGGTTTGCAGATTTCTTCCATGGATCGTTCCTACGTATCTTGTTTACCTTTTTTTCATAAGTCCCCTTGCGTTGGTCTCTCCACCAAACAAATGTTGAAATGGGGAGAGCGACGAACGCAACAAACAAAATGACAACAATTAACCCGTAAGCGATGGGTAAGCCAACAGCGGAAATAATAACCTGGCCCATTATTTATTTCACTCTCTTCAGAGAATTCGAGGGTAGTCTATACCCTAATTCCCTACCCCCACCAAAAACATTTGGAGAAAATGGACTAGAATAGACCTTTGTTTTACTTTTTTGATTCTTCGAAAAAAGTTGCAGTGTCCAGACCGTGTACCCATTTGAACGGTTGACTGTTCCCATAATGCGAAATCCGGTCCACACAACATTCGGGTGGTTTTCTTCAGCTTTCAAAACATCTTTTAAGAAAGACATGACTTGATTAACGGATGCAGATCTCTGAACCCACTCAGCAAAACCCCTTTCGCCGGTGCCTGTATGCCTATCAAAACATTTCCTGGTGTGTTCATAGTCCCAATCGAAACACCTGTCATGGTCAGCAGACAACATGATTTCATCATCATTATACACATGAGGAAACTCATGCTGACGAATGAGCATATATTTCGCTTTGCCAAATGAACCTAATTCTCCCCACTGATATGGTGTTGCCATCAAAACTTCACGCATTAGCATCTCCTTAAACTATACCAACGCCATATTAGCGCAACACATTTCTCAAAAAGAATTCGCCTACCCATGACTGATTAGTGGTAAAGTAATATGTTGCCCACATTACCAGATTAATAACTAAAGCGCAGAATCCAAAACCTAAAGTAAGCAAGCTCGCCAGCTCCTCTAGTGTTGCTGCCATCCACACAGTAATCACAATACAGATAACTGTGATTGCTACAAGTGTGTGAAGGGTCAAGAAAGCGCCAAAAAGATAGCTAACGTAACAGAAAAGAACAAAGACGCCTAGACCAATCAACTTCTGCGCTAATTCTTTCATGAAAATGCCCTTTCTATAATTAAGCACGGTACAATTTACCCAGGTATATACAACCACTTTTCGGCGTGAAAGTCAAAAAGAAAACCACCGACAAGCGCGGTGGCTTTCGGTGGGAATCGGGATGGAAAAGAAATACTTGAGTTACTCTTCCTTTTTCGAAACGGCGGGGCAAGGGAAACGAAGGTTCCCCCATCCACCGTTTAGGATATCGGTTGCTCTGCACTTCGTGCAAATTTCGTCATAGCTTGAAGCATCAAACGAAATCTGCGTATCGTGGGACGGATGCAGTTGATCCGGATATTCCTCGTTCGTTTTGGTCTCAGACATGGCTTACCTCCTCCTTACTTCTGAGTGCTTCCAGTTGTTTGATTTTTTTATCAATCGTTTGCGCTTCGGCAAAACTTCTTTCTTTGACAGCTTTCTGCAAAGATCTTTCAAAAGATCGCAAAAGAGACCTGAAGAATTTTTGGTCACCAGAAACGAGGTGTACCGATACAACCCTTTCGACAAATTCGTCAATGACATATATCGCACCTTCGAATGTCACCTGCCACGATCTAGCTTCTGCAAAAAGACTGTGAGTTCCATCAATCTCTTTTGTCTTTCCGTTTTCGAGCGCGGAAAGAACCTTCTCGAGCTGAAATGCGGGCAAGTTTGTTTCAATTGAAGAATGATTTGCAGGGATTGCCATGAACCCTCCTATGAAAAGACCACCTGCGGTCACACTACAATATTTTCATGTTTTTGTCTAGTTGGTTTTTGCTCCGCGAGTAGGTCCAAGGCATGAACTTGCTAGTTCAGGATCGCCTCTCCCTCACTTCGTTCGGTCGAGATCCTACATTTTCATAGCCACCCTGTTTGAGTATGGGATCGCTTATCGTAATTCGAGTAGGGATTCTCTCCCGAGATTACTCGGCACTGCCAATTTCAACAGGCCGAGTACGGCCTAAGAAATTTGGTAGCCTTCGGTTCGATCCCTACTCGCACAAAACATATTAAATATAAAACACCCCTTTTATATAAGAGGTGTTTTATATTTAATGCTCCGCGAGTAGGGATCGAACCTACGACCAATTCCTTAACAGGGAACTGCTCTACCGCTGAGCTATCGCGGAATATTCTCAAAAACGGTCCATTTCACAATGTGGAATGTACTGAAATATCATACCGAAAAATGAGCACTTTTGCAATACTACTCTGCAATGTTTCCAATTGCCTTTTTTACTGCAGGAGCAACATATTTCGAAACAAGAAACGCATACCCCTCTTTATTTAAATGAATTTTATCAGGCAATCCATACTTTTCAGAAAGTAACACTTCAGAAACAAGAAACGGGACGGCTATAATCTGATACTTCTCCGCAAGTTCACCATACAAATTTTCAAAATCATCTTTATACGAAAAACCAAATGTCAGCCCGGCCACAAGAGGTACTTTCATTGTAAGAAGAAGCACTTGTGGCGGAGTATCCCCGCTTTGCAATGTTTCAATAATTGTTGAAAGGTTGGTTCTTGTTTCATCAAGTGAGCGTCTCTGTAGTGCATCATTTCCACCAAGGCCAAGCAAAATAATATCTGCTCCTTCATCACGAATTCTTTGTGCTCGCTCTTTCCCCTGTGCCGTTGTTTCTCCGCTTATGCCACGATTTAGAATCTCCACATCATACCCATCACCCATAAGAAGCGCCTGTAGTTGGCTTGGATAATTATCTGCCTCTCCAACGCCGTACCCCGCCGTAAGTGAGTCACCAAACGCAATAATCTTGATTGTTCTAGCAATATTTTTCTTTTCCTCTTTCGGTTGAGATGTTTTTACATACACAACACCGCCGAGAAGTCCGATAATAAGAATGATGGCGATAAGAATAATTTTATTCATATATAGTACTACGGCTGAAATGCTTCGTCTGGTTTTAATTGAACGCTTTTTACTGTTTCAAACTGTTTGACTGTCTTCTCTATTTGCATACGCAAAATATTCACACGACACGCTCCTCCGCTTGTTTTGAATTGTGGATCATCAAAAGTGAGCACTAATTTTCCACCAACAAAGGAAATGTCTTTAACTGAAACACCCTCCAGTGGGAATTGCGTTGTGATACCCTTTGTTTTTTCTTCCGGTGTCACTTCCCCTTGCATGAGAAGATTGAGTGTATTTTGAATCGGTGACATTGTCACTGACATGGAACGTTCTACAGCAACCATCCCCTTCTCGGAACATTCAATGTTCCCTTGCTCATCAGCATCTTTGTTTCCATTGTAATAATACAGGAGGACTTTTCGTTTTGGGTTATTTGAAATATCAAACGTAACCGGAACACGCACCTCTTTGTCGTGTTCTGGAAGACCAGAAGGATTGTCTTTTTGAAACACGAGTGTACCCGTTTCTGTGCTCGGTGGAGTAAATGAAAGCACAGAAGTAAATGGAACAAAATTTTCAGTCATCCATTCACCCTGTGCTTGCGCAACTGAGGTGCCAAGTAATTCCCCCTCCGCATCATACAAACGAACTGGAAATGACGCCTCGAAGTACCACATTCCTCGTGCTTCGCCACTAATTGTAAAGGGACTTGTGATTGTTGCGTTCCGTGTTGGACTCACAACATGAATAAGATCAAGCTCCTCCGTGTTTGCATACACATTACTTGGGGAAAAACCTTTTTCAAAAAAGAAACCAAAATAAACACCTATCCCAAAAATAGCGAGTACGGTAAAAACGGTAATCCATTTCTTCATGGGAGTAAGTGTACCATGCGTTGTTTTTTATTATTGACCAACAGCTAAGTTCGTTATAGAGTAAGAAAGGGCAACTAAACACACCACAAGGAGCGTGTCGTGGGAATCTTCGGACCTGATTATGGGTTCATCGGAAAACCCTACAAGAATCACACACGCCCCCCGGACACAGTGACCGTTAAGGGTGTGCAAGTTCACAATCGTGGCAAAGGTGTCTACCGTTCCGATGATGGTAAGACGACCTATACCTACACACAACTTTTCGGAGATATTCCGAAAACAAACAACTGGCCAAAGTCTTAACTGGTCAAAAGCGAACCCTCGAGTTCGCTTTTTATATTCTCCTGGAATCGTACGCCCAATGGAGAAGCGCTTGACGCTGGCGCGTGTTGCATGACGCGTCACCCATACGACACTTGTTTCGTATCTGTATCACGTGACGCACCATTGCACGCCACCTTTTTATCTGCCGTTCATCTTCTTTTGGAATTCGTCTTCCCATGTAATACCGACAATACCATTGAAACCATCCTCGTGGGTCATCTTTATATATCCATCCTTTTTCTTTCCAAACAGACAACGGTTGGCTTGCATCTACTTTGAAAAAATTTAATTTCGGGTCTTTCTGATTCGGAGAAAATTTTGCTTTTGTAAACCACGAGACAGGAAATTCTTTTGTGCAGTCTGTCATATACTTTCCACCAAACACACCGAGCGCGAGCATTTCTTTTGGTGTTAAGTCCGGACGAAAAAGTGGGTCAAAGTTTTTCCCGACAGGTTGCGTAAGTACATACGAATACCCTTTTTGCATTCTATCGTTCACTATTACTTTTTTCGTTTTTACAGACATATATAATTAAAGACTAAGTATACAGTACACCACTTTTTGCACACATCATAACAAAGCACTGCTAATCAAAATAATCTTGACATTTATGTAATAATAACGTATAACGAACACTGATTCTGTCCTTCGTAAAAGCCCTCAAACTTCACTAGGAGGTTCTATGTATCCGTTCGTTTACACCGTCTTGACCCTCGCCTTCGTGGGAATTCTCGTCGGACTCTACTTCGTCAGAAAAAATACCGTGGGCTTAGGGGGAGGCTTTCTTGTGGTGGGTGTCTGCGCTTTTTTCGGCGCAATGATTGCCTTAATGCTTGGCATCGTTGGCAACGAGAACCTGCCGAAAAAGTGGTCAAAAGAGTACACTTCGGTCAAGCTCGTAAACATGCGAGATCAAGCGGGTACCAGTGGTAGTTTTTTCCTCGGAAGTGGTGGGTTCTCGAGTTCGTCGTACTACACCTACTACCGTGAGGAACGAGGTGGTGGTTTCAAGAAAGAACTACTTAACCCGAATAATCTCGCGGGGTCCGAAAGCGAGATCACCATCTTCGAAGAAGCTCGTAAGGATGGCGAACTTAGGATCTTTCGCCTGGAATACGCCGAGGAGTGGTACAAATTCTTTGGTAAGAGCCCTGTTAGCCAAAGATATGAATTCCACATCCCTAAGGGAAGTATTGCTCGAGGGTTTGTTCTCGAATAACGCTTCGGCGTCATTCAAAAAAACCGCAACTCTGTTGCGGTCTTTTTTTTACAAAACTAACTACTCTATATACTTTTTCAGTTTTGGAAGTGCAAACCTGTCCAATCCCCACCATCCTGCCACACGCCAGCCGAGCATAATCATAAGTCCAACGAGAAGAAGATATGGATTCGAGCTTACTGTGCCAGCAAACAAGAAGTTGAAGTTCATAAGGGTGCCGAAGAATGCCGCAACACCAGTAACAAGACCAAGAATAAGGCCAAGTCCGACGAGTATTTCACCATATGCAACCATGTATGAAAACACGGTAGCATTCGGAAGTGCAACATGCTCTATAAACCATCCGTATGTGTCAGACACATTTGGATGTTCTCCTCCCATTTTTGCAAGTGCTCCCTTTAAGAACCCTGTGATTGCTGTACCCGCTTTGTCGCCGACCCAGACCCCAGCTGGATTGGTAACCTTTTCCCAACCAGCAATAAACCATTCATACCCAAGCCAAACACGCATCACAAGCCAGAGCCATGCTGATCTTGTGTCATAAAAAAAGAAACGCGTAACATTAGAATGCGATGGATGTATTTCCATACAATATAGTTAAACTAATAAGTAAAACTCACCATATCTAAGTATATACCCATAAAAAGCCGTAGAGAGAAAGTAACCCACAAGCGCTTTTTATAGCGCCCCCGTGTCATCCAAAAGCGAAACATTGGTAAACCCTCGATGTTTTAAAATAAGTTGCGCCATTTTCGCACGACTACCAGACCGACAATACAATTCTATAGCATGATCTTTTGGTACAGGAATAGCCGCTTGCATAATAATATTCACAGGAATATTTACCGCACCTTTTTTGTGTCCTGCATTAAATTCGTCTTCGCTTCGTACATCGATAAGCATGATCAAACTATTCTACACTATTTTTAATCATATACATATCCTGATTGAATCCGCCGACACCAACATGTTTTGCTTTCGGGTCTTTATTCACAATCATTTCAAACGGTCGACACCCAAAACAACCTGCTTCACCTTTTGGACACACAAATTCACCTTTTTCTCTGGCTTCTTTTACACGAAGTGCAACTTCCATGACATCTCGTCGCGCAGTTTCCAAGTCCGGCAATTCTTTTTCTACAAGTTTGTCAGTTTCTAGGTACCAATACGACGCACGTGACACTTTTCGCTTCTGAAGAGCATTACACAAGAGAAGGTAAATCGGTAGCTGAAGCGAACCATCTGTCTCCTCATTTTTCCCAGTTTTAAAATCAACAATATGGAGTGTGTCGTCCGGCAAATACTCTAACCAATCCACTTGGCCATTTAAAATAATATTGTCTTCCTCGCTTATATAAAAATTTGGATTCATCTCCCCACGAGGAAGTTTGATTCTTTTGTTTACCAAAAATCGTGGGTCGCTTTTTACATTGTTAAGCATCGCAATACCCCGTTCTTTATATTCATTTTCCTCTTCTTCAGTTTGAAATCCTCCTTTTTCACCGGATACATTCTTCCAAGCATCTTCAAAATCTGAAAGTAAATCTCGCTTCATTCGTTCCTCTGCAGGATATTCTCCCAACCCTTCAAGCACTTGGTGCACCGTCACCCCAAGAGAAAGTGCCGGGCTCACAATATTTATCTTGCGTTTCGTTACTGGGTCTTTGTACATGTTGTGCAAATAGTACAATCGTGGACACTTCAAAAAATCTCCCATTGAAGAGTGCGACACCCATACGGCTGTATATTTATCCGGCATAGTTGTAAAAGTATACCATTAAGAGAATGCTTGCTCTTTTGTTTTGTTTTACATACACTGTATGAGTACCACACACAGGAAGTATTTCGAGGATGGGACGGGTCCCGTACATCCCGAAACACTTAGTGGAAATGTTATTTCACTGAAACTGTCTCTTTGCCAACCAGGTGAAGAGCTTTTTTATTTTATTGACGAAACGTAGTTTCGTGGTAGATTGTAGGAAGACGTACTCGTTTTATACGCTTTTCCTTAATTCGTACATCAAACAACCAAGAAAGGAGTACCGCATGAAAGACCACTGCGTTCCACTTCCTGGCGGTAGCGACTTCGAAATGCGTCCATCAGGACAAGCAAATGTCGACGTAGTAGCGGGATACATCGTCCGCTTCGACAGGGTTACGTGGAACAATCGCGACAACCTGTCAACCAATTACGGTGACAATAGCGTCCTTCTCGCTGGAGACAAGGAGTTCGTTGTCTCTTCCACACGACAAGACCAGGTTCACAACCTTCTCATGTTCAAATTGGAGGGATACAGCCACTTGGGTGAATTCCCGAGCGCCTGGTTCGAAGTTGTGCGCAGAGACCTGAGGCACAATGACACTGTCTGTTTCAAAGGGAAAACGAAACCGCACACGGTAGCTTCGGTTCAAAGCGAGAGAGACGAATTTGGAAAATTCCTTGTCGCCTATCTTCGCGGGGAAAAAGAAGGTGAAATATCGGGACCTTTCGGGGTCGCAGAATTCGACCTTCTCAAGTAACACACAAAAAATCTGGTCGACCAAGACACCCTTGGTCGACTTTTTGTTTTCTACACTCTTCCTTCAAGCAAATCTTTTTCAAAAGCAATAATACCATCCACATTTTGCGGATACATAGACACATCTGGAAAATCAAGCTTCATAATTTTTTCATAGACAACGGAAAGTAGACGTCTAAAATCTTCCATCTCTTCTTTCATTTCTTTTGTATCAAACGAAAGACTAAGTGTTTTTGTTTTTCCGTCAGTCTCTTCCTCCACAAATTCAAGTGTGCCGTTTGTAACGATGTGCTTACTGTAATCGCGCGCATGCTCAACAAGTAACTTGTACATCATGAGCTGATGCTTGTACTTATGGAGTTTTATTTTTTCATATGCTGTCCCCTTTTCGTCCCATGTATCCAATCCACGGCCTGTTTTTATATCAACCACACTCCACGTGCCATCCTCTCTCTCTAGTACCTTATCAATTTTTCCTGTAACACTCGCACCATCGATAACTATTCCCTGTTTAGAAAAATCAAGTTCTACGATTGTTTTTGCATCAATATTCTTTGCATGTTCTTTGTAGTAACGAGTAAGCACGTCTTCGCCACGCTTTTTTTGTTGTTCTTCTTCGTAATCAATCAAGCGTCCACGCTTAAGTTCCTTTTCAAACGACGATACCACAAACGAAAGTGGCGGGACTTTTCCTCCCTGTTTCGTTTGCTTATACAAATCTTCTAGTGCTTTGTGAATTGCTGTTCCATACACACTTGATTTTGTTTTTGCTTGCGGGAAACGAAGTAGGTTTTGTTCTAAAAATTTCATTGGACCACCGTTTACAATATCTAGAAAATTATTCAAATGCGTTGGCGATAACTTATACCCATCGAGCAATTTTTTAAGGAGCGCTTTTTCATTGTGGGCAAATGGGGGGACGTGGTACACCTTAAGCCCCGTTGCAAGCAATTCCGATTGAGACACAGATGTTTGCACTGGTTTAACAGGAATGTTTTCATGAAGTAAGAATCGAAACGGACTTGTGTGGTGCGTGATGAAAAGGGTGTGGCGCGCACGAGTAAGCGCCACATAAAAAAGACGGATAAAATCATCTTCGTCATCTGGTGTTTGCGAAAGTGGAAGATTTACTGGAAACGAAAGCTTGTTTCCTTTTGCACGCCCTGCCCAAATATCATCATTTGCCGAAATAACAAACACACAAGCAAATTCAAGACCCTTAGCACCATGTGATGTAAGGAGCGAAACCGCGTCTTCGTTGTGAGCAAATGGTGTGTTGTTAATGAGTGGAATACGATAGTCTACGTGCATGTCTACAAAGGTGCCAACATCGGATGCTTTCAACATTTCTCCATCTTTATACTCACGAAGCGCTTTCACAAATACAGACAGTGACGAAAGGAAATTAATGTATGTGCTTGGGTTTTTCTTATACACCTCTTTGCCAAAGTAAAACTCTTTGTATGGCGAAACGAAGTTGCTTGCAAGCGCAAGGTGTTCTTTTCCTTCATACATATCGTCATGTTCGTCGTCGGTTACTTGTGGCATATCTCTTGCTCCAATCAACGTATCTAAGATTATTTCAAGTGGGACAGTTTGTGCCAAGACACCTAACTCAATTAAAAATTCTGCAATGTGTACAATACGCTTATCATGAGAACCCCTCATCGCAGAAAGCCAAGAAATATTCTTTGCGCGTGCTTCTTCTGCAATTCCCCAAATAGACGCTCTGTCTAATTCCCAAAATGGAAACGAGAGAATCTCCGGCAGTAATCCCTCTTCGCCAAATCGTTCATCAAGCGTGGACCCCAAGAAACGGCACAAGATAATAAGCTCACGCACGTGTGGTTCATCAAACACATTTTCCTCGCGCACATAGGTATACGGAATGGAAAGTGCGTCTAAGTAAGGAAGTATTGCGCGTAGTTGCTTATGCTCGCGTGCGATGATTGCAATTTCACTTGCTTTCTCACCTTCTTCTAATTTCTTTTTTACCTCCTCCGCAACAAAAGCATACTCATCTTCTTCTGTATTACATTCATGAATGCTGATAGCACCTTGTGCGAGTGCTTTGTTTTTTGCAACAAGGTCTTTACGAATTGTTTTGTCCAAACGCTCAAGTCGTTCAACGCCTTGCGTCACAATTGCGCGCGCAAAGGTTAACACCTCTTGCGTTGAACGATAATTTTCAACCAACACAATTCTCGCCACATCTTTATATAATCGCTCAAAAGAAAGAATGTTGGAGATTTCTGCACCTTGGAATTTGTACACCGCTTGGTCGTCATCCCCCACCACGCACACATTTGGATGCCCTTCGTGCACACCACTTGAAGAAATTGCTTTTACGAGCGACAACTGTGCATTGTTCGTATCCTGAAATTCATCCACCATAATGTACTGGTACTGTTCCTCAAGTTCGCTTCTAAGAATTGTGTTGTGTTTCAGCGCTTCAACAACTTCAATAATCATATCTTCATAATCAAAGTGCCCGCGTTTGTAGAGTTCGTTTTGGTATGCCTGATACACATCCGCAAGTGCGAGCAATTTCTCTGTAGCCAAGCTATCTTTCCAAACACGCTTTCCGTCTTCGTCTTTTCCAGTGTACTTTGCTTTCCATGCAGAGAGTGGAGCATTTTTTCCTTCCTCGCCCGCACTCTCAAGTGCTAGTCGTAATGTCCCAGCAAAAGCGCGAGCTAAAAGCGTCCCTTCCGCAATAAGTTTTGCGTGAAGTGATTCAAACGCCACAAATGATCCTTTATCAATTCTCTCCGGAACATATTCCGCAACAATAGTATTGAGCTCAATGAATGTTTTTTTATTCTCCTCAATCAACTCCTTAAATCGTACAGGTGTTAATCCACCTTTTTTAATATCTTTAATTTTTGATTGTGCCTCTTTCAAATAACTGTAGCCCATCTCCGGATGGTATGCGCCGAGCGGATGCTTGTGAGGCAGTCTCGCAAAGATAGACTCCAGGATTTCGCTTTGCACAAGCTCGCTTGCGGGGCGCATGCGGGATGCATTGTAAAAATACTCCGGATACTTCCCCATCACTTCCGTACAAAAACCGTGGAATGTATAAATTGCCACACGAAATGCGTCTGGCCCAATTAACTTCTCCAAACGATCGCGCATGTTCGTGGCTGCGGTTTCCGTAAATGTTAAACAAAGAATGCTGTTTGCATTTGCGGTGCCATTTTTTAAAATTTTGCCAACACGAAGCGAGATGAGCTCGGTCTTTCCTGTTCCGGGTCCGGCGATAACCATCACCGGCCCTTCCGTTGTATCAACCGCTCGCTTTTGTTCTTTGTTGAGCGCCTCGTATCTTTCTTCAAATGTCGCAACTTGTTTTACTTTAGTCATGATTCTTAAAAAGTTCCGATGCCTCTCCATACACTTTTTCCAAACGAACAAGTAATGTATTGTCATTTGGCAACTTGGTGCGTAGTGTCGCAATCACGAGACTGTAAAAATTCAATTGGTTTTTCATACTGCCATGAAAGTGTTTCAAAAATTCTTCCCCTTCGTTTGTATAATCGCGCACAAGTGTTGTAATATTGTGCAATTTATCCGCACAACAAATAATCGCGCTTTTTGTACCCCCTTCACTCACATTTTTCAAGTATGCTTCTTTGCGCACTAACCATTGCATTTGTTTTGAAATTTCTTCACCAGCTAAATATGGTTCTGTCACATGAGAGACAATATCAAGCACTTCGTCGCCGAATTCTTCGGCAAGCTGTTTTTCCGTAAAATCAGGCACATCTTCCAAAGAGTCGTGCATGAGCGCGCCAATGAGCGTATCTTCATCATTGGTCACTTCAGCCACCAACAACATGACCGAATACAAATGCGACACGTAAGGCGTCTTTTCTTTGTCTCTTCGTGTTTGATTACGGTGAAGACGTGATGCAACTTCAAGTGCGTGTTGTAAGCGTGGAGTGAGTTTCATGATGTACAGTGTAGCAAATTCTCTACAATAAGACCTACCACAAAAAATCCACCAAACTTTGGTGGATTTTTTACATTACGCACTCTTTGCCTTCTTTGGTTTCTTCTTTTCTTTTCTATGAAATTTTTCTTCTTTTGCCATATACATACAGTATACGGTGACAAGCTCTTGTAAAAAGTGGATAACCCACATATAAAAAAGAAGCAGTGCGAGCACTGCTTCTTGGAACGATTTTCTTTACCGGTGCCCAAAGATGGTAATAATGTCCTCAAAGGCCACAGCAACGGCGTCTGAATGAGGGTTAGATCTCTCCAGACCATACTTTGTTAGACCGTCGGGAACGATGTTAAGAAAAGGAATATTTTCGTGTGCACCGTGACGCATATAATGCACACTGTGAAATGTTCCAGTCACAAAACCTGGCTTCCCTGTCAATGGATGCTGAGCAACACTGATTGCAATCGTATCTCCAATTTTCACTTTTTTGCTGTACAAAAAAAGCCCAACGTCACGTTTCTTGTTTTCGAGATGTGCCGACGACAAACTGTAACTTGTCGTAGCGTTCATAAAAAAACCGAAAAAACCATCGCCAGGAAATTCAATAACAGTAGCTCCATTCTTCACGAATTCTTCCACAACCCTGAGTCTTTCGATTTCGATTCGAACTCGTCGGATAAAGTCCATGATTTTCCTTTCTTTAGGTTTGTGGGTGAAAAAAACAACAACTAATATCACCCTACTATTTTCCAACAAAAAGTCAACGAGGTGTGTCTTGTAAAACTTGACAATTAACAAACATTATGATAGAGTATACAAAGAGGGCATCTTGCCTTCTCTTCATGGCCCCGCCGATGGCTCTCACCTCCCTGGAGCCACTGCCATGATGTTCTGGCCAGCGCGTGATGAAGACCCTCCGCGTTGGCCTTTTTTTTATTTCAACACGTTACTTCAGGCACAATTTTGAAAGTATTCTTCCCTGGCGCTCTGCTTCTTCTTCATTTGCAAAATACACCATATTGCTTGGTTTAATTGTCCCCGCACCCTGACACCATGAAAATGTATAGGTTTCTCCGCTTTTACTCCCAAATGGACGAATGTCATTCTGCTCTTGTTTCCCTTTCGCTTCCACATACACCACTGGAAGTTTCTCTTTTTCAGTCATTATCCAAATAAATATAGCAAAACCGATAAAAGTGGTTGCCGTTATCACCAAAGACGCGCAATCATAGAAAGACAGCTTACTATTGATTTTTTTCAAATATTCTTGTATACTGTTCCCCATAAAATCATTATTTAGTATACGCTATGGCAACAAGAAAAGCCGCTGGTTCGGCAAAAAACCTAACAGATAGTAAGCCAAAGTACCTCGGTACCAAGCTTTATGCTGGAGAAACTGCAGTAGCAGGAAACATCATTGTGCGTCAACGCGGAACCAAAATTCTTCCTGGAAAGAATGTTGGTCTTGGTAAGGATCACACCCTCTTTGCGCTTGCAGATGGTGTTGTTTCTTTCTCAGAGCGTCGCATGAAGCACTTGGACGGTTCCACAAAGAAAAAGAAAATTGCAAACGTTTTACCAAAGTAAGACAGCAATAAAAAATCTCTCGGACTCCCGAGAGATTTTTTACTGGTTGTATACTCCTACCCTTCTACTGAAATTGAAACTCGTTCGTGACGTTCACCTTGCTTTAAGGTAATCATGTGCTCACCAATATGCTTGATTGGGTGTTCAATGATAATTTGCTTTGGATCAATAGACAACTTGGTTGTTTTATAAATTGCCTCTGCAATCTCACTTTCTTTTACTTGTGCAAACAACTGTCCCTTATCGTCGTGTTTGTGCCCGCCGATTTCAACAATTGTTTTACGAAGCGCATCAACCAATTGCACAAACACATTTGATGCAAATTCTTTCCTAAACAACGCCTGGTCTTCCTTTTGTTTCCACTTTGCAAGTTCCCCTGGCGTAGCCTGAACAACAAGCTGTTTTGGAATGAGCACATTCACCGCGTAGCTATCCGCTACTTCTTTTACCTGTCCACGAAGCCCAAGGCGCGCGATATCTTTAAGAAGGATGACTTTCATATCTTCTATACTACTAAAAACTTTAGAGAAACACAAAATGGCGCTAGAGCGCCATTTTTCTGTTGTCTGTTATCTTGTGTCTACTGTCTACATCTTCTTCACCACTTCAATTGCTTTCTTTAGTTGCATATCGATAGCATTTCCTTTCTTATCCTTCACGGTTGTTGTTCCAACTTGTACCTCAACATCTGGTGTAATTCCATGAAGTGAAATTGAAACTCCGGCTGGTGTATACCACTTTGCAATCGTTACTTTAAGTGCTGATCCGTCCTCAAAATTGACCATTTCTTGTACAGAGCCCTTTCCAAAACTCTTCACACCAACAACTTTTGCGACACCATGATCCTTAAGTGCTCCTGCTAAAATTTCAGACGCCGAAGCCGAACCTCCGTCTACAAGCACGACAACTTTAATGTCTTTTGGTAAGCCCGTATACCCTGCACTCCTGTGATTAATTTCAAGTTCACGCTGTCCTTGCTTTTCCGCAACCACAACCGCACCCTCAGGAAGGAAGAAACTCGCCATTGAAACAGAAGCATCTAAATATCCACCCGGGTTTCCACGCACATCAATTACCAAATATTTCAATTTAGACTGAATAAACTTATTGAGCGCTTCCTGAAAAAGAGTCGGTGATTCTGCCGAGAAGTTATAGAGGTGAATCACAAAAACACCGTCTTTTGTTTCTGTATCAATTGTTGGAATTTTGATTTCCTTGCGAACAATTGTAATATCTTTCGTCTCTTTTGCGCCTGGGTGAAGAACGGTAATCGTTACCGGGGTGTCAATTTCTCCGCGAATCATGTTCACCGCTTCATCTGATGACATACCAAGTGTAGAAGTACCGTTTACTTTTGCGATGATGTCGCCAGCCAAGATGCCCGCTTTCATCGCTGGAGAATCCTTGAGTGGTGCAATAACCACGATGTTGCCCTCTTTCATGCCGACATTCATCCCAACTCCACCAAATGAACCTTTCACATTTTCGGTAAATGTTTTTGCAGCAACAGGTGCCATAAACACCGTGTACGGGTCTTTGAGTGCTTCAACATACCCTTTAATCATGCCGTATTCAAGATCTTTGTCGGTCGGCATCGTAGATGAAGCTTTCCAAGAAATAAATTTCTTATCAATAGTATCT
>CAZFBW010000003.1:0-45376 GCA_964517625.1 uncultured Candidatus Saccharibacteria bacterium | reverse complement strand
TTTCACCTTTGCAAGGAGCGCGCTTTCCACCTTTCCATTAAATGCAAAGGCGACAGGCGAAGCATCTTGTCCGTAGGAGGCGTTGATAGTTGAACCAAACATCACCCCTGTTCCAAAGAGAGCAAGCGCTAGGCCAACAAACAAACTCCACTTAAGTATTTTCTGTACATGCTGTGTCATATGGTGTGAACAGTATATACGATACGCGTGTTATCATACAATGGATAACTTGATACACTTACCGCATATGGGAGAGATACAACTTTACAATACACTGAAACGAAAAACAGAAACGTTTGCACCAATTAAACCAGGAGAAGTTTCTATCTACTCCTGCGGACCAACGGTGTATCACTACGCACATATTGGAAATTTGCGCGCCTATGTCTTTGCAGACGTTCTCCGTAGAATGTTCGTTCAGTCTGGTTTTTCGGTAAAGCATGTCATCAACATCACCGACGTGGGTCACTTGGTTGGCGACGGCGACTCAGGTGAAGACAAACTTGAATCAGGCGCAAAACGCGAAGGAAAAACTGCCTGGGATGTTGCAACGTTCTACACGGAAGCATTTTTTAAAGATTTAGAAGCCCTCAACATTCCCCGTGATGCATATCTGTTCCCACGCGCAACCGAAAATATCCCTGAGCAAATCGCACTTATCAAGACACTTGAAGAAAAAGGTTTCACCTATCAAACAAGTGACGGCATCTATTTTGATACATCAAAGTTTTCACATTACGCCGACTTAGCCAAGCTTGATATTGAAGGTTTGAAATCCGGTGCACGCGTAGAAGAAAATACCGAAAAGAAAAACATCACTGACTTTGCGCTTTGGAAATTCTCTCCAAAAGACGAACAGCGTCAGATGGAATGGGATTCTCCGTGGGGCAAAGGCTTCCCGGGATGGCATATTGAGTGCTCAGCAATGTCAGAAAAGTTTTTAGGCAAGCATTTTGATATTCATACAGGTGGTATTGATCACATTCCTGTTCACCACACAAACGAAATCGCACAAAGCGAATGCGCACACGGCGAACCATACGTAAACACCTGGATGCACGTAAACTTTTTAAACGACAAGTCTGGTAAGATGGCGAAATCTTCTGGTGATTTTCTTCGTCTCCAAACTCTTATCGACCAAAAAATAAAACCTTGTGCATATCGCTACTACCTTTTAACAACGCATTACCGCTCAGAAATTCAATTCTCAACCGAAGCGCTTTTGGGTGCGCAAGAAGCATACAATAAACTTGTTTCATGGTGTGCCGATCACAAGGAAACCACAGGCACTGTTTCAGAAAAATATAAAAAGGATTTTGAACGCATGATTGGTGATGATTTGAACACCCCGCAAGCAATCGCACTCATTTGGACACTTATGAAAGATTACGGCGTCTCCGGTGGTGATAAGTATGCAACCATTCTTTACATTGACGAAGTGCTTGGTCTTGGACTCTCTGACGCAACCAAACTTACCTTGCATGTCTCCGATGAAGTAAAAAAATTACTCGACGCTCGCAATGAAGCGCGTATAAATAAAAACTTTGCGGAATCTGATCGCCTTCGCGATGAAATTGCAAATCATGGATTTGTTGTCAAAGATACTCCAAACGGCCAAGAATTAGAGAAGAAATAAAAAAAAAGAACCCCGCACGTCTCCGCCGGGATCGATGGTCAGGCTTTCGCCTCCATGTCATTTCTCCTTTAATTAAGGATACATATATTATAGCATACCCAAAATTCTTGTCAACCCCCTCTTTTATTGTGATTCCTTCTTACTAATTACTGTTCTGCGTCGACGCCTGCTGGCTTACGACGTCTTCGTCGCTCTTCGCTCCTCGATGTCCCCACAATCCCCAGTACTTCACGATAAAATTTCGTTTGCGGGAAGCCCTATGCGGTTGGTAAACTGGCTCCAATGATTCCTCTTAACCAACTCGCAAAAGAAAGCGGTAAAAAAAGTAGAAACAATTCCTACAACAAAGGAAGTCCTTCGCCTTTCACGAGCAATGACCCCCTCCGTGGTCCACGCATTCCCCCACAAGATTTAGAATCTGAAAAAGCACTTCTCGGTTCTCTCCTTCTTTCTGGTGAAGCAATTTTTGAAATCTCAGACATCATTAAGCCGACAAGTTTCTACGCAAGCAAGCACCAGATTATTTTTGAAACTATTCACGACCTGGTGAATCGCAAAGAACCGGTTGATCTCCTCACCGTATCAGCAGAGCTTCGCAATCGAAAAGAATTCGACCAGATTGGTGGCGCATCATACCTTTCAGAACTCCTCGGACTTGTTGGTTCTGCAGCAAACATAAAATACTACGCTGCGATTGTCCGCAAAAAAGAATTGCTCCGTCGTCTCATTGAAGCAAGCACGCACATTGCAGAAATTTCTTACGACGAAGCAGATGAAGTAGACACCATTCTTGAAGAAGCGGAAAAACAGATTTATGAAATCACCACGCAAGGCGGAAATGCAAGTCGTCTTATTCCGTTCCAAGAAATGATTGATGAGACGTGGGAGCGTATTGAAAAATTGTCAGAAAACTCGGGGGAGCTTCGTGGTGTGCCGTCAGGGTTCAAAGAACTTGACCACAAACTCTCTGGTTTCCAAAAATCAGACTTGATTATTCTCGCCGCTCGTCCATCGGTTGGTAAATCTTCCCTTGCGCTAGACTTCGCACGTAACGCTGCGGTGAAATTTAATGTTCCAACCGCAATCTTCTCTCTCGAAATGGGAAAAGAACAACTCGTTGACCGTATGCTCTCGGCACAATCACAAGTAGATGGTTGGAAACTTCGTACCTCACGACTGTCACTCGATGATGAATTTGAACGTCTCCAGCAAGGTATGCACGAACTCATGAAAGCACCTCTCTTTATCGACGACACCGCTGCAAACACCGTACTTAATATGCGAAGTATGCTTCGTCGTATCAATTCCGAAAAGCCAATCGGTCTTGTGATTGTGGACTACCTTCAGCTCATGGGTACCGCAAAAAGCTATGACAACATGGTAAACCAAGTGACAGAAATTTCTCGTTCCTTAAAAGGCCTCGCGAAAGAGTTTAATGTTCCTGTGATTGCACTTTCCCAACTTTCTCGTGCGGTTGAATCTCGAGGTGGTCGCCCACGCCTTTCTGATCTTCGTGACTCAGGCTCTATCGAACAAGATGCGGACGTAGTGATGTTTATTCACCGCGAAGACAAGTATGGCGAAAATACAGAGAAGAAAAATATTGTTGAAATATTGATTGAAAAACACAGAAACGGACCAACGGGAATTGTTGAACTTTACTTTGATGACAAGAAGACGAGTTTCGTATCTGTTGAGAAGAGTGAATTTGGCGACTTTAGTATTCCTCAAGTAAACGCTCCGGATTTCTAAATCTATGAATGCAACTGACAGGCTTACAGAACTTTTTATGCGCTTCCCTGGTATTGGACCAAAACAAGCCAAGCGTTTTGTGTACTATCTGTTGCGTGAACATTCACATTTCAAGGAGCAATTGATTTCTGCGCTTGAAGAATTAAAATTTACCGGCAAACAATGTGAGAACTGTTTCCGCTACTTCGGCGACAAGTCCGCAAAAAGCGAAACCTTTTGCGCCATCTGTAGAGACGAATCACGCGACAAGAAAACGCTCATGATTGTCGAAAAAGAACTTGATTTGGACGCTATCGAAAAAACTGGTTCATATACAGGCCTGTATTTTATTTTAGGCGGTCTTGTTCCGCCACTTACAGAGAAACCTTCAGAGCTTGTACGCATTCGTGAATTAGTTAATGCGATTCACCAAAAAATAACAGAGAAATCACTTGATGAAATCATCTTTGCTCTTCCGGTAACAGATAACGGCGATGTCACACGCGAATATGTGGAGAAAACCGTGAAGCAAATTGTGGGGATTGGAGATGTAAAACTCTCGACACTTGCACGCGGACTCTCAAGTGGACTAGAACTTGAGTATGTCGATACAAATACTTTCAAAAACGCATTTCTTCACCGCGCATAGTTTGTGCGCCTCTTGTTTGCTACACTTCACAATTAAGACGCACAGCGTGCGTAACTGTATAAAACCAAATCGTGGAGGAAGCCATGCCTATACACAGACAACTTGTGTTGTACGGCCTTGCAACCGCTCTTGTGCTTGGGGTCATTACAACAGTCACCCTACATTATGTTTGGAGCACAGTAACCAAGCCTCGTAAACGCAAGAAAAAATAACTCGCCCACTTCCCTCCTGGGCGAGTTTTTTAATGTGTAAAAACTTGACTTTTATATACGATATGGTATAATTGAAATTGGACAACTCTCAACAAGGACATGGTCATGAACGATACCCGCCACGAGCGCGGTGCACCGATTTCGGTCATCGTGAGTCGTTTGATGGTCATCGTGACCATCTTCCTTACGTTCTTCTGTGCCTTCTTCGTGTCGGCACTCGCGTCCATCATTTGCTTTTGCATGGTGGGCGCCTCCCTCTACGCACTTCGCCTCGCGGAAAGTGCCGAAAAGAAAGAAGACCGCCCCTCCTAGGAGGTGGCGGTTTTTCATTTTTAAAATACACAACAAAAAACTTCTCATGAAGAGAAGTTTTTTGTTTTAGTTGATTGAGTCGATTTTAAGCGACATAAACGGCTGACGATGACCATTTCGCTTGTGATAGCGAGACTTCTGACGGTAGCGGACAACAAAAATCTTGTCGCCACGGCCTGATTCAACAATTGTTGCTCCAACTGTTGCACCTTTGATGTATGGCGCGCCAAGTGTTGTCTTCTTACCGTCATCTTTCATGACAACAGATTCGATGGTAACTTTGTCACCAACCTTGTACTCACCCTTGATTTTCTCAACAGAAACAGTGTCGCCCTTGGCAACTTTGTACTGCTTTCCGCCGGTTTGAATAACTGCAAATTCCATAATCATGCAATTATACAGTACTTTTCTATATTTCGCAAGGCTTAGACATCTGTTGTGCAAATTACCCTTTGACACCACAGAGGCTGTTCCTGTAACATGAAAATAACCAGTTTCCTAAACAATTCTCAATCAAGGAGAACTACGTGGAATTCATAGGGCTCTTTCTCATCGTATATTTCGCTTGTGGAATATACAGTCACTATCTTGAATACAATGTCAGCCCCAAAACACTTGCTGGCATGATTAAAGACAGACTACAAACAGACGGAGGACTTCCGTGGCGGGCTATTGATGCTTTTATAGATAGCATATTTGCTTGGCCTTTCCATGTGGAATATTCATGGATTGAGAGCTGGCAAAGGTATCCAAGCAAACGAACAGGTATCATCTTGTTTCTATTTTCTGTCATCGCTTTTTCTGCCTCATGGGTGTACATTTTTGTCTTCTTGGACTAAACGATGTCTTTACCCGCACAGCGTCACCTTGCCTTAAATTTGCCCCACCTGTTGGGGCTTTTTTCTTGGGCGACACATTCTGCAAAAACCTTTACAAAATTAAAGATTTGTTGTAGTCTACGCAATCAGACGCCTTACTTAAACCTAAACCAAAGAGGAATAACCCGCCATGTCTACCGATACACTTATCGGTCTAGCCATATTCGCAGTCATTGTGGGAGGACTTTTGCTCCTTGGAATTCTCTTCTATGTTTTCCTTGGGATTGTGGTGCGATGTCTTTTGCATCATTTCTATCCCAAAGAAGACAGTAAAGCATTCGAACTTGTTCCTGGACTTTCGTTTTGGGAAAAAGTTTTTCTCCTGTTTGCTTGGCCGTTTCAAATTATTGTTGTTCTTGGCAAACAAGCAAAAAGAAAACGTGAGGAGAAACTTAAACTGAAAACCCGCAGACGTCGTTAAACGTCTGCGGGTTTCTCTTTTATGTGGTTTATTTTATTCTTCTTCGTAGGTTGGTTTGTCCAAGAAAATGGGCTCTATCCCCATATCTTCGCCAGTAATATTTATAATATCTTTGTGTATAGCCTTAAATTGCTTACTGCTGTCATTATAGTGATTACGAACAGTTTCTAGTGATTTGCCTAATTTATTATGATATTCCTCATAATTTTTAAAGTGATTTCTTAGTTCTCGAAGTCTTTTCTCAACGTCTTCTGCTTTTTCTTCTATATGAAGGGCGTGTAGTCCTTGTATTACTGTTTGTAAATAAGCCAACAAGGTTGTTGGTGAAACAATTATTACTTTATATTTTTCTGCCGCGCGTTGTAAAAGATTTTCGGTTTCTTCTGTTGCAATTGTACTAATTTGATTGCTAAGCAAATCATAATACATTGCTTCGTGTGGAATGAACATAAATGCAAAATCCATAGTACCTTCCTCTGGACGAATATATTTTGCGGTTTCGGTTATGCGAAGTTTTAAATCACCGAGAAAAACTTTATACAACCTTTCTTTTTCTGTTTCATTTTCTGCATCTCGAAAACGATTATAATTTTCTAATGAAAATTTTGAATCGATGGGAACAATTTTGTCTTTAACAAAAATAACCGCGTCGACCTTTTCTCCGTTTTTAAATTCATACTGCATTTTGTATGTCGGATGATAGGCAGAAGACGGAAGCGCGTTTGTTAAAAGTGTTTGCAAAAAATATTCTCCTAAAACACCTCTTTGTTTTGGATTCTTTAAAATATCCTGTAAATCTTGAAGTTGTTCAGTAAAAGAAAGAAATTCTTTACTTGTCATTTTAATATCATTTACTTCTCGAACAATTTCTTTTATTTGACTATCTAGTCCTGTTTTTGATGTATCTAATTTACCCTCAACTGTTTTTTGAAAATTATTTAACTGGTTTTCTAAGTATTGCCAATCTCTATCTTTTCTTAAAATAAGAAAAACAATAAGGATAGCAATAACGAGCACGATGACGAGTAAAATTTCTATAAGCATTGCCCAATTGTACCATGTGCACAACCTCCTTTGCAGGGGTTTATTTTCTTTGCTAGAGTATGGGATAGTAGTTCCGGCCGATGAAAAGCCAAGATATCTTTGTCCTTGCTTGGTGCAAAGGTATGCTCGTTGTAGTGCTTTAATCGGTTTTGGAGAAAGGAGGGGACCAGCAGCCGACCTATCTGATACACCCAGGCTACCAAGCAAAGCGCATGATGTTTCGGGTAAACCTTGGACGCAAGGAGAAACACACTCGATAAGTTTTCCTTCGTAGTATGCGCAATAAAGGGAGCAGTCCTCCACAACCGGTCCGTCGCGATTCTGCGACGGACTTTTCATTTTATGGTAAAATACATATCACTATGCAAGAAAAAATTAAAGCAGCTTTAAAAGCAGCAATGATGGCCAAAGAATCTGATAAGGTAATGGTTCTTCGTGGTATCACAGCAGCATTTACTAACGAACTCGTAGCGCAAGGGCGCCCTCCACAGGAACCGCTTTCAGATGATGACTGTATGAAAGTTATCAAGCGTCTTGCTAAACAACGCAAAGATTCAATTGATCAATTCATTGCTGGTGGACGTGAAGATTTAGCGGAATCTGAAAGAGCAGAACTCGCTATCATTGAAACATTCCTTCCTGCACAAATGAGTGAAGCAGAAATTGAAGAGAAGGTTAAAGCAAAACTAGCAGAAGCCCCTATTGACCCTACGAAGAAAGGACAGTTTGTTGGTGCTATGATGAAAGAGTTGGGCGGAACCGCAGACGGCGCACTTGTTAAGCAAGTCATTGACCGTTTGGTTGGATAAATACCATGCCCCCTTCCCCCGAAAGACCACAAAACAATTTCGAACGAGAACGTGATGTGGTTTTGGCTGTTGTTCGCGAAAAAATTGCTAGGCAAGACAATACGAAAACACTTGATGAGATTATCCAGGAAGCCATAGATGAGCATAGCAAGAATATGCCAGAATTACAGAAAATAAAAAACGCTCAAGGCGACCTGATTAATAGCGGGATTGCAACTGCTATGAAAAATTCCATCAAGAGCATCATTACGGGTAAGCCTGGTTTCTTCAGCCCCAAACAAGGTACCACACCCTCCGGAGGGCCAAACTATACCCCAAAACAGCCGATTGAGGATATCCGTGCAAAGCGTTACGACTTAAAACAGGAAGATAAAGAAGACTAACCTTAAAAAAGAAAGGTTGACGTGTATTAAAAAATAACGTACTGTTTCAATCAGTACGTTATTTTTTAGACAAGGAGCTTGCCATGGCGCTTGGAAGACACGAGCAAATACTCGTTGACCGAGCTCTTAAGGCGCTCGGTGAAAATGGCAGAGAAAGCCAAATACCAAATATTGTGTCTGGTATCATCGCAAATGAACACCTGCCTCCTGGTGTGGTTCGCCGGGAATTGGAAACCCAGCTCATCCGCAAAACAAAAGAAGCATTCCGCGCTCGCAACGTAAGCGAAGCAATCAAGAAACTACATTCGCACAATAAGCGCTAAAAAAGCAAAAAACTTTACCAAAGACGTAGAACCCTTAAAACTTAGATTCCCTGTCCGCCGGTTTCCCCTGGCGGACTTTTTTATTTAATTACAGTTAACAGGAAGTACAATACGAATACCGTTCGGTGTTCCTTGCTGGAAGATAAGCGTACAGTGCGCGCCGGTAAATCCTATTGGTGTCAGCATCTTTACTGTGAACTTCTGCCAGCCAAGTGTTGGTTTTGTTTTAGTCGCTCTTGCTTCTCCTCCGCCGACAATATGACCATTAGGGTTCATCACATACACCGGAAATTTTCCTCCCACAAACATATTTTCAGTTGCCTCACCAGTAAACATAAGCCCCGCGAAAACGCGAGCCCCTGCATACAAAGAAAGTCCCCTAATTGCTGTTGGTTGAGAAAAACCAGCTCGTGCAGAATCAAAGACTTGCTGATTTTGCGCATAAGAAACTTGTTGTCCATTCCAACTGTTAGCGCTTGGCCAATCTCCTTTTACAATATCTCCATACGGTTCAAATTCTATTCTGTCGGAGCCCTCTTTATACTTGGGACGCAAACTCAAACTTCCTGGCGTCGGCAACCAAAACTCTGTATCAGGAACTGTGCTGGTCGCAGAAGCTTGCCCATAC
Source organism: uncultured Candidatus Saccharibacteria bacterium (assembly GCA_964517625.1). GTDB lineage: Bacteria > Patescibacteriota > Minisyncoccia > Phycocordibacterales > UBA5272 > UBA11704. The sequence continues at coordinate 36,350 of CAZFBW010000003.1, read as the reverse complement.
ATTCTGATTGTTTTTGGTAAAAATGGAACAAGCAGTGTCGCCATCCAATACAAAAATGCAAAAATTGCCAGAACGACAATAATGATGAAGATTTTTGAAATAAAAAATTTGATAGTTTCCATGGTGTTTATTTTTTACCAGAGCAGGTGGTGTCTGACCAAAGACCGTACTTACTTGCGCGTGCAAAGTTCTGTAATCCACGAAATTCTTGTTGATACTTGTACGGTGTGAAGTAGGTATATTCATACGCATATCCTTCCGCAATCATTTTTCTGTTCAACATTTGTCCGTCTTCGAGATAAACGTATGCAAGCATTCGCCCGTACATGTCGCGCGTGTCTTGCGTTTGGTCAGTTTCCAGGTACACGTACTTCCCTTGCGCTAATTCTTTCATGCGTAAAGATGCCTCCTTACCGAAACATTCAACAGTTTTTCGTGGGTCAACGGTTTCTGGGGTATTAATACCAATAAGACGCACGGTTTCGTCAACATCATTAATCGAAACTCGTAGCGTGTCACCATCAACTACACGTGTAACTTTATAGTAATTCTTTTCTACAGGAAGCGACTCTTCTTGTTGCTGTACCACCGCTTCACCAAGAACCGACACTTTCATTTCATGACCAAATTCTTGAACAAGAGCAATGAATATAATGATAAGGGCAGCAAGCACACTCTTCGGGGCAAATTCGATTATACTGGCAATAAATTTATCGGCGCCTGCTAACATTTCGTGTGTATGCGATTATATACGAAGTTTAGCACGTAAGCGGGTGAGCTAAGCGTTTTGCAAGTGAATAGGAAATCAGTATAAGTAAGAAAAGCCCGAGGTAGCCAACCTCAACTCCGTGATATGGGAAATAAGCCAAAAGCCCGCCTACCCCGAAAAAGGAGAGCACGGCGGAAAGAATGACTGCTCCGCACGCGGCACAACCAACACCAAGTACCGCAAGTGTGAGCGCAAAACCACTGTAAAAACCGCTTGCAACGAGGACTTCTTTACGAGTTTTAAGCAAAAGAGAAAACATGGTTATCACAAGTGCTGAAAAAAGTGTCACCCCTACCACTAAAAAGAGAATGCTCGGCACGAACAGTTCTGTCACATCAAAAAAAGCGATGAGAAAAACTTTTATACGAACAAAAAGTGATAGTGATGTAAACGAAAGCACTTGGAGTGCCCCCGTACCATTTGCCAGCGCGAAGTAGCCAAGCACAAAAAGAAAGAAAGAGAAAAAAAATAATCTTCTACTTCTATCGTGTTTAAAAGTGTTCACAATTCCAAGAGATGCTTGTTCCATATGTTCGCCTAGTATAACAGACATTAAAAAAGCCTCCATCACTGGAGGATTCTTAAACGATTTCGTTGCCGACCCGGCGCTTGGTCATGAAATCTTCAAGTTGAACGATTTCTGTTTCCACAGCCTTGTCCCATTCATCTTCAGTACCGTTTGCTGCACGAAGTTTTGCTTTGAAATTTATGTAAAGAGGGTAAATAAGTTCAGGATCATCCTTAACAGCATCAACAAATGTCATCTGTTCTTCTTCGGTAAGCATAGTAAGCCCCGTCTCAAAAGCTCTCACTTCTTCAAAAGTGAGCTCCGATTCGCGTAAAACTTGACTTAATTCGGGAAGTAATGCCATAAAAGCCTTAAAAAACGTGGTCAAACCACTCCTTCACTCTATAATACAAAATATACGAAGTCAATGTTTCAATCCCCTGTTCCTTTTTCGCTTAAGCGGCGTATTTTGGTGTTAAAAATGAATCCTTACTGTCACTTACCTCTGGTGCATATGCATCATCACTTGCTATATCGAGTGGTTGTTTCGTATAGAGGACGTGAGCGGTGCGAAGTGCAGCAGAATTAGTGCACACAACTACTGACTTGAAGTGTTCACGGAGTATTGGAGACATTTTTTCGTAACGAGCGAGCGCGCGTTCTGCAAACATTTGCAATCGTGAAGGAAGTTCTCCGGTGAAGGGCTTAAAATTACTGTCATCAGTTGTTAGTTCCTTCGTTGCGAATGTGTGTTTAGTTTCCATACAGAATTGATGCAATAATTTTTAAGGTGATAGTACCGAGTATACCCTCACCTTCTAATCTCGCGCAAGCAAAATTTTTATGGTATAGTAGTTGCGCGCTTATGATGATACAGCGCAACAGTTTTTTCAAAAAATCTATTGACTCATCATCTGTTTCCGTGTCGTAACTAATCCACAGGTGTGGATAAAGGTAGAAAAAAATAAACCAAATTAAGTAATCGTCTAATGCTCCCGTTTTCTTAAAGTGTAATCACTTTGTAGAAAACGCAGTACTGCAACGTACTCGTTGCATGTGGTAGGACATCCGGCGGTATTCGTTTCAAACCTAAAAATACGAATAAGGGTGTGATTACACAACAATATACTGGGGTATCGTCTAATGGTAGGACATCAGGTTTTGGTCCTGAGTATCGTGGTTCGAGTCCATGTACCCCAGCAATGACAAATGAAAGCACCTGTAATCACTCAGGTGTTTTCATTTGGCATTTTTGTACATGGACTCGAACCGCGGGCCGCAACTCGCGAAGAGCGAGTGAAGGTCTCGAACTCAGCAGAGTGAGAGGCGAGTCCTTGTACCCCCACTAGATTTCTTTTGTAGGAAGAGTACACTTTGTAAATATAAAAAATATGGATAAACAAGCAGAGATAAAAAAGATAATAGAGAGCTCCAATCTTAATTTCTTGATTGGCGCTGGTTTATCTGACCCTTTTTTGCCATTGCTTAATACTATCGAAACAAGGCTCACAGCAGAGAAAACTGAAACTAAGCGCATACCAATCTACAAAGAATACTTTGAGCAAGTAATGTGCCCCAACTTAGATATTATTGATGGTAGTGTAGACAAGACAGAAGGTTCCAATTTTCAAAAAACATATAAAAATTATAAAGTTTTCTTTGAGCTGATTAGTCACATTCTCTTAAAAAGAAAAAGTACTATTTTAAGTAAGCAGGCAAATCTTTTTACGACGAATATAGACGTGATGATGGAGACAGCTATGGAAGAAAGTAACCTAGAATACAATGATGGCTTTTCTGGAAAACTTAATCCAACTTTCAGTTTAAGTAACTTTAAAAAATCTATCCTCAAGAGAAGTCTACATTTTGAAAACGTTTCAGAAATTCCGGTATTTAATCTTATTAAGATGCATGGTTCTTTAACTTGGAGTAAGAATGATGATGTTATTTCGCTTTCTAAGTTAACACACTTCGACAGAAAGCTTTTGAAGAAGAATGGGTCTAGTTTTAAAGCTGGTTATGACAAGATAGCTGTAGTAAATCCAGAACCAAAAAAATTCAAAGAAACTGTTATAGATTTAACCCACTATGAACTATTGAGAATGTATTCGAGTGAACTTGAAAAAGAAAATACAGTTTTATTTGTTATGGGATTTTCAATGGCTGACCAACACATAAGAGAGATCACCATAAGATCTGCGGATTCTAATCCCACACTGAAGATTTATATTTTCTGTCATAGTAAGAGTAAATTGGCTGAGATGCAAAAAATTATGAATATAGGCCAACTTAAATATGCCAATATAGATATCATTGCACCGGAAGATGATAAAGCTGCTAATAAATATAATCTTGGAAAAATAAATGAATCTTTCTTTGCCAACATAGCCCCAAAAGATAAAGAAGATGAACAGGAAGAATAAACTTGATAGGGAGCTTACACGAGAGTCAATATTTATCATTGGCCATGTATCTTCAGTTGATGGTCGAGTGGTTACAATTAAAGTAAATAAGAATAAAAACCATTCCCATATTATCTATGAAGGTGGCACGGTAAAAAACGTATCTGTTGGTAGTTACGTAAAGATTGTTAAAGGGTTTATAAATATTATTGGTAAAGTTGAAGGTGAATCAACCAAAGAGGAAAAATACTTTAATAAAGAATACAAAAAAGAAGAGACGAGAATAGATAGAACCTTGCAGGTTTCTTTGTTTGGACATTTTGAAGGAAATGCTTTTAAACAAGGTATTAAGGAAATGCCACTTATTGATAACGAATGTTATGTGTTAGACAGAGAGGAGTTTAATACACTCCATCAATTTTATGGCGAAGATACTAAAACTATAACTATTGGAGGTTTAACAGAAGAACCTTCTCAGAAAATAAAACTGAGTGTAAACAAGATTTTCGCGAGCCATATAGGTATCTTTGGTAATACAGGTAGTGGAAAATCTAATACTTTGGCACGAATATATACAGAACTTTTTACCGAACACAATAAAGGCAATTTTAAAGAAAGATCCCAATTCGTAATTATAGATTTTAACGGAGAATACGGTAACACAGATGTAATCACTACTGAAAAAGATGTTTACGAATTGTCGACAGGAACACCTCGCACAGGAACGAAGAAATATCCAGTAACAAAAGAAAGTATTCGAAAGGTAGAGGTGCTTTCGGTTCTTTTAGAGGCAACTGAAAAAACCCAAACACCATTCTTAAGCAGAGCTTTAACAAACAAGTATCTGGATGACGATGAACGATTTGATGTGAATGTAATTTCAAATATTGAAAATATCTTCAGAGATATAATTAACAAAAAAGCAGATAAATATTTTGGGGGTGTTGGTCTTCTTCTGGAACTCTGTAAAGATTTGAGTAATTTAGTTGAGGTTGCACAAGGTGCCAATAATCCAATAGACGAACTGAAGACCTTGATAGAAGATAATCTTAATTATAATTCATCTACTTGTGATTATTACTGGGGAGCTTCAGCTGGTATAAATTATGACAGTACAACCGCAATATACGACACCCACATAAAAACCAGTGTTGATCCCATCATATTTAAAAGAGACGAGTTCAATAAAATAAAACTAAGAATAGTTTTAAACTACTACTACGAAATTATTAAAGGTTTTGCGAATCAAGAACATATTAGGCCTTTGATAGGTAGAATGTTTAAGAAACTTAACATGTTAGAGAAACTCGTTGAGGTTCGAACCGCTCAAAATACAACCCCGCCAGCCAATAACCTTACTATTATTTCTCTTAGAGATGTTAATACTGAGATGAAAAAAGTTTTACCTCTAATTATTTGCAAACAGCTTTACGATGAAAAAAAATCTGATGAAGATAGAACTAAATCTTTACATATTATTATTGATGAGGCACATAACATACTCTCAACTTCCTCACAAAGAGAAAGTGAAACATGGAAAGATTATAGACTAGAAACCTTTGAAGAACTTATTAAAGAAGGTAGGAAGTTTGGTACTTTTTTAACTATTGCTAGTCAACGACCCTATGATATTTCTGCCACAATAATTTCACAGCTTCATAATTATTTTATACATAGACTAATTAATGATAATGACATACAAGCTGTTTCAAAAACAGTGGCATATTTAGATAAACTATCATTTCAAACAATACCTATTTTGTCAGTAGGAAGTTGCTTTGTCGCAGGTCTAGCTTCAGATTTACCAGTAAAGGTTGATATTGATCTTCTTGATAAAAGTAGACGGCCAGACAGTGAGACCATTAAATTAGTAGAGGCTTGGGGGGTGTAATATTGTTCCAACTCCCCCACCCCGAACTTTTCACCTTCTTGGTATACTTTCCCCATGAACCAACACTTCTTACTATACAGTTTAATCTTCGTGGCGATAGTCATTATATTTATTGTTTTTATAAATTACATTTTCAAACCCCAAGAAGAACTACTCCCTTACATTAAGAAAATGTATTTAATGACCATGAAGGAACGAGAACTTTTTTCTATTCTCAACGAGTGTGTGCCGAGCGATTACTACATATTCCCGCAAGTTCATGTCGCGAGTATTTTGGAAGTAAAAAAAGGAGAACCGAGATGGCAAACGTATTTTAATAAAATAATTAGTAAATCAATTGATTTTGTAATTTTTGATAAAGTAAACATTTCCCCTGTTTTAGCGATTGAACTAGATGATTACACCCACTCGTATACTAAAAGAATTGAGCGTGACGATTTTGTAAACAAAGCGATACACGACGCACAAATAAAAATGCTTCGTTTCAAAAATGAAGAACTTGCCGATACAGCAAATGTAAAAAGTAAAATTTTAGAACAGTTAACTGCAAAAACTACTGTTTAATCACTACCGAATAAACCCCATGCCCCACCCTACCCCCAAAGACCTTAAAAAAGTACTTTCGTCAAATGCTAAAGTACTCGCAACCTGGAACACACTAACCCCACTTGCACGCAATGAATGGATTTGCTGGGTAATTAGCGTCAAAAAAGAAATAACGCGCGAGGAACACTTAAGTCGGCTTCGAAATGATTTACTAAACGGTAAAAGAAGACCTTGTTGTTGGGCAGGATGCCCCCACAGAGAAAAAAATGGACGCTCAAGACCCCTCATTAAATAGTCTCACTCTCATATGCTAGAATGCTCCCTATGCAACACATCCTCTTCACCGGCACCTGGCGCCTCACTAATCAAGAAGTTGAAAACGATGTGCGCGAGGCAACGCGCGAAGTACTTTCGCGCGGAGACGGCATTGTCACTGGTGGCGCAACGGGCGTTGATTACTTTGCAATGGACGAAGCCATGAAACTTTTTCCCAATGCTTCACGTCTCGTTGTTATCATTCCGACTTCACTTGAAGAATACAGACTCGATTATGAGACAAACTGGCGTACGCCTCCTATCACGCAAGAAAATATCGACGACTTGATTGCGCTTCTTGAGAAAATAAAATCAGTACGCCCGGAAGCGCTTGTTGAAATGAACCATACCAATATTACTCAAGACCATTACAACCTCCGCCATGATGAAGAAGTAAAAATCTCACACGGCGTGTACGCTTTTCAAGTAAACAATAGTACCGGCACACAAGACACGATTGATAAAGCAAAAGCATCTGGCCTACCAATTCTTCTTCACAAAAAGTACACGATTTAAAAACCGCCCCCTCATCAACTAACCCCCCAACCTTGACGTAAATAATCTTATATTGTAGTGTGCTTTGTGGTACTGCTTCTTTTTATACTCATTTACACTCAACGGAGTCAAAATGGTCACATGCGCCAACAAAGAGTTTGCTGATCTGTTTTTCAAAGTGACAGGTTTGAAACCTGAAGAAACCACTAGCAACAAAGACGGTTGGGTATTTATTCCCCCCTCAGTCCAACTGGAAGGAAAAGATCCCAAAGAACGTGAAGCGCTCGGTAAATTTGGATGGAAAAACCACCTCGAGAATGATGAATACGCTGGGTGGTGGGTCAATCCTTGGCCTTAATCTTATAACCCCCTGATCAGTACCCCACCAGTAACGAAAGTAAAGGTGGGGTATTTGTTTTATGTAGTTAAAATAATTCCAACATCATTCCGCATCACTAACAAATAGACCTCCCCCAACAATTTTTGTGTATACTCAACAAATGAAAATAGTTTTGAACATCCTCACTCACGGAGACGAAACCATTGGTCTTGCTGTGGCAAAAGAAATCAAAAAAAATAAAATCTTGCAGGGAACTTTGCTTGTTCACATCGCAAATAAACTTGCACACAAACGCAAACGAAGGTTCATTGACGAAGACCTTAACCGCGCTTTCCCAGGAAGGGCGAAAGGAAACCACGAACAGAGGCTTGCACACAAGATTCTTCCTCTTATTACCTCAGCAGACATCGTTATCGACATACATTCAACAAAGAGTGACTTAAAGGATGCAGTCATTATTACCGCATTACATAAGAAGACTCGGGAGTACATAGAAGTTATTAACCCCAAGTATGTGTTGCTGATGAATGCGACCAAGAAAAATGCACTCATCTCAAACGCAAAAGTAGGTATTGCGTTCGAGTATGGAAAAAATGGAGACAAACGTGCACTAAAAAAGATTGTTCGCGACATTGAGAGACTTCTTGCATATCTCCAAATGATTTCTAAAAAATATACAACAGAAAAAGCAAAAACGAAATGGTTTGATGTGCACAGCACCGTTCCCAAAGAAAAAGGTATGCGGGTGTTACCAAACATACAAAACTATAAACTCGTAAAAAAGAATAGCGTGTATGCAACGTTGGGTAAGGAAAAAATTAAAGCAACGGAAGACTTTTACCCAATTTTATTTGGTAGCGGAAAAACATATAAAGATATTTTTGGATTTGCTGGAAGACTAATGAAAAGTAAATAACTTTAATCAACGTTAAACAACAAAAAACCCGCCTGAAACTCTCAAACGGGTACTGCACTGATTCTTCAAACCTTCACCTTCCTCGTCTTTTCTTCTTCCTCGACAAAAACCAAATCCCCCATCACCACATCCCCCTCTTTTTCCATGTCTTTCTTGAAACGGTTGTAAATGCGTCTCGCATCTTCGTCAGTTTCAAGAGCGTGAAGCCTGTGACTGGTGGAAATTCCTTTTTCGGTGTACTCGATTCTATAGTGTGGCATGATTCCCTTTCACAAAGTAAAGAACTGTAAAAACTCTACACCATCTGTAGAAAATTACAACCATACACAAAAAAAGACCGCCTAAGCGATCTTGTCGCTTAGGCGGTCGTGGTGTTGGAATAAAATCTATTGTTGCAGGTAGTCGAAGTCGATGAGTTTCTGAACTGCTTCGATACCGATGAAGTTCGAGAGCGATTCCAGCGTGCGTTGTTGTTCAGCATCGTACACCTTGACGATGGACCAGTACTTCGAGCCACACAGCATCCGGTCACGCTCGACCATTTCTCCCACCTTGGGAACATTGTCGAAATGACCGTACATGATGCGAAACTTCCGCACGTCGGCATCGCGAACGAGAACGTACAGCATCTTGGGTGTTTTGGGCATTTTGAGCCCTCCTTTCTATATTTAATTATACTACAACACTCTTATTTTGTCAATATGTACTACAGGATTGCAACAAAACGAAATGCTATACTATCTCCCATGAAAACTAAGAACATAATTTTTATATCAATTGCAATACTATTACTCGTGGGTCTCGCCTACTACTTCATGCGTGCACCAAAAGAAGAGACAAACTCACCTCTTCCCCAAGGGAAGCTAAACATTAACGCCATCTGTGAAGGTGCGCTTGTGTATATGTCATTCCCTGATGGAGCAAGTGCAGAAGCCTTTGTTGCTGAATGCAAAGAAGGTAAGCGCCCAGAAGTTATCGAGAAGTATAAAAAGGATATGAACTTAGGTGATGGGGCAACTATATAAATAATCTAAACACTATGGAAAAAATAAAAATTGAACATCAAACGTTGTCTGGCGGATTGTGGATTATCGGATGGCTTTTTACAATTGGATTTCTTGACATTCCCCTCTTTTGGAAAGGAGTACTCGCAATCATTCTTTGGCCATACTACTTGGGTCAAGCACTTGGTCCTTGGTTTGGAATGTAAAAAAAACACCCCCTCTTTCGGGGGTGTGCAACAAACCTATTTCGCCAAAAAGTTGATCAACATCTCATCAACAAGAACAGCCTTTTGTTTTGCGGTCAATGACTTCAAAAACTTCTTAACGATATCTTCTTTTTTAATTTCCTTACCAGTTTTGGTGTCAATGATTTGATTGATCTCTATCATTGTAACCTTTTTCTGGTTGAGCAACTCCTTAAGAGAATTCACTCCGTAAAATTCGTAACTGAAACTGCCCCCGATCAGTCCACGTTGGCCACCATAACTTTTAACGATGACGTAGCGAAAAGATTTTTGTTTCAATACATTCTCACGAACATCATTGAATATTCCCGAGTTTCCGTATCCAGAGTGCAAAAGTTTCATGTGTCCCCCACTTTCGGTGTTTGATAAACAAGAAGCGCCACAGAAAACACTACCCCAAGGCACCCTGCTTGTCAAAGTTGTTTGATCTTTCAAAGTTTTAGAAAGACGTTATACTACCCTCATATGGAACCAACATTTAATCCAACCCCAGAACAAAATAAAAAACCACTCGATGAAAATTTAGCAGAGATGTATGACTTAAAAATTGCGGCGCTACAACTATTGCATGAATCACCTACCATCAGCCGAGAAGTACAAATGCAGATTAAAGATATTTTTGATAAAGCACATGTTGAAAAATATTCTTTACTTCTGCAATTAGCAAATTACTTACGCGGAAAGAATCCAAACATCTTGGTGGCCGACACATATACAAAACAAGGACACGAACTACGCAAAAGCGAAATCATTGCCGACCTTAATTTAAGCGACGAAGACAAGGCTCTCCTTGAATGGTACCAGCAAGTACGGGAGTAAAGACTTTTTAAGGTATATCAAAAACAAAAAAACCAGTAGTGCACCGCACTACTGGTTTTGAATTACTTTTACATCTGTCTTATGACTTTTGGGCAAGTTTTTCGGCGGGGTAGACAATGCATTCGCCGGTACTGACAACTTTGTCATCGTGATTGGTGATGGCATAGGCAACAACGATGCGCATCGACTGTTGATCAACTTCCTTGACTGTGAGCTTGATCTTCAGGACATCACCAATGAATACAGGAGCATCGAATCTGACATTATTTATGCCACGAAAGATTGTACCCCTACCGGGCAATCGATGGGCCAGAAGCTTAGACACAAGCCCGAGGAGCCAAACACCGTGAGCAATAGGTTCCTTGAAGTGTGTCCCTGACGCATACACAGGGTCAAAGTGTGGGGCACCAAAGTCTCCGCTTGCTCGACCAAAGTACACGATGTGATACTTGTACAGCTTTACAAATGTCTCCTCGACGTCTCCAACGCGAATCTCACTGAACTTCCGAGGAGGGGTATCGTCTTCGAAAATATATGCCATGGTGTCGTACACCAGGTCCCCGACAATGCGAGCATGACTTTCGACGAATAGACGCAGCAACTTTTTACGTGCCTTCTCAGAACCACTGGCCATTTCAAACCACAGGCCGAGAATCTCGAACGGATCCGGATACGGGGAATGCTCGTCTTTGTGTGGCCCCAACATTTTGGTCATGACTGTCTCCTTCTTTCGTGTTAAACAACAATATGACTCTTCCGGGCACAGTATACAACAATCCGGCGTGTGTAAAAATCAACCAATAATTTCATAAATGCTATACTTCCTTCTATGCAATCTCCGCACACAAAATCATTTTTATCAAACACGTTTCCTTCTCTTGTTATTTTCTTCATTCTTGGCGGAGGACTTCTCTACACGGCGCAACAAATTTCAATTCTGACCAAGCGTATCGACACACTCACCAATGATGTCGCGTCCACAACGCAGTCACTTTCGCTCCGCATCCACCAATTCTCACAAAATGTGACCGACCTAAGCAACGAAACAACAGGACTCACAAGTGCGCTCAACGACACCAAACAAAATGTTGGCTCTCTTTCTGGAACATTAAGCGCGCTTCAAAAACTTGCAGAAGCTGACCCGCAACTTTTGAAAAAATATTCGAAGGTATACTTTTTAAATGACAACTACACACCGAAACATTTAAGCATTGTCCCTTCTGAATACACGTACAGCGAGACACGACAAGAACAATTTTTAAGCGAAGCATCTTTCTTCTTGAAGCTTCTCATGGACACCGCCAAAGCAGACAACGTCACACTCTATGTTAAATCTGGATACAGATCGTTTGCAGAACAAAAGTCACTTAAATCTTCGTATGCTGTTACCTATGGTGCTGGCACCGCTAATTCGTTTTCTGCGGAGCAAGGATATTCTGAACACCAACTCGGAACAACGATTGACTTCACTACGACAGGATTAAATGGAAATCTTTCTGGTTTTGACAAAACACCTGCATTTGAATGGCTTGTTGCCAATGCACACCGCTTCGGATTCATTCTTTCGTATCCAAAAAATAATACCTATTATGTTTATGAACCGTGGCATTGGCGCTATGTCGGGGTACAGCTTGCAACATACCTTCACAATAACAATAAAAATTTCTATGACTTAGACCAGCGAGAAATTGATACCTACCTCATTGAAATGTTTGATTGGAAATAATTTCTCTTCACACAATGTTTTACATATACATTCTTGAGTGTGCTGATAAAACCCTCTACGTCGGGAGCACCAACGATTTGAAACGAAGACTAAAACAACACAACGAGTCAAAATCTGGCGCCCACTACACGAAAATTAGAAGGCCGGTAACAATGGTGTATTCTGAAAAAATCGGCTCTGTCGGTGAAGCCTTAAAACGCGAGGCAGAAATAAAGCGCTGGAAAAGAGCAGAAAAATTAGCGCTAATTAATAAAAAAGAGTCTAGAAAAAGTTCTAGGAAAACTACAAACAAAAAATAATACCTTTTATTCCCTTGCGGGCGTATACTGCACTCATTCATGAGACATCTCTTTAAACTTGTGTGGCGGGGTGTGATTGTGCTTATTGCTTTTGTAACACTTACATTCATCATCGTACAGATAGAGTCTTGGCAATACATTGCCTCTACATCTAACGAGCTACCAAAAACCTACACGGCCATCGTCCTTGGTGCTGGATTGTTACAAAACGAAAAACTTTCTCCAATCTTTAAAGACAGAGTAGATATTGCTATCGGTCTTTATCGAAAAGGAAAAGTAGAAACAATTCTGGTCGCTGGAGACGATGGGTCTATTACCTACAATGAGGTAAACCCGGCGCGAGATTATTTATTAACACAGGGCATTCCAAGTGAAGTAATCTTTCTTGACCATGCCGGGTTTGATACCTACAGCAGTATGTATCGAGCTCGCGATATTTTTCTTGTTAAGGATGCCATTATCGTCACTCAATCATTCCACCTGCCTCGCGCTATTTTTATTGCAAGAAGATTAGGGATACACGCCTACGGATTACCCGCTGACCAACATACGTATCTTTTCAAAAACAATGTTCGAGAGGTGCTGGCTGACGTAAAAGCGGTGTTTAATATCATGTACAACCGAACGCCAAAATATTTAGGCGATGAAATTCCTATTACAGGAAGCAGTGTCCCTTCTATATAATTCTGTAAGAATTACGGAACCACAACGTCACCATATGTACTAACTCTAATAAAAAATCTTATGCTTTCAACAATTGCGCTTATTTTAATCGTTCTCTGGCTTGCCGGAATGCTCACAGGATACACCATAGGGAGTTTCATTCACATCCTCTTGGTTGTTGCTGTGATTGTGTTTCTCCTTCGTATTATCCGCGGATAATAGCATACAACATTCAGCACTCCCCGTACTCTAGATTTATTTTAAAAGGAAGAGTACCATTATATGTATGATTAGCAATAAAATACAGTTACAATTTCTTTTGGTACTTCTTATCGGAATACTTGTTCTTTCCTTTTTTATTTTTAAACCGTTTCTAGCAACACTTGTCCTTGCCGGAATATTTTCTGTCATCCTACACCCGCTCTACAAAAAAATACTTCACTATTTCGGCAATAGAGAGGCACTAGCTTCTCTTGCGACTGTTTGTATAAGCATTGTCTGTATTGTTGTACCACTTAGTATCTTAGGAGCTCAAATATTTCAAGAATCAGCACAACTTTATACCTCTCTTTCTCAAGGAGAAAGTAAACAAAATGTTCTCATTGCCACGCTTGAAAGCACTGGAAAAACATTTGAAAAAATTGTACCCGGAACTGGGAGATTTTTCACCAACCTTTCAAATAATCTAGACGTATACGTGAAGCAAGGGCTTGTATGGTTAATTGAACACCTAGGTGTCGCTCTTTCTGGTTTCTCCGCACTGTTACTTGATTTATTTATTTTCTTTATTTCACTCTACTACTTGCTTCGTGATGGAGAAAAACTAAAACAAGCAATTACAAAATTAAGTCCGCTTAATGACAAAGACGATAGTATTATTTTTGATCGTTTGCAATTAGCGGTCAATTCAGTAATTAAAGGAAGTCTTTTGATTGCTCTCATTCAAGGAACACTCGTTGCTATTGGTTTTACTATTTTTGGCATTCCTAATAGTCTTCTTTGGGGAACGCTCACCATCATTGCAGCACTTATCCCGGGTGTTGGAACAGCCCTTATAATTATTCCCGGAGTTATCTATCTTTTTGTTGCGGGAAGTATGTTTTCAGCACTTGGTCTGTTGGCGTGGGGAATACTTGCTGTTGGGCTTATCGATAACATTCTTGGACCGAAATTAGTTGGACACAACCTGCAACTACACCCACTTTTTGTCCTTCTTTCTGTTTTGGGTGGTTTAGTATTTTTTGGACCGATTGGACTTTTTCTTGGACCAATCACCATGAGTTTACTGTTTGCCTTTCTTTCTGTGTACGTGTATCTCTCACATCAAAATACTGAAAGAGTGGTATAATTTTCTCCATGCTTAAACCTGCGCCCGAGAAACACAGCCGTTCTGTTGTAAAGTCAATTACATATCGAGTTCTTAGTATCACCACAGACACACTCGTTGCCTACTTCTTCACACGAGATGCAGTGGTCACCGTGGGCATTGTGGCTTTTGTAAACGGGTACAGTACCCTCCTCTACTACTTCCATGAACGCGTGTGGGTACACATTAAGTGGGGTAAAAGAAAAATATAGAAAACAAAAAGGAGCGCTCTGCGCTCCTTATAAAACTCTCCGTCATTTGGTTAATTCAGCACCTTTCCAGCGATGCATTTTTCCATTTCTTTCTCGATTACACCCAGTGTATAGATTTCATCCAGAACGGAAAACCCTTTAACAAAATCTCGCGACTTCACCTTTGAGGTGGACAATTGAACAAATAGCGCATCGGTCTCATTGTTGCCAATCTTTTTATCCAGAAGGGCCTGAGAGATTGCCCTTTCTACCTCATCGATAAATTTAAGTTCAGCAGTTTTCGAACCGTCTGAAAAAACAATGTGCGTGTGTTCACCACATTTTGCACAAAAAACAAGGTGTGCTTGTCTGGATTTGTCCATATCTCCTCCCTCCTTATGTGTACAGAACTTCCCTTACGCTACCACCGAAGAAAGCCCTGTGTCAATCCACTAACAACCTGGTATACTTTTTTAATGAAAAAGAATCAGCTAGAAGAAGTTACAAAAAAGGCAAAATTGGTCGTCAAAAAATATCAGAAAGAATACCCTGACGTAAAAATGGACCGAGACTACTTCCCTTTCAAAATAACCGAGGAGTGGGGCGAATGTTTGCAAACATACCTCATGCTTACCGACCGTGGAAGGCAAAAAGGTAAAACTAAAAAGGAAATTAAAAAAATGTTTTCCGATGAAATTGCCGATGTGTTTGCATACCTCATTCTCTTTGCCGAATCAGAAGGCATTAATCCAATCGAAGCCGTTGATAAAAAATGGTTTGCATACCTTAAAAAGAAATAAAAAAACACCCACTCGAGTGGGTATTTTTTAGTACTTACAATTACTCCCCTTTGCACGTATTTACGCCAAGCGCGCTATACAAACAGCACGAACGAGCAATTCCCGTTCCAATGACGATAATACCGAGCAAGACCACAATAATTGAAGGCCACCCCGTCAAATACTTTACTGAGTAAAGCATTGCTAAAGCGCCAACTACAATACGTACCCACATATCAATTGTTCCAACGTTTTTTGTCATAAGGTATATAGTATATAAATCTACCAAACTATTAACATAGTTAAGTATACCACCCTAGCAACTACCACAAAATAATCTGTGTTTATATTCCACAAGCAAACACCCTAATCCACATGCTACACTAACGTGATAAAAATGAAACGAAAGAATTTTCTTACTATTTTGCTTGTCGTGAGCGTTGTACTCAACGCCTGGCTTGCATATACCGCTTTTACTAACAACACTTCTCAAGAGAAGTTAGCAGAAAATACACCCGATTTTCCTCTTCTCTCAAAAAGAATATTCGTAGAGGACCCAAATGATGTTATTCTCAATTTTATTCCACTACGACAAGCTCTGCGTGAATACGTTCCAGAGCAAAACGGCAAGGTTGGTGTTTACTTTGAATACTTACCCTCTGGTGTTTCAATCGGTGTGAACGAAAAAGAAGAAATCCCTATTGCCAGCCTATCAAAGGTTCCTATTGCTATGTCAATTATGAAAAAAATTGAACATGGCTCTCTATCTCTTAACAATATTCTTACCGTTCAAAAAAAACACCTTGATAGTAAATTTGGAACACTATGGAAAAAAGGAGAAGGAGCAACCTTTTCTGTTGAAGAACTTATTCATTTTTCGCTTATAGAGTCTGATAACACTGCGAATGATATTTTATTTGACCAACTGACAGCAAATGAAATAAATGCCGTATATGAAAATTTTGACATCAACGTTAATACAAAAGACGCCGTACAAAAAATATCTCCAAAGTCATACTCATCCATCTTTAGAAGCCTCTTCCTCTCCTCTTTTCTTTCAGAAGAACATTCTTCATATATTCTTGATCTTCTTACTAAAACAAATTTTAACGATAAAATCCCATCCGGCGTTCCACCTTCTGTTCGTGTTGCTCACAAAATAGGAGTCTTCCAACGCATGGATAACAAACAAAATGTGTTCACCGATTGTGGAATCGTCTACGTACCAAAAAGACAGTACATTCTCTGTATTTTCGTTGAAACCTCAGATGAAAATGAGGCGCGAAAACACATGAGTTACCTTTCCAACGTGATTTACCAATATATTACCATCGTCCAGAAGGAACAATCTCAACCAGCCCCTCAACAATAGAGATATTAAGGCAACGTTAATACGTGAGGGTCTTTCTTCAACATACGCCCCTGTTTGCTATACTTATTACCATGATGAAAATAATTTTAGGATTAGTTGCGATTGGTGCGCTTATTGGCTTAGCAAGTTTTGTGCCCTCAAGTAAGAAAGGAACTCAAGATATTATTGTTTTCGTTGAATCAGGAAATGTATTTACAAAAGAAAACAGTGAAGGAACCTACACGCCTCTTACCGAAAAGAAGGTGCTCGTGGCAAATGGTTCGTATGTAAAAACAGAAAAAGGTCTTGCTCATGTTGTCTTTCCAAATAATGCAGTAACGTCTCTTGGCGAGAATGCAGAGATGCGCGTGCTGTATAGTGATACAGGGATCTCAATTACACAACTTCTTGGTGATACATATCACCGCATACAGACATTAGCTTCTGGAAAAAGTTATGAGGTGCGAACACCAGGTACACTTGCTGCTGTTCGTGGAACAAAGTTTGCGGTTTCCTATAACGCAAAAGCTAAAAAAGCAAAAGTTGCTGTGACTGAAAATACAGTTCTCGTCTCTCGCCCTAATGCAACAGGAACAACACCAGTAAGTGTCCAGGTTGGTTCACTTGCAGGAGTAGATGAAAATCTGCCTCTTACCGCAAGTAAAGCAGTTTCTATTAGCTTAACAAAAAATGACACGAGCATTAAAAACTGGCTTGATAGAAACACCCTCCTTGACCAATACGTTGGAGACAATCCTTCAGGGTTCTTTGAGAAATTTGTCGCCACAAGTGGTGACTCGGGTAATCTTAAAGGTCTTCGTGAGCGTCTAGAAAAAACAAAATCCGCCACGCTTCCAAAACAAGAAGCTGGTAAGAAAGGATCTCTTAAAAATCTCCTCGCGCTTGGGGGTTCTCAAAAGTGTGCCTACACAGTTACCGAGAACGGCATAACATCATCTGCAACCATTTATCTCAGTGGAGAAAAGATGCGCGTTGATTCACAAACAACCACAAATGGAAAAATAGAAAACGCCCGCATGCTTTTTGCTAATAAAATAATGTACGTGTGGGGCGACGGTATGCCTCAAGGAATAAAAATGCCTATTCCTGATGCAAATACACCAACACCTCAAAACACACAAGGAACGGTGCAAATGGTTGACCTCGACAAGGAAATGAATTATTCCTGTTCGCCATGGTCGGCAGACGCTTCATACTTCACCCCACCAACTAGTGTTAAATTTATGGACATATCGCAGATGATAAACCAAGCAGTACCAACAGGTAGTGGTAGTGGAGCTGGTGATGTGCAAGCAATGCAATGTGGAGCGTGTGACTCACTTTCTGAACCAGACAAAACACAGTGTCGTCAAGCTCTTGGTTGCAGATAAATAAAAAACAAAAAACTGGCAAGAGCCAGTTTTTTATTTTTTATGTTTTATAGCAGCTTCAAGAAACGCAGTAAACAGCGGATGTGGAGCAAGTGGTCGTGCTAAAAATTCCGGATGAAATTGTGTCCCTATAAAAAACGGGTGTTTTTGTTTCGGAAGCTCGGCAATTTCCATGAGGCGGTTATTTGGTGAAACCCCAGAAAATACCAACCCTTTTTTTATGAGTGGTTCAACATACTCATTGTTTACTTCAAAGCGGTGTCTGTGACGCTCAATAATCGTTTCGTCTTTATTCATGTGCCCCCACGGTTTTTTCATATACGCTTTTTCTGCAAGCGTTCCTTTTTTAAGCGAACATACATAACTTCCAAGACGCATTGACGCTCCGTATTTCCCTTCTTCAAGAAGCTTTTTCTGATGCGTCATGATGTCAATTATTTTGTGTGGAGCATCAGGGTTAATTTCTGTTGTATGAGCACCAAGAAATCCAGCAACATTGCGCGCATATTCAACCACCAAAAGTTGCATACCATAACAAAGACCAAAGTAAGGAATCTTGTTTTCCCGCGCATAACGAATAACATTGATTTTTCCTTCAATACCAGATTCACCAAACCCTCCAGGAACAATAATCCCTGAAACATTTCTCAAGTGTTTCTTACACATTTCCTTCACATGTTTTTCCTTCCCTTCGAAATGTTTAGCATTAAGCCAGAGCAATTTAGGCTTCACCCCGAGTTCGTACCCCGAAAATTTAATCGCCTCAATAACAGAAACGTAGGCATCTGATAAAACAAAATCGCCCGTATCAAAATATTTACCCACCACCGCAATCGTTACCTCTTTTTTTGCACGAGCAACTTTTGCAACAAAGGCTTTCCATGGTGCAAGGTTTGTTTTTCTTTTCTTTAAGTGAAGTGCTTGCTCAAGCATGTCCGCAAATCCATCACGATTAAAGTTCTCCGGTACATCGTATACATTCTTAATATCTGGCGCAGAAATAATACGCCCTTGTGGAACATTGCAAGAGATAGCGATTTTTTCCTTTCGTTTTTCATCAAGTGGAAGCGCGCTTCGTGCCACAATAAAGTCAACGTTTAACCCATATGAATTCAGTTGGCGAACTGCATTTTGAGTTGGCTTAGATTTCATCTCACCTAAGTTCCACGGAATTGGTAAAAATGAAACCATGATGATAGCAACATCGTCTGGATTTTCAAGTTTTAAGACACGCGCCGCTTCAATGAACATCACGTTTTGATAATCCCCTATCGTTCCTCCAATTTCAATAATTGAAATATCTGACTTTGCTCGCTTGGCACCTCTTTTAATGCGATCAATAATTTCATCACGAATGTGAGGAATGGCTTCCACACACTTACCACCATACTTAAGCGCTCGTTCACGTTCAATCACGTCGCGGTACACCATACCTGAGGTCATATAGTCTTCGTTGTGTAAATCGCGATTAAGGAAGCGTTCATAGTTTCCCATGTCTTGATCAGTCTCAAGTCCACTTGCTAAAACGAAAACCTCACCGTGTTCGGTGGGGTTCATAGTACCGGCATCGACATTTAAGTATGGGTCAGCCTTTGCGATGTTTACATTGTATCCCTTGGCTTCAAGCAGGGTCCCAATAGACGAGGTGGTAATTCCTTTTCCAACCCCTGACATCACTCCACCAATAACAAAAATATACTTGTGATGCTTCATATCAATTCAGCATACCCCTTCCCCAAAAGACTACCAAGTGGATAATAAAAAACCCTTAAAAATAAGGATTTTTTATTAGTTCGAGTTGCAAAAAACATCCAATAAGGCCATACTAGATGGTATATGAAAAACACCCATACGTTTTCTTTATTGATTGTCGGTATTGTTGTTCTTGTGGGAGGTATTTGGTTTGTTAAAAGCCCTCAAGGAGACGTTGACTCTACAGACCAGGTGGCCACGACAACAGAATCATTAGAGGAAACTACTGTGGCAACAACGACCGGAACAGTGAAGGCACCAACAACAAAAGCACCAACTCCAACTCTTCCTCCAGCAAAAAAACAAGAAACATACACAAACGGAATCTATAAATTTTCATTCAGCTTCCCAAGTGGATACCAAACGGAACAGTTCAGTAACTTCCATGATTTAAACAATGTGGACTGGCGCGTGAATGCTACCGCCGCAAAACGTGGGATGCCGATTATTGCCCTCCCAGTATTTCGTCTTGATCAAGGATCGATTGCAACCGGTAAAAAATATCCTCTCTTCTTCACAACTGAGGTGCGTGTTGGTGTAAGTCCAGACATCGCGCAGTGTTATGCAAAAGACGACGGCTACGCAAACCAAAAAGTAACCAATGTTACTATCAACGGCATTTCATTCAAACGATTTGATTTTGAAAGTGCTGGCATGATGAAGTATGTACGCGGTTCAAGTTACCGAACAATCTATGCAAATAAGTGCTACGTTATTGAGCAAGTGCGCAATGGAACAACCTACAACGATGACACCATGGTTCCCGGATACACCGAAGCAGAACTTGATGCGATTTATAACAAGACAACACCGATTGTCTACTCATTTAAGTTTATTAAATAAGCGTTCTTAGTTTTACAGTTTTGTTTCTCGTAATTGAATAAATTCATCCTTCTTGAGAATTGTAAAAGTTCTTCGACCAACAACGCGCTTCTTATCTACTTTAATCGTTACTCGCCACTTTCCTTCGGTCACATTTTCTTTCTTTGAAAAAGCGCGGTAGCCGTCTTCTCTTCCACCCGTTAAATCAAAAGATACGGTTGTTGATTCTATCCACTGCTTTTTTGATTCATCATAGTATTCCCACACATGAGAAATCGGTGCGGTAATAGCTGCTGGAGCTTCAATAGAACTATAAAAATACACCCCGTCATCAGACGGCAACATAACGTGCGGAGGATGATTGATAAAATCCAAAATAAACGCAAAGGCGCCATCCCTTACTTCTGTTAAGGCAAAAAACTCCCCTTCTTCATTACGGCCAACATTGTGATACACGTGCGCCTCTTTAAGAGAAAGCGGGACGGCTGGAATTGCATTCAAAAAATACATCATCCCAACAAACATCGGAATACCAACGGCAAGTGAAATAAACTTTGGTGTTTCGTGTTCGGTAGTTTCAGAAACATTTTTCAAAACATATATATACACGAGGGAAACAACAATGGTAATTGCCACACTTGCCGCAAACGTGGCATCATTTTGAACGCCGAGATAAAATGGTGCATTAAAAATCGTAAAAAAGAGCGTTGCCATAAACAATACACCCATATCAAGGAGCAAACGAAAACTGTGTGCCGAAACAACTTCGTTTACCAAGATACAAACGGCCAAAATTGCAAACAACGGCCACGATGCAGTGATATCCGCACTTCTAATTGCATACACAAGCACAAACGACAGCGCCGCACCAGAAAAGTATGCGATACCAAATGAGAGCCAGCCATGCACCCTCCCTTCCCATTTAGAAGCACGATTACGCGAAATTAACCACTCTCGAATAAAAATAAAAAAAGCAACAAAAAACAAATATCCATACCCTAAATACCGGGTCAGCACATTGCTTGCATCTGGAAGCATAACAATATCGAGCACAAAAGCAGAAACGAAAATGATTGTCGTTGAATGCTCCTTAACATGGTATACAAACCTGGAAAGCGTCATGTTCATTAGTGTATACTAGAAGTATATGACTACGAAATCCATTATTCTAACCATTATCGGCATTATTCTTATTGGTGGAGGTATTTGGCTCTATGGAACGTGGCGCGCCTATGCCCCAACAACATATGTAGACACAAACGGTACAACCATAAACACAACCACTGGAAAAACAAGTACTACAACTCCTACATACACCCTAGCGGAGGTTGCCGCGCACAATACCGAAGCAAGTTGCTTTACTGCAATTCAAAATAAAGTGTACGACCTAACGCTTTGGATAAATGTACACCCGGGAGGTTCAAAACCAATCCTTTCTATTTGTGGTATTGATGGAACAGAAAAGTTTATGAAAAAACACAAGGGTGAGAAAAAATTCATGGACATCCTTAACACTCGTTTCTACGTTGGTAATCTTAAATAAGTGGAGCCATGGAGATTTCGCAAATTATTTTTCCGCTTCACATTCTTGCTCTTCTTTTTGGATTGTGGAACATTTATCATGCGGACCATATGGGGCTTGCCTGGGTTCTTGGTAAAAAAGAAAGGCTTGATGCTTCACTTGTAAAAAAATACCATACGCGAACATGGACCGCACTTATTGCGCTTATGGCCACAGGTTTCATGCTTTTCTACCCGATGCGTGAATTCTTGCTCACACGTCCACAGTTTTTCCTTAAAATGGGATTTGTTGGGGCACTCGCATTAAATGGAATTTGCAATAACCTTCTTTCAAAAACGCGCAATAGAACATGCATTTAAAGAGCTTTCGTTCTCGCAAAAGTTTCCACTCTTTATAAGTGCTGGTATCTCAGTTACAGGATGGGTTGGGGCTATTATTTGCGCTTTCTTTCTTATTCCAGAATATTAATTCCCCTCAATAAAAGAAAGGAGTACTGCTGACATGGCAGTGTATGCGTGTGCTGGTGACACTTCAAGAAGATGGCGCTGTTTAAGAAGTTCAAGAAGTGTTTTTGATGCAATTGTGTGTGGATACTCTGTACCTAATCGTTCATACTCTTTCACAAGCTCCTTATCGGAAATATCAAGCTTTTCACCGACACGTGCAAACAATGCAAGTCGTACACACTGTATCAATTCATCATACACTGCAAGTGCATTCGCTCCTTCTTCGCGAAGTGTTTGTATACCATTAAGAACCCCTTTTCCATTTTTCTCACAAAGCGCCCCAACAACAGAAACAATGACCGAACTTCGTGGTTCACCTAAAAATGATGCGACGGTATCTTCTTTAATTGCTTTTCCTGAAATAGAAATAATTTGTTCCAAAAGACCGAGTGCATCGCGATATGAACCCTTACCGTGATGGGCGATGAGTTCAGCAGAGACTAAAGAAAGGGTGACACCTTCTTCTTTTGCAACATGAAGAACCTGTTTAGCGAGCGTTGCAACATCTGGCTCGTTGAAATGAACCCGCTGGGTGCGAGAAAGAATGGTTTGTGGAAGTTTTGACGGATCAGTCGTTGCCAAAATGAAAACAATGTGCGCTGGCGGTTCTTCAAGTGTTTTTAGGAGTGCATTCGCTGCCTCTTTGGTAAGCATGTGTGCTTCATCTAGAATGTACACTTTGTACGGCGAAGAAAAAGGTGCAGTGCGTACTGCTTCGCGAAGCTCGCGAATTTCTTCAATACCACGATTACTCGCTGCATCGATTTCAATGATGTCTTCATCGTTACATCCGATATCGCGCGCGACAATTCGTGCCACCGTTGTCTTGCCCGTACCACGCCCACCGGAGAAAAGGTAGGCATGCGAAATCTTTTTCTGCTTAATTGCTGATTGCAAAAGCTCAACCGCTTGAGTTTGGCCAACCACTTCCGCAAAGGTATTTGGGCGATATTTACGATACAGTGCAACGTGAGGTTCTTTCATAAAAGAATTATAACACGGATAAATTGCAATAAATTTAATAGTTTAATTTGACAATCCAGTATAATTTATTTATTGTATCGATAGGTTCATCACACGAAGGAGAAATAACATCATGAGAATAGTAAGGAAGGAAAGTGGGTGGACACGCAAATTTGCTTGGTTACCAGTCAATCTTCTGGATGAGAAAGGCCAACAAATCAAGCTCTTGTTCGAAAGCTACGAGGAAAAGTCTGAGTGCTGTGGACATTTCCAGAATATCACGCGCCGTCTACCGAATAGCCCCCACGAGTATAAAACTAGGGTCGTAATCGGGCGACCAATCATGCCACCCCCTGATCTGCTCCTCAAGAAATAAACCTCGCTACGGCGGGGTTTTTTATTTATATATTCTTCTTGTTTTCTTCTAACCATTGTTCTATCGTTTCTTCTATTTCTCCAGAATTATTACACTCCATCAATTTCATGCGAAGTTCCTTTGCACCATCAAAGCCGTGTACATATGCCTTGTAGTGTTTTTTCATAATTGCAAAACTTTTTATATCCCCCAACTTTTCTTCAAATAGTTTTGTGTGTTCAATACAAATCTTCAAGCGCTCTTCAACGCCCTTTCCTTTATTAAATGTTGCTTCATCAAAAAACCATGGTGTTCCAAAAATACCACGGCCAACCATCACGCCATCGCACCCTGCTTCTTTTGCTTTCTGTTTTCCTTCAGTGACAGATTTGATGTCTCCATTTCCTAAAATAATTGTTCCGCCATTCTTAACCTCCCCCGTCATCTCGCGAACAAGAGAAACAATCTCTGGCATGATTTCCCAATGGGCAGGAACTAAAGACATTTCTTTTCGTGTACGCAAGTGAACAGTGAGCACTGGAATATTACATTCCAAAAGTTTCGGCAACCACTCCATAAATTCCATTTTGTTGTATCCAAGACGAGTTTTTACAGATACTGGAATATCCCCGGCGCCTTCTTGGGCAGCACGGATCACCTCCTGTGCTTGTTTCCAATCACGAATGTGAAATGCACCGGACTTTTGCTTTTCAATACTTCTATCAGGGCAACCCATGTTGATATCGATGCCATCAAACCCAAGTAGACGACAAAGTTTTGCTGCCTCTCTCATTTTCTCCGGTTCTGCAGTAAAAAGCTGTGCAACAATCGGTCGTTCACCTTCACCGAATTCTAAATCGCGCTTGAGCACTTCGCGTCCGTGGCTACACAAACCATTTGCCGACACAAATTCCGTCCACATTACATCTGGGCCATGTGGTTTTGAATACTTGGCAATGAGTGTGCGAAATGCAACGTCGGTTACATCAGCCATTGGCGCAAGTACGGTCAATGTCTCGCCTTTCGCAAGTTTTTCATCAATCAAATGTTGCCAAAAGCCACGAATTGGGTGCATATCCACTTTGTGTATCTCTCGCTTCTTATTGAATAGTCGTTGTAGCAGTTGTCGTAGCATGTGGAGCGATTATAGCGGGTTTTGTCTCATTTGTGAATTTATAGAAAACTTTATTACCAAAACGTAAATCGATGTATTCTAATTTGTCTTTTTTCTTTTCAAGGGAAACCTTGAGCGGATCAGTATCGACAGCACTCACAAGAGCAAGCCAAAGTTTTTTAAAATCAGCGTCTCTAGTAATAATAACCTTGCTTGGTGAACCGCTTGCGTAGAGGTAGACGTCATTATGCTCATCAACAACAATGTGGCCGACAGGGAAAAGAAGTGTTGTTAGTTGAGGAATAAAGTTTGCAAGGTTTTCAAAAAATAAACGAGATGGTGTGGTAGATGACGTGAAAGAAATCACTGGTAAGTGGCTAATGTCATTTTGCTCTTCATAGACAACACCGTCTTTATCGTATGCTTTCCCTTCCCCTGTTTTAAACATAGGAATATGTGGGGTAACGACCATGCGCACAGTGTGTAACCCTCTTAGTGAAATACTAATAGACGATGTATTTGGAAGTGCGTCTGTAATCACTTGCTTTAAGTTACTGGAGTTAAACGTCAAAATCTTATCACCAGGAAATACATAGTATGTGTTTCGTTTAGTCGCCTCAAAAAGGCTTACTGTAATACGAGATGTATCTTTTTCTTCAACACCTTCAAGCACAAATGATGTGATAGAAAAAAGATTTGTCCAACCATACACATATAAAAAACCTCCTGCCAGAAAAACAAAAAAAAGAATAGTCAGTCTCCTTTTCCAAAGATTAAACGTTTTTCTTTTCATTGATTAAGCACGGAACGGTTTCCCGATAACCGTTTTCCCGCCCATGTATGGCACAAGCACATCCGGAACCTTAATCGTGCCATCTGCCTGCTGATAATTTTCAATGATTGCAGTCACAAGGCGTGGAGTGGCTGCGGCAGTGTTGTTAAGTGAGTGCACATAGCGAAGCTTGCCTTCTTTATCTTTATAGCGAATGTTTAAACGACGTGTTTGAAAATCGTGGAAATAGCTTGCTGAGTGCGTCTCGCGATACTTATTCTGCGATGGCATCCATGCTTCGATGTCATACTTCTTCACTTGTCCAAGCCCTAAATCTCCACCACAAATAAGTAGGCGGTGATACGGAATACCAAGTTCTTCCATCATTTCTTCCGAGTGCTTAGTAATTTCTTCATGATACTTTACTGATTCTTCATGGGAGGCAATACAGAGCACAACTTGCTCACACTTATAAAATTCATGTACGCGAATGAGTCCTTTCACATCTTTTCCGTGGCTCCCCGCTTCTTTTCGAAAACATGGACTCCATGCAATTATCTTCTTTGGTAACTCTTCTTCGGACAAAACTTCATCTGAGTGATAAAACATAGTCGCTACTTCCCCTGTCCCCGCCAAATAATCATTACCGTCTTTATACAAATCGTCTTCTCCTTGCGGAAGATATCCAGAACCAAGAAGTGCTTCACGCTTCACAAGTGATGGAACAAGCATTGGTTCAAATCCCTTTCCTTGCCAGCGAGCCATCACATATTGCCAAATTGCCATTTCGAGTAGTGCGGCATCGTTCTTCAAAAAGTATCCGCGAAAGCCAGCCGTTTTTGTTCCGCGTTCAAAATCTACGAAATTTTGCTTCTCCATGAGTTCAATGTGATCAAGTGGAGTAAACGAAAACGTTGGAATAGTTCCCCACGTGCTTGCTTCCACGTTTTCCGTATCGTCTTTCCCTTCTGGTACGCTCATGTCTGGAATATTTGGCACGGAAAGCATGAGTGCGCGCCAGGTCTTCATTTCTTCTTCAAGTTCTTCTTCTTTCTTCTTAATCTCGTCTTTAACTTTACGCATTGCCTCAATCATCGCGGAGCGTTCTGCAACGGATGCCTGTTGAATGCCGTCAGAGACTTTATTCTGCTCTGCACGAAGTGATTCAAACGATTTCAAGAGTTCAAGGCGCTTTTGGTCAACAGCAACAAGCTTATCAACATCAAAAGGAATGTGTTTTTTAGTAGCGGCTAATTTAATAAGGTCAGGGTTTTCGCGAATGAATTTAATATCTAACATACCCCCTATTTTACCACACAGAAAACCTTTTTCATCTACCTCTCCTTCTGTAGTTCCAATATCTTCGCGGTGGTCTTAGGGCCCATCACACCCCAGCCGGTTGTGATTTCATCACCACCACAAACAATGCCATATTCACACTGGAAGCGAAGAATTGCTTCGTAAGTATTAAAGCCAAAGTAGCCAGTTATAAGTCCTTGTGGGTAAATTTTCTTAGATAGGCTGTTGAGTGTTTTTTGGAGTGCACTGACATCTTCTCCTTTAGTGCCACGATAGAGAAATCGCTGTCTGAAATAATTAGTTGAGGTGGCAACAATAGACGGAGGTGGGGTTGTTCTGGTGAGATCTAAAGCAATAGTGGTTGTCGTGCTTGGCTGAGTAACAGTTGGTTGTTGTGTTTCAACTGGTTGACCAGATGAATTTACAAAGTAACTAGGAGCGAGTATGACTGAAGAACTACCTGGTGCTGGGGTACCAAATATTGCAAAATCTGAGAAATTAGAAGTTTCACAGGTTACCGTCGAAGTGTTTGAATCAATGGTGCAACCCGTAAGCTCATGCCAAATTGTACCGTCAAAGCGCCAGATACGAAGTGATGTTGGGTCAATACCTGTGAGATTTGCTGGGTTGTATGTCATGGAGACTTCGATGGGTGCATCAAAGGTAGCAATCTCTCCCCAGATTTGATCGATTGCTTTTAGGTGATACACATCAGAACCAACGAGCTCTTTTCCTGCTGGTTTGGATGCTTCTTGCATGAAGGCTACTGGTTCAAGCTTAACAGCTTGGAATGTGGTAGATGCTGGAGAGGTTGAGGCAAAGTCAGGAGGAATACTTAACGTAAGTGTGGTCAGTGTGAGAGTAGACGTGGAAACAATGGAAACATCAACGGTGGTGGTTGCAAGTGTTGTTGCACTTCCGACACAACCACCGGTTGTGGTTGTTTGGGTAGCACTTGTAGATGTTGCTTGTTCATCAGTTACTGAACGAACACGGTAGTAGAGAATGGAGCAGGATGGAGCCCCTTCTAAGGTAACTGAGTGTGAGGTAACACGTGGGGATAGATCTGTCATTACCGTGGATGAGCTAAATGTATCTGTATATCCAAAATCTACTTGTGTTGAGCTTTCGAGAGATGTTGTCCAGGAAATGGTGGTAGAGGTTGCGGTTGGGTTGGTGGCTACGATATTGGTGAAGAGAAGTGGTGGTAGACCCCAAACAACCACATGACTATTACCTGCATCTGCGATAATAATACGACCATCAGGAAGAACCTTTAGGCCATACGGCGCAATAAACCCTCCCTCTTCGGGGTTATGCGGGGTTCCGAATTTAATCAAAAAATTTCCATTACTATCAAACTTTTGTATGCGCGCATTGAGTGTATCTGCTACATAAACATTATTTGCTTTATCTATTGCGATACTTTGCTGATTAGCAAATTCTCCATCACCAGAACCAAGCGTCCCCCATTTAGTAATAAAATTTCCACTACTGTCGAACTTTTGGATACGATTATTTATAACACTATCAGAAACATAGATATTTCCCAACGTATCTGCGGCTATTCCTGTCGGATTATTAAACTCTCCATCACCGTTACCAAAAGTACCAAACTGTGAAAGATAATTTCCTAAAGTGTCAAATTTTTGAACGCGTCCCGTGCCAGCATCAAGGACATATATATTATCAGATGAATCTATGGTGATGCTGTTTGGGTAATTAAACTGCCCATCGCCAGAACCAGTTGAACCCCACTGACTGACAAAGACTGTGGTGGAAGAAAATTTTTGAACTCGATCGTTTTGGTCGACAATGTAAACATTATCCAATGAATCAATAGCAACATCTGATGGAAAAATAAACTGCCCAGTATCAGAGCCCTCTGAACCAAATTGGGTTACATAATTCCCTAAAGTATCAAACTTTTGAATGCGATGATTGAATGTGTCTGCTACGTAAATATTACCCTGAGAATCATATGCAACCCCTTGTGGAGAATAAAACTCCCCGTCACCTTGACCAGCAGAATTCCATTGATTCAAATAATTTCCTAAAGTGTCAAATTTTTCGATACGGTTATGGACGGAATCAACAACGTATACACCACCAGAATGGTCCACAGCCAAAGAAGTTGGTGTGTCGAACTGCCCATCGCCAGAACCGGTTGAACCCCATTTGGTAATAAAATTTCCTGAAGCATCAAATACTTGTATGCGATTGTTACCGGTATCCGCAACATAGACAATACTAGAGGAGGCAACAGCAACGCCGGAACCAGAAATAAACTGCCCATCGCCAGAACCAGTTGAACCCCATTTGGCAACAAATGCAGTGGTTGAAGCAAATTTTTGAACACGGTCATTGCCTTTTGATCCTTCCAAAACATAAATATTTTCATCTGAATCAATTGCTATACTGTTTGGACCTTTAAACTGCCCATCGCCAGAACCAGTTGAACCCCATTTGGTAATAAAATTTCCTGAAGCATCAAATACTTGTATACGGTCATTATCATAGTCTGCAACATAGACATTCCCTGACGGACCTACAGCAATGCCAACTAAAACACCAAACTGTCCATCGCCAGAACCTTGTGATCCAAACCGAAGAACATAATTCCCAGAAGCATCGAATTTTTGAATGTCATTCGTTCCTCCAGAATCTTTTATATATACATTTTCATTAGAGTCTACGGCTAGACCAGAAATACCAGAGACAAATCCATTCCCTGTCCCATACCCAGCAAAAGAAAGGAGGAAATTCCCCGAAGAATCAAATTTATAGACATTATAAACATCTGCTGCATACATATTCCCTTGAGAATCAAGGACAACATAAAATAACCCCAAAAATCCTCCCAGATGATCACCGGGAGAAGGAGCTGGTGCTTCTCCGATATACCCTTGAAATATTGGTGTGGTGACGGCAGTGCCTAGACGTACGCCGTTTAGTGTCGCCACAATAAGAAAACCAACAACAAAAAAAGACAGGTATTCAACTTTATGGTTTTTCATGTGTTCAAACATAGTGAGCCGTAAATACAGTAAGTATATCTAGAAGCCTTTACTTTGCACAGTACGGTTATCCTTTCAAGGTGTTATGGCCTTAACACAGGTGAAACATACTCTTCATGTGGTTTTTCTGTTTCAGGGAAGAGTGTTTGTGCCTCTGGAGATACGGGTTCAGTGGTGTTTTTTTGTTCATGATACACAGATGCCAAACTCTCCTCAGCAAGAATTTCATGTTCACGCAACTCTTTCTCTGTGTGTTCTGTTCGGGTAAGCGCTTCACTTGAACGCAATACAGCGGCTACTGCAAAAATAAATATTCCAATAAGAAGAAGTACCTCCATATATTGTCTTTAGTATATCACTGTATATTCTTGTCTGGTATACTAAAATACTATGCAACAAGAAACGTCGCAAGAAATGTTTGACGACTTAAGCAGGGTCACCCCTCATATTTCCGTTCGCACAGAACACTATCGCCACAAGCCTAGCGGGTTTGGGGATTGGCTTGCTAAATCCATTGTTCATCTCTCTGCAAAATGTGCAGATATTCTTTTTCAAAAACGCTACGGTCATCGGGCCATTGTGCTTGAAACTATCGCCGGTGTTCCTGGTATGGTTGGAGGAATGCTCCAACACTTAAAATCACTTCGTCTCATTCACGATGACCGCGGGTGGATAAAAGCCCTCCTTGATGAAGCTGAAAATGAACGCATTCACTTGCTCGTGTATAGCCAAATAACCAGGCCTAATCTTTTTGAACGTGGACTTATTATGGTTGTTCAAGTTCTTTTCTTTATTGTTTATTTTCTTCTTTACTTTGTATCTCCTTGGACAGCACATCGTGTCGTTGGATACTTTGAAGAAGAAGCAGTGCACAGCTATGAAACCTACTTGCGACTCATCCATGAAGGTGTACATGAAAATATTCCTGCAACACCACTTGCTAAATCGTATTGGAAATTACATGATAACGCCCGCTTAAGTGACATTGTGGAAGCAACCATTAAGGACGAAATGCTTCATCGTGATGTGAACCATGCCTTTGCAGAAGACAAACACGCGGGTCTGTGGTTTGCCTAATCTTATTTCTCGTCGAAGTGCCAGACACCGTCCCAGGTACTTCTATTAATTGTTGGAATTTTCTCAACCATTTTTTGTGAAGGAATATCACCATTTTTAGCTAATACACTAAACACCGACATTGCCCCATCAAAATCTCCTTGTGTATATAACTGTAGACCTTTTTCATATTCAGAAACAACTCCTTGTTTAAAATTACTTGCACGACGAACTTCGTAAATTATCGTTGGTTCGCTTTTACCTTTAACCGTAATCACATCAAGCTTTCTCCATGCAATGTCTTTCTCGTCTATCTTGTTACGAACCTCTTCGCTCGCCAAAATTTCAACGCCATATTTTTTAGTAAGACTCTCTAGACGCGAACCGGTGTTTACAACATCACCTAAAATTGTGTAGTTAATGCGATCTTGAGAGCCAATATTTCCAACAACCACTTCCCCCGTATTAAGACCAACACCGACAGCGAGTGTTGCTTTGTGTTCTTTGTTAAATACCTCCAGTGCGTCCACCATACGAAGCGCGGCTTTTACGGCATGGAGTGGGTGGTTTTTAAGTTTAAGTGGAGCATTCCAGAATGCCATAATTGCATCTCCAATAAATTTATCAATTGTCCCCTTTTCTTCCAAGATTTGCGGTGACATGGCGCTTAAATATGCATTTAGAAGCCCTGTAAGCTCCTCAGGAGACATTGTTTCTGAAAATGAGGTAAACCCGCGAATATCAGAAAAAAGCACACTCACGTCACGTTTCTCGCCACCTAATTTTACTTCCTTACCAGACTCCATCAGTTCCTGTAAAACATCCTTGTGAACATACTTTCCAAACAGGTTGCGGATGTGTTCATTCTTTCTTTCTGTTCTCACATAACGGAACATGAATCCATAAACACTGACAAGTGTGTGTGTAATAAGTAACAACGAAAATGGTACAACATAACCAAGACCGTACCCCAAAAATCCGCAAGCAACAATGACTAAAGCTCCTAAGAAGAAAAGCCCGGCCTGCACCAGCGTTTTGTTAAAGCGAAGTGAAATAAATGATGCATACATAACCACAAGAAAGACAAGAAGGATTATCGCGTTCGTCGGGACCACCTGCGGAAAAGAATTGTTAAGCAGTGTTGTGAACATACTTGTATGCACATACACACCAGGAATCTTTTCTCCACCCAAAGAAACAAAGTGATCTTCAAGATCAAGACTAACGCTACCGATAAAAATTACCTTATCTTTCACATCGCCGATTTCATTTCCCTGCACAACATCACGTATTGAAATTGTCCGCGGAGAACTTGCTTGGTATACGAATGGATACGATGTTGTGTTGCACTCGCCAATATTATTTTTTGTATACAATGTAAAAGCAAAATAGGAAAGCGTTGGAATACACACCCCTTTTGTATCCTTGAAAAAGAAGTATGTTTCGCGTACTTTTCCGTCATCGTTTGGATACACGTGAGCAATACCTGTTTTCGCAAACTGGTTCTCTTGGTACACACTTGCAA
The DNA here is from genome assembly GCA_964517625.1 of uncultured Candidatus Saccharibacteria bacterium. Taxonomy (GTDB): domain Bacteria; phylum Patescibacteriota; class Minisyncoccia; order Phycocordibacterales; family UBA5272; genus UBA11704. The sequence goes on along the minus strand of CAZFBW010000003.1, from coordinate 3,631 downwards.
GAAGATTCCCTTGGTCATCTAGCTTGGAAGCAAAGATTACTGATTTTTTATTTTTGGAAAGAGTATGTTGCACATCACCATCCCCTTCGCGTTTTTCAAGAAACAAAATATCAAACACAACTAACCTTGCTCCTTCTTGATATAACCTATCAATTGCCTGTGCAAAAATATCACGTTTCCAAGGCCAAGCGCCGAGCGATTGGAGTGACGCATCATCAACCCCCACTACCACTACCTCGTTTCTGGTTTGTGTGTCGTAAACCCGGTCTGACACAATACGATTAAGACGCACACCAAAAACACTTTCTGAAATAAGGTAAGCAAGTAACACTAAAAGGAGAACGCTTATTCCGAAAAATATGTCTTCTTTGCGTCTTAGATTTTTCATACTATTGCGCAAACGGGTATGCTACATCAAACCTACTTTGAAAGGCAGAAATTTTACTTGTTATACTCCTGTCCTTGCACGCACTAACGATGTCATTAGCAAAAAGAAGAAGATTGTCTTTGTTGGGAAGAATGTAGCCAAAACTGTTTGTGAATTTTTCTAAACGTACAACAACCTCTCCTCCGGAAAGGTTTACTACTCGTTCGCAAACACTAGCGTTTGCATCAACATAAAAGTATTTTTCATACTCTATGTAAAAGTCATTTGTAAATCTTTCATCTTCTGAGGAAAGTGTCTCACTTGTAGTGTCGAATGTTTTTAATGTTCTCGTGGTGGTTGTCGTAGATACACTTGTGCCTGGTATGTTTGTCGTCCCTTGAGTTGTACTTGTTGTTGGTGCGGTTGGTTTTGTTTCTTCTGGTTCATCCTTCTGTTCAACCTTTGGAACATGAACCTCTCCCTTAAGGTCAGGTCGTTCTACCTCTATTTCCTTAATGACGTTTTGAATCATTTTTACGCGAACCTTTGCTTCCTCGGTTGGTCTTATTGGTAATGATTCTTGCTTTATTTTTTCCTTTTCTTCATTCATTTTTTTGATGAATTCTTTCATGTATTCCTTTCTTTGATCTTTGCGCTTATCGAGTTCCTTATCGAGAAGATTGTTTTCATCAACCCACTTTTTTTCTTCAATCATTTTTTCTGTTTTTTGTACAACCATTGCCACGCGAGGTTTTGCTGGTGCCTCAGGCGTGGTTGTGCTTACTATTGGCGCATCTTCAAGAATCGCGGTCATGCCAGCTTCAACGCTTTTTCTTGTTGTGGTGGCAACTTCGTCCATGCGTTCAATTGGAACAATATCAACTTTATGCTCAGTAACAGACACGCTCGTCTTTCGACGCTTTTTGTCATAGGAAACACCGAACTTTGTTCCACGAACAGCGGCGAGCGTTCCTGGAGTACGCACTTCGTATTCTTTCCCAGCCACAAGCGCTTCCACACGATGATATGTTTGGCCGAGAAGTTGTTGAATGGAAGTTTTCTTTGGGGTATACGAAATGAGGATTTCAGTATTTTTATCAAGTGAGATGGTTGAGTTGTCTGGAAGAACAACATACCCCCTTCCATCATCTGCTGTTTTTACATATACATTGTTCGGAAGAGTTAGTTCATCTACATCCATGCGTACATACTCAGCATCATTTTGTTTTTTCCATGTAACAAATCCTGACTCCTTGTAGAGCATAATCGTAATTTCCTCTTGTTTTTGTGGAGTTTCTACTGCAACCTTTGTATCTCCCTTCAAAATAAAAAATAGCCCAGCACCCGCAATAATAAGTGTTGTGATAATAAGTGCTCCTTGTTTCATATACCAAAGTATACACCCCTTATCAGGACTTCACGAGGCGATATTCGCATGCTATAATGCTTCCTATTGTTTATGTGACATAAACACCTGGGCCCTTAGCTCATATGGTAGAGCGCCGGTTTTGCACTCCGGAGGTGAGCGGTTCGATTCCGCTAGGGTCCACCACTTGAAAAGACTAGAATAATTTCTAGTCTTTTCTTTTTCCGTGGTGGACCCTAGCGGAATCGAACGGGAAAGGTGTCAGGAAAACGGGAGTTTTCCTGTGGAGGAGAGCAACGAGCGAAGCGAGTGTTGAGAACCGAGTGGTTCTCAAGGAGCGACGAACCTGTGAGTCGCGAGTGAGATAGCGAAGCGTCCGCTAGGGTCCACAAAAGAAAAAACTCCTACAAAGGAGTTTTTTCTTTCATTATCTCTTTGGTAATTTCAAATATGTATCCCAAGTATCGAGCGCTTGTTTTGGTTTCAAGTTTGAATCAAGTAAACCCATATGTGCCCAGGTGACAGATATGCCCTGCAACTCTTTGGGAAGCCGTTTAAGCAACTTGTCAAAATCGATTGGGAAGTAATTGTTCACAAAAACAAAGTTTCCTTTTGTTGCTTCGCTTAACATAGTTTTTATAAACAGGTCCTGGTCTTCTTCGTTTGCCGTAAAGGTGATGCCGTTAAATTTCGCCTCCTTTGACATTGCCCCCACTTCAGCAAGCCCGATTGGTTTTTGTGCAAGACTTTTTGCAAGAGCAAAGTAGTCACCCACGACCGGATTATGAATTGTTCCGTATTTATATACAGTGAGCGCAATGATGTCGCTTGATTTTAAAATATCTTTCGCATCAGCAATCTGTTCTGCTTTTTTATTTTGAGTTTCTTTTTCAGCACCCCGCAACCATTCATACTGAAGTGATACGAAAACTGGAAGCGACGGATACTGCTTTTTTAATTCTGTATACACATACTGATTAAGCTCAAGATAGTCTGCCCATTTGTTCTTATCTTTCGCTGCTAATATATTTACCTCACTACCAATACTTACATATGTTGGGTTAAAATACTCAACCGCCCGACGAACATAGTTTACATATGCTGTTTTTATTTTTGGATCATTAAACCGAAGATTTTTCCAATTCGGAGGAAGAGGTTCGTTGTTGTCTTTTTCTCCCCAATACCCAACCATGGCGTCTCTGTCGAAATTCAGAGGTGTAATGCCGAGATATATCTTTTTATCTGCTTTAGTCTTTGCTTTTTTCCAGTTCCAATCCCCCTCTAAATGTTTTGAAAATGGTTTACCGTCAAGCGCCTCTTGCCAAGGAATCCCGTTGTCAAAGTGATGAAATACCATATCTGCATGGCTGTCAATAACATCATACATATCATTCACCGCCTCCACAGTTGCGTCCTGTGGCCAAGAACCAAATGCCATATAAAACGGGCGGGTTTCACTCGTAGGTTTAATAATTTCAGGAGCTTTTTTGCTCACCTCTTGGATGGTGTCACTTTTCTTGTCTTCTTTATTCCCGAGCGCCCCTAAAATTATAATAATAACCCCAAAGAAGAAGGTGTATTTTAAGACCTTTTTAAACATACCTACAAGTATACTATCTTTTCGTTGTGGTATACTTTTCATATGAAAAAAGCATTTAAAAGTATTGATATGTTTTTTGACCATCTTGAAGATGCGATTCGTGGACGACTTTCCAAACATCCTTTTATTTATGGATTTATCGGTGGTTCTGGGGTAATTCTTTTTTGGCGAGGTGTTTGGCACACCGCTGACTGGCTACAAGCAAACACCCCATGGGGAGGAATTGTTTTTTCAGATGTTGGTTCAATGCTTACCGGTATTGTCGTTTTACTTATGAGTGGATTATTTGTATCAGTCT
>CAZFBW010000002.1:96097-117941 GCA_964517625.1 uncultured Candidatus Saccharibacteria bacterium | reverse complement strand
GTGGTTGAAGAGAACTGTGCGAAGAAGTTGGTAGCTGTAGCGTTTAGGAGGGTTGAACTTGCAGCAAAAAAGTTTGTAGTAGACGCCGTGAGTGCAAACAAATTTGATACTGTGGCATCTGTGGCAATGAGATTTGCAACTGTTATAGTATTAAACGTTGCTGTGGTTGGATATGTTCCACTTGTTGAACTTGGGACAGAATAATAAAGATAAGCATTAGATGGAATTACCGTGTTTGAAGCAATTCCGTCTTGACCATTCTTGCCATCTTTTCCATTTATGCCATCTTTTCCGTCGGCACCACGTGGACCAGGAATACCAACATACTGGGTAATGTATTGGACGATTGTTGTAGTACTAACTGTGTTTGTTACAACTGGGGGTGGAGTTGTTGTTTGTTTCTCTGGTGCTGGCGTATTAATAACTCCTCCGTTGTCCTGAGCAAGAAGATTTTGATAATCACACTTGGATATATCAAGAGGATTCTTCAACTTTGTGATAGAACAAAATACTTTCAAAGAAAAGGCATCAATAAAGTAAAACGGTTTTGAGATTGCAAATTTTTGGCTTCCTTGTGCGAGAGCTTGTCCTCCGGCAAATGGATAACTTAAATATCCTAAAACAGAATTTTCTTTTTTCTGAGAACCAACGCCGGGAATAAGATTAATTTTTCTTAAAATTTCTTCCTTGAAAACACTCGTGCTTGGTTTTACATTTACAAGCGAAAAATCTGATGCGGTTTGGATTGTTTTTTCATTGCTCGAAACAGGCTCATAAAGGACAAATTTTGTGGTCGCAAAAACAGGCACAAAAGAGAGGGCGCAGAGGATGGAAACTATACTTGAAAAATATAGAGCAAATCGCTTAAATTTGAGCATGTTTAACTATGCTCTTAGTATATCCGGAAAACCCTATAAAAAACTGTGGATAAAGGACAGAAAACTCACTTAAAAAATAAATTCATTTTTATCAAAAATTGATGCTATTTTGAGCTGGCAGAAACATAAGATGAAAAGCCATAAACTGGTAGAATTTTTTCACTGAAAAAAGATGGGATGTGTTGTAATGACTGAGAAATTGATTTATTTGCTTTTTTAAGAGAAAAAAGTCTTGGTTTTGTATATTCTGCTAACTGTGTAAAAACAGGAAATTTCTGTAACCCTTTTAATTGTTGATTATGTGAAAAAACTGTTGTAATTACTGTGTTTTTTTGAATTACTATATCTTGATTCACCGCACTTAAAATACCCACTGGAAGAAACAATATTTGAGAAAATAAAACAAAGCTGATGATTTTTTTCATATTAATTTTGTTTGCTATTCAAAGTATAACAAAAATTTAAAATGTTTCTGGTGTATAACTATAAACTTTTTTATTTCATTTTTATCTACTTATTTTTAATCTATTTTAATCTTTCTGTTTTATCTAATAGTTTATATATTATTATAATATATATGTTTTATAAACTTTTTGTAAAATTATATACTTTCTAATATTAAAGTTAAAATTACTGGGCTGTGTATGTTTACTTCTAACATAACTACGTAGTTTTAAGTTTTAAAAATTCACATATTTAATTCACCTCTTCTTTGATAGACTGTAACAATATGTTTACTCATCTAAGAACACATAGCCACTATTCCCTGCTCCGGGCCCTACCGAAAATTAACCCCCTTGTTAAGAGAGCAAAAGAACTTGGAATGTCCTCCCTTGCTTTAACTGACTACAGTAATATGTATGGTTCAATCGAATTCTATAAAGCATGCAAAGGTGCTGGAATAAAACCCATTATTGGGGTTGAATTTTCGGTCCCCTACAATGAGCGAATTTTTAACCTTGTTCTTCTTGCAAAAAATAATACTGGATATAAAAACTTGATGTATCTTACATCATTAGCAAATCTTGAAAACCCAGATCGCCCTCTACTTTTGTTTGAAACGCTCCTACTCCATAAAGAAGGACTTGTTGCTTTATCCGGTGGACCGTGGGGAGACATCAGTAATCTTCTTGTTATCGATGAAAATCTCGCACACAAAAGATATCAAGACTACTTACATTGTTTTGGTGAAGACTTCTACTTAGAGATAACACCTCACACATTTATGGACCACGGTGTTGAAATGAGAAAAAAAACTATCGCGTTCGCAAAAAAACATAATGTGAAGTTAGTTGCAACATGGAACAGTCACTACCTTCTTCCTCAAGATAAGTCTGCACACAAAATCCTCTACAGCATTCATGGGGATGAACTATCTAGTGAGCAATATGCTGAGTCATTTCAAAAAGGCTCGTTCCACTTCGCGGACACGGAAGAGGTAGAACGCGTATTTAGTGACACCCCAGAGGCAATAGAACATACTCAAAAAATTGCGAACGAATGCAATGTTGACTTAGTCCTTGGTAGCTGGGTATTCCCTCCTATCGAATACAAAGTTAGTCATGACCAAGATGTTAAGACGCTAGCGTACGAAGGGTTGGCTCTGCGAAAGATGGAGCCAACACAGGAGGTTATTGATCGACTGGAATATGAACTTCGGGTTATTGCAGACAAAGGGTTCTCCCCTTATTTTCTTGTGGTATACGACTTGCTTCGTTTTGCTCGTGAAAACAATATTCTAACTAACATTCGAGGTTCTGTCGCCGGCTCGCTTGTGACCTACTTGCTTCAAGTAACAAAATGTAACCCATTTGAGTACAAGCTCCCTTTCGAACGATTTCTTAATCCGGAACGCCCTTCCGCTCCAGATATTGATATGGACTTTGCTGACACAAGAAGAGACGACGTTATTGACTATGCAAGACGCAAATACGGTATTGATAATGTTGCTCAGATTGGAACCTTCGGAACCATGATGGCTCGTGGCGCTGTCAAAGATGCTGCAAGAGCAATGAAATTTCCGTATGTTGTTGGGGACCGTATTAGTAAACTCATACCACCACCAAGACAAGGTTTCCCCGTTACCATAGAATCAGCACTGAAGGAGGTGCCGGAACTAAAAGAAGCGTACGACACCGACAGAGAAACGCAGATGATTCTCGATATGGCAAAGCAAATCGAAGGCTGTGCGCGACACATTTCTGTACACGCCGCGGGAACAGTTATCTCCCCTCTCCCTCTTTGGGAATTTACTCCAATACAAAAAGACCCGAAAGGTGGAAAGGTAATAACGCAGTACGACATGTATACAATTGAAGACGCTGGTCTTCTTAAGTTTGATTTCTTAGGTATTCGAAACTTAACCATCTTAGGAGATGCCATTGCAATCACCGAGAAGCGGTACAATAAAAAAATTGATATTGAAGCAATTCCTCTTGATGATAAGAAGACGTTCGAAATGCTTGCAAGAGGAGAAACCATGGGACTGTTTCAGCTAAACGGTTCTGGGATGACACGCTTTCTTAAAGAACTTGAGCCAACAACTATTTTTGATATCAATGCCATGGTAGCACTGTATCGTCCTGGACCGCTTGAAATGATTCCTGAATATATTAGACGAAAAAAAGACCCGTCTCTTGTTTCATACCTGGACCCACGCCTTGAACCAATTCTTGACCAGTCGTTTGGTGTTATCACCTACCAAGACGACGTGATGCTTATCGCTATTAATTTAGCTGGCTACTCCTGGCTTGAGGCGGACAAGTTGCGTAAGGCGATGGGTAAAAAAATTCCAGCAGAAATGAAAGCGCAAAAAGAAAAGTTGTTCACCGGATTCGTTGAGCACGGACTATCAAAAAAGAAGGCTGAGGAACTCTGGCACTTTATCGAACCGTTTGCCGCATACGGATTCAACAAGGCGCACGCGGCAAGCTACGGACGCGTTGCATACCAAACCGCTTACATGAAAGCAAACTTCCCTGTCGCGTACATGACCGCTATTCTTACTAATGAAAGTGGAGACATTGAAAAAATTTCAGAAATTGTTTCTGAATGTAAACGTATGGGTATCACCGTACTCCCTCCCGATGTGAATGTAAGTGAGGGAGGATTTTCAATCAGTGTGAATGAAAAAACAAAAGAAGAAGAAATCAGGTTCGGACTCTACACGATTAAAAATTTAGGAACTGATATTGCAGATGCAATTATTGCAGAAAGAAACAGTGGTGGTAAATTTTCTTCTTTCGAAAATTTCATTGAGCGTATTGACCACAAAAACCTAAACCGAAAGTCACTTGAATCACTTACCAAATGTGGAGCACTCGACGAACTTGCCGAGAGAGGTCAAGTACTTGCAAATATGGAATCGATTCTTGAATTTCATAAAAAAGTTGTGAAAGATAATTCTTCCCAGGGTACCTTGTTTGGCTCATCCCACTCGTCGTTTGTTATGAAGCCAAGTAAACCCGCAGAAAAACTTGAGAAGCTCGCCTGGGAGAAAGAACTTCTCGGTCTGTTTGTTTCTGGTTTTCCGCTTGACCCATGGAAAGAAAAAATTGATATGCGAAAAATTTCTATTGATGCCATCCACCACACTCCAGATAATAAAGAACTTTCTGTGCCCGTTATTATTGAGAAGATTAGAACCACCATCACAAAAAAGGGCGATAAAATGGCCCTTCTTACCATTCGAGACTATACATCAACCCTTGAAGTTGCTCTCTTTCCCGAAAGCTACAAGCGATATAAACATCTTCTTATTATTGACGAACCAATTGTCATTAAAGGTAAAATTTCCACCAGAAACGGTGAAAAAACAATGATTATTGACGTCATTACGCCTCTTGTGCGAGAAGAAAAAGTCTTGCAAAAGGCCTAGCTTCGTGCTACAATATAGCGCATGGTTCATCTGCTATCTGTAGTGCAATTAACGCTAGCAATTCTTCTCGTCGCTCTCGTGCTCATTCAGCGCGCAAACACTGACGCCTCAGGCGCTTTCGGTGGTGATGGAGGAACTGGTGGTACGATACTCGTCAAACGAGGAGTAGAAAAAATTCTACACCGAGCGACAATCGTCGTTGCGTTTTTATTTGCTGTAACGCTTGCTGTTCCCCTTTTTGTTTAAATTCCTCTCTTGTAGGGTAGTTTAACGTTTGGGAATCTCAAGATTAGCCGATTTATGAACTCCTACATCTCTTGTACGGTATGGACTCCTTTCGTTCAAAAATTCTAGCGACATTTCGCACACTAAAAAAAGTCTACACTACGCTTTCCCCAGAACGTGTGATTCTTTTCTGGACACTTGTATTTTTTTCAGGTGTACTTTTCTTTGCGTCGCTTATTGTTATTAATGCACGTTTTACTGATGTTGTTCCTGCGCTCGGTGGAACTGTTCGTGAAGGAGTTATCGGCACGCCACGTTTTATTAATCCAGTACTTGCAACCTCTGATCAAGATCTCGACATGGTTTCCCTCATTTTTGCCGGACTCACCAAAAAAGAAGGTACGGGAAGCATTGTTCTTGATATGGCTGAATCAATTACCGAAAGTGAAGACAAACTACACTACCACGTCATTCTTAAAGAGAACGCGGAATTTCATGACGGCACACCAGTTACTTCGGATGACTTTGTCTACACAATTTCCCTTATTCAAAATCCTAGTATTAAAAGTCCACACCGAGTTTTGTTTGAAGGTGTAACAATCGATACAATTTCCGAGAGAGAATTCACGGTTAATTTAAAGAAGCCTTTCCCCCTTGTCATGCAGGCCTTCACCATTGGTATTGTGCCAAAACATATTTGGAAAAATCTAACGGATGAACAAATAAGTTTGAGTGATTACAATATTCACGCCATTGGTAGTGGTCCTTTTATGATTGACTCTGTTCAAACAGATTCAGGTATCCCTGTTTCATTTGTGCTCTTACCACACGAACAGTACACTCTTGGACGACCACACTTAGACAGTCTTGAACTGTTCATGTACCAAAACGAGAAATACCTTTTACAGGCATTTAACGATGGCGATATTGACCGTATCCACGGTATCTCTCCAGATAAAGTTGAAACGCTTGCTATTGCTACATCAACCATCCAAACATCCCTCCTTCCTCGAACATTCACTGTTTTCTTCAATCCTAACAAAGCAGATTTTCTTTCCGATAAAAAAGTTCGTCAGGCGCTCAATGTAGCAATTAACAAGGAGGCAATCGTGCAAGAAATTTTGCGTGGATACGGCTATGTTATTGAAACTCCGTACCCATTTGACCTTAATCAGCCAAAACCTATTTTTGATAAAGAAAAAGCGCGCGCATTGTTACTTGAAAGCAAATATATGAAAAATGCCTCAACCACGCTTTCGATTAATTTAGCTACCGCCAACACACCAGAAATGAAAGCTGTTGCAGACAAACTTAAACAGGACTGGGGAGAAATCGGCGTCACGGTAAACGTTCTCGTGTATGAATTTGCTGACCTCAACCAGACAATCATTAAAGAACGTGATTATGAGGCGCTCCTTTTTGGTACGCTCACACGAACACCTTCTGACCTGTATGCCTTCTGGCACTCCTCACAACGTGCATACCCTGGACTTAATATTTCAAATTATGTAAGCAACAAACTTGATAAGAACCTCACCACGTTACGTGAAGATGACAACGAACTCAATCGTGTTACTGCGTACGACTCCGTACGAGAAGAATTCATGGACGAAGTCCCAGGTATTTTCCTCTATGCTCCATCACTTATCTACGTTGCAAACGATAATGTCGTTTCCCCTCTTCCGCTTTTCAGTATCGACAACTCGTCGCGTTTCTTGCTTATCAATGATTGGCACAGATACACGGAGCGTGTATGGAAGATTGCTCATTTTAGGAACATTAAACCATTACTAACAAATATTATTCATTAATTACACACCGTTACTTTTTAACAACACCACTATGACACCAAGAACATCATCAACCCCAGGAGACACACCCCGCCCACAAGGAGACCGTCCTCACAAACCGCGTTTTGAGCGCTCACGTAGCCCTTCTCGCGGAAGAAACAACCGCAGACCAACCGTTGGTCCTAAATTCGACACGACCGTAACCGGTAAGCGAGAAACAGACCACATCCCCCCACTTAAGGATGGCGATGTTCGTATCATCCACTTTGGTGGTGTTGAAGAAATTGGTCGAAACATGAGCATGGTTGAATACAAAGACTCAATCGTCATCGTAGACTGCGGTGTTCAGTTTACCGAAACCACAACTCCTGGTATTGATTTCATTCTGCCAAACACCCGCTACCTTGAAGAACACAAGCACAAAATCAAAGGTGTTGTTATTACGCACGGTCACCTCGACCACATCGGCGCGATTCCATACATCATGCCTCGCATTGATAACCCACAAATTTATGCTCGCTTCTTTACATCACTCATGATTAAAAAGCGTCAGGAAGAATTCCCTCACCTGCAACCGCTCACCCTCAATGTTGTTGAAAAAGACGATGTGGTCACGTTGGGCGATTTTAAGGTTCGTTTCTTCGCAGTGACTCACGCCATTCCAGACAGTATGGGTATCATTATTGAAACACCGTACGGAGATATTGTTCACACGGGAGACATTCGCCTCGATCATGATAATGGTACACCAACCGATGATGAAATTAATCGATATAAAGTTTTTGAGGAAAGAAAGGTTCTCCTCCTCATGACCGACTCCACAAACTGTGAGAACCCTGGTTTCTCAATTTCGGACCGTGTCGTATATAAAAATATTGAGAATGTTATTTCGGAAACACCAGGACGTCTCATTGTTTCAACCTTTGCGTCCCAAGTGGAACGCATGCTCTTCATGCTCGAAACTGCAGAGCGATTCGGTAAAAAAGTTATCGTTGAAGGATGAAGTATGAAGACAAACGTTGAAGTTGCTCGTCTGGCCAACATGTTAAAGGTTCGTCCTGAAACACTTATTCCTCCAGAAGACATGCAACGCTACCCGGAAAACAAAATTGTCGTGCTTGCAACTGGTGCACAAGGAGAAGAATTTGCAGCGCTCGGCAGAATCGCAACCAAGACGCATAAATTCATCCGCCTTACGCCTCGTGACACCATTTTGATGTCATCCTCGGTTATTCCAGGAAATGAACGTGCCGTACAAAACCTGAAAGATAAACTCTCTCGCCAAGGCGCACACCTCATCCACTACAAAACATCTGATGTGCACTCATCAGGCCACGCAAACGCAGATGAGCTTCTTTGGGTTCATCGAAAAATCCATCCAAAATTCTTCATCCCGGTTCACGGTTACCACTACATGCTCCGTGTTCACGCTGACCTTGAACGTAAACTTGGCATGCCTGAAGAAAACATTGTCATTCCAGACAACGGTATGGTGATTGAAATCCAAGACGAAGGAAACAAGATTGTGAAGCTTAAGGAAACTGCTCCTGGCGATATGATTGTCGTTGACGGAACATCAGTTGGAAAAATTCAAGATGTTGTCATGCGTGACCGTCAAATGCTTGCTGAAGACGGAATGTTTGTCGTCATTGGTGTTATTGATTCACATACCCATACGCTTAAGAAGTCTCCAGACCTTATTTCACGTGGATTCGTGTATTTGAAAGAGTCCCAAGACCTTCTCTACCAAACGCGCTTACTCACTAAAAAAGTGATAGAAGATTCTCTCGCTCGTGGTGGATATTCTAACCTCGACCAAATGAAGCAAGACTTAGCAGAAACCACAACAAAATTCCTCTTGCAAAAAACTGCAAAGCACCCAGTTATCATTCCAGTTATCATTACCGTCTAATATCGCGCGCGCAAGTGCTCCTCCACTAGTCCAAACAGGTTAGTCCCTGGTATACTTTTACCTATCATGCATCATCTGATACGGAATAAGCTTCTCTTGGCAACATATGTCATGACCATGCTCTTTGCGCTCCACTACGGCATTCCGCTGTATGCGACATCGTCATACCTCAATACGTTTTTCAACTCCTCAATTGTTGGGTCGCTCTTTATGGTGGGGAGTTTCTTCACGCTTGTTGCTTCACTTCACTTCACCAAATACCTTCGCAGGTTCCATACCTACAAGTTCATTCTGTTTATTGTTATTAGTGAAATTATTGCGACTATTACATTTGCCTTAAGTACCAACCCATACCTCACCGCCGCTTCGTTTATTGTGCACTTCTGCCTCCAGGCACTAATCATGATTATCCTTAATCTGTTCATGGAGACATTCACTAAACATGCGGAAACAGGAATGGTACGTGGTCTTTTTCTTTCTCTCCTTAATTTAGGAATCTTGATTGCGCCATTTATCGGGGGAGCTATTCTTGGAGCACGCGGATTTACAAGTGTGTATATTGTGGCCGCACTTCTCCTTATTCCTTTCATCTTCTTCCTCCATAGGTTCATGCGTCATGCTCCAGACCCAAACTATCATTCTATTAATGTTCCAGAAGCATTTTCTCGTGCCATGGAAAATAAAAACTTGCGCGGAGCCTTCGTAGCAATTTTCCTTCTTGAATGCTTTTACGCCGTTATGGTAATTTACTTCCCAATTTATATCACGTCCCTAGGTGTCCCCCTCATTGTCTACCTAACAGCAATTATTCCAATCGCTCTTATCCCGCTTGTTATCTTGCCATATGAACTTGGTATGGTCGCTGATAAAAAAATTGGCGAGAAAGAACTCCTCATTTTTGGACTTCTTGTTACCGCAGCATCACTTCTCACCATTTCTCTTGTGACAACAACAGTAACTATTATCTGGATACTTATTCTCTTTGTCTCTCGTGTTGGTGCGGCACTCATCGAAACAATGACCTACACATATTTCTATAAAAAAATTGACGCAGAGGACGCATCGCTTACAGCAACGTTTACCAACATGCGTAGTGTCGCAACCATCACGGTCACTGGATTTGGTATCGTACTTGCTCCTCTTCTTGCGGTACGACCGGAACTTATGTTCGTTCTTCTTGCACTTGCACTCCTCCTTGGTATCACCTATATCATTCCTATTAAAGATACGCGCTAATTTTTATTTTTATGAAATCAATCACTGTCTCAGTACAAGCGCCAATGCGAATCAACAAATACCTAAGCGACCAAGGTATTGTCTCTCGTCGTAAAGCTGACGAGCTTGTCGCACAACATCGTGTTCACATAAACGGTAAACCTGTCGCACTTGGAACAAAAGTGACAACTGGTGATGTTATTACATTTTCGGTTGCACAGGAAGAACCAATCTATGCCCTCTATGTAAAACCTCGCGGGGAAGTTACTGGGAAAGTTGCCGGACTCCCGACATGCGAACCTGTTGGACGTCTCGACAAGGACAGCGAAGGTCTTCTTTTATATACCAACGACTATCGCGTCATCGATCGTCTGCTTAATCCAAAATACGCCAGAGAAAAAGAATACGAGGTAGTTATCCGCGAAAAAGCCACCCCTCGCGTAGAAACCATCTTAAAACGCGGTATTCACACCCAAGAAACAGAATATGCCCCAGTTAAAAGCGTACACACCTACAATGAGGGCCACGCGCTCCGTATTGTCCTCACCGAAGGGAAGAAACACGAAATCCGCCGTATGTTAAACGCACTGAATCTAACCATTCTAAGCTTGCGTCGTGTTCGCATCATGTCGTTTGTCATTCACGGCCTTGCAAGTGGAAAGGTGCACATTCTTACTCCACGCCAAAAGGAAACTCTTCTTCGTGACCTTAACCTCACCTAATTAGGTACGTTCTCCCTCGTTTTTCTATATACCCCTCTTTAATAAGCGTATCAAGCACTTCTGTGTTTCTTTTATCCTGCGGTAGTGTTTTTTCATGCGCTATTGCAAAAAGAATCTTCGCGCGTAGTTCGCGAAGCGAGCCCTTATAGGGTGATTGCCGTGCATACCCTTTTACTTTTTTGTTGTGTGAAATATTATTTGCCTTAAGGTGTGCTCCGTAATCCATGAGTGCGTAGTACCATACTCGCGCCCCAACTTTTCTTACAACCAAACTTGTTTCTAATCGTACCAAGTCATGAAACAACTGTTTTTCTGAAACGGATGTTTTCCGTTTGTGGAACGTTTCAATAAGTGCGGTGCGAATATTTGTTTCAAGAAGAGGATGGACAAACATATTGTATGCGAATGCACAGACGGCTCCCGCTGTGTATGTTCCGACACCAGGAAGTTCAAGCAACTTCTCAAATGTTTTTGGAATTTGTTTTTCTTTTCGTGCAATTTCATGAAGCGCTTTTGCTCGGCGTTGATATCCTAATCCCTGCCAGAGCACAAGCACGTCTTTAAATTCTGCGCGCCCAAGCGATGGAAGTGTTGGGTATGTTTTCATCCATAGTAAAAATTTTTCTTTCACGCGCGAAACTTGCGTTTGTTGCAACATCACTTCACTTACTAAAATTCTGTACGGTATTATTGATGTTCGCCACGATAAATCATGTCGGCCGTGTCGTTTGTAATGCATAAGTACACGCTTGATAAAATCCGTATCGCGTGGTCGTATGAGTGTCTGTCTACCTGTTGTTACCATCTCTGTTCTGTATTTTTCTTTAAAAATTAGCTTTTCCCAATGTGTGAATAACTTCCCTTGCGCCACTTGAGTATAACACCGACACTTGCTACACTACTTAGTAGACAGTTGTTTCATTATCAGCTTTTGGGCCGATAAAAAGCAGATGCGGCTTGCAAACAACTGGGAACAGGTTTCTATATTGAGATTCTGTTATCAAAAGCGCATGCTCTAAAAGCAAAATTACGCTAACGAAAAGTTGCGAAAAAGCCAAAGAAGCAACCGCCTTAACGCATCAAAGAGAGACGTCACTGTGTTTAAAAAACACATGATACAAAGAAAAGCGCCATACTTACCAGAGGGGCGCTTTTCTTTTTCGCCAAAAATAAAAGTTAAAAAACTACAAGAAGAGTCGTGACTGCACGTAGTGGCCAATGTCGGTTCCAGTTGTGGCAAGTGATTGCATAAAACGCCCATCTTCACGTAGCGAAGGGTTGGTGTCAACATTTACAACAACGTATCCCTTTTTACTTTTAATAATGTCGATACATACTGGGGATTTCAAATCAAGCGCCTGTACAACATCAACTGCTGTCCCGCGAATTGCAGATTTCTCTTCAGCTTCACCTTTTGTGTAGTGATACACCGTAAGTCGTGCATGAGGAACTTCGTCTTTTTCTGGAAATACTTTTACGGGGAGTGGTGTATACCAACTTTCATTTTTATACTGTGGCAAAACCGCAATTGAAAAAACTGGCGTGTGCGTATAGGTAAGTACATGTACATCGGTTTTGTTTTCGTGGTGAGCCGTAATTGATTCAAATAAATCTTTAAATGACCTAACGAGTTTTGCGGGCAAGCCTTCTTTTTGCACAATTGGTCGAACAAGCAGTGGAGTGTGGAACTTCCCCCACATCTCGCGAACAAAATGAATATCAATCGGCGCACTTGCGCGAATCGTAAACGTATCCGGCACATCAATGCCACGCTGGCGCAAAATACGATACGTAGTTTCCCTATCCCCTTCGCCTAAAATTGTCGCATGAGGAAACAGATTCATGATACCCATTTTTTTCGCAAGAGCATGATGTGGAGCATTATGCATACGTGTCGTATCTACGTATCCATCCGTTGTGGTAAATATCGCATGAGCGTCTGTTGGGATTCCTCGGTGATTCCAATTCCCTTCTTTGTCGATGACAACATCAATCGGCTCATACCCTAAAGATGTGAGCGACTTCAAAAAAACCACCCCTTCTTCAAGCGATGCACCGTGCCGTACATTCCCCCCTCGAATGACTGCAATAGTAGGTAAGCTGTTCCTTCCGGAAGACATGGTTGTAGTATAGCAAAAAGTAATCTGAGAGGCGGTGAATACTCCCAATTTTGTATAACGGGGCCAGAAACAAACAACCCCCAACATCGTGATGATGTGGGGGAAGAAAAACTACAAACAGGTGTCCGCAATGTGCTTAGACAAAAAGTAGATGATTATGGAAAACCCTCCGACAACCATGTAGAACTGAACCATACTCTTACTGAAAAATGTCCGCCAGATTTCAAACCAAAATGTTTCATTTTTTGGTTTCGGCTCGGCGACAACAAGAACCCCAGTAAGGTAGAGGAGGGAGCACAAAACAACTATGAGTATGGCATCGAACATAACAAGTGATGTACAGAGCCACCACGGATACACCACAGCACTCTCCTTGTACATAACAAGCACTACAAGGGGCGCATTGGGCAACATAGACATGGTTTTCTCCTTCTACACAATTTGTGAGAAATGTATCGAGTATTACTCCTGATCTTTATTATATAATATTTTATAAAAAAGTCAATTGCCCTTATTGTGTGCGCCATTATTAATATGGTAGAGTATTTTTACACCCGCTAATACACTAACCTCGCCCCCGTTCAAAAGAGTGGAAAATCTAGTTTCGCTCCACTTGGGGGATAGATTGGTTGTAGCGAGAGAAGGCGCAAAAGGCTAAAGGTCTGCTTGTCTGGTGAACAAGTTAATGTGCGCCTGGGGCCGAGGCCTGGGGGTTGTATACCCCCTCCTCGGCCTTTGTTGTTTTTGTGCAATAAAAAAAGCGGGGCCTTAATGCGCCCCGCTTTTGTCATACTTCTATCACCTTCCCCTCACGAGCAAACTCAACGTGTGAGGGAAATGCGATGAGTTGATTTTTAACTTCTTGTTCAAAGACAAACAAGTCTCCTAAATCTCGTGCCGGATCATGGTGACCGACAAGGATGCGCTTAGGAGCGCATGCCATACGACGAATCGCTTCAAACAACATATCCGGCGTACTGTGCCCCCAACCGACTCGAGACATCATACGTCCTTCGCAAACAGGAAGATGTCCTTCATACTCTGCAGTGCGAAACTGCACATCGATGTACAAAAGCGCACACCCAGAAGCAAAAGAAGCAAATCTCGACACATGTTTTCCGACAAGTTCGGTATCGCTTGCAACCACCACGTCCCCCTTGGGAGTGGTAATACGATACGCAACCGAGCCTCCGGGATGATTCTGACGCAGACTACGCACACGAAATGGAGTCTTTGTTTCTTCACCCGGGAAAAACGATTCAATCTTGATATCGTTCGGAGAAATCGGCCACGTCTCTTCGCTGAAATCGAGTTCAAACAGTCGCTTAAATGATCTCCTGCAAAGTTTCGGCGCATGAATTTCTTTTACAAGGCCAGGAACAAATAACAGTTTGTTCCCATGAATACCATGCCTGTGGTCTCCGTGAAAGTGAGTTTGAAATCCGTAGACTTCTTCCACATGTTCACCAAGAAGGTACGAAGCGACTTTTGAAACACCGCTTCCATTGTCGATAAACACCCCCGTTGTGCCAAACAAAATTCCAAGCGACGTGGTAAGCGTACCAAACTCTCCCCGAGAAAACTCAGGACTATTAGAACCAGAACAGCCACCCACATAAAACTTGGTCGTATTGCTCATGAACGTATCTCCTTTGTAAAGAACATGATTGGTTTTTCTCCTCTACACATAACTCTACGGCATACCGCTTTTTTGTGCAATAGGTTTTGTCGAAAAATTTGACAAAAAAACAGGGGGTGCTAGAATACAGAAATCGACATGACAAACAATAATTTTTTGGTTACCGCCCTTACCAATATTGGACTTTCAGAAAAAGCGGCGAAGGTGTACCTAGCAGCACTCACCTTAGGAGAAGCAACGGTGCTCTCCCTTTCAAAACACGCCGATGTGAAGCGTACAAGCATTTACTATGTACTCGAGGAGCTTAAACAACTGGGTGCACTTGTTGAAACCAAGCGACAAAAGAAGGTGTACTACCTCCCTACTGAACCAAAGGATGTCATTAAACGTATTCGTGAAAAAATTTTTGAAGCTGAAGATTTGGTAACCAGTCTTGAAGGCCTTAAGCATTCTATTTATAAGAAACCGCGAGTTTATTTTTTGTATGGGCCATCTGGTTTTAAAAAGATCTGGGACATGGTGTTTATGTCAAAAGACAGAGAGTTTCGTATCATTACCGAAGGCAAGGGTTTTCTTGATTTCGTTCGTGAAAAATATATTCTTGAAGACATCATCAAAAATAAAAAGCACATGAACATTTCTAGTCGCCAACTTATTTCTGATTCGCCATATGCACGACAAATTATTTCCAAAGATAAAGCAGAAAACCGAAAATCCAAACTCTTACCGCGTGGCTATTCGATACCTTTCACGGAAATTATTTGTTCTGAATTTGTTGCCTTCATCTCCCCTCGTTTTGACGACACCCTTTTTGTCGTAGAAAATGAACGCTTTGCAGAAACTAGAAAATCAATCTTTGAAATTACATGGGAAAGTTTGCCTGAGCGAAAATAAAACAAAAAACCCCAACTGCCTAGGCAGGTGGGGGTTAGGTGTTGGCGTGGCGCCATTCGTCTGGTCCGTAAAAATGGGTCACGTCAGTTTCAGGAATGCGTGCCTCCAGAAACCCGGTCGGCAATACGTGCACCACGACATCACCTGACTTGCAATTCTCTTCGAACATCAAGTGAAGCGGAATCCATGTGAGGCCATCCTTGTCGCAAGAAACCTCGAAGTCGCGCGCATTTGTCACTTGCTTGTCGTTCATTGCATCACCTCATTTTAAAAACACCGTGAACATACTCTGACGCTCAGTGTGCCCCCTTTTCAAATAAAGTCAATCAAAGTGTTGTGCACAAAAAACAAGTCCCACATCGTACGATGTGGGACAACAGATTTCTAGAACTGTAGAAAATGGAACATCGGCAAATCGTGAACAAATTCCATCATCACGATTGTGGAGATAATCAATGCGGAAGGTACTGCCCAGGATTGCACGTGATACCAGAACACCCACACCCTCCCTTTCTCCTCTATCAAGCCATTTGTGAGCACGGGGCGCCTAGCATCCCAGATTCCCGAAAGGGTGGATGCAACCATGGCGTAGACGATGAAGATGATGCTTCCAAACAAGTCAGGCTCGCTTATGAATTCCACGGCGTCCTCCTAGTTTGTGAAAACAACCACAATACTGAGAACAGACGCAAGGATGGCAGCAACGCAACCAAACTTGAGCGCTGTGATGGTCATGTACCATGAAGCATTGTGGAGAATCATGAGTGACTCACTTGATGCACCAGCGGATGGCCCCCTTTTAACTATGGCTATTAGCTTGGAAAGCAAGAACCAGGAAAGCGAGGTGGTCATTACCGCCATGATTACCGTAAGCGGTTTAATACCGAAAAGTCCCACAAGATATTCCATGGATTCCCCCTTGGTTGAACATCTGTGGGTATTCTATAGATTTCTTATAAAAAAGCAATGCGATTATTCTGTCGCTGATTCTCGTAAAAAATTATATCTTGCCACACAATTATCATATATTTCTTCATTCTGTTGCATCTCTTGAATCAATTTTTCTACAGAAAACTTTACCGCTTGTAAAAAATCTAATAATCCTACTTGGATTTTATCGCCATCAACTTTTATTTTTTCGTCTCCTGGTGTGATACTCCCACTGAATAAATTCCAACTATGAACAAAGTTAGTGCGATAATTTTTATACAGAACTTCTGCGTGAGGTTTATAATCATCTGGAAAAAATTTTTTTATATATTCTTGATATCGTGGTCCTATTTTTTCTCCCTTTCCACACTCTTTACAAACACCTCCCCCTCTTTCTCTAAAAGCATATGAGGAAAGAGTGTCTACAGAACAAAATAAGGCCAACGCCACAACATGCCCACGTCTTGATAATCCACCATTTTGTTCTTCGGCATCAGAAACAACATTTTTAATTTCAAACACAATATCATTTAATATCTTTTCGATATTTTCTAGAAAGTTCTCATCAACCTCTGGCCACGTACTTGGTTGCCATGGAACAAAATGGTTTTGCGTATTTACATGTGTACCTGACAATTGAGTACTACTCAAGTCGTGTGAATTGTATTTCATAAATTTATACTTATATCTTACCCCGTAAATTTTTATGATAAGTAATCGCAAACCTATGTGCTTCCGCATTCGCAAATAAAATCTCTTTTTTGTGGGCTTCAGTATATACCTTGTCCCCCAAAATATCCTTTGGTTTATGGCGCTCGTCTTTTACCACCGACACACACGGAATATGGAGTCCAAGAGACGCCAAGACGCGCTCCGCTGTCTGTTTGTGAGCAATTCCCCCGTCAATCACCACCAAGTCCGGATAACGCCATTCTTTGTGTCCAAACCTACGAGCCAACACTTCACGCAATCCTTCGTAGTCGTCATTTGTTTTTTCCGGTAACTTAAATTTACGATACTCTGCCTTGTTCTTTTCTTTTCCTTCAATCACACACATCACCCCCACCCTGCTTGTACCAGAGATATGCGCCACATCGTAACTTTCAATACGAAAATCTTTTTTCTTAAATGATACGATGTCGTCTTCTTGTATGAGCATCACGTCTTTGATGTGGTCAAGCGCAAACAACACATTTCTGGCGTTTGCCGCTTTTTCAAATTGTTCTTTCTTTGCGTACACTTCCATATCTTTTTTAAGTCCTCTTTTTATTTCCGCTTTTTTGCCTTCCATTAGTTTGCGGATGTTATCGATATTCTTTTTATATTCACTCTCAGAAATTGCCCCCACGCATGCACCAGGACACAATTTAATCTGTGCATTAAAACACATTTTTTTCTGACCAAGCTCGCACATATCACGAAACGGAAACATCTTGCGAATGATTTTCATTGCAAGACGAAGTTGTGTAAGGGATGCAAACGGACCATACACTGCGAGTGCTTCTTTTTTGGTAAATCGTTTTTCAAAATCACGAATGCGCATAGTAAGTACGCGCGGAAACTTTTCTTTCGTAATCACAACACAGGTAAAACTCTTGTTATCTTTTTCTTTTGCATTATACGGCGGATTGTTTTCTTTGATGAGTTTACTTTCAAGTAAAAGTGCTTCAAGCACGCTATCGGTTGTTTTGTGGGTCACCGTATCAGCAATCGTCACCATGGTTACAATACGAAGCCCTCTGGTTTTTGCGGTTTCAGTAGAAAAATAGCTCCCCACACGACTCTTAAGTGATGTTGCTTTTCCGATATATAAAATCTTCCCCTCTTTATCGCGGAAGAAATAAACGCCGGGGTTCTCCGGCAGTTTCAATTTTGCTAGGTCTTGCTTTCTCATAAAATGTATTGTATTATTCTACAGTAATTATCTGCTTTAGCAACCGCCCTTACAAAGGACGTGCGTAAGCCAAGTATTACAAGCTAGAAGTACCTTTGAACCTGTAACAACGGGAGAATGCTGTGGGATTTTTGCAAAAACTACTTCCTGTAAGAGAAAGGAAAGTGGGCGGGAAACTTCCCTCCACCCAGCAGACGCATTCGGAGCCGATCGAGGTCGGTTACGAAACACGTCCACCCGAGGGATTCATCCCCTCGCCGGAAAAAAAGAGCCAGGAGAAAAAACGATGACCTGTCGACACAGATGCCTTCTGTGCGCAAGAAACGAACCGATGCCTCACGTCGTTGAAGGCACCTTGCGTTCGTCAGTCCCTGGGTGCCACCCACGCGTCGATGAAGCTCCGTGGAACCCCGTCGAGAAGGAGCAACAACACAGGGAGGGCGAGGAACCCGTGCGCGCACAAGCAACCGGGTAATATACACCCCTCGCAGTACAAGCGGACACCACAAGTGCCCGCTTTCATTTTATGTATTATTTTTCTCGAAATCTTTCGCGTGCTTGAGTGTCTTTTTCAAATACTGTCCCGTGTATGAATTTGGATTACTTGCAACTTGCTCTGGCGTTCCTGTCGCAACAAGTTTTCCTCCATGTACTCCCCCTTCTGGACCAATGTCAATGATGTGGTCAGCAGATTTTACAATATCTAGATTGTGTTCAATAAGAACTACTGTGTTTCCCTTATCAACGAGCTTGTTTAAAATATCAATCAAGCGTGCAATATCTTCATAGTGAAGACCAATTGATGGTTCATCCAAAAGGTAAATTGTTTTTTCAACATGCGGACGATAGAGTTCCGAAGAAATTTTTACGCGCTGTGCTTCACCCCCTGAAAGGGTTGTGGCTGATTGTCCAAGTTCCAAGTAATCCAAGCCTACATCGTGAAGCGACTTGATACGATCATATACTTGCGGAATATCTTGAAAGAAGGTAAGGGCCTCTTCAACGGTCATTTTCAAAATATCATAAATACTTTTCCCTTTGTATTTCACTTCAAGCGTTTCTTTGGTGAAGCGCTTACCCAAACACACATCACACTGCACATACACCGTCGGTAAAAAGTGCATCTCTACAGCGATTTCTCCATTCCCCTGACATGCCTCACAACGTCCTCCTTTTACGTTAAACGAGAAGCGTGATGATTTCCACCCACGAAGACGTGATTCTTCAGATGTGGCAAACAGGTCGCGAATATACGTCCATGCGCCAGTGTATGTTGCTGGGTTAGAGCGCGGTGTGCGTCCAATCGGAGACTGGTCAATCATCACCACACGCGAAACATATTCCGTTCCGGTGAATGTCTCACAGTTGTATACGTTCACTGTACGGTGTCTGCGCTCAAGTCGCCCGAGCAAGTTCTTGTACAAAATTTCATACATAAACGAACTCTTGCCAGAACCAGAAACACCGGTAATCACATTAAAGCGACCGAGCGGAACATTCACATTCATATTTTGAATATTAAATATTTTTCCACCAGTCACCCGAAGTGTCCCCTTATCAACTTCGCGACGTGGTGGTACGGGAATCATTTTTTCTCCACGCAAATACGAAAGTGTCAGACTCCCTGATTTGTTTCTTGGTGCCGTGAGTAATTCTTCCAAATATCCAGAAACAACAACCTCTCCACCATGAACGCCTGCGCGTGGACCAATGTCCACAATGTAATCTGATGCAAAAATAGTGTCTTCGTCATGCTCAACAATAATGATGGTGTTCCCAATGTCCCGTAAATGAGTGAGTGTCTTAATCAAACGCTCATTGTCACGCTGATGAAGTCCAATTGTTGGTTCATCAAGTACGTAAAGTGCTCCCACAAGCTGACTGCCTAACTGAGAGGCAAGACGAATACGCTGTGCTTCACCCCCTGAAAGCGTGTCTGCTTTGCGGTTAAGTGATAAATAGTCCAAACCAACGTTCATCATAAACGACAAGCGTGATTCAATTTCTTTAATGACTACTGAGGCAATCTCCTGCTCTTTTTTAGTAAGCGGGAGTCTTTCAAAATATTCTTCTGCTGCTTTAATAGAAAGTGCAGTGATGTCGACAATGTTGAGTTTTTCTTTATCATCCAAGTACACCGAAAGCGCTTCAGGGCGAAGACGCTTACCCTCACACACTTCACATTCGTCCAATCCTCCAAAATACTTCGTGCCCAAGCCGTTACAAGAAGGACATGCTCCGTATGGTGAGTTAAACGAGAAAAGACGAGGCTCAATTTCTGGAAATGAAAATCCGCACGATGCGCATGAAAACTTGTTGCTCATAATATTTCTCTCACCGAGAAGCTCAATTTCAACCAATCCTTCGGATTCGTGTACGGCACGTTCAATTGATTCAGAGAGGCGCACGAGAGCATCTTTTTCGGTTTGCTTATTACGGAAATCATCAATTGCAATTGAGTCGACAATGATTGAAATGTCGTGCTTCTTGTTTTTAGAAAGCACAATCTGCTGGCGCAAACTTTTTCGTTCACCGTCCACGATTGCTTCCGTATACCCTTTACCTAACATGTCATAGAGCATTTGATAGTATTCCCCTTTTCTGCCACGAATGAGCGGAGAAAGAATGTGTACCTCCGCATTTGAAAACTGCACGCCCATGACTTCTTTTTTCACTTTCTTATAATCAACAGACTTGATGCGGTCCAAAATGAAATGCATGATTTCTTCATTAGAAAGCTTTTCAATTTTTGCACCACATTCTACGCAATACGGCTTGCCGACACGCGCATACAACACGCGAAGATAGTCGTAAATTTCCGTAATGGTTGCAACCGTTGAACGAGGATTGCGCCCTGCTGATTTTTGGTCAATAGAAATTGCTGGAGAAAGACCAATAATTTCATCAACGTCTGGCTTCTGCATTTGATTTAAAAATTGGCGGGCATACGCAGAAAGCGACTCAACGTACCTACGCTGGCCTTCAGCAAAAATAGTATCAAAGGCAAGCGATGACTTCCCCGAACCAGAAAGCCCGGTAAATGCAATCATGGTGTGGCGAGGCATCTCTACAGTGATATTCTTCAAGTTGTGTGTTCGCGCCCCACGAACAATGATTTTTTCGACAATCCCGGGCTTTTTACTAGAGTCTGTGTGTTTTTTAGGCGACATGGTTTTTCGGATTATACTACAAAATGAAGCTTTTGTCTCCCCCTTTAGGGGTCGTTTTCTATATACAAAAGAACCCGCTTACGCGAGTTCTTTTGTATATAGCCCATCTATAATAGCTACTTATTTCACTTCCAAACTTGAAAGAAGGGTTTGTGTATCATCGTGAGATGACTTTCTTGCTTCAATGACGATAAGCCACTGCTTGTCCTCTGTTTGTGCAAGGTACCATTCACTTCCAGCAGTTTCTGCTGTTGTCCATTCATATCCACCAACAGTTGTCGTTCCTGTAAGGTCAATGACTGGTACATGGAGAGCAACAACCTCAGAAAGGTAGTCAAGTGGAGCATAGCCACGAGCGCCTTCATAACTGAAGTACACTGTTGCTTCTGTACCAGATGCGCCAATAACACGAACAAGCGCTCCTTCCATATCAACTGATGTTGATGATACCTCTGGAATAGCAAATGCGTAACTTAAAATGTGATCACCTTCGAAGGTACGAACTACTTCACCGGAAACATTGGCGGTGCGAGTTTCCAATTGCTGTTCAGTAATTGAATCCACACCATTTGAATTTG
>CAZFBW010000002.1:0-96087 GCA_964517625.1 uncultured Candidatus Saccharibacteria bacterium | reverse complement strand
CGTTACCCCAGCCGTTAAATTTCAGCAAAACCCATTCTTAAGCATTACACCCAATTATTTTAGCACAAAGTTAATTTTACAAAAAAAAACGAAAGTTAAGAATTTGTAAATTTATAACCAACAAACACAACTGCAAAAAGAACAACGATTCCTATCAATATGGCTATATATGTTTTCATATCACCATATTATACGCTTTTATAAAAAAGAGTGCAAAATCAAAAAACCCTTATTTTACAAGACTTTTCAGCAATCGCTCCTTCAAAACTTTGATTTCGTCGCGTAAAATTGCGGCCGTTTCGAAGTCTAAAATCTTCACCGCTTCCTTCATTTGCTTCTCTTTAAGTTTAATTAATTTGTCCGGATTCTTCGCAAACACTTTCGCGTCTACTTTCAATTCTTCAGATACTGCTTTGTCGTGGTCAGAAAGCATGCTCTCTGTGATGTCTTTGATGTTTTTGATAATCGTTGTCGGTGTGATGTTGTGCTTTTCATTATACGCGAGCTGAATTGCACGACGACGATTAGTTTCCCCAATTGCCCGCTCAAGAGAACCGGTCATCACATCGGCATACAAGATGACACGCCCGTCAGAGTTTCGCGCAGCACGCCCAATTGTTTGAATGAGCGATGTTTCACTGCGAAGGAACCCTTCTTTGTCAGCATCCAAAATACCGATAAGCGTTACCTCAGGCAAGTCCAATCCTTCACGAAGCAAGTTAACGCCAACCAAACAATCAAAATCCCCTTTTCTAAATCGCGTAAGAATCTGAATGCGCTCGATTGTTTTAATGTCGCTGTGCAAGTATTCCGCTTTTACCCCCTGCTCTTTCAAATATTCAGAAAGACTTTCTGCCATTTTCTTGGTAAGCGTCGTTGCAAGCACTCGTCCGCCTTTTTTAATGTCAGCCACCGCTTCCTTAATGAAATTATGTACCTGTCCCTCATATGTACCAACACTTTCAATTTTTCTCACCTCAAGTACTGGGTCAAGAAGTCCGGTCGGACGAATAATTTGTTCCACCACTTGATTGGATTCTTTTTTCTCGTACTCACTTGGTGTTGCAGACACATAAATCACTTGACCGATGCGTTTTTCAAATTCTTCATACCGAAGTGGACGGTTATCTTTTGCAGAAGGGAGACGAAATCCGTACTCAACGAGCGTTTGCTTGCGAGATTGGTCGCCGGCATACATACCGTGCAATTGTGGAAGCGTTACGTGCGACTCGTCGATGATTGTCAAAAATTCTGGATTGCCATCTTTATCATGCGGAAAATATTCAAGAAGTGTATCTGGTGCCTCTCCCGGCTTCTTACCCGAAAGGTGACGCGAATAATTTTCTACCCCCTGACAAAAACCGACTTCACGAATCATTGCCAAGTCATAGGTCGTACGCCTACGCAATCGTTCTGCTTCTAAAATTTTTCCCTCTTTATCGAAATATGCGAGTTGTTCCTCCAATTCTTTTTGTATTGTCTTTACCGCACGCTCGCGAGTCGGCACATCAGAAATAAAGTGTTTTGCCGGAAAAATAAAATAGTCATTCGGCACTTCAAGAATCTTCATAGACACGGGGTCAACGAGATTTAAGTGTGAAACTTTTCCACCAGTAATTTCAACCTGAAGCATGGAGGTTTCCGAAATTGGCATAATATCAACACGATTACCAAGCGCACGAAACATTCCAGGCGAAAGGTCAGCGTTGGTACGCTCATAGTAAATAGAAACGAGTTTTTGCATCAAATCAACCTTTGTCATTTTGTCCCCTATGCTTATTCTTAAATTTTCACGCTCATACTCTTTTGGAGAACCTAAACCATAAATACACGAAACGGATGCGACAATGATTGTATCTTTTCTTGTGAGCACCGCCTGCGTTGATGCGTGACGAAGACGGTCAATCTCTTCGTTGATTTGTGCATCCTTTTCAATATAGGTATCGGTCACTGGCATGTATGCCTCCGGCTGATAGTAGTCATAGTACGACACGAAGTAGTGCACCGCTGCGTCTGGAAAAAAACTTCGAAACTCTTGTGCGAGTTGGGCGGCAAGTGTTTTGTTGTGTGCAATCACAAGTGTTGGTTTTTGTACTTGGTTAATAACATTTGCAATGGTAAATGTCTTACCCGTCCCGGTTGCACCAAGGAGGGTCTGCTTTTGCATGCCTTTTTTAAGTCCACCAACCAGACTTTCAATAGCCTGTGGTTGATCTCCTGCTGGAGTGAATCCTTGAAGAACAAATGCGTTGTTATTTTTTTCTCCGCTGTTTCTTGACATAAGTAACAATGGATTATACCATAAAAAACTTGTTTTTTCACGGGAAGTATTCTTTTTGGGTTTTCATTTGATTGACTACCCCCTCCCTACCCTGTAGTATTCATAGTTGAAGAACACTTTGCTCTTTTAGGAGGATACCTTGAATATCGAAGAACTTCTCAAAACACACAAAATGGCAACAGGAGAGGACTTGCTTTGCGTCCTTGAAATGATTCAGAGAAATCCTTCGTTAGTCATCATTCGTGACGTAAATGGCGGATCGATCGAAGAATTCACTCACTACGCTACTGGTCCGTTCTCTATCCAAAGTGACGAAGAAGGTCTGTATATTTGTGGCTATGACCACAGGGATAAACAGGAACGACATCTGCGCATCATCGACAACGGTGAAACAAAAGGTGTGGTTGAATTACGCCATCCCAACCAACCGTGGCACCAACCAGAGTTCGGAGCCATTCGCGTTTATATGCATAAATAATATCGCATCTTGCACTTAAGAAACGTTCAGAAAATTTCTGAACGTTTTTCTTTTTAATATATCTTGCTTTTTCTTGACCAAATAAACATTTGACCATACCATATAGAAAGAGGTTCAACTGAAAACGCTGAGGGGGAACAATGTCTGCAATCGACAGACTTTTGAAACCACATCATCGCCGAGCAGGAAAAGCTGACACGCGCCACCTCTTTGACCTTCTGTGCGCATCCGCAACAGAAGAAAAGAACGCGGGTGTTTTCGTTAGAAAGATAAATGGTGGTTGGCTTGAGGAAATAGAGTACTACATCACCGGACCATTTTCGCTCGAACAAGACGACTACAAAATCGGACCAGATGAAGTCTATATCTCTGGACACTGTCCGCATAGCCATCGGCAAATGGACTTGCGTTTAGTCAATATGCCAGATAGTAAGGTGATCGGGGTTGTCGAAGTCAGGTATCACAAAGACAAATGGCAAGACCACCCTTCGGGTGATCTGTGTATTTATATTCCAAAAGAATGAGTGCGCGAAACTTCGGTTTTGCGCACTTTTGTTATCTATTTGTAATAGCGCTTAATAAAACTCTCCTTAAATTCAACAAATGTTCCGTCAATAATCGCCTGGCGTGCATCTTGTACAAGTTCAGTAATAAATTTCACATTATGAATTGAAGCAATCGTAGCAGCTGTCATTTCATGAGCGCGAAACAAATGCGCAAGGTACGCCTTTGTAAATTGATGCGTATACCATGAAGGATCATCGCTTACTGGAGACATGTCGTCGATATATTTTGCGTTAAAAATATTTATTTTTCCGTCTGGTGTATAGAGTGCACCGTTGCGTGCAATGCGTGTTGGTGCAACACAATCAAACGTGTCGATACCGTTTTCAATTGCAAGCAAAATATCGAGTGGCTCACCAATACCAAGCAAATGTCGTGGCTTTCCAACAGGCAACTCTTCGCACACCCAACGAACGGCGGTTGCCATATCTTCTTTTGTAAAGCTTCCTCCTATTCCATATCCGTCAAAATCCATAGACCCGAGTGTGCGAGCACTTTCTCTGCGCAAATCTTCATATGCTCCGCCCTGCACCACACCAAAAAGTGCCTGCATCTTCCCTGTCGCTTCAGATGCGCCAAGTCGTTTATGTTCTTCTAAGGAACGCTTCGCCCATGCGTGCGTCCTGTCGATGGCCTCTTTTTGATATTCACGCGGTGCAAGTGGAGAGGTGCATTCATCAAATGCGAAAAAAATATCCGCACCAAGGTTATGTTGTATTTGCATGCTTCTCTCTGGCGTGAATCTGTGTTCACTTCCATCGATGACGGATTTAAAGGTAACACCGTCATCATCAATAACCGCTAACTTTTCATGCATTTGTTCTTTCGTTCTCTCTTCTACCTCACGTTTGGAAATTTCTTCACTCGTCGCGATTTTACTCACCCCGTGCCCAAGCGCCTGCCCTAAAGAAAACACCTGAAACCCACCTGAATCAGTAAATGTTGGGAGTGGTTTACCTTCTTTTTGCCAATTCATCATTCGCGCAAATCCACCATGCTTTTTGACCAACTCATCCCCTGGTTGAAGATAGAGATGGTATGTATTCGCAAGCACGGCTTCTGCTCCAATGTGGTCGCGCACATCCTCTGGGGTAAGTGACTTCACCGTTGCTTTAGTCCCAACGGTAATAAATGCTGGCGTGTGAATATCGCCATGCGGTGTATGAATCACACCTGCACGAGCAAGTGGTGCTTCGGCAGATTTCTTTACTATCTCAAATGAAAATGACATAAAACAATACTACCATGATTTGACATTTTATGTATTATTATGTAATGTGAAAACAGTTCTTTACCACATCGGAGATAACCATGTTCCCCATGACGCAAGAAATGTTCATGGCACATATCTCCAACATGGGATATAAGCCACATGAACTTAAAATCATTAGCGTAGCACATGAGCTTGCTGAACTTGTACACACAAAGGAAACTCGTGCTGACGGTAAGTTTTACTTGCAACACCCTCAAGAAGTTGCGCTCAGCGTAGTTGCCACCCAGCAGGCCTTAGGCTTTCGCAGTGCACGTTCCACCGCCCTTTCTCTTACACACGACGTTGGAGAAACAGTTCTTAAAGCATTTTACAACATGCATGAGATGTCTGACCAAACAGATGATGTCGATATTTTTGTTCTTGGGAACTTTGAAAGAATTGCTTTCTTAACATCGACCTTGAAAGTTCTTAATGAAACCCTGTTTGAAGAGATGGAAAAAATCTCTAAAAGCAGAAACCCTGAGGAAAAAAGAAAGTACTACCCCAGTCTCACGCTGTGCAATTCAATTCCAGTACTCTTCACTAAAGTAAAGGATAGAAACAACAACGCCGAAACATTTGACAATCTTCCCAAGAGTAAAAAAAGGAAGGTTGAGGAGACACTCGCCTTTTTCCCGCTCATTCTTGCCAGATTAAACGCACTCGTCAAAAAAGGCGTACTACATGGAGAGCTTTCAGAAAATTGGCTTCTGCTTGCACCACATCTTCATGAAGAACTTGCTACCACGATGGGGAAATATGTAACGAACTTCCCGAAACTCTTCTGAGCATACACAACGACTCTCTGTGTATGCTCTTTTTATTTAAACTGCTTCACAATCGATGATACGAGTTCCGCCACCCCTTCATCAAACATGGTTGGAAGAATTTTCTCAGTTGAAACATCAGGCACAAATTGTGCGAGTCCGTCAGCTATAGCAACAAACATCTCTGTTTTAAATTGTGGAATCCTCGCTTCAAGCATACCTCTGAATGCTCCCGGAAAAACAAGTGAGTTATTAATCTGATTCGGATAGTCACTTCGTCCAGTTGCAACAATAAATGCCCCCACCTCATGTGCAAGCTCTGGCATAATTTCCGGCGTTGGATTAGCGAGCGCAAAAATAATTGGGCGTTCCGCCATGGATTCAACCATTTCTTTTGTAAGAACACCCGGTTTAGAAAGACCAATAAATACATGTGCGTCTTTTACTGCTTCCGCGAGCCCCCCTTCGGAAACTTTTGCATTAGACTGTGCGAGTAATTCTTTCTTTTCTTTCGTTAAGTCATCCCTGTCCTCGTGAATAATCCCTTTACTGTCACAAAATGTAATATGCTTCACGCCATATGCAAACAGTAGTCGCGCCGTTGCAACACCTGCGGCTCCGATACCTGAAAGCACCACCTTCGCTTCCTCTTTTGCTAATCCGCGCAACTTAATTGCGTTAATAAACGCAGTTAAAGAAACTGTTCCTGCCCCCCATTGGTCGTCATGCATAACTGGAATAGAAAGTTCATTGCGTAGTCGTTCTTCAATCTCAAAACAACGCGGTGCAGAAATATCTTCTAAATTAATTGCACCGAACACGGGCGCCAATTGCTTTACTGCTTTTATAATTTCTTCTGTGTCTTGTGTGTCTAAACAAATTGGAAACGCATCCACACCAGCAAAGGCTTTGAGTATCGCTGCCTTTCCTTCCATAACCGGAATCGCAGCTTCAGGACCAAGATTTCCAAGTCCTAAAATTGCCGAGCCGTCAGTTACAATTGCAACCGTATTTGCTTTAAGGGTGTACTCATACGCAAGTGATTTGTCTTTTCCAATCTCTCGACAAACTTCCGCCACTCCCGGCGTATACGCGCGTGATAAGTCGTCGCGATTAGCAAGCGGAACTTTAATGCCAATTTCTATTTTCCCGTGATTTTCTCTGTGAAGGTCTAGTGCCTCTTTGTTATAGTCGTGTTGCATACAAATGAATATCTCTTTAGCATATCATGTACTCATTGTTTGCAAACAAAAAACCCGCACAAAACTGTGCGGGTAGTGATATATCTTTACACATCAAGGTTTTTTAATGTTTGGGCTAAGAGCCTTAATAAGGTATGCCCTGGTGATAACGCTGTCGAAATAATTTTGAAGTTCTTCTCTTTCTTTTTTCGACATATTTTCTGATTTTCTTCTGTAAACAAGTGGATTTTTCTCTTGAGCAAACTGTGCTGCATCGATTACGCCGTCGAGGTTATAGTCGAGAATAAGTGTAGTGTCCTCTCCATTGTTTTCAACAACCCTCCTCACGGCCAGCCACTCATTGTTGATGAGCAGGACATCATCCTTCGTTTTTACATCCGAAGAAACATACAGAAGAAAGCCTCGAATATCATCGTCAAAAGAAATGTGACGCATCGGACTCCCGCAAGTTACCTCTCTCATGCAACGAATAACTTCCTGTGTATGAGATGGTTGTCCAGCGTAAACACCCTCAATAAAAAAGAAAGGCATCAATACAATTAAGGACCATGCAATGATTCTGTGCGTGATCATCGTTCTCCCCTTTTTATCAAGTATGCTTTCCATCAGGACCAATGAGTCCGAGGGCTTTGCCGATAGAAATATCGAAATATTTCTGAAAACCGTCTCTCTCTTCCTGTGTCATCAACTTTGCTGGAAAGTAAGCAAGTGTTTTACCTCCTGTGTCTATAATGTGTGTCGCATCAATAGTGCCGTCGAAATCATAATCAATGACAAACGAAAGAAGACCTGCTTCAATGTTGTACTCTCGCGCCGCAAATGAACCTTTAGTGAACACAAGAGTGTCCTCCTTGTAATTACTTATTGCAACAGGGAGAATAATAGTTGGCGCACCCCCTTGTGGGGAAAGAAGTGTGATTGGCATCTTACAGGAGTCAGCAAGCATGCATTGAATGATGGCAGTCGTTTTCTTTGATAACACCTGACCATACAGCGGAAGTGTGGCAATTGCCAACAATGCAAGAACACAAGTTTTGAAAATATGTTTCATGACCTCTCCTTAATTTTTGAATGGTCTTTAAAAATGAAACACTCTTTCTGTAGACTGCGCGACACAAAGGTTGGTGTCAATTACGGTTTTGTGTAAAAGAAAAAGCCCCGAAACGATCAAACGTTTGACGGGGTTTGTGCTCACAGGTGATTTAAATACCGATATCAGAAAATTGTTGCGAGAGCCGATCGCCCATGATGGCAATCTCATGGTTGGTGTACTCACGCCTTGGAATCGGTTTCCAGTCAATTGCCACATCCTGCCCTTCAGACGGACGACAAACACGCAACCAATCAAGTCGAGTAGAAAGTTCATCATGCGGACCCCTTCTTGAATAGTGGTCCACTTGGCAATTGTGAATGCGTTCGAGTGGATTCTTTGAGAATTCCATTTCCGCATACTCTTCCGGGGTTAGCTGACAGAAGTTGATACGAAACGCCTTGGCAACTTCACCGTGGCAAACAACAACTACGGTTGTCGGAATGTTTGCACGGTGTACCGAATCAATGAAATCGCGAACACGAAGAACAACAGCATTCATCGATTCACCTTGTGGTGGACACCAGAAAAAAGGTTCGACATGTCGCATGCGAATGTCTTCACCGAATTTCTCGTGACGTTCCTCTTCTGTCATCCGATCAAGAATACCCCAATCACGCTCGGTGATTCTCGTATCCACGCGCCATCGCGCACGTACAAGTTCAAGTGCAGCTGCGGTCTGTCGCGCGCGAGCATATGACGAGACATACAGCCTATCGAAATGAAAGCCCCCTTCGTGCATGAGACGATTGAGATACTCACCCGTCTTTTGCGCCTGCTCCCTCCCTTTCTTGGTAAGTGGCCAGTGCGCAGTGTGTGTACCTTTCAAACGTTCGATGAGTGACGTATCACCTTTTTCTTCAAGACGCTTGGCGGCATTTCCGATGGACTCGCCGTGACGAACAACGATAAAATGAACGGGCATTGATGTCATAACCAGTTTCCTCTCTTGGTTGATTGCTCTACATTTAAACTAACAAAAATACGTAGCTGGTGTCAACCAAACAACAACTAAAGCATGTGGTACAGAAATTGGAGCCAATGATCGGGATTGAACCGATGACCTCGTCCTTCGCTTTCACCCCAATTTATTAAAAACACATATGTGGGGGCTAGACTGTATCTTTATCCATACAAAATGGATACCCTTGTCAGTCGTTCGGGCCGTGAAATAAAACCATCTCACTGCCACGGTCTTGGCCTATGTTTGGCTATTAACCGTTATTCGGGATTCACAAAATCATTACTGACTGTGTGGGCAAAATCTATGCGATTTACCATGGACGTGCTCTACCAACTGAGCTACATTGGCTTGTTTCTTGCTTTAACAAGTGATTACAATTCTATCTTATTTTTCAAAGTTTTTCAATCTCTTTTACCAATATATCTCGTGCTTTTTTATTATGAAAATAGACAGTTAAAACGCCGTGTTTTATTTTTTTATGATATGTCCCTAAATTACGCGCCGGCGTAATAACTGTTTTCATAAACTGCTTATGACTAACACCTAATTCATTAGCCCAGAAAGCTGTTGCTACCCTACCAGACATGGTGCTAAAAATTTGGAGACCAAATCGCATCTCAGTTTTCCTTATTGCAAAAAAAGTTTCAAGAAAAAGAACAAATTTTTTAATAAGTTTTGGATCCGTATTTCCCAAACGAATAGAGTGTTTATTTGCCTTTGTACCCTCCCCCCAATAAAGTCCAAGTCCCACACCATAAAGAACCGCTTCGCTTTTTGTGGATGGTGGCCTAAACATAAAAGGGTCTCCGTATGGATTGTTTTTTATATATACCCCTTCGGAAATAGATCTCCTACCAAAATTGTGATACCCCATCCAATACGAAACTTTATGTACTGAGCATTGCAAAATATCTGCAACCTCTTTCATTGATTTTTTCTCTTTGTAATATAAATCTTCTAAAATACTTCTTTCTATCATACTGTAAGTATACTACATTATGTACAATATATAACTATACTTATCTATATAAAAGATATGGGGTTACCTTGTCTTGGTAAGTAATCGCTAGCCGATAGAAATTATTTTTGAGGGGCTGTAATGGCCACTTATGATGCGCACTCCCTTGTTTGGATACATCCCACGAACAATCTCTAAAACCCTGTTGTTCGCAACATTATTTTCTGCTGGAAGCTTCACCCAAATACGAAATTCGTCATCTTTTAGCTTCTCAACTTTTTCCTCCCGCGCATCAGGTACGACTTTTATTTTGATGTACATACCTACTTTTTCCCGACAGTGTTTTCTTTCTTTTTACGATACTCTTCAATCAATTTGTGGTTTCCAGACAAAAGCACTTTTGGTACACGATATTTTTTACCTTTGTACTCATACACTTCTGGGCGCGCGTACATTTCATGACTTGCTACACGTTTTTCCTCAAGCGAATCTTCGTCATGAAGCACTCCTTTAACACGACGTGATATCGCATCAATTGCAATCATCGCAGGCAATTCCCCTCCTGTAAGTACATATGGACCAATACTCCACTCTTCCGCTTTCAAAATCTTTTTTACACGCGCGTCAATTCCTTCATAACGACCACAAATGAAAACAATATCCGTATACTTTTCTTCTACCTGTGTTGCGACAGTGTTCGTAAATTGTTTTCCACCCGGAGAAAAAATAATTACTTTTATTTTCGCAGATTTTTTGCGTGCGCACTGTTTTTGAATTGAATCCACAACTCGAATAAGCGGGTCCACCCACATAACCATGCCCGGTCCTCCACCGTATGGCTTACCGTCAACGCGTCTGTGTTTGTCCTTTGTATACTCACGAAGCGAATACGTTTTGATTTCAATTAATTTATTTTTAATGGCGCGCGAAATAATCGACTCAGCAAAGTATGAATCGAACATATTTGGGAAAATGGTTACCACATGAAATCGCATATATCTTGACAGTATACCAAAAATAGTATATAATAACAAGTGGGTTCCTTACGTGTTTTGTGTGGGGATTTTTAATTTCTACCCGAGGAGATACAGGTATGCGTGACATCATCATTTTGCTGTGTGTCATGTGGGGTGCAGTTGGACTCATCGGCTTCGCCCTTGCGTTTTCGAAAAATCAAGATGACAGGGGTTGGATCGTCGGCATGGTGTTCATCGCCGCGGTCGCCACCTTCTTCATCGTCCCAGAAGCAAGACTCTACAAGTAGTTGGTCACGTGCGCTCCTCCTGGAGCGCACGTTTCATTTATTGACAATACAAATAAAAATAAGTAGTGTGTAAAACGGCCCTTTTCCAAGGTTCACTAAGGAGAGACGGATGTCGAAAGATACCCTTACTCATATTTTTGTTGTTCTTTCATTCATTGCTGGTTTTTTCTACGGACGTACACTCACATTTGACGCAACAGAATACATCGTGGACGGAATGATAATCCTTTACCTTATAATCTCTTACGTTAAATTAAGAAGCAAGCTAAGAGACCCTGAGTGGGTAAAAGAGAACCGTTCTAATCTTGATTCTCTTTCTAGTAAATTTCTAGCAATACCCCCCGCATTAGTTGGTATGCACCTGCTACAAATATTACACATGTATGGCTTATCCTTCTTGTACATCATCATCTGTTTGTTTTTGATTGAGGAGGGACGGCGCTTGCAACACGGGTGGAAGCCGTTCATTCCGATTTTCAAAAAAACACAATCTTGATTCAAAAGCGCGCCTACGGCGCGCTTTTTTTGTCTTTTATCTGTTGTCTAAAGTCTGTGCCTATATCCCCTTCAAATCATTCATCACTGCATCAACATCGGTCATATCATATGTCTGATGACGTGGACGAAAAGCTTCCCGTCCTTCTGGTTCATTTATTTTTAAATTCACGCGCGCGTTGTTCTTCATACCCACAACACGAAGGAGGGTGCGGAGCGCTTTGGCAGTTGCACCATCACGACCGATGATTTTGCCCATATCCTCCCCTGCAACATCAAGAGTGATGAGAACCCCCATTTCATCAACTCGCCTATCGACATGCACTTTGTCCGGATTATCTACTAATGCTTTAACCACGTACTCAACAAATTCTTGGTCTTTCATATCATTATGTGTGTACTCTTATCGTATCAGTAAAATGAAAACTACACCTTGCACTTATGCACAGAATTTTTCTAGTCCTCGGTATTATGCCTTCTTCGCTTCTTCTTTCTTCTGAGGAGACTTCTTTGGAAGAACGTTTATTTTCTTACCCGAAAGAACACCTTTCGTAACGAGGAGATTGTGTACCGTTGGAGAAACTTGTGCACCAACACTTATCCAATGCTTCACACGTGGAGCCTTAACTTCAAAGAGGCCAGCTTTCACATTATAGGTTCCAAGAATCTCCGCAAACTGTGAAGTTTTCGGCTTAAGAGTGCTTTCAGTACAAATAAGTCTGAAATGCGGGTCATTTTTGCGTCCTACGCGCTGTAATCTGATTTTTAACATGTCCCCAATTCTAACATACTTTTATAAAAAAAGGAAGTCCTTCACCAATCGAAAGTATGCCTATATTTCAACAGTATTTTGTGAAAACTAGGCAATGAGTGTGTAATCAATAATACGCAAATCCAAATTCGCCTGCTTTACCTTGATTTTTACCGGTGTTCCAATTTTGTACTCAACCCCTGTTCTCTCGCCGATAACGCGACTACCCCGCGGATCGTAGTTGAAAAAGTCGTCCCCTAAATCACGAAGCTTTACCATGCCTTCGCATTTACTTTTCTTTTCCTCAACGTAAATTCCCCATTCAGACACACCGGAGACCATGCCATCAAATTCCTGCCCAATGCGCATCGACATATATTCCACTTGCTTGTACTTAATACTTCCACGCTCAGCGTCCGCCGCTTCTTTTTCTCGGCGAGACGCCTGCATACACAAACTTTCATACCATCCGCGCTCTTCCGCTTTTGGAAAATCTTTTTTAAGCACACGTTCAAGTAAACGGTGTGTGAGTACATCCGGGTAGCGACGAATTGGCGATGTAAAGTGCGAATAATAATCAAACGCCAAACCATAGTGGCCAATATTTCTCGTACTATATATTGCTTTCGCCATTGAACGTGTGATGTGTACCTGAAGAAGAGCTTTCTCTGGTCTATCACCCATTTTCTTTAACAAATCATTCAAATCTTGCGAAGGAATGAGTCCATCCATAAATCGCACAGAAAATCCGAGTCCGCGAATATACAAATCAAGGTCATGCATGCGGTCAGCGTCTGGTTTGTCGTGCACACGGTAAATACAAATACTATTTCCTTCACCTTGTGTCTCCTCTTGCTTTAGCGTAATAAATTTACTCACCTGTTTGTTGGCCATGAGCATGTACTCTTCAATCAACTTGTTCGTATCGATGCGTTCTTTCACATACACATCAACAGGAACTCCTTTTTCATCTAATTTAAATTTAACTTCATCAGTTTCAAGTGAGAGTGCGCCGTTTTTAAAACGTGCTTGAGTTAATTTTTTCGCAATGTTGTTTAAAATAATAAGTTCTTGTGCAAAATCTCCACTTCCCGTATCAATCGCCTTTTGAGCGTCTTCATAGGTATATCTGCGATGGGAGTTAATCACCGCTTTTCCAAACCACTCCGCGTGAATTGTGCCTTCGTCGTCCAATTCAAACACTGCACTCATCACAAGACGATCTTCTCCTTGCACCAAGGAACATAAATCATTCGAGAGAACTTCTGGAAGCATTGGGATACAGCGGTCTACCAAGTACACCGAAGTCTCGCGTGCGATTCCCTCTTCATCCAAATGCATCCCCGGGCGCACATAGTGCGACACATCGGCAATATGAATACCAACTTCATAGTGACCGTTCTCTAATTTCTTAAATGAGATTGCGTCATCAAAATCTTTTGCATCCGCTGGGTCAATCGTAAATGTTGAAATGTTTCTAAAATCGCGCCTGCCTGCTTTTTCTTCTTCGCTAATACCACGCAATTTTATCTGTTGTGCTTCTTCAACGACTGCATCGTTATGCTCATCACTAAAACCACGTTCATACGCGTACGCAAGCATTTCTGCATTATTTTCACCAGGCTGACCCAAAACTTTTACCACACTTCCTCTTGGAGACTTTTTGTGATCACTCCAATCATCGATGGATGCAATAATTTTTTCACCAACCTTTGCGCCGTCTAGTTTCTCATGGTCAATGACGATATCCGTATACATTCGTCTATCATCAGGCACCAAAAAGTACATGCCGTGGTCTTCTTCTAAAATGCCGGCATACCCTTTCTTCCCTCGTTCAATGACACGTACAATGATTCCATAGAGTTCGTCCTCACCTTTAGCGTTTTTCTTTTTCCCGAGAAGTTCAACCTCAACCGAGTCGTGGTGAAGCGCTGTATTTAAGTGGCTGTGGTCAACGAAAATTGCCCCTTCTTTTTCAAGGTCGTGCACGCGCACATACCCATCTTTCTTGGAATTTAAACTGATAACACCTGTATAAAGCCTCTGCATATCCAATTACTATACCACAAAACCTGTTTTACCTCGCAAACCCTTCAGCTTCTTTGAAGTTAATTGAAAGAAGTCGGCTCGAGCCATCAACACCAATCGTCACTCCATAAAGCATGTCACAATGATTCATTGTCTCTCGATTGTGTGTAATGATGAGCAATTTACTTTTTGTGGCGAGCCGACTTAACATCGAACCATACTTGCGTGCATTCATTTCATCAAGTGGAGCATCTGTTTCATCAAGCACCATAAATGGCGGAGGTGTAAGCGATGACAT
This sequence comes from uncultured Candidatus Saccharibacteria bacterium, assembly GCA_964517625.1. Taxonomy (GTDB): domain Bacteria; phylum Patescibacteriota; class Minisyncoccia; order Phycocordibacterales; family UBA5272; genus UBA11704. Next base: position 81,695 of record CAZFBW010000002.1, on the reverse strand, counting down.
CGCAAACAGAAGTGCAATTGAAGTGAGCGCGCGTTCGCCACCTGAGAACATTTGTATCTCTTTTACTTTTTTGTGTGGGAGATTAACATCAATATCAACCCCTTGGTCGGTGATGGTGTTTCCGTCTTCGTCGGTGCGCGTCATATTGATAAGCATGAGACGTCCTTTTCCATTTGGAAATACTTCAGCAAAAAAGTCGGTGAAGATTTCCGAGATTTGTTTAATTCCACTACTAAATCGCTCCTCAAGCGATGTCTCTAATTCTTTGATGAGTTCAAGAAGCTTTGTTTCCGTTTGGCGAATGTCGGCAAGTTCTTTGCTTAAATATTCCTCGCGCTCTTTGGTTGATTTATATTCCGAAATCACCTCAGACGCATTTGGAATCCCCGCTTCTTCAATACGAAGTTTTGAGCGCTCAATTGCCCTCATCAAGGCCTGCTTTTCCATCGTCATATACGTTTCCTCCGGTGTCGCTTCTCTGTATCCAAGCACTTCGCGCCCAACAACCACAGCACCTTCTTCCAACAGGGCATCAAAACGCTCCTTACGCGATGATACCTCGCCTTCTTCCTGTTTACGAAGAGCAATTGTGCTTTCCAATTCACGAATCTTACTTTCCAATACAACTTTTTTCTTCTCCTCCTCAAAACGCGAATGAATGGCGCTCGTTGCTTCTGTATTAATGGCTTCTAGTTTTTGTTCAAAGATAACAATACCACCAGTCATCTCCTTTTCCTTGTGCTCATATTCTTGTATCTCGGCGTTTGTTTCTTCAAGTTTTTGCTTGATACTCTCTTTCTTCGCACCTTGATTACTATTTCCATGAGAATCAAAAAATGAAGTGAGGGATTCTTTTGCCCGATGAAAAGCTTCTTTCACCTGTTCAATGGTTCCTTCATGAATGGCTTTGTGAAGCGCTTCAAATAATTCGTGAAGTCCATGTTTTGTCTTCATAAATTCGTCGTGAGAAACAATGACATCAACGGATGCTTCTTCTCTATCAAGTTCTTTTTGCAAATATGATTTCTCTGCTTCAAGACGTCCAAGCGTTTTTGTCACTTGGTCTCGGCGTTCATGAAGCGACTTTAATTCAGCTTGAAGTGTGTGTTTTTCGTGTGAAGATTCACCGAATGTGTCTTGTTTTTCTTCTTTGAGCGCACGAAGTTCTTTATGAATCGATTCTGTAATAAGAAGAAGTGATTGAGACGTTCCCGCCTCACGAATTTTTTCATTCAAAATTGCAAGCTCACGCTCCTCGCGGACAAAATACGCCATGAGTAATTTGTGAAGCAATTGTCGTTCTTTTTCTTTTGATTCAAGTTTATCTACCTGACGCTTCAGGTGAAGCAAGTGCGGAGCAATTTCTTTGCGGAGCAATTCCACTTCATGCACATGCGCTTTTACTTTTTCTAACTTGCGCGCACTTTCGTTTAATCGAATATGAAATACGCGTAACCCGAGCGCGTCTTCAATTGCTTCTTTTCTTTCACGGGGTGATGCAAGTAGAATCTTGTCGGCCTCGCCTTGATTGATGATGGTGTGTGCCGAACCACCTATCCCTGCAAACGCGAGAAGCTCTTGCACATCTTTCAAACGCACCTTTGCGTCATTTAGTGTGTAATCGCTCGTCCCGTCAGCATAGATAACACGAGAAAGTGTCAATTGATCATAAATAAGATACGGTGCGAGTTCCTGGCTTGCGTGGGTGATATCAACTTTATCGCGATTATCAATCACCATCGTTACCGACGCACGAGAAAGCGGACTCAAATGCTCCGAACCTTTAAAAATTAAATCGGCGCCGAGCTTCCCACGCATACTTTTCATTGATTGCTCACCAAGTACGAAACGAATTGCTTCTGCCACATTTGATTTTCCAGACCCATTTGGACCAACAACACCAGTTACCTGATGGGTAACATCAATTGTCGTCTTTTTTGCGAACGACTTAAAGCCAGAAATAGTAATATGAGACAACCGCATAGATGTATAAAGTGTATCATGCTACTTTTAAAAATGGCTGTGAAATAAAACAGAAAAACCACCCCTCTTTGTGTTACAATCGTACCTATGAGTATCACACAAGCGCTTATCCTCGGTATCGTTGAAGGCCTTACTGAGTTTTTACCAATTTCCTCCACGGGCCACCTCATCCTTACACAACAAGTTCTCGCCATTGAGCAATCGGCATTCTTGGCAACATTTGATATTGCTATCCAGGTCGGAGCAATTTGTGCCGTTATTGCTTTTTATTTCAAAAGTCTTTCAAATATCGCGCTCATTAAAAAGCTTATCATTGGATTTATTCCAACGGGTATAGTTGGACTTTTAGTTTTTAAATATATCCGCACACTCTTGGAAAATCCATTTATCGTTGTTGCCACACTTTTTGTCGGCGGTATCATCATTCTTTATGCCGAACACTGGTACAAGAAAAAAACACATGAAGTGGGTATCACCTCGCACATTGGCTATAAAGAAGCCTTTCTCCTTGGTATCTTTCAAACACTTGCCATCATTCCTGGGGTATCGAGGTCAGGTGCGATGATTATGGGTGGAATGTTCATGCGTTTAGACAGAACCGTGCTCACAGAATTTACCTTCCTCCTCGCGGTGCCCACAATGGTAAGTGCGACTGCATACAGTATGTACAAACACCCTGAAACAATCACCCAGGTTTCTAATCTCTCCCCCCTCCTTGTTGGTACCGTGACCGCTTTTGTTGTCGCGCTTGTTGTCATTAAAGTATTTTTAAATTATATTCGCACGCGCTCGTTTTCTGTTTTTGGATACTATCGCATCGCCCTTGCTATTATCACTCTCGGGTTTCTCCTTTCCCCCTACATTGAGGCCTTGAATTGACAAAAACTTTTGTTGCTTATAGTGTTATGTGTGTAAGTTCACAACCACACCAAGAGGTGCTCATAACATGGCACAAATCAAATGGGAAACCGGTGATTGCTTCATGACACCGAGCATAAAACTTGAAGATACGCGTGGAATTGAATGCGGGATGGTCATCCGCGGAGGAAACAAACCCATAGTAATGGTCTTCAGGTGCAGTAATTGCGAAGAGAGTGGTCGCTTATATAACTTAATTGGAATGAAAGAAGAAAGTGTTCCCAAATACGCTCTTCCTGTAGACCAAATATCGATACGTGTAGAACTTCAAGCACAATTCAGTACCATCTACCAGATGATGGGGCCCCCCAAAAAAGCGGGAGAATCCTAATTCACAGCGACATCCAAGGCACCACCCACTGCAGGTGGTGCCTTTTTAGTTTCCCCCTACGTTAAGGCTTTTAATTGACAACTTGCAAAATATATTGTTTTATGATATACTTGCTTTTAGGTTTGATTTTAAGCCCCATCTAAGCCAGAAAGGAGGCGAACATGAACTTTCCTGTCAAAGAGACGACGGAAGACCTGAAACGAAAACTAGAGGCATCTTTGGGAGATGTTCACTTCCAGGAAATGCTCATCCATGACGCGGACCGAGCAAATGCTCTCCGTAATGGGGCGGTCGCAAACAATCGAGACGAAAAAGCGTTTCTCGATGCCCTGAAACAGGTTACCGAGATTCGCAATCTTCTCAAAAAATAAAACACACCCCCAACCCCTGCCGGAGGACCCCCTCCGGTTTTGTTTTTCTTATTTTTTACACCTGCATTTACTCTTCCTTTTTTTCGTATATAACAAAAAAGACAATGATGCCAAATAATGTTGTCACAACCGCCATCGACGCTTTAAAAACAATCCAATAATCAAAAGGAAACATGTGTCGGACGTACTCATTTGCAATGGCCACCAAAAAGAAAAACGTTGCCCAAGCATAGGTAAGTTTGCGCCATGCACGGTCAGTCATCGGCACCACATCATGAAATGCGTGTTTGAACAAAAGCGTATTGAAAAGCAGTCCCCCCATAAGTACCGTTGCATTGATTGCATCATAGACTGTATCACGCAATTGAATAAAATTAGGATTGTGGTGCCAAAGCGTCAAATATCCAAACATAAGCGTTAAAAAGGCAATATATAAACCCGCATATGGCAATCGTTTCTGCAAACGAAATGTAATAACCGTTGTCACAATCGTTGCAATCATGAGAAGCATTGTCGCTTTAAAGATATGGAAAAGGTCATATGCGGTAAGAAAAATAATCACCGGACCAAATTCCAGAAAGCCACTAAGGATAAATTTATGGAGAACTGACGCGGGTACCGGTTTCAAAAATGACATGATATACTTTCGTGATACTTCAGTATACACCACCATGCACACCATCAAACACGCACTAACAAAAATTATTCATTCTATTAGACACATTAAGCTCACAACCCCTGTTGCGATCGTGGTTGCTTCAATCATTATTTCCGGAGGACTTATGGGGTATGGGTTAATCACCAAGGGTTCAACGGGTGCGCCTGTGCAAATGTTTGCCGGAAATATGATTTCTGAAAATGACTATGTCTATGGTAAAAAAAATAGCGATGTTGTCGTTATTGAGTACTCTGACACAGAGTGCCCATACTGCGTCTCCCTACATCCAACAATCAAACAAATTCAAGCGACATACAAAGACAAAATTGCTTTCGTTTACCGTCACTTCCCTCTTACCCAAATTCACCCGCACGCTTTTGATGAGGGACGTGCGATTTCTTGTGCCGGTAAAGTTGGAGGTGATACCGCATACTATGCATACTTAAACAATCTTTTTGATTACAAGAATGACAATAAAACCACCCAACTTCCCGCAAATGGAACAGCAATGATAGCACAAAAAACAAACCTTGACGCGAAAGCATTTAGTGCCTGCATGTCATCCATGGAAACAGCGGCAACAGTAAACGCACACCAACAAGATGGTGCAACCGCTGGTGTTCAAGGAACTCCTGCAACCTTTATATTGTCAAAGACACGAAAAGGATACGAGATTGTCGCAGCAATTGACGGCGCACAACCAGCACCGGTGTTTATGGCCGCGATCGAAGAAGCCCTTAATCGATAAGTGCTGAACAGTAAAAAATAGGCAGAAATGCCTGTTTTTTTGTTACCTTTCACACATTGACAAAACATATAAAATAGTGTATAATAGAACTCGGCTAATTTTCGTCCTTTTTTCAACAAAACCCAAAACACCGAAAGGAAAACCTATGAATGCTTGGTTAACTACTGCGATGTTCGTTACATCAGCAATATTCCTCTTCGTAACCATCCCCTACTTGGGCGTTCGCGACCTGAGGAACAACCCTGAAAGTCACCAACATGGACTTAGCATTGCCATATTTCTGGCGCTGTCCATGGTCTTCGTGTACATCATTCTCTATGGTCTGTGCCTCATTGGTACACCAAAGATGGAGACGCCACTTGACGCCATCATGTGGTTCGTCGTGATTCTCTTCATTGTATTTGGAAGTGTACTTTCCATCATCATGCTGTTCCTGTACACGATTGCTCACACAAAGAAAAAGTACGGTGAGCAGAACAACAGGTGGACACTCTGGTTTGTACATGTCGTCATGGCGCTTGCGACCACTTGGACACTTCTCACCGAAGGTTATGCCTTGTTCCGTGTCGCACAAGAACTAAACACCGGCGCGATGCTTGACCCCCTCAAGATGTACCAAGTGTTTGTCTTCAGGTTCAATGCAATAACACCGATTATGGCCCTGTTTCTGAACTGGGTCACGGTTGCCGTCTGGCTCAACGTCGGACGCAAGAATCCGGCTCATGCCTAAAAGCTGAATGATTCGAAAAGCCGTTGCGCAAGCAACGGCTTTTTTTCTTTTCTTTATTTTTTATTCGCTTTTGTTTTCAGATAAAAATGTTTCTAGTGGTGATGGTGCACGTGTGTATCAGTGCTTGGGTTTTTATACATGAGCCACACCGCAATCAACGTGGTAAGTGGCATTGCAATGAGTAAACCGAGTGACCCAACAATACTTCGTACAATTTCAGTTGCAATCGCTTCACGATTGATAAGTTCAATTGCCGGCGTTGTAGACGTATAGAGTAATAACACAAGCGGAAGCGAAGCACCGGTGTAGGCCAAGATAAGCGTATTTACCACTGCACCAATATGGTCTTTGCCAACTTTGATGGCTTTTTTATACAAATCAATTCTGGAAAGATTCGTGTTTGCTAAGCGAAGTTCGTTTACAACAGAAGCTTGCGTTACCGTCACATCATCCACAACACCAATCACACCGATAATAATCCCTCCAATTAAAAGCGCCACGAAATCAAGTCGGCCACCAGTTGCAAGATTAAGAAACACACTTTCTTCATCAGCATATCCAGTAAGCGATGTCATAGCAACCGCATACTTTGCAAGAAAGACCGTCACAAGCACAGCGCCTGCCGAACCCAAAAAGGCTGATGTCGTTAATCGTGTAAATCCATGCGTCACATACATAACAACAAAAAGAGAAAGAAGTGCGATTGCAACAGAAACAAAAACAACATTTTCCCCTGATAAAAGTTTAGGAAAAAGAATATTAAAAACTGCGCCAAATGAAATAACAAGCGCAAGGAGCGACAAAAATCCATGCTTACCACCAAGCACAAGCACGGCAATAACAAAAATAGCAAATAACCACAAAAGAGACGTGAAGCGATACGGCTCCTGAAGCGACGTATACTCCTGACCGTCGGCAGTTTTTACATAACGAAGATAAAACACATCGCCTAAGCGCGCATTAAAACCCCCTTCCGTAATAGTAAATGTCTTCCCTGCAAGTTCCCCTTTAATAACTTTAACCTCGAGTGTTTGATACACCGCACTTGTATTTGTATTTGGAATTTCTTTTGTCTCCTGTTTAAAAATTTTTGTTACTTCAACAAGATACGTTACCTCCTGTTCCTCAAGGAGTTGTGTTGGGGATGCATAGGCAAGTACCGCTGTGCCTGCGACAATCAAACTAATGAGACTTAAGCGCAAGATTTGCATACTCCGTAAATTTCAATTGAATGCGTTGTCGCATTTTTAAATTTTCTACTTTTCTTAAGCATCTTCTTCACCGCATCATCAACAGAAATACCTTCTATTTTTTCTACTGTCTCGCATGAATTACACACAAGTTGGTGCGATGCCTTACCCGTCTCCAATTCATAGTGGGCATGACCGTGATTAAAATCAAGCCGACGAAGAAGTCCTGCTTCGTGAAGTGAGGTCAAATTACGATACACGGTTGCTTGATCAATATTTTCTTTTTTACGAAGCACATCAACAAGTTCATACACAGTCACGGGTTGTTTTACACGAGCAAGGAGAGAAAGTAGCGCAACACGGTGTCCGGTCACGCGAAGTCCTTTTTCTTTAATCATTGCCAGAATATCCTGTTTGCTGTATGTCGCCATATGTATTTCATACTATCATACCAAAAACTATATGCAAATGACTTGCAAATATGAACATACTGCGCTAGAGTACTATATATGACAGCTTCATTTTTTCTCATGATTGTAAGTGCTTCTGCACTTCCTTTACTTGCCATCCTTGCACTTTTGCTCAGGCGTAATCTCTTTACCGGACGATGGAAAATCTTCTTCATGATCCTTGGGCTTTTTCTGCTTTCATACGCGGTTATTGATACGCTCAAAGAGCATGGTGAAGAATTAGGTATAAGCGAAGTTGTTCTTGGTATTGTTACTGCGCTTATCACCGTATTTATCTTGGCAAAATGGAGCCATTCACACACACATAAAAAAGAAGAGGCGGGTGCGAAAGGAATACTCATCAGTGAAGCGTTTCATTCACTCATTGATGGTGCGGTAATCGGTGCAACGTATTTGGTAAGTCCGCTTTTGGGATACGCCGCAACCGTAGGCATTGTCATTCATGAACTTCCAAAAATTCTTGGAACACTAGCTATTTTCCGTAGTCTCGGACTTTCAGTACGAAAAACTATTCTTTATGGCGCACTTGCGCAAGGTGGTTCCCCTGTTGCTGCGATACTCATGTATATGCTTGGCAAACAAATCACACACGAAGAATTCCATGCTCTTGAAATCGCAAGTATTTCGTCCCTAGCCGCGATTGTATTGTGGATTATTGCACTTGAAATCCGCTACCACCTAAAGCACAAGCACGCACACGGAAGTGACCACGGTCATCAACACTAAAACCCTCCTAAACTACCTGAACTGATTTTCCGCACGTTGTTTTGTCTTTGCAAAACATTTCTTCTTTACGATTCTCTGCACACCCGTCACACACGAGCATTTTTCCATTACATACCGGATTCTGGCAATTTCTATACGTTTCTGTTGTTGTATCGCAAACTGCGCATTTTCCAACAATGTTTCTTTCCCCTCCCCAGTGCATGGTGATGCGATTATCAAACGTAAATAACGCTCCATTAAAATGTTGTCCTGGATATTTTTCCATAAACGTATGCATACCGTTGTGCAGTTGGTACACATCTTTGAATCCTTGATCAAGTAAATACGCTGACATTTTTTCACAACGAACCCCTCCCGTACAAACCGTAACCACTGTTGTATCTTTGTGCACGCGAAGCTTATCAATTGCTTTTGGCAAATCGCGTGATGCATACAGTCCTGGGTTCACTGTCTTATCAAAATACCCACTCTTAATTTCGTAATCATTGCGCATATCAATTACCACAAAATCTTTTCCTTCGTCGTACCACTTCTTAAGTTCGTGTGCTGGTAAGTGTACTGCGGTTTCTTTAGTTGGATCAATGTGCTCTGGAAGTTTCGTTGAAACAATTTCTGGTTTTACCTTTACCGCAAGACGAGGAAAGGCCAGGCCGTTCCCTTCACTTGTCTTTATATCCATGTTCTTAAAACGCTTATCAGAGAGAATGTGCGCTTTGTACCTTGCCGTCATCTCCGGCGTTCCTTCAAGAGTGCCGTTAATACCTTCCTGAGCGATAATAATGCGCCCCTTAAGCCCAAGCACGCTACAAACAGCCTTTTCACGCTCCATGAGCGCCTGTGGGTCTTGTATACCAACATATTTATAAAACAGAAGAATTTCAAAAGTATTGTTTGTTTCCATATGCACATTAAAAAGTTTTCCTAGTATACAATAATTCCGCCCCCTAAGCACTTCTCTTTATCGTACACAACAAGCGATTGCCCGGGCGTTGGAACCAATTCCCCTTCAAGTGCGCTTGCATACCAAGCATCGTTTTTCTTGGCAATAGTAACCTTTGCAAGTGGGGCCCGATATCGCGCACGCGCCTCATAGGTAAATCCTTCACGTGGCTCACCGTGTACCCAACTAACATGTTCGAGTTTTATTTCTTTATGCAATTTCTTTTCTGGCTTCTCATGAGAAACAACCAGCACATTTTCTTTGTTGTCTTTTCGAATGATGTAGTACGGCGCATCATCTGTTCCTTTTTTGGTAATAGTAAATCCGTGGCGCTCGCCGATAGTGTAAAACATTGTTCCTTCATGTTCACCGATTATTTCTCCTTGTTCATTCTTCACATCACCTTGTTGTTTAGGAATATATTCTTTGAGGAGCGTTTTCATATCAACGGTACCCACAAAACATAAACCTTGGCTATCCTTTTTACCGCTCGTATACAATCCTCGTAGTTCTGCCTCTTTGCGTACATCGTCTTTGACCATGTGGCCAATTGGAAATAAAACGTGTTCCAAATCATCATCGGTAAGTGTCCACAGAAAATACGTCTGGTCTTTGTCGTGGTCGTTACTTGCAAGGAGGTGCTTGTGATCAGTTTGTGCATAGTGTCCTGTTGCAATAAAATCAGCGCCTTCTTTTTTTGCCCACTTCCAAAATGCGCCAAATTTTACTTCGCGGTTACACATTACGTCAGGGTTTGGTGTGCGTCCTACTTTGTATTCAGAAAGCATATAATCAATAACACCTTGCTTATATTCTTTTTCCAAATCAAGTGTCACGAAAGGAATATTGAGCGCCGAAGCAACCCGCATTGCATCTAACCTGTCTTCTTTCCAGGTGCATTCAATAAAATCGGGTTGCCACACTTTAATAAACACTCCCGTCACATCATACCCAAGCTCTTTAAGAAGGGCAGCCGAAAGCGATGAGTCCACTCCGCCTGACATACCAACAAATACTTTCTTCTTCATAAAAAGAATCTACCACGCGAAAGAAAAATCACCAACCCGTTTAATACGCCCCCATCATCTTTTTATAGACTTCAACAAGTGCGCGTGTATCAGCGAGCGCAGTGTGCGCTTTTGGATTCTCCACTTTAAGAAGGGTACAGAGTGCACGAAGAGAAAACTTATCCGCAAGCGGTGCGTCATAGAGACGAGCAAAGGCAATTGAAATCGTATCTAGCTTTGCATAGTGCATTCTGCTTTCCACTTCAGTTTCTTCAAACGCTTTTTGAATAAATGCATGGTCAAAGGTAAGGTTGTGCGAAACAAAAGTACAACTTTCAGTTTTTTTTGCAAACTCCTGCATTGCTTTTTTACGGTCCACCGCAAACATCCAATCAACTTCATTGTATCCATTAACACGAAGTGCTTCTTCTTCAGCGTTCTCAATGTGTTCTGGTTTTATCTTCCATTCGCATTCTTCAAGAATTTCAATTTTTGGACCCTTCCCTTCACGTGGAACCTGGCGCGCGATAATAACCGCAAGTTCAATAATTTCATGCTTGCTTGGATCAGTTCCGGTTGTTTCTGTGTCAACGAATGCGAGATTGTGAATTTTCATGCTGGAAGTCTATCGTAAATACTTTCTAATGTTTTGTTTGTGCTCTTCAAAGGTTTTAGCGTAATACATTGTACCATCATTGCCTGTAATGTAGTACAAATATGGCGTTTCCTTTGGATAAAATACGGCACGTAATGCATTTTCACCAGGATTGTTAATTGGTACTTTTGGCACGCCACGAGTTTTATAGGTTTCCTTGGCAACATCAACCTGAAGAGGCATGTTGATGACAAGGCGCCTCTGTAAGATGCCAGAAACAATATTCATATCCTCGACTGTCTTTGCTTCACCCTCAATAATCGCAGCAAGTGAAATAATTTCTTGTTCGCCTAACAGCACACCTGGTTTTTCCTCTTTGGCGAAATTCTTTTGATACATATCTTCAAATGTTTCTACCATCATACTAACGATACGTTCCTCCGTTAGAGACGGTAATAAAAAATATGTGGAGGGGAAAAGTTTACCTTGTGCTTCTTGGCGCTTAATGCTTTCACGTAACATAGAAGCTGAAAGATTGGGAAGTACGGAAGTGATTGTTTGTATCACTTCTTCTGTTGTGTATCCTTCTGGAATAGTCATCCTAATGAGTGGTTGGTCTGGACCAAGCGCCACCAACCGGTTAACAACTTCTTTAAGCACAAGTGGTTGGTTAAACTCGTAGACACCAAGTTGAACACGTCTGTCGCTGTTATTAAGAGAAACCCATACGCGGAAAAGAAGTGCCGAGGTAATGATGTGTTCGTTCTCAAGACGCTTACTAATTGCGCGCAATGATTCATTTTCATTAATCACAAATGTTGTTCCCACAGGAAAACCGCTTGGAACAAATCGTGCTAAAGAAAGCGTATATGCAAAAAAAATTGCTATCACTCCAACACCTGCATACTCTATCCATTTCCGATTATGTTGCCATTCCATAGATGCAAATTTATTGAGGCAAATTAACTGGCGCTACCCCTTTCGTACTATCAATACGTGGAAGTGTTGGTGTTGTTGCAACCGCACCTGGAAGGTGCCACAGTGTTGCTAATTCTTCCAAATTAAGCACACTTATCTCCTTGTTTGAATATAATCTAAACGGATGGAAAATAGTCTCGTAGAGCGTGCGGAACATAATACGGTATTTCGTCTCGTACGGATAAAAGAATCCATCTTCCCACCAATCAAGCGAATCCATTCCTTCGCTGTCATTTTTTTCTGGAATAATTGGATGAAAACCAGAGCGCTCAACAAAGGCATTAAATTTCTCCTCCTTTCGCCAATGAACACGCTTATCTCCAAGTTTTTGCCATGGATAGGTGTATGGGTCAGTTGTTTCAAGCGCAAAACTATTCACACCAGAAAATGGCTTCATCGCCGCAAGTGTAGTCTGAATATGTCCAGGATTAAATTTCCCTCGCTTATTATCAACAATGTAAAGAAGTCTAGAAATTGTTCTTACAAGTGGCTTAGCCATTTTTTTATTAACGAATTCAATCTCGTCTCGTTCATCTTTAGTTAAATCAAGCTCGCTTCGCGTGTCAATTTGATCTTTTTTATATCGTACCACCTCTAAAATAGGCGCATCGTTGCTATCCTTCTTACCGGTTGATTTTGTCTCCTCGTTGCCGTATTTATCAGTTGCAACCTCGCCTGCTTTTTTTACTTTTCCAATTCTCATTTGCGCCTTCCATTGTTTAACCATGTCAGAAATTGAAAGTCGTTCACCCGTTACTTCGTTGTAGAACATTTTTGGAAACTTTTTACCATCAAAAGGACCTTCTGCTTGCACAAGAACTTGGTACCAAAAGTACTCACCTTTACCGATCGATCCCATGAATTCAATCATCGGCGTAATTGGGTCCATTTTAAATTCTTCTTTCGGATCTTTGTCGAGACCATAATCAACATACGTCTTAATTGGAAAAAAATCTGCACGCATTTGATATGGATCCTTACCCTTCTTAAGTGGTTCTCCGTACTTATCCTTTACACCCCATTTTTTCGCAAGCCAAAACGAACAACCAAAAAGTCCGATATCTTCATTCAGGTGAGTATAACGAACCATCTTTGTATAATCATCGGCTTCAACAATTTCAATGCCTGGATACTGAGCATAGAAACTTGATTCAACAAGTGGACGAAATTTCTTATTAATACGGATATAGAAACGCACCACACCCTCAATTGAAGCTATTTCAAGCGATGACCACGCAGTTAGATTACCTGACCAATTTCTTGCCCACCAGTCACCCACAGACCCCCCCTGAATAAGTGATGAAAGAGCTGTTTCAGCAGCAAGAGGAGATTTGAAAATTTCTCGTGGAAGACGTATTTCCAAGAGAAGTGAGTCTTTATCCCATTTATCAATAAACTGTCGATTCACATACATCATCCAAAGACGCCATGACCAGGCAAGTAGAAAAAGGAGGGCTACGCCATATGAAAGAATGAGGATACTATCAATTAAAAATTGCATATGCTCTATATATGTCCTCTAGTATACCAGTCAATTGCGAAGCGTGCTTATGCACACTGTGTACCAACAAAAAATCGGGGTATTCCCCGATTTTTTGTTATGCGACTGTATATTCACCAGCAACTTTCTTGAAAAACTTCGTATTCTGGAGGTTAACCAAAACCGTGTTTGGCTTAACGATGCGCTTTCCTAGTACGCGCTTAATAACTTCATCTTTTGAAAGCGGACGTCCTGCTTCCTTGAGTACTTGCTTGATAACATCGCGAACGACGCCACCTGTGTGTCCCCAGTCCTTAAGTCCGTACATACCGCGTCCAACAAGTACAAAGCGTGAATCTTTGATGAGTTCATTGTGACAGGTTGCAACATGTGCTTTCTTGCCGAATGTCTTATTGATTTCAAGCGCTACTTCTTTAAAGTGCATTGGTTCACCCTTGCGACGCATAATAAGGTATGCATAATCCTTGATACCGCGAGCTTTAACGTGTGGAGAAGAAAGTCTGCCCCATTCGTTCAATTGGTTCTTGCCAATAACTTTTGAAAGCGCAAGGTAAAGATTAATAATTGATTTATTCTGCTTGTATTCGCCAACAGCGTCTGAAAGATGTCCGACAAAGCGTTCGTAAATTTCTTCTTCTTTAATGAGATCCTCTTCGCTAATAGATGCGTAGAGTTTGTGGAGAGCGTCGCGAACATGGCCTGAAACTTTGTCATCAATACTAAAGTGTGCATTGAAGTGCTCATCTTCCTTGTGCTTTGTAAATTCTTCCCCGAGTGCGAGGTAAAGGTTGATGTGGTTTTGAATAACCGGATCTTTGGAGATGGTCTGCATGAGGTGCTCTTCAGATACAACTGAACCAAGATCTTTTAAGATGGATTTAAGTTCATCGAAAATGAAGGCGTGTTCTTTGTACTCCTTTGACTTCTTAATAGTCGTAAGGGCAAAATTTTCAATCTGACGAACACGCTCACGAGTAATGTCGTACGTCTTACCGATTGCTTCAAGAGTCATTCTTTCAGCATTTTCTAGACCGTAACGGTTAATAACAATCTCTTTAGTACGCGGATTAAGCGCTGTCAAGAGCTTTTTCGAAATGGCTTTTGGTTTAAAGGTTATTCCAGGCATGTTTTTAGTGTGGGTACATACTACCAGAAATACCAATTTTCGTCAAATCACCACATTGACAAGGCGATTTTTGATGATGATTACCTTTTTCGGGACCCCTTCCCCCACATATTTTTGGTAGGTTTCGGTCGTTTTGAGAGCCTCTGTGATGACCTCATCACTTGCATCAAAAGAAGCAACGAATGTTCCGCGAAGTTTACCGTTAATCTGAATCGGGAGCGTTACTTCACTGTCTATAGTTTTAGCAGAATCGTATGTTGGCCATACCGAAAGGTGCACTGAATTACTCTCGCCTGCTTCTTTCCACAATTCCTCCGCCACATGCGGTGCAAACGGTGCAAGCATTTTTACAAACACCTTCCATGCATCCTTTCCGATACGCTTTTCACCATCAACATTATTTATAAAAATCATCATTGAAGAAATTGCAGTGTTGAACTTAAATGTTTCAATATCGTCAGTAACTTTTTTAATTGTCTTGTGAAGTGGCGCTTCAAGTGAAGTAACTTCTTCTGGAACAACCCAATCCTTCATCTTCCAAACCTTTTCCAAAAAACGAAGGCATCCGATAATTGCGTCCGGGTTCCATGGTGTTGCATCATAAAATGAACCCATAAACGCAGAATACATGCGCACGGTGTCTGCACCCCAAACATTTACCACATCGTCTGGATTTACAATATTTCCTCTACGCTTACTCATTTTTTGGCCATCAGGACCAAGAACAAGGCCGACCGATTCCATGGTAAGAAATGGTTCGGAATGAGAAACAACACCGATATCGTACAAAAACTTATGCCAAAAGCGCGCATAAATCAGGTGACGTGTTGCGTGTTCTGCGCCACCCACATACCTATCAACCGGTTGCCAGTATTGTTCCGCTTGGGATGAAATCAACTCTTTTTCATTGTGTGCATCCGCAAAACGCAAATAATACCATGAAGAACCCGCCCACTGGGGCATGGTATTTGTCTCGCGCTTAAATACTTTTCCATGAACATCCTGTTTAAATGTCCCCTTCTCTGTGATGATGCCTTTGACGTTTACCCAGTCGGCAATCGTTGCAAGCGGACTTTCTCCAGTTCCTGAGGGAGCGTAATGCTCTACCTGTGGAAGTGTGAGCGGTAGCTCACTTTCATCAAGTGGATACACCTTCCCGTCCTCGTCATGCACCATTGGGATTGGTTCACCCCAGTAGCGCTGGCGGGAAAATACCCAATCTTGCAACTTGTAGCGTGTTACAGGTGTTCCTTTAAAGTGTTCAGTGATTCTGTGTTTCGCTTCTTCGCTTTTCATTCCATCAAATGTTTCGGAATTAATAAGTGTTCCTTCACCAACAAATGCCTTCTCTGGTAATGTGCTTTTCTCGCTTACAACAACCTCTTTGATTGGAATGTTATATTTGAAAGCAAATTCAAAATCGCGCTCGTCATGTGCAGGCACCGCCATAATCGCCCCTGTTCCTACACCACCTAATACATAGTTTGCAATCCAAACAGGGATTTTTTCTTTTGTGGTTGGATTGATTGCATAGATGTCAGAAAATATTCCTGTCTTTTCGCGTTCGGCACCGTGCTCTAAAACTTCTTTCTGTTCAACAAGCGTTTTTGTGACATACTCATGAATATCTTCTTCTGCCTCCCATCCATTTTTCAACCACTCATCAGCAAGTTCGGCAGAAATTGCGACAAACGTTGCACCAAATAAGGTATCTGGACGCGTTGTAAAAATCTTCACACTCTTCGCCGGTGCATCAACTAATTCAAAATCAAATTCTGCTCCTTCTGATTTTCCAATCCAATTACGCTCTAGAGCTTTTAACCACTCCGGCCATGCATCAAGCGTATCTAAATCATTAAGTAATCGTTCTGCATAGTCAGTAATACGAAGCGTCCATTGGCGCATCTTCTTTTTTTCAACAACTGTTCCACAGCGCTCACATTTTCCAGCTTCCAAGTCTTCGTTAGCAAGTCCAGTCTCACACGATGGACACCAATTAATCGGGTCGTACGATTCAAAGGCAAGCCCTTTCTCATGCATCTTTAAAAATATCCACTGCGTCCATTTGTAGTATGCGGGGTCAGTAGTATCCACTTCGCGATTAAAATCATACGAAAGCCCAAGCATCTTCATCTGACGTCTGAAGTTGTTTACATTGTTATCTGTTGAAATACGTGGATGAATTTTGTTTTTTATCGCGAACTGTTCTGCGGGAAGTCCAAATGCATCCCATCCTGTTGGAAACAAAACATTGTATCCTTCCATTCGCTTTTTGCGCGCGTAGATATCGCTAGCCGTAAAGATTCGTGCATGGCCCACATGAAGCCCCTCACCTGAGGGGTATGGAAACATGCCGAGCACATACATTTTTTCTTTAGACGTATCTTCACCTGTTTTGTAGGTTTGCTGTTCACCCCACTTTTTCTGCCAATATTCTTCAATTGTCTTGAAATCGTACATGCTCATAATTGTCTATTAATAATACGTGAAAAACAGCCCCCCGTCGAGAGAGTGTGTCTCCCTAGATGGCCAAAATTGCTTCAGATACGAGACGCCACGAAAACTTGGAAGAAGACGTACTTACATGTACGGCGACTGACAAGTTTGATGTGGCAACAAAGTAGATGAAGTGATTTTGGCTATCTAGCGACCGTAGTACATATCCGGAGTGATAATACGCTTAAAGCATGTCTCTCCCGCTTCGTGGTTCCAAAATGGTGACTGGTCATATTCGTTGTAGTAATTTGCTACAGAATACATAACATCTGTTGCTCCACCCTTACCGACAATCTGCATTCCACGAGAATCAACTGCGCGTTTGGTGTCAAACGTTGCACACAATTCAAATACAGCATTAGTTGCCATCTCTTTTTTGTTGGTCGTATAATTCATTCGCATTACTGGTTGCTCCACTACTCTGTAAACATAATTTTCTTTCGTGACCGGGTCTACAGGAACAGAGTACCCTTGAAAAGCATCATTTAATTCTGCGAGATTGGCTGGAAGTTTGTCTGCTCCCTGGAAGTGGTTGAAAACTTCTTGTTGAAGACGAGAAATATCCGAGAGACGGGTATTGTCTATTCGCTTCATACGCATTTCTCCTGGCGTACCAACAATTGAAATACTCCACACCAGTGAAACCACAACTGCGAGTGTTACACCAATAGTAAATATGTGCGGAATATATGTTTTTTGTGCATAATCGCGACGAAGTGAAAACAAATAGTATCCAAACACCGTAAGCGCTACTGCAAATACCGCAACCGCTTTTAACCCAAAGCGAACAGAGAGCTCGCCACCTAAATAGGTATAAATAATAGAAACGAGCGTTCCGACAAGTGTACAAAGCGTGACAAAGAGTGCCACATAAATCATGATTTTACGAATCTTCAAATCACGCTTGTAAGGATTCTTGACGATATCTTTCGCAACAAACCATGAGAGACCGACGTAAATTGGATACACCACGACAAGCGATGCGATTGCAAAACGAACATCACTATTGTAAACATCCATCACTCCTTGGTAGTCAAGCAAATCGACAAATTTACGATTAACTGCTGCAAATATAATTTGTAAAAGATTTGTTACCGAAACAACAAGGGTAATAAAAATACCCAAGTATACGAATACATCAAGTGCTTTTATTTTATTTTCCATAAGATTGTTGCCTTGGTTTCCAGACACAGCGCTGTACCCTAAGGCGATAATTCCTCCGATAATAATAATCCCAACAAGTCCGCCCAAAATTCCTAGTATTAGTGACATACACACCCATTTTACCACGCAACAGATAATAGCAAAAACTAAAAATACCCTTATAGGAGTGGTTTATTCAAAAATATGGAGTAACCAATTGATAACCGCCAAGACAAAAGAAAACCAAATTCCCATGATAATACTTGGAATAATAAATCCAGGAACTAAATAGCTCGCAAGTACAATCATCGCGCCGTTGACTAAAAATGAAGAAAGTCCAAGTGTTAAAAAGTGAATTGGTATGAGAATAATGTGGAGAAGCGGTTTAATGGTGTGGTTAATAATTGCAAGCACTATTGATACCAAGAAAGCAATCCAGAGCGTGTTCATAGAAACAACAAGTGGTACGCCGACGTGGGTAATGTAGCTTGCAACTAAAATTGCGACGATACGAAGAATAATGTGCCAAATCATACTATAAGTGTAGCACCTTCTTGTTTGAGGCGCCTTATCTTTAATTTTTCTCCCCGATTGTACCCGCCAGGACGTCCGTCACTTCGAATAACCCTGTGACACGGGATCTTTTTATCGTAATTCTTATTCAAAATATTTCCTACTGCCCGGCACGCTTTCGGATTCCCTGCCAAATCAGCCACTTGTTTATAAGTAAGCGTTTTTCCCTTCTTAATCTTTTTTACAACAGCGTATACGTTATCAGTAAAGGAGCGCATTATGTGGTAAGAAGCTTATGCATTTCTTCAAGTTCTTCTTTTGTTGCAGGATGAACATGTTTCTTATCGAATTCGTCTGCAGAGTTTGTTGGGATGAGATGTACATGTGCGTGTGGAATCGCATACCCTTCAACCACCATACAGACTCGCTTGCAATTTGTCTTTGCGCGCAGAATTTGCGCAACATAGCGCACACGATGCATATACCTATCAAACGTTTTTTCGTCCAGATCAATCAATTGGTCAATTTCTACTTTCGGCACAACAAGTGTGTGTCCCTTTTGCATTGGGTTAATGTCCAAAAATGCAAATACTACATCGTCTTCATACACTTTATATGATGGAATTTCTCCCTGTATGATTTTTGTAAAAAGTGTTGTCATGGTTTTATTTCATATATAACTCCATTTTCGCCTTCACCACTTTTTTCATTTCTTCCTGTCCTTCTTTGCCAAACTTATACGGTGCAACTTCATTTGGGTGTTCCGCCAAGTAGTTCATTTCACCATCACGGAATGCTTTTCTGATTTCAGTATTAATATGCACAATAGAAATTCCCGCATCAATTGACGCCATCAAATCTTCATCGGTATTTCCAGAAGCACCATGAAGTACGAGAGGTACATCAATGACTGCGCTTATTTCTTTGAGTCTGTCGATATGCAATTTCGGTTCTTCCGCATCAATCAACATTCCATGGACGTTACCAATTGCTGGAGCAAACATATCGATACCCGTACGAAGAACAAAGTCTTTTGCTTGTTCCACTGTCGTTAAGTTTTCTTCTGTCACCCCTTCTGGAAGAGCGCTATTAAGCGATGACGACTGTCCAATGTATCCAAGCTCTGCTTCCGTAAGTACGCGTTTACCGGTTTTTGCTTCATAGTCACGTACAAAATCAACACACTGTTTTACAAGTGCAACATTTTCTTCATACGGAAGCTTTGCTCCATCGATTATCACGCTGTCATAGCCAAGCTCAACCACCTCTTTTACTTTTTCAAAGGTGTATGTGTGGTCAGCGTTTAAAAATATTGGCACGTCGTATTCTTGATTCATTTCATCAACCATTTTCCTGACCATCGCTACCCCCATATAGCTTCGCTCTCCTTCGCTTGCCCCTATAATTACTGGTTGTTTTAGTTCTTGCGCCACATCACAAATTGCGCGCAATTGATCAAGATTAGAAATATTAAAATGTGCAATTGCTTTTCCTTCTGCCTTATAAGCAAGAACAGTGTCGAGATAATGGTTTGATTGGGGGGTTAATGTCTTCATATCAACATAGTATATCGCACTTACGATGATAGACTAAAGAACATATGGATACACAACAAAATTTTGACTTTGTCGCAATTGGCGACACTGTCATTGATGCTTTTATTAGAGTTTCTGTTGGTCATGTGCAAGAAACAGCTCACGGTGCAGAACTCTGTATTCCGTATGGAGCAAAAGTTCCTTACGATAGTGTGGTTGTGCTTCCAGCCGTTGGAAACAGTGCAAATGCCGCAGTTTCTGCGTCTCGTCTTGGACTTTCAGCTGCCCTTCTTACCTACCTTGGCAACGACAAGCACGGAAAAGAGTGTCTCGATAAATTGGAAGCAGAAAAAGTTGCGACGAAATTTATCCAACTAGAAGACGGTAAGCGTACGAACTACCACTATGTGCTCTGGTACGGCGATGACAGAACAATTCTCATCAAACACGAAGAATTTACGCCGGTGCTTCCTGATTTAGGTACACCAAAGTGGGTTTACCTCTCATCGTTAGGTAAACACACCCTTCCGATGCACCACGAACTCATTAAATACCTGGAGTCACACCCTGAAGTAAAACTTGCATTCCAACCAGGAACATTTCAGCTTGGGTTCAAGAAAGAAATTGCTGACCTCTACAAAAAAACCGAAGTTGTGTGTATGAACAAAGAGGAATCACAAGGGTTGCTTGAAACAGAAGAGCACGATATTAAAAAATTGCTCGACATGTTAGAAACATGGGGCCCAAAAATCGTTATCATCACCGATGGTCACAACGGCTCATATATGAAAAATAATGGCACCTACTTCAATATGCCAATTTATCCTGACGAAAAGCCTCCATTTGAACGAACGGGTGCTGGGGATGCGTTCTTTTCTACCTTTGTTTCCTTCCTTGCGCGAGGATTCGACCCAGCGTATGCAATTGTTCGTGCACCGATTAACAGTATGAATGTAGTTCAACATGTCGGCGCACAAGAAGGATTGCTCACCGAAGAAAAATTGGAAGAATACCTAAGCAAAGCACCAGCAACCTACACACTCAACATACTGGAATAGTAAACAATAAAAAAACCTCGCACATGGTGCGAGGTTTTTTATTATACGAGTGATTGTTTCGCCGCTTCTACAATATGAGATGATGTCATTTCATATTCTTGATACAACTCTTGTGGCTTACCACTTTGTCCGAACCTGTCCTTAACCCCAACTGAAACAATTTTGATTGGCTTGTATGCTGACATGTATTCAGCAACAGCACCACCCAATCCACCATGCATTTGTCCTTCTTCTACAGTAACAAAGCTTTGCACATCACGAGAAAGTCTTAAGAGAAAATCAGTATCGAGTGGTTTTATAGTAGACATATTAATCACCGTTGCACCAATTCCTTCTTTTTCAAGTTCGTGCGCTGCTTTAAGTGCTTCGTAAATGATTGGACCACACGCAATGATTGCTATTTTGTGCATGTATGGTTTGCCGTATTTGCTTTGTGGAATATAGAGGATGCTCGCTTTGCCAAAGGTAAATGGTGTGTCATCGGAAACAATAATTGGAGTTTTTTCGCGCGTTAAACGCAGATATGCCGGAGATTCAAACGTAGCTAAAAATTCTGTCATTGCTTTTGCTTCAACAGCATCACACGGAACAAGGATATTCATGTTTGGTATTGCGCGCATAATAGCAATATCTTCGAGTGCTTGATGGGTTGCACCGTCTGGCCCAACCGAGATGCCCGCGTGCGCACCGACAACAGTCACTGGTTGGTTGTTGTAAGCAATAGTCGTACGAATTTGTTCCCAGTTACGCCCAGGAGAAAACATAGCGTAGCTCGCCATGAATGGTTTATATCCCATCGCCGCCATTCCCGAAGCCACACCTGACATTGCTTGCTCGGTAATTCCCATTTCAAAAAATCGTAGTGGAAATTCCTTCTTAAATAAATCCATCTTAGTGCTGTCCGTCAAATCAGCACACAGCGCAACAACGTTTGCATTTTTCTTTCCAGCAACAACAAGACCTTCGCCGAAACCTTCGCGTGTTGCTTTTTCTTCTTCATTTGGGGTAAAGAGTGTTTTTCTTAACATATCTGTTTATGCTTCTCCGTGTAAAACTTTCCCACGCAAGGTTCGCAATTCTTTAAGTGCCTGCTTTGCCTCTTCTTCGTTTGGCGCTTTGCCATGCCATCTATAGTCGCCCTCAAATTCATCTACCCCTTTACCCGGAATTGTGTGAGCAATGATTACCGTTGGCTTATCCATGCTTGATTTTGCAACACCAACCGCACGAACAATGTCTTGCATATTGTGTCCATCAATTTCAACCACGTGGAGATTGAAAGCTTCTAACTTATCTTTCAGCGGTTCAAGTGGTAGTACGTCTTCCGTATATCCATCAATTTGAATTGTATTTCTATCAATAATAGAAATAATTTTATGCAAATTATATTTTCCTAAGTGAAGCAATGATTCCCATACCTGGCCTTCATTAATCTCGCCATCTCCCATCAAACAATAAAAATATCTATCTGGCTTGTGTTCTTCCAATTTATCCATAAGCGCCATGCCGATTGCTTGCGAGAGCCCACACCCAAGCGGACCGGACGTTGTTTCAAGACCCGGAAGAGCGTCGCGGTGCGGATGACCTTGTAAGCGTGTACCAAACTTGCGGAGTGTTTTTAATTCAGGGACTGGAAAGTACCCAGCGTGTGCCATCGTCGCGTACAAGACTGGAGCAATATGACCATTAGAAAGAATCACCCTATCACGTTGAATCCAGTTTGGGTGGCGAGGATTGTGATTAAGAAGACGAAAATAAAGACAGGTAAACACGTCCGTCATACCAAGCGGTCCTGCCGTGTGACCACTCCCAGCCTCAAGAAGCATCTTGATAATACTTTCGCGAATATCTTCTGCGCGAAGTTCAAGCGCTCTTACTTCAATATCAGTCAATGCGTGCATGTAAATAGTATATAGCGTATCTGTACCAGGAGATAGTGAACAAGGCGTTATTCTTCACTTTGCAATAAAGATTGCATATTTCCATACGCCGTTGCCACTTCACCCATACTGAAAAGATACGAACCAACAACAAGGGATGTTGCGCCAGCCTCTACAACTTTCGGACCATTCTCTGGATTCATTGCACCGTCGACTTGCACAACAGCGTCCCCGATTTGTCTTTTGAGCGCCCTAATTCTTTCTGGAGCAGTTTCGTCAAACTCTTGTCCTTGTTCACCGATGCGGGCGATACCCATCACCTGTGCGTAGCATTGATAATCAATTTCTTTAGCGAGACGAAGTGCGTGAATATGTGTTTCAATGGCGATGTCGTTTGAAACAGCAATGCCGGCAAGAATTCCTTTTTCTTTAAGCGAGGAGACTGTGCTTCCGATCTCCTCATCTCCCATGTGGTCAACGTGAAGCACAATGCGCTTTGCACCAAGGGCTACAACATTGGCAACCACTGTCCCCCAGTCGCTCACCATCAAATCAAATTCATATTCAAAACCAGCGGGCATTATTTCTCCGCCTGTTGGCATCCATGTTTTTTCAAGTCCAAACACACCGTCACAAATATCAATTTGCACAAGTGAGGTCAACCCTTCAATGCGAGACAGTTTTTCTGTCATCTCTTCAAAACTGTGTGGCAAAATTGCAGGAATAATGCTCATATTTAGTGTTCAAGTGCATCAATCGCAATGACGCGCTCTGCATGACGCTCCTCGTGTGAAAATGATGTCTTCAAAAAAAGTTCGAGTGCTTCATGTGCCTGTTCGTATGTGACAAATCGTGCGCCAATTGAAAGCACATTTGCATCGTTATGTTCACGACCTAATTTTACAAGTTCTAAGTTGCCTCCAGCGTACACAATAGCGCGTACATGCTTGAAACGATTAGCAACAATAGCTTCCCCTTGTCCTGACCCACCAAAAATAATACCGAGTGCCGGCGCATGGAGAGCGTCGTGTTGTATCTTTTTTGCAGCGAGCGCCATATATTCTGGGTAATTGTCACCATCTCTGTGTTCATGTGCTCCACAATCTTCAATTTCAGTAATACCAAAATCTCCCTTATGTTCTTCAAGATGTTTCTTTATTTTTTCTTTCAATTCAAATCCTGCGTGGTCTGTTGCTAAATATAATTTCATAAGTCTAAGTATACCAATAAAACCCCTAGGAAAAGCAATACAATAAGAAAGATTCAAGGCACGGGAAGGCGAACAAGGAGCTGTACCCAAATGTACAGTGACGAGTGAGCCTAGGATCCGTAACGCAGAAGCTACTTATTTTATTGCTTTTCCTGCACGGGCGACGTGTTCAACGAGGGTGTTAGTGTATCCCATTTCATTGTCATACCATGCCATTACCTTTACCAAGTTGCCATCAACGACACGTGTCATCTTCAAATCAGCAATAGAGGCAAACGGAAGCCCAATAATATCGCTTGAAACAAGTTCTTCCTCAGTTGCTGTAAATACATGTTTCCATTTGTCACGTTCAGATGCTTTTTTAAGAATACTGTTTACTTCTTCAGCGCTTGTTGGTCGCTTTGAAATAAAGGTAATGTCAGCAATAGAACCAGCCGGAGTTGGTACGCGAATAGAAATACCATCAAACTTTCCTTCAAGTTGCGTATATGCCTTTGTTACAGCAATTGCCGCGCCCGTAGAAGAAGGTACGATATTTTGCCCACCTGATCTGCCTTCACGAAAATCTTTTTTATTTGGACCATCCACAATTGATTGTGAAGCGGTATATGAGTGAACAGTGTTTAAGATTGCTTTTTCAATACCAATTGCTTCATCGAGAATTCCAATAATTGGTGATGATGCATTGGTCGTACACGATGCATTCGATGTTACTTGGCACGTGCCAAATTTATCTTCATTCACTGAAAGGAGAATTGTTTCACCCTTGATACTCTCGTCTTCGCCTTTCTTTGCGGGCGCAGAGATAACCACATGCTTAGCGCCTGCGATGATGTGTGCATTTGCTTTGTCATATGTAACAAAGAGTCCCGTTGATTCAACAACAACATCAATACCAAAATCTTTCCATGGAAGTGTTGTGGGATCCTTTACCTGTACAACGGCCACACGTCGCTCCTTGTCCCCCATTTTAATAACAAGTTCTTGCTTTCCGCCCTCATGAATTTCTGCATGAACATCAAATGGAGAGGTTTTGTACACTGTATCGTACTGAAGAAGGTACGCCAAATTCTTAACATCTCCTAAATCGTTCACTGCGACAACTTCCATGTCATCACGCAATAGGGACACTTTTAAAAACGCACGCCCAATACGCCCAAACCCATTGATTGCTATTTTTAGTGGTTGCATATGAGATTAAGTATATCCCACGAATAGGTATTTCCCCTGTTGATAGAGGTTGCTAATTAATGCTTTCTTTGGTTTCGTCGAAATTGAAAATTTCTTCAGCTTCTTTGACGATTTTTTGAAACTCTTTCCTACTTAAAGTAACCAGGTGTGCGTCTTTACCTATCAGCGTATCGGTTACTTCTGCGCCCATCCAATCGAGCGCGACAAATTTTTCTGCCTCTTCATGCGAATCAAATTCAACTTCCGCAAGCACCAATCCTTCGTAATCGCCTTTATATTTTTTTATTAAAATGCGTGGTTTTTCTGAAACAAGATAACTGTCACGATAAATAACCTTTGTACTATTTTTCTTAAATCGTTCAAATTCTTCTTTAGTGATAATAATAATTTCTTGTGTTCTTTCATCTGGAGCAATAGAAATCTTCAATTCATGCTGAAAAACATTGCCCGTCCTTTTAAAACCCTCCTCAACTATCCCCTCTTCCCCTTGCTGTATAAAATACCTTTCCTGAGGCACAACTTTGATGCCCCTTAATTTTGGCATTTTTTGCACGAGAAACTTTCGCTCAATTTCGTGGTGCATGGTGTATATATACTATACCCATACACAAGCAAAAACAATGGCGAGAACCATTGTTTTTGCTTTATGCGCAGTGAATGGGACTTGAACCCACGACCCCCGCCGTGACAGGGCGGTGCTCTAACCAGCTGAGCTACCACTGCATATTATATTTTGTACACCGACTCACTTTTACAACCCTTCTTCGAACCAGCTGCGCCCTTCGCTTGGTAGCTACGGACACCTTCGAAGCCAAGCTTCTCGGGCTACCACTGCATATTTTTCTAACTTACACATTCTAGCAGAAAACTAGAATCCGCCGAAACGGGTGTCAGTGGGAGGGATCGAACCTCCGACCTAGGGCTTATGAGTCCCTCGCTCTAACCAACTGAGCTACACTGACTTCTATTAACTTACACATTATAGTACACCATTCATCGCCCACCGCTACGTGATGGGCGATGAAACCAGCTTTTGTCACGTAGCTTTGCTTGTTGCGGGGACAGGAATCGAACCTGTGTCCCGAGGTTATGAGCCTCGTGAGTTACCTCTACTCTACCCCGCTATATTTGTGGAACAAATAATACCACAAATAAGATTATTATTCAAGACTGCTTTTTATTATTGAATCGCTCCTAATTCCAAAAATACAGACTCATAGAGAGCAAAGACTCTTTTCGCTTCGCGAGCGGTCAAGGTATAGTTTGACCCTTCGTGAGCAATTTTATTCCGCACCAAATGTGCATCCCACGCCAACTGCACCGTCTTAAACTTTGCCGTCATGAGCATCTCGCCGACATCTTCTCCTGCATATCCTTTTTCTGCTAACACTTCACGGAGCATGTTGTCCGCCTCGATAATACCGATTCTCCACAACGCTTCAACGTTTGACGACATATATCCTTCAACAATTGCCCAACGTGGATGGCTTTCGAACTCTTCATTCGATGGTGGTGGTACTGGTATCTCCTCTGAGAAGGTCACATCTTCAGAAACCGCAAGTCCCGGAATGCCGATATGTTCACCTCCATATTTTTCTTCGGGTTTTTCTTTTTGCTTTTCCTCTTCCTCTTGCACAAAATGTTCATCGTACTTATTGAGTGAGTTCCAAAACTTAATCACCCACATCATGATGATAACCACAAAAAAACAGAGCGCAATAACTGCCATCACCGAAAACATATCAGAAACAAAAGCAAGTACCGGGTTGCGAATTGATGTTTGTAATCCATCAAGAGCTTGTCCGAAATCTGGAAGCGCATACGTTCCGTCGTTATTGAGGTCGGTCGGATACGTATCCATACCATCTGGAATGCCATCGCCGTCAGTATCCCTGTTTTCAATATTTGTCCCCAAAAGATTTTCCAATCTGTCGCTTACCCCATCGCCATCGGTATCTTGTCCAATTGAAGAAACCTTCCCATCAAGCGGTGCTTCATCGCGTCCATCAAGTATTAAATCTCTATCAGTATCATTATTAAGTGGGTCAGTGCCAACAGTCAATTCTTGCCCGTCACTTGAATTATCTCGATCGGTATCGGTTTGATTTGGATTAAGCCCATGCGCCTTTTCATAACTGTCCGGTACGCCATCCCTATCAGTATCTTTCGGAGCAAGTCCAAACAGGTCGCGTACTTTATCGCCAAATGTATAATCTTGCTCAAAGCGTTCTTTCAGTTGCGCTTGCGTCAAATTGTTGGGGTCGTATGGCTTACTATCAACAATGTTTGAAATACCATCGCCATCGGTGTCTCTATCTTTAATACCAAACAAATGAAGAATTTTTTGCCAGGTAGTTTCATTAGAAACTGCGCTTGCTGCGGCATCTTTTGTAGCAAAATAATCGTTAAACCATCCCCTGTCGCGCAAACCATCCCACTCTCTACCAACATTCTCTGCTAAGTAGTCTTCCGGATTTTTTCGCAAGAAAACAAAAAGCCAAACATACTTCATCCAGAGAAGTACATCGTAGACGCGATTAAACAGGTAGTCGAGATTAAGCGAATACATCCCTTCTAGTATAACCCTTCAAGTGTTCTGCCGTAAGTGAACAAAAGCTTTTCTCCATTATGCGGAGCAATGAACTGCATCGAAAAAGGAAGATTCTGAGAATCCTTACCTGTTGGAATAGAGATTGCTGGAACGCCGACAATGTTTACAGGCACAGTAAAGATATCTGCCAAATACATGGAAAGTGGGTCATGGGATTTTTCTCCAACCTTAAACGATGTTGTTGGCGTGGTCGGTGTTGCGATCACATCTACCTCTTCAAACACGCGATTGAATTCTTTTACAAGCATGCCTTTTACAAGATTTGCTTTATTGTAGTATGCATCGTAGTACCCAGATGAAAGTACATACGTACCGAGCAATATTCTTCTGCGCACCTCATCACCAAACCCGGCCGTACGCGATTCAAAATATCCTCTAATGCTTGTATCTCCAGGAACAGAAAGTCCATAGCGAATACCGTCATAGCGTGCTAAGTTACTTGATACTTCAGCCGGCATCAAAATGTAGTACACGGAAAGTGCTTTCTCAATATGTTTAACTGAAACATCTTTAATCGTGTAACCCGCTTTCTTCATCTTCTCAAGCGATTCATTAAAATTTGCAAGTACTTCTTTATCAACGCCTTTTTGTTCGACGAAATCTCTCGGCACACCGATTACTTTTTTAGCAGGTTTGTTGTATGCTCGCGCATTTTTAGGAAGTGATGTGCTATCGAGTGGATCGTGAAATGAAATCACATCAAACACTGCTTCAACATCATCAACACACGTTCCAAATGGCCCAATCTGATCAAGTGATGAGCCCATGGCCATCACGCCTGAGCGTGACACCGCGCCGTAGGTGGTCTTAAGTCCCACCACACCACAAAACGCCGCCGGTTGGCGAATAGAGCCTCCAGTGTCTGAACCAAGTGACACTGGCACGTATCCTGCAGACACCGCTGCCGCAGACCCACCAGATGAACCACCTGCTACACGTGTTGTATCGTGAGGATTTTTAGTTACACCATAGGCTGAATTTTCGGTACTCGAGCCCATAGCAAATTCATCCATATTTGCACGCCCAAGTAAAATCGCACCTTCCGCTTTTAATTTTGCAACAACTGAGCCATCATAGACCGCTTTGTAGTGTTCAAGAATTTTAGACCCCCCAGTTGCAAGTTCACCTTTCACAAGAAGATTATCTTTAAAAATAAAAGGAATACCGGTAAGTGTGGTTGCGGTTTTATTTGCAAACATTTCTTTCGCTTTTTTAATTTGTTCACCAATAAGTGCGTCACTATATAGCCCGAGAAGTGCATGAATCTCGCCGTCTTTTTCTTTAATCGTTTTCTTGGCACTTAGAACAAGCTCCTCAATGGTGAGCGTTCCTTTTGCTAATGCATCGTGGAGTTCGGCAACTGATTTCATGTTATTTAAAAACTTGATTAACTTTTACAAAGCCATCTTCAGTTGCAGGTGCTTCGGACAAAACTGCTTTAGTATTAGAACCTGTTTCATGAGTGATAACATCATCACGAAACACATTGCGAAGTTCTGGAACTTCACGCTCAACGCTTCCTGATACTGCGTTGATTTCACTTACATAACCCAAAATGGATTGCATGTCGTGAAGCATTTTTTCCTTTTCCTCAGCACTGACACTTACACGCGCAAGCTGACTTAAATTATCCAAATCTTTTTCAGTAAATACCATAATGTTGATATTCTACCATAACCAACCTCCCCAAACGAAAAAGGCGAGCACTTGCGCTCGCCTTTAAATTCTTCCGCTACTACCTACCCCTTACCTGCACCATTTTCTGGCTATAATCGAGAGCATCGTATTCTCGACTACAAACACCAGAACAAACGCCAGCATGCTGAAGCCTTCTATCTCTCCAATGCTCAGTTTCTCCATCTTCCCAGAACATAAAGACCCAGGCATAGATTGTGTCGGTTTTCACCTTACACATACAACAGTAACCTCGGTGCACATCCCTAAAAAGACCGTCTGCCCTTGCTTTTGCTTCATCCTCAGCAACTTTACCTTTTTTTATTTCGAAACTACCCTCACTCGAAACTAGATGAAGGTTTGCTCTCCCTTTACTTGGTTTACCTTTATCTTCGCGACGGGGTTGGAAGTGTGGTTTGGCATTTCTGCTTTGCTGTTTTGACAAATGCTTTCTCCCGTTAGTTGATACAATATCCACTCCGCATTATCTACCTCTTGACTAATTCTGTCAAATCTTGTTCTGTGATTATTCTCACACCGAGCTTTTGGGCATTTGCAAGTTTACTCCCCGCCTCCTCTCCTGCTACAAGATAATGTGTCTTTAATGAAACACTGCTTGATACTTTTCCACCATTATCTTCAATTATTTTTTTTGCTTCATCACGCGAAAGTGTTGGCAGTGTCCCTGTAATGACAAAGGTGAGTCCAGTAAGCTTCCCGTTTGTTTTCTTCTTCTCTCCAAGAATCGTAATTTCTTTTTGTAGGTCACTTACAATTTTTTGTGAATGGGCGTCGTGTAAGTATTCAAAAAGCGAGGCACCAACTTTTTCTCCAACCCCTTCGACTGAAATAATTTCTTCAAGCGATGCTTTTTGGAGTGCCTCAAGAGTGCCAAAATGTTTTGCAATATCTTTAGCGGTCTGTTCACCAACATGACGAATACCAAGTGCAAACAAGAACCGCGACAACGGGACAGTACGTGCTTTCTCAATTGACGCAAGAATATTCTCCGCACTTTTTTCTCCAAAGCCATCTAATCCTTCAATATCTTCTTTTTTGAGTTTAAACATTGATGCACGTGAAGTGATAAGCCCCAAATCATGAAATGTTTCAATGGTCTTATCGCCGAGCTCTTCAATATACATTCCCTTCTTGCTCGCAAAATGAATGAGATTTTCCAAATGTTTTGCGGGACAATCGTTGTTCTTGCAATACCATGCAGAACTTTCTTCCTTGCCGACAGTTTCTTTCACAAGCACTGAGTCACACTCCGGACAAGTTTTGGGCATGACAAACTTTTTTGCACTCTTTGGACGAAGCGTCACAACGACATCAAAAATTTCTGGAATGACATCCCCCGCTTTACGGAGCATCACCGTATCGCCTATTCGCACATCAAGCCGTTCTATTTCATCCATATTATGAAGCGTGGCGCGCTTCACACGCGAACCTGCAACAAGCACTGGTTCAAGTTCAGCAACGGGCGTTACCGCACCCGTTCTTCCAACCTGTAAACTAATCGCGAGTAATTTTGTCGTCACTTCTTCCGCAGGAAACTTATACGCAATTCCCCCACGTGGCGATTTCGCGGTATAGCCAAGCATATCCCATAGTTTTCGTTCGTTTATTTTAATAACAAGACCATCAATCCCATAATCTTCTCCACCACGTTTTGCAACCCACTGTTTATAAAATGTTTCCACCTCTTTAAGTGTTGTGCAATATCGCTTATCGTTATTTACCAAAAATCCAAACCGTTCAAGTGTTTCAAGTTCCTCACGTTGTGTCGTAAAATTCCCCCTTTCAATATCGTACGCAAAAATCTGCAGGTTGCGCGATGCAACAATATTTGGATCAAGTTGGCGAAGCGTGCCCGCTGCCAAGTTGCGCGTGTTTGCATATAAAGGAAGCCCTTCTTGCGCACGCTCTTTATTTATCTTTTCCAAATCTTTTTTCTTCATCCACGCTTCCCCAATAACAGTAATCGAAAGTTTCTCGGGAAGAAGGAGTGGAATGGAGCGAATTGTTTTTATATTCTCCGTAATGTCTTCCCCGATTTCACCGTTTCCGCGTGTAGCGCCACGAACCAGTACGCCGTTGTTGTAGGTCAAAATAACTTTTAACCCATCAATTTTTAATTCTGCTACATATGTCGGTTTTTGCGTAATTCCTTCTTTTCTAAGAAGGGTCTCATTTCTCTCTTCCCACGCAAGAAGTTCTTCAAACGAAAAGACGTTATCAAAACTCCACTGCTTAATTTCATGGGTTACTTTTTCAAAATGGTCGAGCGGTTCATGACCAACGCGATGTGTTGGCGACATCGGATTATCAAGCTCTGGGTATTTTTTTTCAAGCGCATCCAGTTCGCGAATAAGCGAATCATACACTTCATCGCTTACCGTTGGCGCATCAAGTACGTGGTACAAATACCGATGGTGTTCAAGTGTAAGTCGTAAATCTTCAACCCTTTTTTTAGCTTCAAGTAAGGTCATACTTTTTCGATATATATTGTAAGTATACCAAAAAATGCCTAATAAATAAAGGAATTATT
Source organism: uncultured Candidatus Saccharibacteria bacterium (assembly GCA_964517625.1). GTDB lineage: Bacteria > Patescibacteriota > Minisyncoccia > Phycocordibacterales > UBA5272 > UBA11704. The sequence continues at coordinate 49,561 of CAZFBW010000002.1, read as the reverse complement.
AGCGCTCCGAAGTGCTGATTACCGCGCGTTCAAGAAGGTTTTTTGTGCCGAAATTACAAGAGTTAAATCCACGCGCAATAATCTGACGCCAACTTAGGCTCTTCTCAACCGTTACCTTCGCGCAAGCAACTGTTCCCTCGCCGGTATCCATCATCATCGTAAATGATGACATTACTGTTTGATTTCCATATGGGTCCTGAAGTGCGGAGCCTGTGCTGTCGGTAGTGGTGGTGGTAAATGAAGAACGATCGGAATCTAAAATTGGAACAGACGCACACAAAATATCAGTTAGGAGAAGCGTTCTAATACCTTGGGCCTGACGGATAGTGTTTACGTAATTAAGTGTGGAGGTTGCTTCGTTGAGCAAATCATATTGGAACAATCCATTGCCATCGGTACCGTTGTATGATTCATCAACAACCGTTGCACACTCAAGTGCGGTGTCAGCAGTATAGTATGCGGTAGCACTTTCGCGCGTAAGGCGAGAGAAAAATAATTCTTTACCAATAATCATCGTAATTCCGCCTGCAACAGTTAAAATAAGTGCAGCAAGGGTAAGTGTAAGAGGCATGATGAACGCTTTTTTATCAGAACGAAATTGTTTAAAAATAGTTTTCATAGATTATGGGCGAGCGTGCAAATAATCAACAGCACGTACGGTACGTTTGATGCCATGTACGCGAGTATATGTCACCGCCGACTCAACACGAACATCATCTTCATACATTTTTTGATAATCATCACCATAGGAGAGAGAAACTGGTGTTAATTTAATGACACGTGCAAACCCTGTGTCAGAGTAGTCATATGGTAAACCGTTTTCCTTACATACATACACCCTATCCGTAACCCCCATCCCTGTGACATCGTATCCAGATGGTTGATCCAACCTGTTGTCTGTGTACATGGATGAACACCTGTCATCTGCAGCAACATACCTGTTTGCAATTCCTGACCCGGTTTGGGTAACACCATACACATCAAAAGCACACCCTTCCGGATCGTCATCGGTAAAACATGATGGTTGCACACCATTTCCATTAACGGCTGTTCTAAAACGCTCCTTAAAAATTCTCCACGACGCCTGTTGTGTATTCTCCATAGATGACGCTGTAAATGAAATCGGTACGCAGGTAGCCTGACCACTCTGACACTCAACGAAAGCGCTGTCACGCTTAAAACGAATGAGTTCAAGACCCTCATGAGCAAGATAGCTTGCTGTAATCACCTTTTTGGTATCTTTTGCATACGATGACGATGTAATAGATACCGTAAGCGGTCCTAAAATCACCATAGAAATTACAAGCGTTGCAAGCAGTGTTTCAATAAGGGTGAAGGCTCGTCTTGGTTTTAAAAATGATGGAAACTTTGTTTTCATATGTTAATTATCAATGCTTCGCGAAACAGACGAATACTGGACATGGAAGGGAACCGGCAGTGTCGCATCGCTTGGTTTTGTTTTTCCTCCAGAAAGAACTGTCACAAGTGGTTGCATATCGTCTGCTGTGTTCCCAAAATTTGTACCATCTGAACCAATTGATGAATTTGCTCCAACAACAAAGAAAGAAAGGTTGTCGATATAAGCATCGTCCCCTGTTATTTGTGCAACCTCATCATCCCACACACAAGGCCCAGGTGGATTTGGATTACATGTCGCCTTTTGAATTGAAGAATTACTTCCTGATGTTTTAATAAAATAAGCAACTCGCGCCGTATCATCAGCAATACCTACGGGATGAAAAATTAAAGCCTTGCCTGCAAACGCTGTTGGATTAGAACCATCAATTTCAAGTCCACAGCTTCGACGAAGGTCAAAATTGGCTGGTGGAGACGATGTAGAAAAAGTTTGTGCGCAATGATAATTGTATCCATAACGAATATCACGAATCATTGTTTCCATACTTAAATTAACTCCATCTAAAATAATCTGTGTTTGCTGAACTTTGGTGTTAAGTGATTGCGCAGAAAACAAAGCCCCTGTTGCCATAACCACAAGTGATGCAAAAATTGCAGAAGAAACAAGCATCTCTACGAGAGTAAACCCTTTCGTCTGTATACTGTTTGTAAAAAAAGATTTTTGTTTCATGGTTGTTATTGGCATCCAACTTTTGAAGCCACGATTCTTCCCGACGTATACACCTGCGCCGAGCGAACATACGCTTCCCTGTTTGGACTCTCAGACGTCACCTCTATGCAGGCCCCAGAAATTCCATTTGAGATGCTGTCTCTTTTATTAAGAGCATCGTCTTGATTAATGGTAATGATTGGTTGTGGACTTGGTCGCACAAAAGCAATTGTTACCGTATTAATGGTTGGCATACTTGCCGTGTTATCAGTGTCACATGAACCATTGTTTGTCCCGGTAAATGGATATCCTGTACCGACACACAACTTCCCCACCTTAAATTTGTACGGAAATGTTGTGATTGATTCTGTTTCATCAGAACCAAAAATCATTGAATACACCCCATCCCCAACATCTAAACCATTCGGACCAGCAACGGTTGCAAAATCCTTAAAGAGAACAAATTGCGTAGACGTGGCTTTATCAAAAAAGAGTCCATACCCACCAACGGAGAGGTCGCTTGAGTCAATTGCTGTGCCTCTGATTTGTGTCTCACGCAGAGCAAGTGTAATCGTATGGGCAAGCATGGCGAGATTAACGCGAATATTTGACTCTGGGTAGTTACCAAGCACCGTTGTCATAATGGTAATCATGATGCCCAGGCTCACCAAAAGCTCAATCACCGTAAATCCAGCTTTTACCTTCACAGAGAAAAAACGTTTCACCATTCTTTAATGATACCATTCAGAAAGCGTGCGACCGAGGGATAGAATGTCAATGTCTGTGAATAGAACAATGAAAAATGCAAGTGTAATAAACGGCACAAAGGGAAGGGCTGCTTTCATGCCGTATACTTTGCTATTTTTGAGGTGAAGAACAAGTGCCACCACCCCGCCAATCCACACAGACAGGAAGAGAACGGTTAATCCTTGCTCGAGACCGAAGAATGCACCAACGGCCATGTACATCAAGATATCCCCAAACCCAAGCGCTTTACCCTTTGTGACAATAAACGCAAGAATAAACGGAAAAGCGACGAGAAGTGGTGCAAAGAACGCATACGAATCCCCTTCTACAATAAACCGCATTACCATAGTGATAAGCGAAAGAATTAAGAAGATGATGAAGAAAATACTAGGAACAACTTTATGACGAATGTCGTACAGAGTAATTGCACCAAGACTAATACAAAGAATAGTGTAGTACACCAGCCAAAGAAACGAATCAAGCGTAACCCCTTGACCTGCCAAAACTCCGCGGTAAATGAAAAGAAAAACAGCCCCGAAGAGAATCTCAATAACGAGATGCTCTATTCCGAAGCTGTTTTTGCATGTCCGACATTTCCCGCGTAAAACAAGATAGGAAAGAATGGGAATCAAATCAAACCATTTGAGTGATTCCCCACACGATAGACACTTACTTCTACCATTCATCACGGACGCAACATGGAGCCTGGTTACAAGAACCTGGGTAAAACTTCCAAGAGAAGCGCCGTAGAAAAACGATAGGAGAGCAAGCACGTAACTAACGTAGATTACTGCTGAGAGTTAACGTCGAAGATACAGTCTGATGTTGCGTCACAACGAGTGATGTCACCATCTGAACCATCGAAGTCATACTGAGTACCAGCGTTTGATACTGGAGTACCAATGTTACCAGTATAAGCAACCTGAAGAATCATACCTGCCTGATAGTTGTTTGCACTTGGGCTTGTACTAGCTGAGTACAAACCATCAATGTTAGCAACTGGTGAAGGGAAGAACGCACATGTACCCGTTCCGGCAGTAATAACGTATGTAGAACTTCTGTCAGCACCTACACAGTCACGGTCATTATCAAGACCTTGTGAGAAGTTTTCGAGGTGAGCACCCAAGTGATACGCAAATCTGTTGTTATCAAGAAGACCAGCTCCACCTGATGCATATGGTGTATATGCAAACTTATCACGATCAGCTACTGTAACGATTGTTGTTGAACCAAACGATGGAAGAATCGGCATGTATGTAGGAGCCAAGTAAGCAAGGCCGTAAGGATACTGACCTGCATTTGCTTCAGCATACTGGTCGAGAGCCAACTGAACTGCCTTAATTTCGGCGATTTTCTTTGAGTCACGAGCTTTCTTGCGGGCATTCTGAATAGGAGCCGCAATAATTGTTGAAAGCAAACCGATAATTGCAATAACCACGAGAAGTTCGATAAGCGTAAAGCCCTTAAACCCTCGTTTTGTAAGTGTGTGTGTCATAATTTTTTATTCTATCTTGTAAATAGATACTTATAAGTATACCCCCCACCAAACCTAACCGCAATAAATAAAGGCTAAATATGTGGATATCTCAAAAAACCATATTTTGCCTATTTTCCTATTTTTAGACAAACAAGGTGAGAATAACGTCAATCTGCGCAATTGAGTCTGACAAACTGTACATTGGAAGGAGTACTGCCGAAACGAGAATTGCCACCGCAACACCAAGACCTACAATCATGGCTGGTTCAATAAGACCGATAATACCGTCGATTGCATTTTCCACTTCACGTTTATAAAACACTGCCAAGTTTTTCAAAATATACCCTAATTCTCCAGTTTCTTCACCAATACGCACCATTTGTATCAAAATGTTTGGCAAGTTATCTTCATCAGCAAGGGCCTTGGAAAAGGTTGTACCCGTCTGCACCTTTCCAGCAACACGAAGCATCATGTCGCGATAGTATGCGTTTTCCACAACGTCTGCAGTAATTTCAATAGCACGCACAATTGGAATACCACTCGTGAGCATCGTATTCATGTTGTCCGCAAAGCGGGCCAAGAAAGTTTTTTGTGTAAGGTTCTTAATAACCGGAGCCTCAATCTTAAATTTATCGAACTTAAAAGCCCCTTCTTCGGTTTTGGTCCAGCGATTAAAGAAAAATAGTCCGACAATGATACCCGGAAAGATAATAATTGCATAATCAACAAAAAAGTTGGAAATTGCAATCACAATTTTAGTCACCGTTGGAAGATCGGCACCCTGTTCTAGGAAAAGTGCTGTCATTTTTGGAATAACGAAAATGAACATAACACTCATAATTACAAAAAAGGTACCGACAACGAATATCGGATAGGTAAGTGCTTTCTTCGTCTTTTGACGCAATTCATATTCGCGGTCCATGTAATCTGCCAAGAAAAGGAAAACGTCATTTAATTTTCCACTTTCTTCACCAGACTTCACCATGTTTACGAAAAATGGTGAGAAAATCTCTGGTCGTTTATGAAGCGCCTGCGAAAGCGATGTTCCGGCCTCAATATCATCAGATACGCCAACCAACTGCTCCTTAAATGTCGGATTTTCGTGTTCCGAGGCAAGTAATCTAAAACTTTTAAGTGCGGGCACACCCGCTTCAAAGAGGGTTGCCACCTGACGTGAAAAGATTACGATCTCTTTTGTTTTGATTTTCGGCTTAAACAACTTACTTATTTCATTCATGTCAAACCCTCCAGCTTCTTTCTCTTCAATTGCTAAAACAGAAAATGAACGAGCCTGCAATTCTGTCACCGCAGCATCTTTAGAAAGTGCCTCAATATCACCCTCTTGACGGGTATTATCTTTTGCAAGTGCGGTGTAGTGGAAAAGCATACTGGAATTTAAATTATTCTATCGAACAAGTTTAGTCTGCGTGCGTGTGCACGAGCGGTGTCTTTCAAAATTTCCCCCCTACGAACAAGTTCTGCTAGATGTCTATCGAAATCAATCATGCCCTGATCGGTTCCTGTTTCAATAACCACGTCGATTTCCTGCGTCCTTCCTTCACGAATAAGGTTTGCGACTGCGGAATTATTGATAAGAAGTTCATACGCGGGAATCATACCACCAGAAATTCTTGGAAGCAGGCGTTGAGAAAAAATTCCGAGAAGTGATGCTGCGAGCTGGGTTCTGATTTGCCCCTGCTGTTCTGCTGGGAATGAATCGATAATACGATCAACAGTTTGCGCTGCAGAGTTGGTGTGAAGTGTCGACAAAACTAAGTGTCCTGTTTCCGCAGCGGTCACGGCGATACTAATTGTTTCTTTGTCGCGCATTTCCCCAATCATAATCACGTCCATGTCTTGGCGGAAAATTTGCCGAAGTGCCGTACCAAAACTTTCCGTATCAATACCGACTTCGCGTTGCTCAATAAGCGATTTATCTTGATCAAAGCGGTATTCAATTGGATCTTCAATCGTAACAATATGGCGCTTTGATTCTTGGTTAATCATAGAAATCATCGCAGCAAGTGTTGTTGACTTTCCTTGACCAACTGGACCAACCACGAGGAAAAATCCTTGCTTTTTGCGCGCCATTTCAGAAATTTGTGGTGGTAAATTAAGTTCCTGTAAATTCTTTACTTTCGGCACATAACGAAGGGCAATAGAAATAAATCCTTTTTGGAACGAGGCATTCCCTCGCAAACGATATTCCCCTGCGTGATCATATGAAAAGTCGAGTTCTTGTTTAACAACAAAGTCAGTAAATTTCTTTTCACTTACCATTGAACGCAAAAATCCAACTGTATCTTCTGGGACAAGTTCTGTTTTTCTTGTAAGTGGAACAAGTTCGCCATTAATACGAAGTGTCGGAAAAGCTCCCACAGTAAAATGGACATCTGATCCGCTTTCCTTCACAAGCGTCATAATGATGTCGTTTAATTCTACGTCGTAGTTCATAATAAGAAGTATATCAGTGTATACAAAGAGAGCAATTGAATAACTTTGTCTATCCAGGCCTTAAAGTGCCGCAAGTTCAATGAACGGAATTCTTCCTTCAATGCATTTAATGATTGCGTCCTCCTTGAGCGTCATGTACCCTTGGGCACGAGCCAGTTTCCAGATTTCGTCTTCACTTTTTCTGAGTGTTACCGCTTCCTGAATTTCTTCAGTAAAAGTAAGCACTTCAAATACCGGCATACGGCCTTTAATCCCTGTCGGACTCTTTTCGGACGCAACTGCTTCATGGAACGGCTTATCGAGCGGTAACTTTGATTTATATGTCATCGGCAAATCTTTAAACTGATTATCTATCATTGTTTTTAGTCCAGCAGTCATGTTCATTGGCTTAGCACACCCTTCCACAATAGTACGCGCCAAACGCTGACCCATGGCGAGTTTGATGGTTGGCGCAATAAGATACGGTTCAATACCCATGTCGAGCAAACGCGTGATAACACCAATTGCCGTGTTGGTGTGGATGGTAGAGAACACCAAGTGACCGGTAAGCGCCGCTTGAATGGCGAGCTCTGCGGTTTCGACGTCACGAATTTCTCCCACCATAATTACATCCGGGTCCTGACGCAAGATAGAACGAAGACCTGAAGCAAACGTGTATCCAATTTCTGGAAACACTTGAGACTGGTTCATAGAAGGCATGTTATATTCGATCGGGTCTTCGAGAGAAACCACGTTTTGATGGTCACGGTCTACTTCGTTTAACATTGAATACAGTGTGGTTGTTTTACCAGAACCGGTCGGGCCAGAAATGAGAATGATACCATATGAAACACCGAGCGCTTCATTAATCGCAGCCATATTTGATTCCGTAAGTCCAATAGTCTTAATATCACGCACACCTCGATAACTGTCCAAAATACGGATTACCACCTTTTCTCCGTAATACCCAGGGAATGTCGACACACGGTAGTCGATAGCGCGTTCACCGATTTTTGTACTAAAACGTCCGTCTTGCGGTTTTCGTTTTTCATCAAGCTTCATACCGGAAAGAATTTTAATACGAGCAAGAAGTGAAGAGTGGTGCTTTGCAGGAAGCGTAGTTGCGGTATCGAGTACACCGTCAATACGAATACGCGCACGCACCGCCGTCCCCACGTGTTCAATGTGGATGTCGCTGGCACCGTTATCAATCGCATAACGAAGCATGGTGCTGAAAATCTCCGGCGCCTGCATCTTAGTAAGCTCCTGGTCAAGGTCCGGGTTGACGGAGGACAAGTCAACGTCTTCCTCTTCCTGTTGTTTTTTGTTGATGTCCCCTTCTTTGGCAACATAACTCAACTGATCCCCCTCTTCGTCAACTTGTTCGGCAAGACTTTCTTGTTTCCCTTTAATACCAAGCGTGTCTTTATACACCTGATAACTAATGAGATACAACTTATACGCCTGGTGTGATGGTCCAAACAAAAATTGAAGACTGTCGAGAACGTGCGCGTACTCTGGATCAACAATACCAACGGAGAGCATCTTGTCATCCATCGAAAGCGGAAGTGCCATCAACTGACGAGACTGTTGTTTATTTAAATATTTTGTGAGCGATACATCTTGTGAAATTTTCCCAGAAAAAATAGGTAAGCCATACAACACCGAACGAACCTGAAGAATATCATCATCAGTTATATTTTTCGCCTTGAGCAAATCATCGATTACTGTCCCTTCGTGGTCGTGAAGGTCTGCTTCGATTTCTTTTGCCTCAAGATCGGTGAGCTTATTCTGGCTAACGAATAGGTCTAGTAGAATCATAAGGCAAGAACGGATCTAAACGACCGCGTCTTGTTGAATACGTAAAGATTTGTGTGTGGTCTTCGAGACTTTTAACATACGCTGTTTCGAGAATTGAGAAGTCTAAACTAATTCCTTTGCTTTCTTTTGCAAAGCTAGATAAATTTTTACCAAGTTGTACATTAGATACCGCTTGCGTAGAAGCAGAACTATCAGAAAACATTGTGTACCCAAAATACCCGACAACAAGAACAAGAAGTCCTGCGACAATCTCAATGACCAGTTTACTGGTGTTGTTCTTCGGTGTAGTTGGTGTAGGAGTGGTTGGTGGCATGGTGGTGTATAAAGAAACTATTTACTTCATGATGTAAAACGTTTCAATTCCTAATTCAAACTTGTAAATTTCTCCGACCTTTGCAGCCGGGGTTACACTAATACTTTTTATTGAAAGAATTCTTCGGCTACGTTCGAGGGTGTTGAGAATAGTTTTCAATCGTTCATATGAAGAATCTTCCAACGAAATAGAAACGAGATACACCCCGATACCTGGTATTAATGATGCACCCTTTTTAGTGATTGAAAGTTTTTCGGAAGAAAATCCTGACGCCGTCAAAATAGAGGCTATTTCACTATGAAGCTTAACTTCATTAATACTATCTGGAACCATTGCCTTGAGAAGTTCGACATTTGCCTTGTCGACTCCTTCATATTTTTTCTTTAATTCATTTGCTTGAGCGATAACCTTGTCCGCCTCGCTAAGAGAACTTGTATAACTCGCACGCTCTTGTTTGAGTTGTACATACCCTTTTGCTGGCTGATAGAGTGTCGAACCGTTGCCAGAATAAAGAGGCATAAATACCTGGTGCACCAAGACCACAGCGAGCAGGATGAGGAGGATAATGAAATATTTTGGTGACATAGTTATTGTGGTGTAGTTGGTGGAACTGGTGTGCCACTATCTCCGCTCGTTGGCAACTCACCAACAGAGAGAACCTTAAGCAATTCTTTTTCCACCTCCTCTGGGGTGAGATTTGGACCAGCAACAAGCGCATTTCCTGTTATCTTGAAAGAAATTTTTCCTTCCTTATCAACAGCAAAGTTATTCATGCGTACCTCTGTAAAGAACTTATTGTATGGTGCTTGTTCTTGCAATGTTTGGAACTGGTTAAGAACAGCAGAGTACCTGTTTGCTTTTGCATCAATTGATATAGCATACGTATCTCCCTTACCTGGAGTGTTAATGAACGCAAGCGTGGTTTTTTCAAAGACAATGTCATCTTCGACACTGTACTCCAAAAGCTTCAAGAATGTCGTCATAAACGGCTGACCTTTAACAATGAGTGTAACTAGCTTTACACGATCGGAAAGTGCTTTGATTTCAGCAATAGCAGCCGGCTTCATGACCTGTCCGTCTTTATTGTCGAGTTGTGCTTTGAGCGTAGACACCTCACTTTGAAGCGAGGAGTTGAGTGCCATCATTCCGCCAATTCCGATAAGTACAAAAACAATAACGACGGTGAAAAAAATAGCAATAATGCTTTTCTTGTCACCGACATACATGTGCACAATTCCTGAAAATATTTCAGCAAGTGAAGGACCCTTCTTTACGTCCTCCGGCATTGTTGATTTTGGCTGAAATGATACGTCCATAGGGTTTACGAGAGTAGTTTTTTGAGAGCAAGTCCGACGGCAACTGCGTATGAAGGTCCGACTTGTTTCATCATGTCATTTAAAAACTCGGGGATTCTAACTTGGTCAAACGGTGCACCGGTACGCCCTGGTGCATGTACGACTTTTCCGTACATATCCATAAAGCCCGGTAAACGCACACCTCCCCCTACAAGGATTACTCCTTCTATAGTCTGATTATACTTTCTTTCAAACATTAGTGATAGTCTTGCCACCTCGCCAAACAGTGGATAACTAGAAAGTTCCATGACTTCTTTGAGGTATGGATTTGCTGCGTCGCCATTGTAACCGAATGTTCTCTTCACCTCTTCCGCACTTTCGATGGGGATGGCAAGCGACTGAGAAATTTGAATCGTACTGTCTTGAGACCCTTTGCTTAACACGTGCATGTCAATAACGATATTTGACCGAATGAGGCTAATCGTGGTCTGGTTTGCGCCAATATCCACGCACAACATGAGCCCGTCTGATTTTGGAACCACGCTTCGTATAAGACTAAAGCCAGAAATTTCAAACTCCGTACCAACAAACCCAAGCTTGGTCACAACACGGTTATACATTTCCAAAATATCATTTTTCACCGCCGCCAAAACCATGTCCATATTTTTTATATTCACATCATCCCCTAACGCTTTTTCAGCAGGTCCCGGCGGAACATGCCACCAGTCAACTTGCACTTCCGAGAGTGGAATTGGAATAAATTTTTTCGCCTCGAGTGGCATCATGGTTTTTAATTCCGCATCAGCCACCTTTGGTACACGCACCACCGAAACGAACACACCGGAAGAATCAATAGAAAGTGTTGCATTCCTTGAAGTAACTTTTGCTTCCTTAAACAAATCAGCAATTGCTTCCAAAAGTTTTTCATCGCCTAGTTGCGTTGCCTGCCCAATCGCAAGCCCAGCGTACGGACCAAGAGCGACCTCGCCATACGTTTCCAAGACAATACTTTCTCGTTCAAGTTTTAGCTGAACAACCTTGATAGAGGATGTTCCAATATCAAGTCCAATCGCATCAGTAATGCCTCTTTTATTAAAAGAAAGTAACATACCCTAAGTATACACTGTGTTTCTCATATTTTTAGCCCTATACTTTGTGATATGTGGATTTTTGAAAAGCTTTTTTCCTTTATATTTCCAACCTCGTGCTACCTGTGCCACAAACAAGGTGAATCTTTATGTGCGCATTGTGTAAAAAATCTATCGCGCTCTATACAAACAACCCCCGCTTTTATCCACACGACATATTCTTACAGGGACACTCGGGTCAAACAGTGTCTCCATCAAATAAAATACTACCACCGAAAAGATTTGATTTTCCCTCTTGTACAGGAAACATGCGGTGATGATTTGCGTGAGTTTATCGGCGACACAACAAACACGCTGTTGGTACCAATCCCTATGCATACTACTCGTCTGTGGTCACGCGGATACAATCATGCTTTCCACATCGCGCAAGCATACGGAAACCTTTTCAGTCTTCCAGTAAACACAACATTACTTGCAAAAATACGAACCTCTCCCCAACAAGCAAAAATAAAAAACAGAAGTGAGCGCGAAAAAAATGTACACGGTGTCTTTGCGGTACGCGCCAAAAATACTGTCCCACAAAATACGCGCATTATCATCGTTGACGACACAACCACAACGCACGCCACACTTAATGAAGCACAGCATACCTTAGAAAAAGCTGGGTACCGCAACATTTGTGCGATTACCCTTGCTCACTAATATAAAAAACCTCCACGACGTGGAGATTTTTTATTATAAAGAAACTAGCGAACTTCTTCTGCTTGCAATTCCTGAGGATTTACCCCCAAAAAAGATTGAAAGAATCTCCTAAATATGTTTTTGGGCGCCTGTTGAACTGGCGGACGCTTATCTTCTAAACGCATCGGCGTTCCTGATGCAACCGGAGGACGAACAGGTGTTCCTGATGCATTCATCATCCTGTCTTGCATTTCATACCTCTTCGCTGGGGTAGTTGATGCTTGCAACAACTTTCTTTCACCGATGAGAGTCTTAAGTTCTGCTTGGAAGGCATCGTGAACCGCTTTTAATTTTTCATTTCTTGCCTTAACAAGCGCCTTGATTTTATCATCAACCGTCTTGTCACCAGTTAGTGGAACACCGTCTTCAAGCATCATTGCTGGACGAGTACTCGTAGCAAGAACTGCTTTAATTGCTCTCACTGCTTGTGTTGGAGCATTAATTGGCGTTGGGCGAACCCCCTCCTCTGCGGAAACAACCAGGAATGTTCCCGCTATGAGCACAGAACTTATAAATACTTTTTGCATAAAATACTAAAATTGTAAATAAAGAATAATAGGAAAACGGGATTGTCCGTTTTGTACCAGTATACAATGAAACAAGGTGTGGACACCTGCTTTATGCACTCCACAAAAACACAAAACCCACACAATCGTGTGGGTCTGTAACCTAGAGGGAAAATTAAGCATAGTGTAAACATCACACGTTTGCGCCGCTCGTTGGGCTACAGGTGTGAGGATAAACTACTCCTCGGGTGTTTCGCCATCATAATCAGAAAGAGATGGCTTCTGCGTTGATGCAAGCGTCACCTGATCCTCAAGCCATGCAAGCTCTCGGATGTAGTTTAGAATGCAATCATCGTAGAACGCCGGGTCTTCCCGATATGATGGAATCGTATATGGTTTTCCCATATAGTCCTCCCTCTCCAACAAAGTACAACGTCAGCGTGTTGGTGTTGTGCTGACAAAAATCACTCTACCATTAAATTCTAACACTCACAAGAACATCGTTTAATCTCGGCAATTATATGCTAGAATAACCCGACACGGGCCTATAGTACAGTGGTAGTATATCGGTCTCCAAAACCGCAGACCAAGGTTCGAATCCTTGTGGGCCCGCTCAAAAGAAAAAAGATGCTTGCTCGGCGTCTTTTTTCATTTGCTCGGATTTTCCACAAGGATTCGAACCGAAGGCGACATAATTTCTTAGCTTGTACTCAAGCTGTTGAAATTACAAGTCTCGACCAAAGAGAGAGGCGAATCCTTGTGGGCCCGCTCAAAAGAAAAAACCGCCTTGTTTAGCGGCTTTGAAATATTTATTTTTTCTTCAAGAACCCTTAAGTACTTTGAGAAGGCTGGCTTTTGCTTCGACAATGCTCTCAACAGTTAAATCTTTCATTTCCGGATTGTTGATGTAAAACTCATCGATTGTGCCGTCAATGAAAGCAATGCAAAGATCTTGCCACAATGACACATCACTCATATCTGGACCAAACTGAGCCCCATACGCTAGATGCACAACTTGCCTGTGAAGCAACGTGTGTGGCTCGGCGTTTTCAAAAATGAACAATTCTCCACAATACCAAAGCAAGGAAGATAACTGTGCCTCATCCGGCACAGCAATCTTCAGTTCTTCAGGTACTACCACAGGACGAACAACCTCGACGAGATACTTCCCGTCAAGTACTGAATGCCAAACTAGGTGGCCAGAGTCGGGATTGGAAACAGAAAGCGGATACACCTTGTCGGATTTTTCAGTCACGTAACACCTCCAGACAGAGAACAAACTATAGACACTCTACAGAAGAAGTAAAAAATCTGCAACAATGTGCAGATTTTTTATTTACTTCTTTGTCTCCTTAAACATCACATGCTTTCGGAGTTTCTTTGAGTATTTTTTAAGCTCAATTTTGCGCGCAACTTTTTTCTTGTTCTTGCGCGTCCAATAGACCTCTCCGGTCTCTTTGTGCTTAATTTGAATGAGATTATCTTGTGCCTTTGCCATAATCTGTTAATTATACCACAAAAAAGCTTCTTTTCAAGCCCCTTTCTATGGCGTCTCTAATTAGCTAATTCGTTGAGACATCTCTTCAAAAACCTTCAAATGTTGAGAGGCATCAACGATGGCGTATGACTTCTGAGAATATGTTCCGAGTTGGTCAGAATATATACACTCTATTTGCAATTGGTTTGGAGAAAGTCCAGCAACATTCACAGAAATAACTTTTCTTCCTGGTTTTTCAAAAGCAATTCTTTCGCCGTTTGGTCTGCTTATTTTCTGTGTCGTTGTATCGTAGGTAAGTCGTAGGTTGCGCATCGTATCTTCTGCACGATTGCTAAATGTAACCACAAATTCATCGGGCTTTTTTATTTCCAAACGATTGGAGGCCATTCTATCGCCACTCATAGCATTACTAATTGCCATCACGCCAGCAATTCCTGCCAACACATTGTTTCGATTACTCCCCGCTTCTACATCAGGCGCAACACCAACTCCAACAGTTGTTGCAACCGCTACAGCAACCATCCCTGGTAACCGCGATACAAACGGTCGAACTGGCCGAAGCACGCTTGGTGGAGGCGTTTGTTTTTTTTCTTGTTGTTCTGGTGTGTGTTCCATAGACGATGGTTAAGCAATGTGCGGGTTATACAGGTACAGCGTATCCTCTCCCTGTTCATTCTTAGCAATCGCTACTTCAAAATCATATTCAATCGGTGCTAGGTGATACATAAGCGAAAGTGTGTTTTCTTTTCCGGGCACAACATCAACGACAAGTTGCGTTAACTTAGTCAAATCGATGCCGGGATTAACGACAGAAGGTGTTGCAACAATACTTTTATAGGTAAGCGACCCGTCAGTATTGATGAGCAAATTATGTGCAAGTAAAATGCCTTGCGCTTGTTCACTTATAGAAATTTTCTGCACAGTTCCTTCTTCCATACAAGTAAGTATACTCTTACTTCTCTAGTTTTTCCTGTAGATAGTGTGCAAGTTCAGCAATTGCGATACGTTCTTGCTTCATAGTGTCGCGGTCGCGCACCGTAACCCTATTGTCGGTAAGCGTGTCAAAGTCAACGGTCACACAATACGGCGTTCCAATTTCATCCTGCCTGCGATAGCGCTTACCGATTGACTGTGTTTCGTCGTATTCAACAAACATTTTTTTGGATAATGTCGCGAACAAATCTTTTGCTGGTTTAGTAAGTTCTTCTTTTTTTGAAAGTGGTAAGATGGCCACCTTAACTGGAGACAGTCGCTTGTCTAATTTAAGTACAACGCGAGTTTCTCCTTCCACTTCTTCTTCCGTGTACGCGCTATCAATAAATGCAAGTACAGTACGCGCAACACCAACCGATGTCTCTACAATGTGGGGCATGAATCGTTCACGGGTTGCTTCATCAAAATATGACAAATCAATACCGGAAAACTTACTATGTTGTGATAAGTCCCAATCCCCTCGCGCGTGTACGCCTTCGAGCTCCTTAAATCCACCAAGCATTGCATAATTATATTCAATGTCGTACGCCTCTGAAGCATAATGGGCGAGTTTTTCATGTTTATACCAGTGCAGTTTTGTTTCTGGAATTCCATATTCTAAATAAAATGCCCATCTATCTTTTTGCCACTTCTCAAAAATTTCTTTCGTCTGTGACGGGTGATGGAAATATTGCATTTCCATTTGTTCAAACTCTCGTGTTCTAAATACAAATTGCTTAGCAACAATTTCATTTCTAAATGCTTTACCGATTTGGGCGATACCAAACGGAAGCTTTGGGTGAAGTGTGTCGATAGTATTTTTATATTCAAGATAAATTCCACCACATGTCTCTGGTCGCAAATATACAACATTTTCTTCGGAAAGTTCGTCAACTGGCGATCCGAGATTTGATTTAACCATCAAAGAAAACTTGCGCGCCGGCGTAAGGTCGGCACTATTACAATTTGGACAAACAAGCTTCTTGTCGGCTCGAAGTTTGTCGAGTTCGGTGTTAATCCATTCAATCGACTGCTTATCCGCATTAACAGAAAAGCTTTCAAGTACGTGGTCTGCACGAAAACGGCTTTTACATTTTCGACAATCAATTTGTGGGTCATCAAAACCATCAACATGTCCTGAGGCTTTCCATGTTGTTGGATGCATAAAAATTGCCGTATCCACACCAACAACATCGAGACGCTCTTGAACCATCGCCTTCCACCATGCTTGTTTTACATTATTAAACAAAAGTGTTCCATAGTGGCCATAATCGTACACACCAGAAAAACCACCGTAAATCTCAGAAGAAGGGAAAATAAACCCCCTCCTTTTACAAAGCGATACAATTTTTTCCATTGTTGTTTCCGTAGTTGTAGTTTCAGCCATATGTTGTCTTATTCTAACACAAAGAATTATTGAAAGTTCCCACCAAGTGTTGTGTTAATCAAACTTAGAATTCCACCAATGGAAAGCATGATGAAAAGGCCAATCGTCCCCCACAACAAGTGTCTCTTGCCTGCATTCATTTTGTCGGCATCTTGATTGTACAAATTAACAACAAACATAAATCCGCCATACAAAAAGTAAAGAAAGGCGAGAAAGATTGCAAACTGAATGAGCGGTTCAAAAAGCGTCTTCATGACATTTTGATAGAGCTGATCACCAGTAACAGCAAGAACAAAACTGGTGCTAGCGAGTAAACTACAGCATGGTACGAAAAATTTTTTCATAATATAGGGGTCAAATATATGTTGATACCTTTTCCGAAAGTATACCACTAAAACAAAACAGCGCCTTGCGCGCTGTTTTGTTTGATACGTACAACGATTAATTAGTAGGCATTGGAATGAGGTTTGCTGGGTTTGGAGCACCAACAGCATCAACACCAACAATACTTCCGAAGAATCTAACAAGCCCCCAAATAGAAACCATTACGAAAATGGCAACAATTGAAGCGCCGATAAACTTCATCCACTTTTCGTGTTCAACTTTGTCCTCGCGTCCCTTCCAAATGTACATCACGAGACCGAAGAAAAGAGCAGCAACCCCGAGACCCATGAGGATTGGTATGAGTCGGTTAGTAATATTTTGTGCCAAATTAAGCAAGTTAATCAAACCCTGGCCAGGCGCTGTTTGCGCAAACGCAAAACCAACGCTAGAAACAATACCCGAAACCGTTGTAAGTATCTTTTTCATATTATTTTTATCTATACTAGTAAGTATATCCAAGCGCTAGAGATTAGCAAGTAAATCAAGGCGTTCTATCCACAGAGTGCTTTTCTTGACTAATTACATTGTTTACCAGCGTCAGGGCTTATATAGACACAACTACCGCTTTGGCACTCATTACCATTTGCACAAGCGCTTCCAGCGGGCTTCTTATCTCCTGCGACTGGCCCTGGTCCACTGCTTCCATTAAATTTAAACGATGGGATGGTAATGTTTGTACTTGACATGTCGGGTCCAAAAAAGCTTTGTGCAAACTTGATAATACCCCAGACAGAAAACATCACGAAAAGCGCAATAAGGCCCCAGAGCATGAAATTCTTCCCTTTTGTCATTTCTGTATCCTTTCCCTCGCGTGAAGCCCAAATAAACTGTACAACGCCGAAAAAGAAAGCAACGACCGCGGCGGTAATTGCAAGCATGCCGAGTGCTTCTACAACGTTTGTTCGGAAATTACCGATGAGTGTTCCAAGTGAAGAGAAGTTTGTTTGTGCAGAAACAAGTAGTGGTACACCGATACTTGCAAGAATAAAACTAAGGATGAAAGGATGTTTGAACATAAAAATAGTTATGAGAAAAATTGTTTAAAGGTTCCCTGTAAAGCGAGAGTGAACCCCTCTGCTAACATAATAGTAAAAGTTCCGATAAGTGTCCACCAGAGCCATTTGTGTGCTTCCATCAATTTCTGGGGATTACCCTGCGCGTAGACATATTGGAAACCAGTGTATAACCATGAAAAGATAATCACTGGAAACACGAACCATCGAATCACGAGTGAGACGAGCATTCCCAAAAAGTCAAAAAGATTAGTTGTTGTGCCGAGCGGATTTGGAAGCTTTTCCGCATCTTGTGCGTGCGCCTGTGCAAACGGCAACACATCAGAAAGATTCACCGAAAAAAGATTTGTAATAGGGGTTAGGAATTTACTCTCGATATTAAAGTATGACAAGAAAGCAAGGTATCCCCCGCCTGCAACAAGAGTAATGAGTAAAAAACCAAGAAGAACGTTCCACAGTCTCGTCTTTGCTTCTTTAAGTGCGCCCGCTTTGTCTTGGGATGTCATTACTTGCGCGGCAGAATACATAATCATGAGAAGCAAAAAAGCAATTGCGATCTGAAGAAGAAAAAGAAATGTACTTGAAAGAATTTTCTTAAGATCTGCGAAGGTACACGCCTTATCCCCCGCACCACACACCGCATCCCCCGATAGTTGCCCTTGAGCAAACAAAGCGCCAATACTTACCGTAACAAGCGATGCCAAAATTATAGCTTTAAGTTTCATAGTTAGTTAGTATACTTTGCACGCAAGCGCTGTACAAACTGGCTCGCTGCTTCAGACACCTCAACACGACCACTTGTCACATCACGCACCATCGTCTCAAACAAAGGAGAGGAATCTCTTGGTTTCAAATCATACCACCCACGAGCGACGAGCAGACTCTTCTTGACCACCTCCGGAACATTTGGTTGTTGCACATACACGCGCTGTGGAGGAAGCGCGCCAATTGTCGGAGCAAGAACGTTTGACCACGAAGCTGACGCGAGCGCTGATTGAACCGCAAACGAAACTTCCTTGTTGCGTGCAGCAAGGAGTGTTGCCATACCGTAGAGTTTCATACCGGTCACGAGCGTGTTGTATCCGCGTGTTTGTGGAAGCACAGCCACATCAAAATCGATTCTCCCGTTTCGTTCGCGCATGGTTTTTGCTTCACCATAGTAACCAACATAGAGAGCTAATTTTTCAGCAACGAACTGGTCCTGCGCGTTTGGTAAAAATTGGTTCCAGGTATATTTTATTTTTGTTGGATTTGAAAATTCCATAAAGAAGCGAAGGGCGGTTGCAAGTGGTAACACATCCCCCCCTTCTTGAAGCGGGGC
Organism: uncultured Candidatus Saccharibacteria bacterium; assembly: GCA_964517625.1. Classification (GTDB taxonomy): domain Bacteria; phylum Patescibacteriota; class Minisyncoccia; order Phycocordibacterales; family UBA5272; genus UBA11704. The sequence goes on along the minus strand of CAZFBW010000002.1, from coordinate 30,500 downwards.
ATTTGCGGTCACACTGTAACTATCTTTGCCGTCTTGCGATGTTTGTTTAACAACAACCGCTTGCCCAAGCTGAGCAATAATCGTTGTCAAAATATCTTTTGCATACAAAACATTACCGTATGCACCAAGCGCAATCGCACTTTCCGTAAACACCCCCTGTTGGGTAAGAATGGTGAGTTTTGGACCCATATCATTTAATTCATCCCAGTACTCAGGTGGAAGCGCCACTCCGTGTTTAGCGAGCAAGGTTCGGTTAAAGAACAACACCATTGGTTCAATTGCGATAGGAAGTGCAAGCGCTCCTCTATTTGTCCAAAAGATTGATGCTCCATCAACATACATATCGCGATATGTTTTTTGTGGAAACGATGCTTGTGGAAATGGATACACCCTTTTTTCTTGTTCTAAAATAAGTTGGTACGGCGCAATAATTGCGTCAGGTCCAACACCACTTGCGAGAGCCTCCACAAGAGCTTCAGCAAACTGATCTTCCTTAACGAATTGATATGTTACTTGCTGACCCTTTGCCTGACTCATGTATGAATAGAAAAAATTGCTCATCTCGTCCTGTGGTAGTGTCCCCCAAATAACGATACTTCCTTGTGGTGTTTTAGACGCAGTTCCTATTGAAAGTTTTCCAGAAAAAATCAAAACGGAGAAAATCGCAGCGATGATGCCGACAGCGGTAATGATGATTTTAAAGATACTCATATACGGTACAGTTTACACGGAAAGTGCTATAAATGCGTAATGATAACTCCCTGCTGGCAAACGCTTAATAATACGAAAACCATTTTCTTGAGCCAACTCTTCGGCGCGCGCCTCGCTTATAACGTGTGCTGGGTGTGGACCGGCGCCTGCGTGCGATTGGCTCCAGTCAACAACGAGCAACTGCCCTTCGGGTTTTAAGAGCATGTGAATGTTGCGCAGTGCTTTCCCGTGCTCTTCAAGTTGAAACAAAACATTAGAAAGCACACAAGCGTCCAGGCTGTATTTTTCAAGCGGGGTCCCCTTTTCAATATCTGCCCAGACAACATCCACATTTTGAATACTAAACCGCGCACAATTATTTGAAAGTGTATGAAGCATGTCACGATGAACATCAACAGCGTAAACCTGGCCAACTTCTCCAACTTCTCGAGAAAGTGCGATTGTATACGCACCGGTTCCACATCCAATGTCGGCTACTTTGTCGCCCGGCTTCAAATAGAGTTCTTTAACAAGATGATCTGGGGTGAGAAACATATACCTATAGTTTATAGGTAATAGTTGCTAGTTGCTAGTGGATACGAGGAGACGACCGCTACGCGGTCGTCTCCTCGGTCCGAATTTTTAAAAAAGGTAAAAATTGAACCAGATACGGGGCGCCACGGATTTTTGGAATGAAACGTACTTCAAGTACGTTGAAAGACGAAAATGAAGTTGCAACAACGTAGATGGGGTAATTTTTAGCTTTTTACAAAACGTCAAACGATGCGATAGAATCCCCTTCCCTCATCTTCATCACGCGCACGCCTTGCGTATCACGTCCAAGGGTTGGAATTGAAGAAATTTCTGTACGAATCACTTGTGATTCCTTTGAAACGACGAGTAGGTCCTCAATTTCTCCGGTAACAACACGTGCGACCATGAGCTTACCGGTTTTTGGCGTAATCTTCACTGTTTTAATACCACTTCCACCGCGCTTTTGAATCTTGTATTCAGAAAGTTTTGTCTTCTTCCCGTAGCCATTTGCAGTCATGATGAGAAGTTCTCCGCCTTTTGTTCCATCAATAATTTTATCCGCCGCCACGATTACATCGCCCTTATCTAGCTTCATACCAATCACACCCGCTGCGGTGCGTCCCATTTCGCGAACGTCATTGTGATTAAAACGAATTGACTGACCGTTTTGTGTTGTAAGAATCACGCTGTCATTTTGAGACACAAACAGTGTTGCAAGCAATTCATCTTTATCTTCCAATCGAATAGCAATGAGTCCGTTTCGGCGTACGTCAGTAAAGCTTGAAGCGGTTGATTTCTTCACGGTACCTTCTTTGGTAATCATCATGAGTGAAATGTGTTCATCGACTTTGCCTTTCATGTCTTTTGGCATCGGAAGTATTGATGTCACTTTTTCGCCATCAGTTAACTGAAGGAAATTCATGATTGATTTTCCGCGTGTTGCGCGCTTACCTTCTGGAAGGTCATACATTTTGATTTGATATGCTTTTCCTTTGTCGGTGAAGAACAAGAGGTCGCTGTGTGTTGAAGCGGTGAGCGACATAACCACAAAGTCTTCTTCTTTTGTGTTCATATCAACCACACCCACACCCCCGCGCTTTTGTGTTCTAAATTCTGAAGGGTCGGTTCGCTTTACGTATCCGCCAGCAGTAAATACAAGCACCTGTTCTGCTTCTGGAATCAAATCTTCTGGATTAAATTCTTTCGCTTTATGCTTTACGATTTTTGTTCGGCGTTCATCGCCGTATTTTTCTCTAATCTCTTCAAGCTCTTTCTTGATAATGGCATTCATCTTCTTTACCGACGCAAGAATACTCTTTAGTTCGGCAATGAGAGCCTGTACCGCCTTTAGTTCATCTTCAATCTTCTTTCGTTCAAGGCCGGCTAAGCGCTGTAATTTCATTTCCAAAATTGCCGTTGCTTGAATATCGGAGAACTTAAATGCCTTCATCAATTGTGCGTGAGCATCTGGAGTATCTTTTGATTTCTTGATGATTTTAATAATTTCATCAATGTGATCAAGCGCTTTTTTAAGACCGAGTAAAATATGCTCGCGTTCAAGCGCGCGTTTTAAATCGTATTCCGTACGACGACGAACAACTTCTTTTCTGTGATCAATAAATGAAGAAATTGCGCCTTTAAGGGAAAGCGTTTGTGGAACACCGTCAACAAGCGCAACCATGTTGAAGTGGAACGTTGATTCAAGTTCCGTATGTTTATACAAATAGTTAAGAACCTTCTGCGGTTGCGCGCCTGATTTCAAATCAATCACCACGCGAATGTCTTTGGTTGATTCATCACGAAGCCCTTTGATACCTTCCAATTTCTTTTCGTGAACAAGGTCTGCAATTTTTTCAATCAAATTACTTTTTAAAACACGGTATGGGATTGAGGTAATGATAATTTGGAATTGTCCGTTTTTAGTTTCAACAATTTCCGCTTCACCTCGCGTAACCACACCACCTCGTCCTGTTGCGTAGGCCTGGCGAATATCTGATTGTCCAAATGCAACACCACCAACTGGAAAGTCTGGTCCTTTTACATACTCACAGAGATCTTCGGTTGTTGCTTGCGGATTATCAATCAAGTGAATTGTCGCATCAACAACTTCCGTTAGGTTGTGTGGCGGGATGTTGGTCGCCATACCAACCGCAATACCAAGGGTACCGTTTAAAAGCATGTTTGGCACAGCTGTTGGAAGTACTGATGGTTCTTTTTCTGTACCATCATAGTTTGGCACCATCTGTACGGTTTCTTTTTCGATATCACGAAGCATCTCCATAGATACTTTTGACATTTTCGCTTCGGTGTAACGCATCGCCGCTGCTCCATCACCATCAAGTGAACCAAAGTTTCCTTGTCCAAAAACAAGTGGGTAACGATATGAAAAATCTTGTGCTGACTTTACCATGGCATCGTATACAGATGCGTCTCCGTGTGGGTGGTACTTACCAAGTACTTCACCAACAATGGATGCTGATTTACGAAACTTTGCTCCTGGACTAAGACCCATTTTATTCATTGCAAACAAAATTCTGCGGTGCACTGGTTTAAGGCCGTCGCGAGCATCAGGAAGCGCACGCGAGGTAATCACACTCATCGCATAGTCCAAGTACGCAACACGCATTTCATGAGAAATATCAACAGATTTAAAACCAGTACTAGCTGGTGAATTATCCTTATTTTCTTGGTTTCTTTCAGGTTGTGAACTCTTTTTTGCCATGGGTTTTTATGAAATAGTCTGACCGACCAATATCTCTCTATTCTACCACAAAATCTACACTCTTTCCAGTCCTTTCTTTGTCTTATTTTGTGGTTGTTGCACTTCTATCAAACGTGACTTCCCCTCCCTCAAGTGGAGAAAGTGTGGAGATTGCCTGATTAAAACGTTCCTTCCCTTCTCCAAAAAGTCGTATGAGTGTTTCTTTTGGGGTTTCGGTAATGAGTGTCTCATTCTCGTTTTGCACGACCTCTGCTCGCTCATACGAGCCATGCCAGTATCCGTATTGAATATATAAAATTGCTACCGCAAGAAGGAGTGTTATTGCTCCGGCAAAAATAATTGCATGCACGTGTTGAACATGCTCTTTTTGCTTACGAAGATACCGAACGTACGCTTTGAAAGAAAGTTTCATTGTTACATCTCGTGGAATAACACGATTTCTCCGAGCTTGTTTTCAATATCTTTCTTTTTAATAGTAAGTTTTTCCACTGGAGCAGTTTTTTCTCCCGCTTCTTTCATGAAAATTGGAAGCGTTTTTTCTGTATAGTCCATCGGAATGATGAGCTTTGGTTCAAGTGCGACGGAAAGTTTGTGCGCGTCGTAAGGGTTAAGCGTTGTGTCGTCCCCTCCAACCGGTACAAAAAGAACATCAGTCTCATCGATAATTTCCTTATGCTCAGGTTTCAACTGTTCGTGAAGTGCACCTAAAAATGTGACGCGAATTCCATCAAATGTAAAACAGTACGTCGTATTCTGATACGTCTTCTTCCCCTTACCTTCTCCTAGCGTAACTGGTGTTGCAAATCCTTTAATAAAAATTCCAGCAACTTCGTATTCTCCTGCACCTTTAATAACAAGTGGTGTTTTATTACCAAGGGCAACCTGCTCCTCACCATTGTAATCAGGATGATTTGTAGTGATAAGACAAACGTCAGAGCCATATTTCGCGGTCTTTCCCTTGCCCTCTTTTGAAACAGGGTTAATTGCAAGTGTTGTGTCACCAACTTGCAACTTGAAATGTTGTCGTCCGTAGTACGTAATAATCATTTCGGGATTATAGCATAAACTGCACATGAATATAAGCGCGACCAGAGAAGGAACCCCTTGCGAAAAACATTGTTTTGTTGTAGTATTCCCCTATCTCATTAGTAGATAACGTTCTGGCGTAATCCCCGAAATAAGCACAGCAATAGTGTTATATCGGAGCCCAGACCGAAGGGAAGGCCTCCTTTTGTGGAGGCATATTTTTTTATGACAACAAACGAAACAACAATAGAAGGAGCACAAACCGTACTCGTACGACAAGATGATATCGTCGAAGGAACAGTGGTTGCAATTGAAAAAGCAGCACTCTATGTCGACCTCGGTCACTCTGGTACAGGTATTATTTACGGTGCGGAATTCATCAATGCTCGCGATGTTATCAAACGCATCAATATTGGCGATGCAATTTCTGCAAAAGTTATTCTTCGCGAAAACGCTGATGGCTATGTAGAACTTTCTCTCAAGGAAGCTCGCCAAGCACTCATGTGGAGCGATGCTGAAATCGCAATCAAAGAAAAGCGCTTGCTTGACTTGGTTGTTAAAGACGCAAACAAAGGCGGACTTATTATGGAATGGCAAGGTATTGTTGGATTCCTTCCAGCATCTCAGCTTAAGGAAGAAAACTACCCTCGCATTGAAGATGGCGACAAGGATAAAATCCTTCGCGAATTAAAGAAACTTATCGGCAAGCGCATTTCCGTTATCATCATCAATGCAATTCCAAAAGAAGGTAAGCTTATCTTCTCTGAAAAAGATGGTGGTACAAAAGAATCAAAAGAAATTGTTTCTGGAAACTACGTTGTTGGCGATGAAGTAGAAGGAACAGTTACCGGCGTTGTTGAATTCGGTATCTTCGTCAAACTTGAAGACGGCGTTGAAGGACTCGTTCATAAGAGTGAAATTGATTGGGGTCTCGTTGAAGACACGCGTGCTCACGCGAAAGTCGGAGAAAAAGTTCGCGCTAAGATTATTGAAATCAAAGACGGCAAAATTTCTCTTTCTCTTAAGGCGCTCAAGGAAAATCCTTGGAAAGAAGCTGGTAAGAAATACAAGAAGGGCGATACTGCACAAGGTGTAGTCATCAAGTTCAACAAGCACGGCGCACTCGTTTCAATCGAGGAAGGCGTTGCAGGACTTGTTCACGTTTCTGATTTCGGCGACGAAGAAAAACTTCGCACTGCACTTTCACTTGGTAAGAGCTACAAGTTCACCATTACCCTCTTTGATCCAAACGAAGAGAGAATGACACTTTCTTACGTGAAGTAATTCACTAAAAAGAAATACACTATACGTATACCAAAAACACACGCTTGACATAAGCGTGTGTTTTTGGTATAATATATGTCCTGTTCATTCAACAAGACGCGGTGCTTTCATGGAAAATGTCGAAGACCATTTGACGGACCATCAGCGACAAGCACTCAGAAATCGCATCAAGAGACAACGTGGGAGGTATTTCAGTGGCATAAGCGAACAAGAAATTGCCAGAAGCTTTTCTCGCGTAAACGAACTTAGAAGAGCCGGTTGCGCCCAAGCAACAGAGCGCGAAATAGAACTTTTTGAAATCTGCGATTACAAACCTTGACCCCGACCATTGTCCGTACCACGTTGTACGCGATGTGTCGGGGTTTTTTCATACGCCGCAGCAAAGTGAGCAATTTTTTCATACTCCACAACAAGTGCTCGGTGATATTTATCATTAAACCCTTTTACATCAACGATATAGTGAATATTAGCGATTGCATTTTCCCGAACTGCTCTCATCAAGTCCTTAAAGTACTCTCTATATTCTTTATTAAATTTTTCATCATTGGTAATCGAAAATGAATCGCTTGCGTGTTGTGTCACAAGAGAACCAAGTCGTTCACCAACCTTTTTCATAAAATCTCCCTCTTGGGTAACCATAATCTTTGGGCGCTCGATACCAAGACCAAACCCATCTGAATAACACTTTACATTTGCCTTAAGCGCCTTATCCAAAAACTCTTTTTGTAATGCGTACTCTTTATCTTTCTTCTTGTCACCAACATTAGTACCAACATCAACAAGGAGCGTCATCTTGCGCGGGGATTCTTCATCAACTTCTCCAGCGTAATCATTTGTCATTTCAATCACAAGATCAATAAAAGAATTACCTTGGTCATCCTGCTTCAATGTTTTAGTGACTTTTGCTTCTACATACTCCCCCAATCTTCCTTTTTGGTTTGCAAGGAGCGGAAGTTTCTCCGCTAGTTGAGACGCCACACCGTGTTCAATGTTGTGAAAAAAATCATTCTGAATTTTTTCTTTCTTTCGAGTATGGGCTTGCTTCTCGTAATATGCGAGAAGATCTTCTCCTTTTTTACTATACAAATCTCTGAAGGTATAAATAGTTGGTGCCTTCTTATTGTTTTGAACTTCGGTATCAATGAATTGAACAATGCGTTTTGTGCTGTCTGTCTGTTCTTTATCTTGATATGGATGACTGCTGTGTTCGAATGTATTCATAGCGGTAGTATTATAGTTAATTATTCCTCTCCATCGCCTTCTGATAGCCGTAGTCTACGATATCGCGGAGCGCTTGCATAATCGCTGGTACGGTTTTTTCAAGCACGGCGCGCTCATCTTCGATAAACCTCCCCATTACAAACCCCTGCACCTCTTCCCCTTTAGGCACAAGCAGGTTTCCCGCCTCGTCTTTGTTTGCAATACCAATACGCACGCGCACAAATTCGCGCGTTCCCAAGTGTTCAATCACACTTTTAACGCCATTATGTCCGCCGTCACCCCTGTCGTGCGAAATGCGAATCGTACCGAGCGCTAAATCTTTATCGTCATACATAACAATAATCTCTCGTTCGTTGTGATAACGAAGATACTCTGCTACCGCCTTCCCACTTTCATTCATAAATGTCTCTGGTACAAACACTTCAAGTGATGAAATAGTTTCAATGTCACTCTTGGCGTACGAAAGCACAATCCGCGCAGCATTGTGCCTCGTTGTTTCATATTCTTTACCGGGATTTCCGAGCGGTACAAGTGTGTAAATCATGATGATGAGTGTAGCATGTCGAGCGGCTCGGCCGCGAGATGCCATAAGACAGCAGTCGTTGGCCAGAGTTAAATAATCTCAGTGGTAAAACGTGACTCAAAACAAAAATAAAAAAACTCAAAAAAGTTGCGCATGCATAACCAAGTCTATATACTGACTCTTGTAATGATGAACTCTTTCCTGCAATCGATCATTGATTCTTTTACTGATGTTGCGCAAAACCCAGTTTCTATCTCCATCTTCGTCATCCTATCGGCGCTCATTGTTTCGCTTATTGTTGCAATGATTATTCCAAGCTGGCGCGACGTTCTTGTTCGCATCCGCTTTTTAGAAGAGGATGAACGACCATCGTCGCTTCTCCTTTGGATTGTAGGCGTCATCATCATTGTTAAATTGATTCAAGCGTTCATTATCCAACCATTTATTGTCGACGGTGGGTCAATGCTTCCAACCTTTCACAACCAAGAGTTTCTTTTAGTCGATAAACTTTCCTACCTTGTTGGTACGCCATCACGAGGTGATGTGATGATTTTCAAACTGCAGGAAGGAAATAATAAATTTTTAGGAAAATATTTAATTAAGCGTGTGATGGGACTTCCCGGAGAGCGTGTTGTGGTTGAAAATGGCACAACAACAATTTACAACAAAGAAAACCCTCGCGGGTTTGTTCTTGAGGAGCCATTCGTGCTCTATAAAGAGACACAGAAAAATGTCGACGTGACACTCGATGAACACCATTACTTCATGATGGGTGACAATCGCGCACAAAGTTACGACAGTCGCGATTGGGGGGCACTTCATGAGTCCGCAATCCGCGGAAAAGCACTTATCCGCATTCTCCCCTTTAAACTCTTCGCCGTAAACCCGGGTCGACATACGTACACAAAATAATTACACTAGAACTAATACCAAGAAGCTATGAACGAAAATGAATCAAAAAAAGAAGGTAAGAAAGAAACACCAACATCACTTAAGGGTATGCATGACATTCTTGGCGACAACTACTATGCCTACCAGGGATTGTTTGAAAAAGCGCAAGAGGTTGCTGTCTACTATGGCTTCTCCCCTCTTGATACGCCACTCCTTGAAAAAGAAGATGTGTTTGTAAGCGCTCTTGGTGAAGGAACTGATGTGATTGATAAAGAAATGTATACGCTCAAGACAAAAGGTGGTGAACACATTGCTGTTCGTCCGGAATTTACTGCGTCAGTTATGCGCTCATACCTTGAACACGGCATGCAAAACCTCCCGCAACCAGTCATGCTCTACTCCTATGGACCAATTTTCCGTCACGAAAATCCTCAACGTGGGAGACTCCGTCAATTTAGACAATTTAACTTGGAAATTTTAGGAACAAGCAAGTCTGTTGCTGATGCTCTCATCATTCGCACGCTCATGACTATTCTTGAAGAATACGGATTCAAAGATTTGATTATCGATATTAATTCCATGGGTGACAAGGAAACCAGACCAACATTCATCCGCGAACTTGTTTCATACTATAAGAAGCACCTAAACAGTCTCTGCAAGGACTGCCACGAACGATTAAAGACCAATCCGCTTCGATTACTTGATTGCAAGCAAGAAAGCTGTCAGCCGTTTAAAGAAAGTGCACCATCATCCCTTTCGTTTCTCTCAAGCGATGCGCGTTCGCACTTTAAAGAGGTTCTTCAATACTTGGAAGAGATGGGTATTCCTTACCGTGTGAACAATTCGCTCGTGCGCGGATTGGACTACTACTCACGAACCGTGTTTGAAGTCATTAAAATTGATGTTGACGAAAACGGCAAAGAAAAAGAAATCGCAATCACCGGTGGTGGTCGCTACGACTATTTAGCAAAAATGATGGGCAACAAAAAAGATGTCCCTGCTGTCGGTACCGCGCTTGGACTTGAGCGCATCATGATGTTCCCTGAATGCAAAGCAATTGCTCCGCGCATTATGAAAACACCAAAGGTGTATTTCATCCAGCTTGGTTTTGAAGCAAAACTAAAGAGTCTCTGTATTATGGAGATTCTCCGCAAGGCACGCATTCCGGTTCACCAATCAATCTCCAAAGACTCTCTTTCAGCACAATTAGGGGCGGCTGAAAAAATGGAAGTTCCATACTGCGTTATCTTCGGCCAAAAAGAAGCAATGGACAATACCGTCATTGTCCGCAATATGAGTACTCGTTCACAAGACACCGTAAAAATCGATGCTCTTTCAGATTACATTAAGCATTTGAAGTAAGAACGTAAGCAAACAGCAATGAGCAGAAAAGGTGGCGCCTGCGGCGCCACCTTTTCTGCTCCCCTTACTGCTTTTTGCCTGTTGCTATATGCCTGTAATTGTGTTAGAATTCTCGCTACATATGTCAAATGTCAATGTAGAAGTAAAAAGGCACCAGAACGAAAACGCTCTTTCGCTTGTCCGCCGTTTTCAAAAGCGCGTACAAGAATCAGGAGTACTTCCACGCGTGCGAAGTATTCGTTACAACGAACGTGATCTTTCTCCGCTTAAGGTAAAGCGAGCAAAGATGCGAAAGTTGGAAAGCAAAGCAAAGTACGACCTCGCAAAGCGCTTAGGTAAAATTATCGAAAAGAAAAAGCGAAGATAATCTTCCTATGGCGATTCTCGAACATAAGAATCTAACCGTACTTAGAAAAAAAGGCTCGTTACCAAACGCGCCTTTTTTGCGCATTAAGGAAGCTCTCCTTGGAAAATCGTATTCGCTTACCATTATTTTCTGCACACCAAAAGAATCTCAAGAACGAAACAAAGAGTACCGCGGAAAAAATTATCCAACAAACATTTTGTCATTTCCTCTTTCTAATAACGAGGGCGAAATCTACATTTCACTTTCAACCGCAAAAAAAGATGCATCAAAATTTGAGATGTCGCACGAAAAATTCATTCATCTTCTCCTTGTCCACGGTATGCTTCATTTGAAAGGGCACGCACATGGTAGTACAATGGAAGCGTTAGAGGAACAACATCTCAAACGTTTTTATCGTGGCATCTAGCAACAAACTTTCTCCAATGATTGTGGGTATCGATATCGGAAGCGCTTACTTGCGTGCGGTTGGTTGTATTTTAGAAGAAGGCAAGCGAGCGCCGACGGTTGTAACAACATACAAAAAACATGTTGAGGGTGTTGTTCGTGGAACTATCATTGACCCCATTGATGCAAGCACCGCAATTGAAGATGCTTGCCTTGCTATGCAAGAAGAAACAGGGAGGCGTATCGCGCACACACTTGTCGCAATCTCATCAATTAATATAAATTCAAGCCAAGCAACCGGACAGGCCCAGGTAACAAAAGGCAATGCCGAAGTAAGCGACCTAGACATCGACAACGCTCTCAAGGAAGCGCACAAAGGCGTGCCCGACATACGCAATAAAACAATCATTCACACCATTCCACTTCGTTTCAAACTAGATAACAATGATGTTGGCACGCAAGTCATCGGTATGCACGGCAACAAGCTTGAAGTGCGCGCCATGTTTGTCACCTATCCGACAACCATGATGGAATCATTCAAAAAAGTTCTTGATGATTCACGTGTTAGTGTCACTGACATTATCGCTGGCCCAATTGCTGAGAGCATCCCTTTGCTTACCAAGAAGCAAAAAACAGCCGGAGTGGTGCTTCTTTCCATCGGAGCGGGCACAACGTCTCTTCTTGTGTATGAAAACAATGCTCCCCTTCTGCTTACCACCATTCCAATTGGTGGAGAGGACATCACCAAAGACATCGCACTTGGCCTTAAAGTAAGTTTGCAAGACGCAGAAGACATCAAATGCGGACGACTCGCTATTACCTCACGCAGAAAGTTAGATGAAATCATTGAAGCGCGTCTCGACGACTTGTGTGAAAAAATAAATAAAGAATTAGACAAAATTCATCGCCGAGAATTATTACCCGCCGGTATCGTTGTTGTTGGTGGAAGCATGTACTTGCCTGGACTTGATAGCGTGTTGCGCAGAGAATTAAAATTGCCAATCACGATTGCAACAAATGAATTATCAAAAATGACAGGCGATGCACTTCGTGATAGTGCGTGGGCGCGCGTTTATGGGCTTTGCTTCCTCGCACCGAAAGAAAACGAACGTGAGGTGTTAAGTATCCTTTTTACATCATTTATCGGATCCGTCAAGAGATTTGTTTCTCAGTTTTTGCCTTAATTTACAACAGTTTTTTACATATTTCATAGTTTTTTTGCATTTTTGCAAAGCATCTTCATAATTGGTATAGTTAGTGGGTAATAAATACCTAATATCCTTTAATGTTGTTATGGCAAAAGTAAACCCAGAAATCGAAAGTTTCGCACGAATCAAAGTAATCGGTATCGGAGGATCCGGAAAAGGAGCACTCAATCACATGATTAACTCAAAGCTACAAGGCGTTGAGTTCATTGCGATTAACACCGACACGCAAGACTTGCATCACTCACTCGCAGAGAAAAAAATCCACATCGGAAAAAATCTAACGAAGGGTCTTGGTGCCGGCATGGACCCAGAAATCGGTAAGCGCTCTGCTGAAGAAACAAAAGAAGAAATTCAAGACGTCATCAAAGGCGCAGACATGACATTCATTGCATGTGGTATGGGTGGAGGAACAGGCACAGGTGCCGCTCCTGTTGTTGCATCTATTGCAAAAAACGAAGGCATCCTAACCGTTGCTGTTGTTTCAAAACCATTCTTCTTTGAAGGTTCAGCGCGCATGAAAATTGCAGAACGCGGACTTGAAGACCTTGAAAAAGAGGTTGACGCTTTGATCGTTATTCCAAACGACCGCCTCCTTTCTATTATCGACAAAAACACAACTGTAAAACAGGCGTTTGAAATGTGTGACGAGGTTTTGAAACAAGCTGTTGAAGGAATTGCGGACATTATCCGTCACCCAGGACGCATTAACTTGGACTTCGCAGATATTAAAAGAATTCTTAAGGATTCAGGCACAGCACTCATGGGCGTTGGACGTGGTATGGGCGAGAATCGTGCTCGTGAAGCAGCATCCGCTGCGGTTAACTCCCCACTCCTTGATGTTTCCATCCACGGAGCCAAAGGTGTACTCTTTGCAATTTATGGTGCAGAAGATTTAGGAATGCTTGAAGTACAAGAGGCTGCGAAAATTATCACCGAATCAGTTGATAAAGATGCGAAAATTATTTTCGGTATTGCAACTGACCCATCACTCAAGAAGGACGAAGTGAAGGTAACTGTGATTGCAACTGGTTTTCCGGGCACGCTTGGAAAAGCTCACCATCTAGCGTTTGAAGAAGCTAATCGCACCGAAGCTAAACCTGAAAAAGTAGAAAACACTCGTGCGATGAAAGAATCAAAAGATACCGTTGCAGATGTTATTGAAAAAAGAATCGACCACGAAATCAATACTCCAGAGGAGCAAACCACATCAAAGAAAGAAAAAACTGATGCGAAGCGACCCCTCTTTAAGTTTGATGATGAGGAAGATGAGGACTGGGAAGCACTTCCACCATTCCTTCGCCGAAAGAAGTAAAATCAACAAAACTGTGTTAGAAAAACTGCGGAAAGGCAGTTTTTTCGTTATGCTATACTGACAATTCTATGGATACAACTTTTGATTTAATTATTATCGGTGGAGGGCCTGCAGGAACCGCAGCGTCTGTATACGCAGCACGCAAGCAATTAAAAACACTTCTCATTGTAAAAGAGTGGGGAGGGCAATCAATTGTTTCAGACGATGTGCAGAACTGGATTGGAACACCACACATTTCAGGTACCGCCCTTGCAGAGTCTCTCAAGAAACATGTTCTTGAATACAAAGGTGACATTCTTTCCATTACTGAAGGAAAGGTGGTAACTGACATCAAAGGAGCAGATGGTGACTTCACCGTTTCGCTTGATGATGGAACAAATGTACACGGAAAAACAGTTCTCATTGCAACTGGTTCAGCACGACGCAAACTTGAAATTCCTGGTGCTGACACGTACGAAAACAAAGGCATCACCTACTGTGCATCATGTGATGGACCTTTATTTAGTGGTATGGACGTTATCGTTGTTGGTGGAGGAAATGCCGGCTTTGAATCTGCAGCGCAACTTCTTGCCTACTGCAAATCAGTTACCCTTCTTTCTCGTAGCCAACCACGCGCCGATGAAATTACCGTAAACAAATTACAAGAAAAGCCAAATTTCAAATTAATCGTCGGAGCAATTCCAAAAAGCATACAGGGTTCGCAATTTGTTGAATCAATTACCTATACTGACAATGTTTCCAATCAGGAAATCACCCTTCCGACATCTGCTGTGTTTGTGGAAATCGGACAAATCCCAGCAACGGAGTTTGCAAAAAATGCAGTGAAACTAAATGAAATTGGCAACATCATCATTGACCCTCGTACTCAGGAAACATCACTTAAAGGCGTGTGGGCAGCGGGTGATTGTACTGATGTTTTGTACCACCAAAACAATATCGCCGCAGGCGATGCGGTGCGCGCTCTCGAAGACATCTACCTCCACCTCCACGCGTAATACTACTTCACTTTCTTCGGTGGTGTTGCAACAGAAAGCGCGGTGTCTAGCCATTCACTGAGCACCTCCCTGTCTTCCAATACTTCTTCCGGTACAGAATAGAAGTGCATTTTCTGAACCTTTCTCTCTCCTCCACCGGGCGCTAACTTCATATACGAAAATTGTTTTCCTCCACGCGATTCGTACCAATCTTTTAAATCCTCGGAACCTTTAAGCCACAACGTGTCCTCATCAATAATTGCAAATGTTTTTCCGTCACTATAGAGCACATATCCTCCCATCATCGCTTTAGCTTCTGCGTGAAGCGATTCCGGCAGTACATCGTATAAGACATACATGAGAAACGGCGTCATCTTCATACACATAAGTATACGCTGAAATAGTTTTTATATCCTATACTATAAACACACATGACAAAACTGCCTTTTTTCAGGCGTATAACCAAATCTATCGGACCTGGAGTCATCACCGGTGTTGCTGATGATGACCCATCTGGTATCGTCACCTATGCGCAAACAGGTGCTATGTTTGGCCTCTCGCAACTGTGGCTTACGGTGCTGTCACTTCCTTTCATGATTGTCATCCAGGAAATGTGCGGACGTATCGGTGTTGTCACCGGCAAAGGGTTGGCAGGAGTTATTAAGACACATTATCCAAAATACATTCTCTACAGCGCGGTAATTATTTTGGCGTTTGCAAATATCATCAACATTGGCGCTGACTTAGGTGCGATGGCGTCCGCCGCAGAACTCATTCTCCCTATTCCGTTTGGTATTCTTGTTGCGGTGCTAACCATTGTCACTATTTTAGTTGAAATCACTGTTCCCTACCGCACCTATGTAAAATTTCTTAAATATTTAGCCCTCACCGTACTTGCATATATTTTCGCAGCCTTTGCAGTACAGCAGAATTGGTACGCGATTGTCATGTCCGTACTTGTTCCACACATTGAATGGAACCAAAGTTTACTCCTTAACATCACCGCTGTTTTAGGTACCACCATCTCCCCTTACCTTTTCTTTTGGCAAGCAAGTGAAGAGGTGGAGGAAGAAGTTGTTAACGGCAATATGCGCGCCATGGGGAAAGGTGTGCCAAAAATAACCTACAAAGATTTATCGCAAATGCGAAATGACACAATCCTGGGCATGCTTCTTTCAAATATTGTTGCGTTTTTTATTATCATCACCACTGCGAGCACACTTGGTATGAATGGTATTACAGAAATTACAAGCGCCGCCCAAGTCGCAGAGAGCTTGCGCCCGTTTGCGGGTGATGGCGCATTCTTACTCTTCACGCTTGGTATTTTAGGAACTGGACTCTTGGCTGTCCCCGTACTTGCAGGCTCCGCCGCCTACGCTCTCTCGGAAGCGTTTGGATGGAAAGCTGGTTTAGGCAGAACTTTTCATGAAGCGCCTGCATTTTATCTTGTCATCATTGTTGCAACGCTTGTTGGTGTGCTTATCAATTTCTTGCCGATTAATCCAATCACTATGCTCTACTACGCCGCCGCATTAAACGGCATTCTCGCACCTCCGCTTATGGCGATTATTCTTCTCATTGGTAACAACAAGCAAATCTTAGGCGAACGCACCAACGGCATGCTTTCAAATGTTCTCGGTTGGACCATTACCGGCATTATGGCCTTGCTTTCCGTGACGTTTTTTGTCTTCTTGTTTTAACATATAGCGTATATGCTATACTTTAGAAACGATGAAAACTGGAAGTGAAATAGGCAAAATTGGCCATTTTATTAAAAAACTGCGCGAAGAGCACAACTTAACTCAAGATGCTTTTGCTCGCGCACTTAAGACAACACAAAGCGTGATTGCTCGCATTGAAAGTGGAAAGCAAAACATCACCATTGAACAAATTGGGAAACTCTCCGAAGTGTTGGGCCGTCCAATTCTTTCCCTTAACGACACGCTTGATTTTCAAATTGAAGGCGGACGAAAGTTACACGGAAAAGCCGAAACCAATACATCAAAAAATGGCGCGGTTAATATGATTGTCGCATCCTTGGTTAACGACGGTACAACTATCCTCCACGGCATCCCCCACATCGAAGAAGTGTACCGCTACATTGAAATGATTGAGAGCGTTGGTGTGAAGGTGCGTTGGATACAAGACAATAGTTTGGAAATCATTCCACCAAAAACATTTGCGCTTGAAACAATTAATCGCGATGTTGCTGGAAAAATACGCTCCTTTACGTTTGCTGGTGCATTCATTCATAAGAGCAAGCATTTCACTTTCCCGCATTCAGGCGGTTGCAAAATGGGAGAACGAACAGTGGCTGCGCACAAATACGCACTTGAATACTTAGGTGTCACCACAAATACCAAAGAAAACTTCTACGACATTTCCCATAAAGGATTACACACAGGCACTATTCCGCTCTACGAATCATCAGACACGGGTGCAATTACCACACTCCTTGCTGCATCGCGCATTCCTGGCATTACCACTATTAAATTTGCACCACCAAACTACCAAGTACAGGATGTTTGTTTCTTACTTGAAAAAATGGGTGTAAAAATTGATGGCATTGGCTCTTCTACACTTGTCGTGCATGGCAAAAAAGACATCAACCTCCGTGTTGAACATGAGAACAGTGAAGACCCAATCGAGAGTATGTTTTTCATTTCCGCCGCGATTGTCACGAAAAGTAAATTAACTATCACACGATGTCCGATTGAATTTTTAGAGCTTGAACTTGAAAAGTTAAAACGAATGGGTCTTATATTCAAACTCTCTAAACAATATTTTTCAAAAAATGGCCGTACAAAACTTGTGGACATCACCATCTCCCCATCACAACTAACTGCTCCACACGACAAGATTCACACTCAACCATTCCCTGGAATAAACAATGACAACCTCCCCTTCTTTGTGCCAATTTGTACGTTTGCTGAAGGTCAAACGCTCATCCACGACTGGACCTGGGAGAATCGCGCTATTTACTTCACTGAACTTAATCGCCTGGGAGCAGACATCAAACTCCTAGACCCGCACCGAGCGCTCGTCACAGGCGTAAAACGCCTCCGTGGAGCGCAAATTGTCTCCCCACCGGCTCTTCGGCCAACCGCAATCATTTTGATTGCTATGCTTGGGGCTGAAGGCACCTCTCTTCTTCGTAATGTCTATTCAATCAAACGCGGGTATGCAGACATCGCTGAACGACTAAATAAATTAGGTGCAAAGATAACGGTACTTCGGGGGATATAAACCACTCGTTACCAGCAACTACAAAAGAAAAACGGCACCTTGAGTGCCGTTTTTCTTTTGTGGCGCTAATCAAGCACTGTTTTTCCCTCTTTCTTGTGCATACCTGACTTTGGAAAAGCTACGTAAAAGGTGGAACCAACGTCTTTTGTTGATGTAAACCAGATTTCTCCACCGGTTTTTTCAAGAATTAATTTAGTGATATATAATCCAAGACCAACACCGGCATTGTTGTTGTCGCCAGCGTTGGATGCCTTGTAGAAGAACCCAGAAAATATGTGTTGTTTATCTTCTTCGGGAATACCAATGCCTGAATCAGCAACTGCAACAACGAGACTGTCGTTTTGCAGAATATTGGTACCACATTCTTCACCTTGTTTAACTTCTTTAAGAGAAACGTGCACCGTCCCGTTTTCTTTAGAAAAAAGAACGGCATTGGAGAGAATGTTTCGGAAGATAACAAGACATATCTGTTTATCAAGTGAGATGCTTGAAATTGAATCTCCATAAGATTCCTCTATAGAAACCTTCTTTTCTTCTGCAAGGTTTTTCAGGTCAGCGAGAGCTTCTTTGAGCACGGACTCAAGCCTTGTGTCTTCTGGTGTGACACTAAAAGTACCCAGGTCTAACCTGGATACATTTAGTATTGACCGTATAAGATCAATTGCTTTCTGATTACTTGATTGTATGGTCTTTAAGTATTTAATTTGATCATCCGCAAGTGTTCCACAGTCGCCATCTAGTAGCATTTCTGTGTACCATTTGATAACAGATAGAGATGTTCTTAATTCATGAGCAGTAAGCGATAACAATGCATCACTGGACTTCTCATGATTGTTCACACCACCGTTTTCATGATGGTCAACTAATCCTAAAGACATAACCACACACTCACTATCTTGTTACAGAAATTACAGCAGCTTGTTCAGCAAGTGGAGCCGTAACCGTGAGGCGTCCATTGGCGTCTCTAAAGATAAAGTACCCAGTACCATTCGCAGTAACCTTTTGTGGGTCCTGTGGAATACCAACAAGATACTTACCGTTAAGAGCAAGTACTGACAAGTCGATGACACCTGTACAGTCTGCGGCACCTTGTGCACAAATTTCTGTTGATGATGCTGTCACACCTGCAGGCAATACTCCATTGTTATCAATTGAGTATTGGTATGCTGCGTTAAGAATCGTTGTAACGTCTGATCGGCGTTGTGCGTTACGAGTATCACCAAGCTGTTTACCTGGGTTGATAGCCACAATCACGATGCCGGCCAAAATAGCGATAGCTGCAACCACGAGAAGGATTTCAATAAGGGTGAATCCTTTCTGGCTACGAAATAGTTTTTTCATACAATTGTAATTCTATGTTATATATTTAACTAAGTAACTTTATAAATGAAATTCTACCTATAAGACAGGTAAAATATCCTGCCTTATCAGTATATCAAATAAACAACCCCTTAAAAGTCCCCAACGTCTTGCCATGAGGATAAGATAATGAAGGGTGTTGTCGTTGCTACAATTATCCTTATTTTGCTTACCGTTTCTCCATATTGCCCAACTATTTCTAATACTATATCTTGACCACTTGGAGAAGAAACTACGTAGGAACATGTTCCTGATGCTATAACCAAACTTCCTGACATTGATGTGCTTCCTGTTTCTAATAATCTCTGAAGAGCCTCTTCCCCACAAGAACTTGCTACTGTTTTTGCACTTCCTCCTTGCTGTAATGCAAAATCTGTTTTTGATGATGATATACCAAATAAAAGTACCGACATCATCACAGCAACGCCGATTGCTCCAATAACAATAACCGATAGAAGTGCTATATACCCCCCTCTTGTGCTATTTTTTTTATTTAAAAAGGGTATCATGTTATTTTCTTAATGTTGCGCTACCGTTAAAAGATTGGCTGAATTCCATCTCGTTTCTGTTGTTTGGATTATTATAGGAAATAGTAAATGACACTTTTACCATCTTATCAACAGAGCTTGTTGGTGCAATTGTCTGAAATACCAGTGAAGATACCGTTACATGTGAGTTTGTTATTGGGATAGGGTTTGACGCGCCCTCTTTAATTCGTAATGTACCGCTCGATACATCAAACACTGTTGGGCTAAGCATACCATCAGAAACAGTGAGAGAAAGCACTGAACTTGTAGCAGAAGCTGTTGGGAAATCTATTGATTCTGCATTTCGTACTGTGTTTACAATAAAATGCATAACATATGTCCCTTGTGAATTCACATCATAAATTGTTGCGTTTTTTACTCGTGTACTTGTCAAAAAAGAGAGCAAGAAAACAATAGAAAATAAAACAATGGACACTAAGGCAACATAGAGCAGTGTTTCGACGAGTGAAAAACCTTTATTTTTTGTAAAAAAGATAGTCATGTTATTGTTGCCAGAATGAAAATGAAAACGGAGAAGAGATTACTTGAGGAAGTCCAGTTTCAAGAGCTCCTCCATCAGAATTTGTCCAGACAAAGGTTGAAGAGCTTGTCATAGTAAGACGTTTTGCGAACAAGTCGTTTGCACTGTCTGATGTCAAAAACATAAGCTGACTTTTATCGATAGGGTCCATGTGTATATCCATATAACCACGAGTAGTTCCAATAAGCGGTGTTGGAACAAAATCGGTTTGACGAGTAAAGACTCCTCCATTTCCCGTATACCAATTGATGTGTGGGGAATTAAGGTCAGCATACACAATAATAGATCGTGTTGTTGAACCGTTGGTGAGCCACCCAGTCGTCACAAGTTTTGAACCCGTATAGGGAACCCCGGATGATGTGTCTGCGTTTGCAGTATTTGTCCACGAAGATCCATTCCAGTACCCAAGCTGAAGATCTCCTCCAGCGTTTCCAATAGAAGCAAAAACAATTTCGTCTGTTTCTAAGTTTGGAGTAATATCAAGCGATGTTGCATCGTCTAAAAATGTTGGTGGAGTTGTGACAGCTCCCCAGGTACATGATGCGATGCCTCCAGTACAGGTTCTATACCTCACACCATTTGTACCATTGTTTCCTGTGCCGTTTGACCAAATAAGCATCAGATCTCCAGAAAGTGACTCATACGCAAGGTCCATGTTTTCTATATCATGAGATGATGACACTCGTTCAACATTAGTGTCGCTTACAGCCGACGGTTCATTTACCCAACTACTTCCATTCCATATTTTTGCAGAGATATCATCGTTTGTATCAACCCAAGTAAGCGCAACAAGATCAGACCCTGCGCGTCTATCATTTGTCATTTTCACATACATAATATCGCTTGTTGTCCTAAGAGGTGTAAGTATTGATTCACCCGACCAATTAGCAGAACCACACCCAACATTGCCCGGCTTTGTGCGGTACCCCATTTTACCCCAGCGAGTGGCATCGCCACTTGTTCCTCCCTTACTATAAACAACAAGAGCATCCCCTGATGTTTTCTCAAAAATAATATCATTGCGGTGACGATTACCCACACCACCTGACTGGGCAACGAATTCTTGTGTCCAGTTTGTTCCGTCAAAACACATAACAGTGAGTGACCCCGTAGAGTCATAGTAACCAGCAAGAGCATAGTGTGCGTTCGGTGCAGTTTTAATAATCCATGTTGGACCAACCGTTGCAACGAACGTATTTGTTTCTGCGCTGAAAGCATCCGTTGTTACATTGTATGTTCTGTATTTAGGAATATTTGTTCCGTCACCATAAATCATAAGCCCGGAAAGAGAGGGGCTACCACCACCTCCCCCAGAGATAATCTCTTCATTGGTTAACGTGCACGTCTTACTTTCTCCGGACGCAAGAATTATTCTTCCATCAGTAAAGCACTGCCCAGAAAAACTAAGTGTGTACTGAGGGTCAAATGCTTCAGTTATATAATGAGTCCCCGATGGGATACTTGTTGTTGCGTCGAGAACAACCGTTGTTGAACCAACTTTAAATGGAGCGAAATCCGCTATTACTTTACTGCCCCCATGATTAATAACCGTTCCGTCTAGTTTTACGTATGCCAACTTTTCCTCATATGTCAGAGTACATAATTTTGAAGAAGATGATGTAAGCGTCACCTGTCCGCTACTATTACAATCATTACTAAACGTTAATGTATAGTTGCTGTCTGACCCTCCTGTAACGGTGTACGTACCTGCACCAAACTTTGTTGATGTAGCAAGTTGTACGGTTGTTGTTCCTACTTTATATGGAGCAAAATCAGAAACTCCTTTTGATAGTCCGTGGTTAATAACAATTGCATTCACCATTAACCCCTCTCCAAGATTAAGTACTGTTTTCCAATTAGTCACACGACTAGAAAAAGAAATGGAGCCTGTTCTGTTATTAGTTTGAGGCCATGTTACCGTAACCGTAACATCTTTTCTGTTGCTATCCACGTCTGTCACAGTAACCTGTCTTGTAAAGCCATTATCGGTGTCCGATGTTCCAGAAAAACTCCACGCATCAGCAGAATATATAAGTCCGTGCGTGCCTGATGTGAGAGAAGAGAAGCTGGCATTTTTCATGCTGCGTACCGCTTCTTGCCCCTCCTCTGCTATCATCGTCGCTTGAGATCGTTTGCCGGCAAGCACCGAAGACTGTAACCCGTAATAAAATACTCCAGCAAAGGCCGTCAAAAACAATACAAAAAGAGATGTTGATAATAGTATCTCAACAAGAAGAAACCCCTCTCTTGATTTTTTAATAGTCAACCATTCCTTTTTGATTGATTTTGACATGACGTGATTCATTATCTACCGAAACAAGTGTTGTTGTTCCTGTTGACTGGGGTAGGCCTGTTTGTTTGCTAAAAATAATATCAGTAAGCCCAGTAACAGCGATGGTTGGGGAGATGTCTGTTACTTCATCAAAAGATACATCTCTGTTTGCAAAATCATTACCTTTATAGATAATTATACTTCCTGTTGCTACAGATACCCCCCATACACTGTCCACACTTCCTGTTTGAGATAACACGGCTGCTCTTCTCGCAGATTGAACAAAAGATATCGTTGCAATATCTAAATCATTGCGGGTCATAAAAGACAGGTAGTTCGGGATGGTCATAGCAAAAATAATAGTGAGAATCGATATCGATAATGCTATTTCCACCATTGCAAATCCTCTACGAAAATATGAAGAAAAGTTCATACTATGTTGCGTTCATCCCGCCAACAAGACTATAAATTGGCAAAATGACAGCAAATGCAACCGCGACCACCCCCGCCCACACAATAACCAAAAGTATTGGCTCCATAATAATGGTAAGATTTTTTGTTGTGGTGTCCGATTTTTCCTCAAGAACTTGCCCTATTTTTATAAGTGTCTTTGTTAAATTACCAGATTGTTCCCCGGAAAAAATAAGTTGTTGTATAGGTTGTGGGACAATTTTCTCTGTTTTAGGATATGATGCAAATGATTTTTGAAAAGAATTTCCCATTTCTATCGAATCTTTTAAATGCGTATAAAATTTCTTGTATCGAAAAGAATCAGATGCCCCAATCAACGAATCTATTGCTTTTATAATAGGGAGACCTGCCTCAAGAAGCGTCCCGAGCAAATACCCAAAACGTGCCACCTCAACTTCCATTAACAATGTTTTGATTCCAGGGATAGAATACAAAAATGCTTCTCCTAAAAATTTTGTTTTTGGGTTAACAAAGATAATATAGATAATTAAAAATCCTAGAGAAAACGCCAAGGGTACAAACCAAATTCCATTTTTTTGCAAAAAGAGACCAAAACCAATGAGTGCTTTCGTGATGAGCGGGAGGTCGAGTTTTAAATCATCAAAAATCTTTGCAAGCTTTGGCAAAATAAACCATGAAATACCAAGTCCAATAACAATAACAAGTACAAGCACAAAGATTGGGTACATGAGTGCTGACTTAACTTTTGAATGAAGGTTCCTCTCTTTTTCCTGCTCAAGAGAAACCACCTTTAAGTTCTCTGCAAATTTACCAGACTCTTCTCCGATACGAAGAAGAGAAATAGTATACCCCTTAAAAAGACCTGTTCTATCAAATGACTTCCACAAAGGCGAACCCCCTTCTAGTTCAAGTAAAATTCCTTCCAGAATTTTCTTCATCTGAGCATTTTTTGTGTCTCGTGTGATAGCAGAAAGAGCACTCACAATAGGCATACCCGAAAGAACCAGCATGCTTAAATTTTCAATAAACTGATCGCGTTCTTTTGTGAGACCAAAGGTATCGAAAAAGCCGAGTTTTTTTTCACTCACCGTAACAACACGAGGAGTTGCCTTTACTGGTGCGGAAGGAGCCTCAGACTCAACTTGTCTTGTTTTTGTGGCGATATTCTCTATCTTGTCATTTACCTTCTTATCGGTGCTTGATTTTTTTAGCGGTAGTCGGACGCTCTTGTCTTTAACCTCTTCTTTTTTGGAGACAACTTTTTGTACTATTTTTTTTAC
The DNA here is from genome assembly GCA_964517625.1 of uncultured Candidatus Saccharibacteria bacterium. Lineage (GTDB taxonomy): Bacteria > Patescibacteriota > Minisyncoccia > Phycocordibacterales > UBA5272 > UBA11704. Next base: position 6,345 of record CAZFBW010000002.1, on the reverse strand, counting down.
TGCCATACATTAGGTCCTTTTTTGTTTAGAAGAATTTTTACTCTGTATCATTTTCTTTTCAGATACAGTGGACTCATCTTCTTGTAATAGCAAATCAGGTGGTGGTGCTACACGAATAAGTTCTTCGATGGTAGTAAGACCATTTTTCACCTTATCAACTCCATCTTCAAAAACTGATCGTCCACCCTCCTTGCGAGCAAGTGTCCATATTTGTTGAGCTGATGGTCTTTTTACAAGAAGTTCTTGTAAGTTTGGTGTAATTTTTATAAGTTCGTAAATCGATGTTCGCCCCTTGTACCCAGTGAAACCACACGCTTCACACTTTTTACCCTCATACAAAGTCATACTATCTTTAAAATACTTGGCGACGTCTTTTAATTGCGGAGTATCAAAATCCGATGGAGTTTTAATGACGCTATGCTTACAATGTTCGCAAATCTTGCGCACAAGACGTTGCGCGATGATGAGGTTCATCGTCGAGGAGAGAAGGAACGGCTCAATACCCATATCAAGAAGACGTGGCACCGCAGTTGCGGCATCGTTTGCGTGGAAGGTTGAAAGAAGCATGTGACCAGTAAGCGCAGCGTTTACCGAAATTTCAGCAGTTTCTAGGTCACGAATTTCACCTACAAGAATAATATCTGGGTCTTGGCGCACAATTGCACGAAGACCTCGAGCAAACGTAAGTCCTGTCGCTTGAGTTACTTGTATTTGATTAAGCCCTTGCACCTTGTACTCAACCGGGTCTTCAATGGTAGTAATGTTTGTGTCAGGGGTATTCAACATTTTAAGCAACGAGTAGAGCGTTGTTGTCTTGCCGGAGCCTGTTGGACCAACCACAAGTATCATCCCAAACGGCTTATCTGCTGCCTCTCGAAGAAGTTGTTGATTTGTTTGATTAAGTCCAAGATCATTAAACGTGAGCCCTTGTACGTAGGAACCCAAAACACGAAGTACAACTTTCTCCCCTTCCACAATAGGGATAATGGAAGTACGCATATCAACCGCGATACCATTATGCTCATAGTGAAGCGACCCGTCCTGGGCAGCATAGTGCTCATCAATACGAAGTGCGCTCTTTACCTTAATTCGATTTAATACATTTTCATAATACTCTTTAAGCAAACGCCCCGCTTCGTGAAGTACACCGTCAACACGAAAACGTATGATGACTATTGTTGCCTGTGGTTCAAAGTGTATGTCTGATGCTTTGTACGTAATTGCATCATCAAAAATCTCTTCCAAAATTTCAGGAGCAACACGCCCTCCCCCTTCTTCAATAATTTTCTGAAAACGAGTATCGAGAGGCTTCTCGTAATGCACAAACATGCTATCAATATCCTCCGTGAGAGAATAGGTGATACTTATTTTTTTGCCTGGAAAAATTTTCTTCAACTCCCCTTGAAGTTCTTTTTTGCTTGGATCATCAGTTGTTACTACCACTTCTTTTTCACCGTCCGTAAAAAGAACAGCTCGCAAACTTTTTGCCTGTTCTTCAGGAATTTTTCGTACTTGGTCCGCAGTAATAGCAGAAGAGTTAAGGTCAGAGTACGGTACCTTATACGACTCAGCAACAGCTTGTCCGATAATATCAGGACTAGCAACACCATCACGTAAAAGTGCGTCCACAAAAGTGACACCTCCAGCCTTAACAAGGGCATCTGCCCTCTTTACATCTTCATCGCTGATATAGCTACCAGCAACAAGAATATCTTTAATATTCTCAGGGATCTTCATATGGAAAGTATACCATCGACTCTTGGTATATTTTGTTGTTATATGTGTGAATAAAGTGTACAAGAAAGAATACGCAAGGAACACGTTTCTTTCTGTACACATCTTGCCTTATCTCCACGAACAACACACCAAAAACCTGGTACACTATATTCTATGAATAAACGTTTTGTTCTTTATTTCCTCATTGCAATTGTTGTGCTTGCAATACCTGTTTCCGCACTCTACATACAAAAGCATCTTTCTAAAACAAAAACAGCTTCGCCTTCCGTTGCACAAAAAGAACAAATAATCATCCCCCAAGAAACAATGAAGGTAATGGGAACAACCTCTTCAGAAGTAGCACCTGTTCCAACACTAGAAACAACAGCACAAGAACAGGCCCCAACGACAGAACTGCCTATCACGCCACAATCACCTCAAACACAAACTTCTATTACACAAAAAATAGCTGATGTGGTTACAAGCATGACATACACCATTTCCTCCTTTTTTGTACCAGAGCGTGGTGACACACATGAAAGCACCATCACTCCAACATCGTACATACCAAATACAACACAAACAGAAACTCCTTATGCACAGCTTCCTCCTCAGGATTTTGCAGGACAAAAATATATTGTTGTTGATGGCAACATCGTTACCGCTGATAATAAAGTAATTTACAATATTCCTCCAGATGTGTACGGTAGTGCTTCCGGTGGTAGCGATTGGACCAATACTGTAGTAAGCGTAACAGCGGTAGGGGTTGTTCCTCCGGTTGTGGGGGCAATTCCTGTTGAAAATCTCCCGGGGAAATTTTATCTTTCAACAAACTCGTTTGGAAATATGGAGCAATGCCAATTCTCAAATAAAATTTTTATCTTAGACACAATAGCAAACACGACCACGCTTATCTACGAAGAAAATAATTCAACCCTTACAAAAGATGACCCTCGAGCATGTAACAGTGAAATATTTCTCTTAGCAACTGATAAAGAAAAACTTGTTCTTAAATACCACACCATAGGAACAAATACCCTTTGTGACAGCGCCTGGAGTGAACCAGAAAAAACATTTTATATTGATGTAACCAAACTACAAACGGAAGGAATGAGAAAATATATAATCCCCGCTTCGTTATCAAACGGTGCCGAACAAGAAGAAGAAGCTTGCAGAAGTTTACTCTCGGCAACAGGAACTCAACCATAAGTTCACACAAAAAAGACACATCTTTGCTTACCTCCGCATAAAGTCCGTGTCGTGTATTATATTTTCTTCTTCACTCCTTCTACAATTTCTGAAAGTGTACTGTTAGACTTTACAAAAAAATCTATTGCGCCTAAATCATGCGCTCGTTTCTTGTCCTCTTCTTGATTTAAGTTGGTCATCACAATCACCGGCACGTGTAGTTTTTTTGTTTGTATTGTTTCTAATACCCCAAAGCCATCAACCCCAGGAAGAATTAAATCAGTTATCACAAGATCGAACTTTTCTTTTTCCAACAGAGAAACCCCGGCTTCGCCGTTGTCAGAAGTGGTTACCTCAAACCCCTCATGGGTTAATTTAAGCTCCAGAGCGTGAGCAAGAGGCTTTTCATCTTCAAGTATTAATATTTTCTTTTTTGTCCCTTCTTTCATACAAATACAACAGTATAATAGCCACAGTGTACACTATTTAGTACCAAAAAACTACCGAATTTGTTTATAACATATACCATATTTGTTACTACACAATGTATACTATACGCTATGGAAATACTGAATTTTTTTGATAAAATACGCTTCGATCTTATTGGTGTTGCTGTCGCAGTTATAGGAATTGGGGTGCTCGCATTTATTGTATTCCTTCGCAATAAAAATAGCGTTACCAGTAGAACATTCTTTTTCTTTTCTTTTCTCACCATTCTATGGGGACTATCTAATTATTTTTTATATAAATTTACAGACCCAGAACTTGCCATTCTCGCGCTTCGTATTCACATATTCCTTACCATTTGGCATTCGTATGCGTTTTTTCAACTTGCTTACGTTTTCCCCAACGAGAAAAAAGACTTGCCGCTGTGGCACACCTATGGTTTGCTTCCCTTTGCATTTTTTTCTTCCGCATTACTCCTCATCCCTTTTGTTTTTACAAAAATAAATGATTTTGTCTCATTACCACAACTCACCAACCCAGAACAAAGCGATGGAATTATTTTAGGAGGCATCGTGACGTTTAGTTTCTTAGTTTCCGGAATTACAGCGCTGTATAACAAAATAGAAGATGCAAAAGGAGACCAGCGGAGACAAATCATGCTTATGTTTACGGGTATGTCGCTTACCGCAGGCCTGCTTCTTTTGTTTAGTTTCATCCTCCCTATCGGTTTTAATAACTATGATTTCGTACCCTTTGGTGCCCTCTTTATTTTCCCTGTTATCGTTTTCACTGTGTATGCAATTTATATCGTTGAATTATTCCACGTAAAGAATCTTTTTGCTGGTATTTTTATATTTTTCCTGTGTGTGTTTTCATTGGTTGAACTCACTCTTTCCGACAATGTTGAACAACTCCTGCTTCGCATTATAATCTTTGTCCTTACGCTCGTTTTAGGTATTCAACTCGTACGAAATACATTTGAAATAGAATTAGCAAACGAGCAAAAATCTGAGCTCATGACCTTTGCGACGCATGAAATTCGTACACCGATTACCATCATGCGCGGATACGCATCCATCTTGCTTGATGGCGACAAGGGTCAAATCAGTCCGCCGGTTGTTGACTTGCTTCAAAAGATTATGATTTCTGGTAACGAAGTGATTTCACTTCTTTCACAGTATTTGAATAAATCAAAAATTGAACTAGGACAACTCCAATATGTGTTTTCAAAAGTTGATGTCGTTCCCCTTATTAACGAACTACTCACCTCATTTAAGGTTCACGCAGAACAGAAAGGATTGTCACTCACGAAAGCATTACCTACACAAGAGAAAATATTTGTTAATGCTGACCAAGGAAAATTACGAGAAGTCATAACCAATCTTATCGACAACTCTATTAAATATACCCCTCAAGGGTCAGTTGATGTTTCTGTTGTACGTCAACAAGGAAAAGTATTGATTAAGGTTGCAGACACGGGTGTGGGGGTAGAAGAAGATACGAAAAAAATCTTATTTAAGGAATTTTCTCGAGCCGATGTACAGAAAGTAAATATTTTAGGAACAGGTCTTGGACTGTACCTTGCTAAAATCTTTATTGATGCTCACAAGGGTCGTATCTGGGTAGAGTCTGAGGGTAAGGGTAAGGGTTCACAGTTTTATATTGAATTAGCAGAAGCATAATATCTACTCGTATGTTAAAAGTAATGATTATTGAGGACAATAAAGATATACAAGAAATCTATAAACATAGTTTTGAAAAAAATGGAGACGAAGTAATTCTTGAAGACAATGGATTAGACGCTCTTAATCATGTAGCTGAAAAAATGCCAGATGTTATTTTGCTTGATCTTATGCTTCCTAAAATGGATGGCTTTGAGTTTTTGAAAGAGCTCAAAAAAAACCAATTGGATATTCCTGTTATCATTTGCTCCAACATATCTGACAATGAGGTTACCACTAAAATTATGGACTTGGGGGCTATCGGCATTATTCTTAAAGTAAATTATTCCGGAAAACAATTAGTAGATAAGGTGCAGTATCTTCTGGCTGACGCGAGGGCAAATAAACAGATACGTGCACAAGCGGTGGAAGGGAATTAAATTTTGCAATGTATCAAAAAACCACCGAAAGCAGTCTCGCTTTCGGTGGCAGTGATTCAGACCTTTGTTCGTTAGATGATATCAAATGATTCAGGGAGGACTTTCCAGCGAGCATTGCTACCCTGAAGTTGACACACTTTTTCAACCAACTCATTCATCGGTTTCTTTTCCGGGTGACGAAAGATGGTGATATGCCTAGTTGGGTGTTTTTCCCCCCATAATGGATCAACTACTACTAGGTAGAGAATTTCTTCAACACCACAACCAAGAGTTTGTTGCATAACGGACTCAGCCCACGTATCACCATTCAGACGATTAAGGCACCTCGCCTTCATGTTGAAGCTTTCGCCTGGTTGACTTGTGATTGTCCAAATCAAAAATCTTGTTTTATCTGAAGGTTGAGTAAGAACTAACTTAAGGTCCGCCGTATCTTGACTAACTTTGGTAAAATCACCATCGTCCCAAGAATGGTAACTTCTGATGGCCCAAAGCCAAGGAAAGTCTCGCAGGAGTCTTTCGGCGACAGCGTTCTTTTGTTGTTTCCATTCTTCAAACACTTGACCTTGATCAACCTTGCTAAAGAGCTTAGACATTTTGCCTCCTTGGGCGTCCGCCCAACAATTTCATCCGAAATTGGATGCATTTTTTATTATGCATTAAAATTTAATTTTTGTCAATATTTCTGCTTCGCCGGAAATGGCTTGAGAACCCACGGTTTATGGCGTTTTATTTTTGTGTACCGCCGAGTACGGCGGTATTTGTATTTTCTACAATCTGAGTACAGATTAAGAAAATATGTCACCTTCGGGTCACAGAAATATAAAAACCAGCGCGTGTGGCTGGTTTTTATATTTCTGTGACCCTACAGAGAGTCGAACTCTGCTTCCAAGCTT
>CAZFBW010000001.1:134579-148187 GCA_964517625.1 uncultured Candidatus Saccharibacteria bacterium | reverse complement strand
TGAAAAAGAAGGTTCTTCTGCCCACAATTTAATGATAGAACCATCTTTTGAAACTGATTTTACTGAAAGCAAATTCGTTGGAAATGTGAGCGCGCCAGAAATTGCGTTAATCGCTTGATTGTTATTCACAACATTAACAGAAACCGTGAACGTTTGTCCGGCTTCAAATGTTCCACTCGCAGGAGAAAGAGAAAGATCAGCAACAGCAAAAACAGTTGTTCCTGAAGCAATAAAAAGTACTGTCGCAAAACCAAAATTACGAATCGTGGTGCGAGCGAGTGAAGAAAGATCTAATACCATGTCTTTGTTGTAGAGCATATATGGCAACAATGCCGATACCTATGAGTATAAGTATACGCCACAAAGTAACTTCGTCACTGATGTTTTCAACAGGTGCAAGTGTGATTGTGGTATATGTATTGTCTGTATACAACGCTTGCACGTGAATGAACCTGTTTCTCTTCTGGTACGCCAGAACAAACGGTGAAGAAGCTTCCCTCCATTCATAAAAAGGAATGTCTATTGGTAGCGATGTATTGCTTTCAGCGATGCGATACATCTGTGGTGTGTGCCTGGTTATGTCATCACCAAAAATAACAATCCAGGTATTGTCAGCAATGGAATCGTCACGAGTTACGAAGGCAGTCAGTGTTCGTTCTCTTGCTTCTGTTAAGACAACATTGTCACGCTTTTGTTTTGCAAGCGGTGAGGGTGTTTTTATTTCCGGAACAACAATGGTTGCCGTATTTGTTGTAACAATTGCTTCTGTTGCCTTACCGTCATTAAGCAATACTTTTGTTCCAGCAAAGAAAAGCATGCCGACCCCTTTTGTTTTTGGTTTAAGAGTAATAGTGAATAATTTCCCTGGGCGCTTCCCTTCATAGTACGGACTACGCACGCCGTCAAAACCACCAGGTAAAGCTCCTTCAAAGACAACAGATATTCGTGAGGTAAGTGAAGAGAGAATGCTTGTGTCACGAGAAACCTGTGGGCGCGTAAGCCAAAGCGTCGATACAGAACCTGTTGTAGAAATTGATTCCACTTCAAAAAGATCGCTCGGAATACTAATTGAGCTTGCGAAAGCATTCACCATCTCATCTTCTGGATTAAGGGTCACATCAAACGTCACAGAACCAGAGCGAATATCTTTTGTTTGAACAAGAAGAAGTTCAGCCCCGTACACGAGCGTGAATGTTTGTAAACTAATAATGATTGAAAAAATAATGGTTCTCATGATAAAAAATTATCCTGTCCAACAATACGCGAGAATACTGACGTCTGATAGATCGACACGCTTGTCGATATTTAAGTCAACCTTATCTGGAAATCCGGTACGCTTATACCAAAACGCTAAAATTGAAAAATCAAGCAAGTTAACCCGTCCGTCCTGATTAATATCACACTTTCTGTTGCCACGAAGTGAAACCTTTCGTTCTTTGTTGGTTGTCCCAACAATGAAAGTAACTGGGTCAGAAAAAAGTGATAAGTCATCACTTGTAAGCGAGCGGGCTTTTCCTTCATGATCACCAAGCTCAAGTTCCAGTGTGTCTAATTTATACAACCAAATACCATTTACTGTTGCCGTTGTTCTTTTAATAAGTTCCGTGAGTGAATTAACGACGACAGTTATTTTTGCACTTGGTGCCGAACTTCCAAATAAAGTAATTGGGTCTCCGCGACGCACTTCAAATTTATCAGTTGCAATTGTTGGTGCAATAAAAATACCATCAATAGTAATAGTTATCCCTTGAGTAAGGTACACAGTGAAAACTTGTGTTGATGATCTTAAGCGTTGCGTGTCTTCAGCACGAATACCGAATGTATATGTCCCACTAGGAACATTCTGGATACGTATTTCAAACGTACCGTTTGGACTCGCCGGCACCTCAGCAACGACACTTCCATTCTTGAGAAGCGAAATAATGCTTCCTGGGTATGCAAGTCCTTTAAAAATTGCGGAGTCATAATTTGCGTTGATAAGCGTCACTCCACCACCACCTCCACCGCCCGCAGAACCACCAGTTCCACCACCAGGCGGAAAAAGTCCTCCGTTTTGAGTTGTGTTCTCAACTGATGCCCTAATTGTTACTGTGTCACTTAGTGAAACTGGTTGTGCAAAGAGAGTGTTGTGTGTGCACGTAAAGAGAAAAATACTTACAAGAAATGTTACTCCTATGCGTATATGCGCAACATGTACCATTTACTATTTTGCATGCATTTTAGCTTGCTTGATAATCCACTGGTTGTATCGCTTAAGAGCAAATCGCAAAACAATGATAACAATGATTGCGATGATGAGCATCACCGTCATGAGTTGCCACGGAAGTACAAAGAATACTGTTGAAGAAGACGATGTTTTTGTTCCAAAAGCAAGATCAAGGGATGCAAAGTAAGCACCGAGCGCGAAATTTCTCCACTGGTACTTTACATGGTCCATAAACGGTGCGGCCTTATCTATTTTCTCCCCTCCCCACGTAACTTCAAATCTACGAGTACTATTTGGAAGAATGTTTCCCAGTTGTGGATTAGCATTAAGTTCTTCCGTCTTGAAATACAAGGAGTTCCTAAGAACAATATTCCCTTCTGGTTTAACTCTGTCATTACCATCATTAGCAAATCGATACACAAAATTTACAGGAAGTGATGTTACAAACCTAACACCATCTTTAAGCCCAAAAGCTTTAACCCCCCCACCTTCTTTAATGTCTCCACTAACCGTTAAGAGTACGAGCATCCCAACCTTTGCGCCAATTGCCACCTGTCCCCCCTCTGTCGTTGCTGGCGGTGTTGTGGTGAGGAAAATAGCAGAGAAATGCCCTCCCGCATCAGCATTTGTAGGTACTTGAAGTGTAAACGGAACCTTGACTCGTTCACCTGGTTTTAAGGTAATTTTATCAGCAACCTTAATCCACGACGCGAGTCCTTCTTTGGCGTCAGAAAAATTCGGCGTACCGGTCTCTCCTTGGGCATCAAAGTTTTGAACGGATGTATAAAATGTTTCTGTGGTTGCCTGTTCGTTGATAAGGAGGAACTCTTGCTCAAGCGTAACTCCTGGGTCAGCTGAGACTTCCATTCTCGCTGGAGAAATGGTCAGTGCTTGTGCCACCATTACTGCACCAAATAGTGACGCACTACATACCGACATCAGTATCTTTGTGGGCATTGATCGTTTGTTCATAGTTGTTGATTAGATACGGAAGTGTCCGTGGCTGTTAAAAGTTAGATGTAGCAACGTATGTAATTGCAGTTGAGTAGAGACCAGCTGATTGTGTTGCAAGAATGTTTGCCATATAAGCAAGAGAAATCGTTGTGGTTGTGGTTGGAACTGTTCCGACCGCAAGAGTGTCTGCTGTAGAGGTAGACGCATTGTAACCGTACCGGTTTGTTGTTCCATATGTTGCGTTGAGTGTTCCGCCTGTTCCACCTGCGGCTGTTGCATTAAGACCAAACTGATTGGTTCCAGCTGCTGAAGGCGATGCAGTTCCACCAATGGCATCAATGAAACTTGTGGTTGCGTTTTGGTTACGAAGTGTGTCACCTTGAAGGGTAATAACGTATCCTGACGGAGCATTTGTTGCAACCGTCAACACATGCGCTGTTGTTGTTGCGCCGTCACCGCTTGTGTTTGTCGATGAAGCAAACTTAACTGCAGCAGACGAAAGAACGCCATAGTAGATATTGTTTGAGAAGGCGGTCGACGTTGCTGAAAGAATTGCAAATGAGAGCGACTGATTAATTGTTGCTGTCGCTGAAACTGTAGAGTTTGAAATGATAGTAATGGTGATACTTCCTGAGTCTGCTTGGTTACCCGCAATACTTATTGCGTATGAACCAGCGGCCGGGTTAGTAATTTGTTGTACCCCCTGTACCTGGTTTGTAGCATTCGTACCGATGTAAATCATCACTACGTGTCCTGCTGTTGGAAGTGTTCCAGACGACGGAGCGGTAAGCGTGAGCACGTTTGATGATGTTGAAACACCCCACTGTGATGCACCGTTTGAATCACTTACGTTAATTTGTGATGCGGTTGATGTTGATGCCCCTGTTTTAATGTCAATTGATGATGTGCCAACCTGTCCTAAGTTTGCATACCCAGTGAAGGTTATTTCGACTGTTTGACCAGCGGTAATACCTGTTGGTGTTGTAAACACAATAAGGTGATTTGATACCTGTGACGCTGTTGCGTTTGATAGCGTATCGCTTAGATTAGTAAGCTGTGCCGCATACGCAAACTGAACCCCCGTTGAAACCATGCTAAGCGCCATTCCTAAAATAGCACCCAGACTCATTATTTTTTTGAAAATACTTTCTTTATACATACATTGAAAATAGCTAATAAATCTCTACAGACCTATAGACAAAGTGTACCACTTTACTGGTACATATTTAAAAGGGCCGAAAAATGCTTGTGGATAACTGATATTCCCCACTTTTTGCAATATTTAGAAATTTGCTGTTCCTACGTACGTGATTGCTGTTGTATATGCACCCGCCGCTTGAGTTGCTGGAATGTTAGCCATATACGCTAGCGAATATGTCGTTGTGGTGGTTGGTACCGTACCGTACGCGAGCGTGTCTGCTGTAGAGGTAGAAGCATTATACCCGTAACGATTCGTTGTTCCGTACGTTGGATTTGTTACAGACCCTGTTCCACCTGCGGCGATAACATTAATACCAAACTGTGGTGTCCCTGCGTTTGAGGTTGATGCAGTTGCCCCGATTGCAGCAATAAATGTACTTGTTGCGTTTTGATTACGAAGTGTGTCACCTTGAATGGTAATCGTATACCCCGTCGGAGCGTTCGTGCTTACCGTAAGCACATGCGCGGTTGTTGTCGACGTTTGTCCGTTTGCATTCGTAGAGGAAGCAAATTTTACCGCAGCAGATGATAGGGCGCCATAATTAATGTTGTTATTAAACGCGGTTGAGGTTGCTGAGAGAATTGCAAACGATATTGATTGCGCAACTGTCGCAGAAACAGACACTACCGCATTAGAAACAATGTTTACCGTGGTACTTCCAGAATCCCACATGGAACCATTAATACCAATTGAGTATGTTCCTGCTGTTGGGTTGGTAATATTTTGCGTCCCTGTAACCCCTGAGGTTGCGTTGGTACCAATCTTAATCATGACCACTTGTCCTGGAGTAGGAGTAGTACCGGAGGAAGGTGATGTAATGGTAAGCACATTGGAAGATGTGGCAACTCCCCACTGAGACGCACCGTTAACGTTTTGAACTGTTTGTTGAGCGGCGGTAGAAGTAGAGTTACCAACTAAGATATCAATACTGGTTGAGCCGACTTGCCCTAAGTTGGTAAACCCAAAAAATGTAACGATGGTTGTACTAGAAAATCCTATGCCTGAAGGTGTAGTAAAAACAATAGTGTGTGTCGATGATGCGCTTGCTGTTGGGTTGGAAAGCATATCACTCACGCTCGTTAATTGTGCAGCGTACACTCTGTATACCCCCGTTGCAACCAGTCCAAGTATGGCACCACAAAGAATAATACTAGCAACAAAAGTGAATGGGGAGATTTTTTTTACTGAGCGTATCTGGAAAGATTCACGTAAGACATTCATTATACTTCCTAGTATATCGTAAAGAAAAGCCTTATAAAAGTGGATAAACTCCGCTGTTTAGTCTTTGGTGTTGGTTACATATTCAAAAACTTTTTTTGAAATATTTGCTATGGTGTTTGCGAGCACTAATTGATCTTCACCTTTAGTCATCACACACAGTACATAAGGAGAATCACCATTATAAATAATTCCACAGTCATGAAGCTGGGTGAGCGCAATACCGCTTGTGTTGGGAGGTAAATTTACCACTCCCCACTTATGTGCCACCTCGATTGTTTTCGGCAGGTATTTAGTAAGCGCATAATCAAAATCTGTTTTTGTAAGGAGTGATAAAAGTTTGTTTGAATTCCCTTCATTTAAGTATGAGGCACTGTAAAGCATGCGTAAAAATCTTGCATACTTTTCAGTTGTAATCTCATACTCACTCGACGGTTGTGGTAAATTAACGCCAACGGTAGAAAAAATTCTATCGACATTTGCCCCGGGTAAAATAATTGCGAGCATGTCGCGTGCACCATTATCAGAATGTTCAACCATAAGAAGAATAAGTTCTTCGAGGGTATACTCACGCCCAACAATAAGCGTACTTGGTGAGGCGGAAGGGCGTGCTTTGTTAATGGTGGCAATTTCTGTTGTATACCTATACCTCTTCGCAGGACTACCAAACCCCTCTTCTTCCAATTTATACCCAGCGAACGCATATGGAAGTTTGAGAAGACTCGCAGGATAAAAAACTTCTTCTTTGTCTATACCAAACCATAGTGAAGTATTAAGATCTCGAAAATAAACCGATATCGTTTGTGCTTCTTTCTTTTTTTTGGCGTCTTTGATGATATGTTCAACAGATGATTTCAAATCACTATATATTCCCACCTCAGTTGCCTCGGGTGATTCAACACCAATGAGGGGGCTTGTATATTTATTTTCCACAAGCGGTAAGCGTAGTGGTTTAAATTGTTCAATGAAGTAACGAGCGGAGGACAGACCTTGTTGTTTACCAAACCAAAAAGCGACGATTACTAAAAACAGGGTGAGAGCATATATATAGTATTTTTTTATTCCGTTATGTGAAAATATTTTGTGCATATCGTAATTGGATGAGCCAACGTTTTAAAAGTTTGCTGTTGCAACATACACCAAATCTGTTGTGTAACTTCCTGGGTCTGTTGTCTGTCCGATGTTTGCAATCATTCTAACAGAAAATGTTGTTGTAGCATTATCCCCAACCACACTTGAAGCCACCGCTGAGGTTGTTGTTGCTGTCCCTGCGTAGGCAAACCCACTTGCTGCGTATGGAGACACGACGATTCCCGACCCACCTGTTGCTGTAAGGCGCATACCAAATTGTTCTGTACCGGGAGCTGAAGCGGTATTTGTTTCACCAATTGCAGTAATCGTACTTGTACCATAGGTAAGAGTTGCTCCTTGTACGGTCACCACGTACCCAGACACTGCATTTGTATTTACGGTTAAGTTAAGTGCCTCCACCTCGGAACTATCTCCCTGCCCCGTAGAAGAGGCATAGCGAGCCTGCGACGATGAAATGGTGCCGAAGTAGACAGTACTTGTAGAAATAGAAAAAGAAAGTGTCTGGGGAGGGACAGAAATATCTGCTTCACTCCACTCAAACATAAATCTATACCGCACAAGCGCATCACCTGTCGTACCTTCTTGATAAAGAGCAATACCTTCTCCGGGTTTCAAAATAAGCTCGTCACCAAAGATGATATCACTCTCAAACTGCCCAAACACCTGATTAACCACTCCTGGTGCCATCACATTTAAAAGACGTGATTCAGTTGCCCCCTGAAATGCCACAGTAACTCCAGTTGTATTAATGAGTGCAGTGGTTGTTGCTGTTCCTGAATGTTTTTTTGGAACAGTTGTTGTTGCAATGCCTGTACCACCCGTAGCAGAAGTTATTTTTCTTAAACTAATCGGTATGTAAATTGGTGCCACACCCGTTCCGCTTCTATTGGCTTGAACACCCAACCTTTTTACAATATAATTTTTTGTTGATGTTGATGCGTTAAAAAATGTGGAGTACACGTAGTTGTTTGTTGTTGATTGATTAATCGGTCCCGTGGTCATCAAATACTCGCCCTCTGATGCAGGCGTACTCCCTGAATCAACTTCTTGCCACTCAAACAGAACCCTCACGCGTAAGTCCACGTCTCCGGCCCCGTCTTGATAAAAACCAACCCCTTCTCCTGGTTGTAAGACAATATATTCATCGTTTTGAAAAATAATTTCTTTGTGCCCAGTGTCACCCGATGTCACACTCCCCACCGTACCAGGGGTTTGTACACCGATTAATCGTGAATCGGCAGTCCCTGCGTATGTGACGGTGACATTAGTGTGCCGTATTTCCATAGAACTTGTTGCTGAGTCTGTGTTTTTCTTAGGATAACTTGATGACGCAACAAGTATTCCAGCAGAAGCAACAGTTGAGCGACGAAGTTGCATAGGAATATACCCTGCAGCGTTAACTGTGTTAACACGAACACTCACACGTTTTATAATTGCTGTTTTCCCAGACCCGCTTGGATTAAAAAAGGATGCGTAGTTGTAAGGGTTCGTAGCCACTCCGTTAATTGGACCAATATTCATCACATACTCATCTTGTGCTGTTGGAGTACTTGCTTCTTCATCCCATTCAATCAGTATCTTGACCGATTCGGCAGCACTTGAAGTTAACACATTATTATACAAACCTATTCCTTCACCTTCTTGCAACACAAGTTTTTCATTATCACCGAAGACGATTTCGTACTGACCAATCGTTTGGCCGACAGCGCCTGCCCCTGTTACAGAAATAATTTTTGCCTCCGCATTTCCAGCATATGTTGCAGTAATTGCTGAACTACAAGCCTGAAGACACCACCTGGTCTCCATGGCACTGTCTGCTGTGCCTGTGTGTTTTTTCGGCACACTTGTTGAAGCAACAAGTGTTCCACCAGACACCGCTGTCAAACGTGCAAATTGAAACGAAGTATACGTGGCTGTCGTTGTGGCGTTTGCTCGTATTACCAATCGCTTAATCACTGCTGTTTTACCAGACCCGCTTGGATTAAAGAAAGAATAGAGTGTTGTCGTAGCAGCGGTTGCTGCTGCAACCTTGTCAGACGCCCACATGTATTCACCTTGAGACGAAGGTGTTTGTGAAGCATCAACTTCTTGCCACTCAATGATCATGCGCACAATTTGATTAGCGTTTCCGGCGGCATCTGAAATAAGCGCAAGGCCTTCACCTGCTTGTAAAATAAGTTTTTCATCACTTGTATGAAAATTAATTTCCTGCCACCCCGTTGCTTGTCCTGCCGCACCACACGGAGTTACGTGCCCCAATCGAGCATCTGTCCCACCAACAAGCGTTTCGGTTACGTTGGTATGCCGAAATTCCATAGATGTCGTTGCCCCACTTGTGTTTTTCTTGGGGATACTTGAGCTTGCAATCGCTGTACCCGCTGTTGCGTTTGATGTCCTTCGTAAAACAATATTATTGGTATACACCGCAGCACCGTCGCATGTCTCAGCACCAAACCATATACGTTTTACAATTGCTGTTTTGCCAGAAGTTCCTGGATTAAAAAAAGAATTATACGTATAGTTTGCGGCGGCGGCGTTTTCAACACGTGGAAAAGCAAACAAAAACTCATTTTGTGCGGTTGGTGTGTTCCCGGGTTCTTCCCATTCAATATAAACACGCACACGACTATCGGCATCACCAGCTGCTTCTTGATACACCGCCAGACCCTCACCTGGTTGAAGAACTATTTTTTCATCATTGTCCCCAAAAGCAATATCACGATACCCGAAGCGTGCACCAACTGCACCTGATTGCGGTAAACCTAAAATTCGTGACTCAGTTGCACCAGCAAATGCAACCGTAACACCCGTATGACGAACTTCAAGAACAGCATCGGATGAAGAGGCGTTTTTCTTTGGAATATTGGTCGCCGTAATTTGTGTTCCTGCAGAACCGGAAGTTGTTCTTCGCAGACTTAAGTTTACATAGTTTGCTGCGGTTGTGTTTCCCGTGTTTGACCTGATTGCGATACGTTTAATAACAACAGCTCTCCCTGAGCCTGATGGATTAAAGAATGATGCATAGACATAGTTTGCGCCTGTTGAACCACTCACCGGACCAACACTGAGCATGTATTCTCGTTCTCCTGGAGAAAGAGCGGCTTCTGCTCTCTGTGTTCCCGATAGAAAATTATCAACAACATTTTTATTTTGTTTTGCTAGATAAATTTTATCCACGACAACATGCCCAGTCATACGCTTAACAACTTCTTGTATAGTGGAAATAAAAGCACGTGGCTCAAAACCAGAAAGGAAAATTATTCCTATCAAAAAAACTGTAGCTGATTTTTTAACGAACATTTTCAACATAGGTATACACTTCTCTTCCAATGTCTTCGAAGATTTTATTAACCTCTTCTTCATCGAATGTTTTTTTATTCTTTTTTTGAATCATGACCGTAAGCAAATATGGTCGACCATCCATATACACAATACCTGAATCGGCGCGCACCGCTTCGTCGACCCTTACTCCTGTTTTATGCACAAAAGAAACAGAACTTGGCATGCCTTTGCTCAACAAATCCTTTGGAGCCCGTTCCAAAATACTTAAAAATAGTTGTGAGTATTTTGTGTTAAGATACGTCGCATTATAAAGAGAGCGGAAAAAAATGGCATAGCGCTTCGCGGTCATACGATTATCATCTGTCGTGTCTTTTGAAGATTTTTTAAGGGCTTCAATGATGTCATCAAGTCCCAAGTGATTATATACATCCTCAAGTTCTTCACTGTCTAGGTTTCTCAACAACACGAAGTGAGCAGTGTTGTCAGAGTCGATGAGTGACGCTTCCAAAAGTTCTTTAATAGACATCGTTGTCCCTGTTGGTTCTTTATACAATTCTCCGTATTCATTATCTTTATCTTCATCTAAAATAACTAATTCGTTTGTTAGTTTCCATGTTCCATCCTGCACTTTTTTCATCACCGCCATTGCAACAGGAATCTTAATCAAACTTGCTGGCCAAATTTTTTCATCTTTGTTAACTGCGATGTTTGCCCCTGTCGGTAAATACTCAAAGTAAATAGAGATTGTATAATCTGTCCTTTGTTCGTATTTTGTTTGCAGTGTGTCACGAAGGCCCTGAAAATTAATAATGAGGTTTTTTTTGTCGATAATTGTTGTTGCTGGATTAATAAATGAAAAGGTTCCAACCCCAATACTCGTGTGTGGTTTTATAAATCCGGTATATAGCAACACCGCAACAACACATGAGAGCAGTGCAAAACCATATGCACCATACAACACATACTTTGTGTTTGAATCTTTATTATTTGTGTTAGGTGAAAAATGTTTCATGTCTTGTTATTGTGGTTCCACACCATCCTGTTCAACAGAAAAATTAAGTTGATTTAATTTTTCTGCATTTAAAACGGTATCGAGATTAAATTTTTTTCTGAGCGTATCTTGTACTCTTCCATCTTCATCAGAAAATACTTCACCGGTTTCATAACTAAAGAACGTAAACATGTTCCCATTAATAAGCACTGTCCATGGAATTTCTGCGAAACGAATTTCGGCACGTTCACCTAACGCCGCATCAAATGGAGGGACTGGTTGCTCCAAAAAGATTTTCGTTACTGGATTATACGCATACACCAAACTTGCATCTTTCGAAAGCCAGAAAATAAATCCACCCTTGATGCCGAACGGATACTCCGTTGACACGGTTGCATCCGTGCTTGTACTTGCTGGAATTTTTTCTTGTTTTTCATTTTCTGCGTCATAAAGCCACAACTCATCGTGTTTCTTACCAATCACCTGAATAATAATTGAATTAATAAACACTCCCTTAATACGCCTAATTTTATCCGCCGCCAAATCAGGCAATAAATCAAGAAGTAATTCTTCCTCAGTCATTTCTTCCGTACTTGAAGCAACGTCTTCAATCGACACCCCTAAATCTTGAGAGAGCACATCTGTAACAGTCGGGAGTGAAGCTTTACCAGTATATTTTTTCCACACATTTTTTTCTTTCATCTGTGGAAGCTTAATATCCTCGGTTGTTGTTGCTGTGGTTGTCGCACTCTCTGTACTTGAAGCAACAACAATACTTGTCGTTCCCTGTTCTATACTTTCTGTTGTGGAAGCTGTTGTACTTGCTATATCAAATAATGTTACGACCGTTGAGCTCCCTGTTGTGTCAGTTGTTGTTGCCTGTACATTTTCATCAAGGTACATGTACCACGTTTCCTCTAATTGCGTATCAATATTAACAATCGTCACCACACGCACACCGTTTTCGGTAATATCTCGCACAACAATGTCACGCTCAAAATCAGGATGGACTGGTTCAACATGCGGAGTACGAATCACTTCGACTTCGAGCGTAATTGCATCCAAGAAAATGGTTGGCGCCGTATCAACACTTGCAATACGCTTGATATGAATTTGTAGTTTTGAAAGTTCGCCCCATGACGACCCTTCTGGAAGCGGAATCTGAAATTGTGTTGCTGGTAATTGTTCAAGCGTCACCTGGCCCAACACATTCCATGTCGTACCATCAAGCGAATAGAGAACTTCAAAAATCGGCTGAACTGATTCTGTGGATGTAGCGTTTTCTGTTGATGTCGCTTCCTCCGTTGACGTAGCAGAAAGTGCATCTGTTGATGTCCCTATTTCAATGCTTGGAGAGGTTGTAGTTGCTTCTACGGAAATAACTATTGCTGGTACATCATCAATTGGTGCCTCAAGAACCGATGGCTGTGGTGCTGGCTCTTCGCTCACAACAGGTGGTGTATCAACCGGAGCCTCAAGAACCGATGGCTGTACTTGGACGGGTTCCTGTGTGGGTTCCGCTACAACACTTGCTGGTGCTTCTGCGACAGATGTTTCCGTAACTTCCGTTGTTACAACCGGCTCCTCTTGTGCATATGCTTTTTCAAAAAATTGCTTAAAGAAGGTGAAGAAGGGGAACGTGCTTGTTCTTGATTGTGGTTCTTCTGGTGGTGTGTCTGTTTGCGGTGTGGGTACAACTGGTTCTTGTGGTACGATTTGCGTTTCAGGCGTTGGTTGTACCTCAGGTGCTGACTGTTCTGGTGATGCTTGTGATTCTGGTGCAACAACAGCCGGAGTTTCGTCTGGCACCACAACTGATGACGTACTTGCTTCTTCGGTAGTTGATGCAAGGATTGGCTCAACCAACATAAAATCAGGACTTGACGATGCCGGAGCATCTAAAATTTCTATTGTACTTGAAGCAAAACTTTCTCCCTCAATAACTTGTGTTGAGGTTGACCCGTCAACTGACCACGCAACACGAAGGACAAGCATTTTTGGTTCACTGTCTTCTGGAACTTCACCCTTAAATTCTCCACAAAATAAATCAGCAATGGTGTTTTCTGGAAGAATTGCTGAGTTGAGATTTGAAAATGCCACCCCCGCACCTGTTTCTCCTTCGCCGGTTACTTTTTCCACACCATTCCATCCCCCAAGACATGCCGCTGGGTGAAAGATTGCAACCTCTGATTGTGCTCTCTTAGAGAGCGTCACGCCAAGCGCAATAAGAAGAACAAGTGCAAACAAAGAGAACCACATTCGTTTTGCACGAATCTCTTTTTCAGATTCTTCCATACCCCTAAAAACAATATTTTCAAGTGTCCCTTTTACACGATTGATATGTGGTCCAATTTCTTCAACACGCAAAAATTCCTTCAAGCGACGACGCCCAGTTTTTTGCACTTTTAAAGAAGAAGACACACGTTGCTCCATGATATGAAGTATAGCAACGAAGAATGCTTTTTATGGCTCACCATCCACAGAAAAACTATTTTGTATATTCGGTCGTCTCTGTTACTGTACGCTCAAATTGTGTCGCTTTACGAACATATTTTTTATTCGCCTCTGGGACGGTTGCGTAATGCTTTGCATGGTACAGTTTTTCAGCAATCTCCCATAAATCATGCTCTGCGGTAATCCATCCCTTACCAAAACGACGTAAAT
>CAZFBW010000001.1:115345-134569 GCA_964517625.1 uncultured Candidatus Saccharibacteria bacterium | reverse complement strand
CCTGACATTGTTTTTGTGCCATTCTTATACAAAAAATATTCATGAAAATACGACATGGCGAGTTCGCGTAATGTTTTATACACCGGATCGCGGAAACGAAGCACTGCATGATTAGTTTTACTAATTGCTCCAAAGTATCCGTTTCTTTTGTAGACCGCAACCGCATGATCATCGTCACCAAACCCCTTCCTTACTTTCAAATTCATAATGTGCGGTGTCTCCCCTTGCAACCAAAGACACGCCGCAGCAAGCAGCGCTCCTTCAAGGCAGTCAGCTTTCTTTGCAGAAACAGTACGCGCAGGTGACATACATGTTTCTTCATCTTCGCAAAAATTAAATGGAATAGAATCAAGATAATCTTGAATGCGAATTGGTGTTGTTAGTGTTTTTAGAAAAAGCAATTCTTTACTTTCTTTCTTGGTTTGTATTTTTTTCTTCGCCCTCTTCATATTATTTTCTTTTTTCTTTTATGATTTCAAATACGACCGGAAGAACAGAAACAACAATAATTACAATCACAATTGGAAGTAAGTATGTATCAATATCTGGAATTTTCTTACCAAGCCAAAAACCAAGAAGCGTCACCCCAGCCCCCCATCCGATACCGCCTAGAATGTTGTACTTGAGGAATGTCGGATAGTGCATCTCTGCAACACCGGCAACAATCGGTACAAACGTTCTTACAATCGGCACAAATCGTGCGAGCACAATTGCCTTTGGTCCATACTTCTCATAAAAAAGTTTTGCCCGCACCACGTGCTGTTTGCTGAAAAAAATCGAATCCTCTTTTGTAAAAATCTTTGGCCCAACTGCACCTCCAAACCAGTACCCCACACTATCACCAACAATTGCGGAAATAATGATAAGCGGAACAAGAATGTACATATTAAACACACCTTGTGAAGCAAGTAGTCCCGCCGAGAAAAGCAGTGAATCTCCTGGGAAAAAACATCCAAAGAAAAGCCCAGATTCTGCAAACACAATGAGAGCAACACCGAGGTAACCAATAGTACGCAGACTTTCGATAATATAGGTGTGTGAAAAAATTTCAGTTAATTCCATACTATTATTGGTATTGAATATACACCGGCCGTGGTGTTAATTTAAGAATTTCCTGAGGATGAAGCATCTCGAATCCTCCCCACCTGTCATTCTTATAAAAAAGTTTAAACCCCGTGAACTGTACAGGCTGAGTTGCAACGTATGCTTGGTATGTCGACTTCTTATTGTCCGGACCTCCCCATCCATCCATGTGCATAATGATTTGCACCTCTGGCACTGGGCGTATATTTTTATAATTCGTCACCATATTTTCAGTATAGCGATGTACCACTAAAATCTTCGGCGGAAGGTCATTCTCGCGAACAAGTGTTGCTAAGTGGTTGATAACAAAATTAATATCGCTTGCATCATAGGTGCCAACAACTGTTCCTGGACGAGCGCCTGTCTTCATTGAAAATTCAGGGTCAATACCAACATGTACCTGTGGGAGCTTTAAATATTTATCAAGCAACGGCAACTCTTTCTGTATGGTGCTTAACCCCACTTGAAAATCCAAAAAAACTATTGCCTCTCGTTTTTCGGCAAGCGCAATTACTTTATCAATTTCTTTGTCTGACATGCGCGCACGATACATACCGTCGAATCCAGGACTTGCTTGTGCAGTTACAGCAATGTAATGGAGTGCGGGAATAACTTGTGTTGTCGGATCAGCAACCGACCATGTGGCAACTTCACTATCTAACTTGGCAAGCATTTCTGCTTCCGGATATTCACCAAGTACTCCCATTTTTGTTGAAAGCAAATTACCATAAAAAGCGACGATGCGCTTAAATGGAAGCACTGCCCCATCACGCGGATATTCCGTCTTCACCGGCCAGCGATATTGTGTGGTTGTTGTCGCGGTTGATGTTGCAAATGGACGATTCGCTAATATATAGAGTCGCTTGTCATACTCTTCTTTATCGAGTGGTGGATAGAGCGGTTCTTTGTGAGTAATACCGCGAATAAATGTCATCCCTTCAATGTCTTCAATGTATGGCTTTGATACAACGTAAGCGATGCTTGAACCGACAAAAAAGAGTGAGAGAAAAAGAATGGCAAAACTTGCATTTGGGTAGTGATGCTTGATTGACAGTAGCTTCCGTAGTTTGGCCATGAAAACAGGAGTTTAGGTGATGATTAAAATACTATGAAAGAAGTGTACCACACACCAGAGTTGTTCTTCCTGTATGGAGCATTAGCGGAATATCATTTGACCACTATCTAGTTTCAACTCTAAAATGAGTTCCCCTTTTGAGGTAAACAAAAAACTTGAAACCTCTGCGAGCATTTTTGCAAAATCATTTTCTTGTGACCCCTCGCAATACATCTTGGTTGACATAAGTGGACCAAATGTAATTTTCTTTCCTGTTACGGTGTACGTGCCACCCATTCGATTACAATCAGTGGTAAAAGAAACTTTGCCGTCTTTGGTAAATGTTGCAGTAAACACATCTGCCTTCTTTGGAGTTACTGTTGTGTCATTGTTATACGAAGTTCGTATCCATTTCCATGTTTGCATATCGAGCTTCATCCGCGCAGGGTCTGCTTCTCCTTCAAAATCAGGAACGACAATGCCCCATTGCATACTCTCGACATCAAGTTTGAGATAGGCACTTTTCCCTAACGATGGGCTAGTAGTCATCGGCTCACCTGGATTACGATCAGCAAAATTTACAACAACCACATTTTTTTGTTGTGGATTTTGGCTTAAGTTGGTCGTTTGTGGAGCAATACGATCACCTAAAAGATAACCATCGGAACCAATGTACCCGTCTTTAGTAGCAAGCGCAGCTACAACATAAAAGAATGTACCACTACCTCCAGGTTGATGCGTTATGAGAAACACGACATCTTCTTTGCCGTCATTGTTTAGGTCTGTTCGAAGTTCGTTTCCAAAATATGTTGTACCTTCGGTCCCAAGCATCACCTTTCTGCCATCAATATC
Source organism: uncultured Candidatus Saccharibacteria bacterium (assembly GCA_964517625.1). GTDB lineage: Bacteria > Patescibacteriota > Minisyncoccia > Phycocordibacterales > UBA5272 > UBA11704. Next base: position 131,580 of record CAZFBW010000001.1, on the reverse strand, counting down.
ATAAGAAATGGTTTTGTAGTTTTGAAGCGATTCCTTAGTAACACAGGTATCGCTTGTTGTTGTGCCGTTTGCAACAACTGAAACAAAAGCGCTATCTCCCTTATTCCAAAAAATAAACGACTCATCCTTGTTCACGTAACGTGCACCGGAAGCAGACGTTGCCTGCGTAAGGCTAATCTGTTCAACATCGTTAATAATTAAATCAACACTTGAATTTTTTCCGTTGTAAAATGTTGCCTGCATCCTATCCCCCCCTTCACAAATAAATACATGCGTGCTATCAGCAACCGGTTTTGTACCAAGTGTCGTATACGCATACCATCCTAGAATAACCAAAAGCAAAACGCCCCCCGCAACTACTAGATTTTTTTTCATATACCCTCAGTATACACCTTTCTTACGCACTTTTCTTTTTTGGTAGTACGAAGTAAATGTAAATAATTTCAAGAATGCCGAGCGTATTTAAAACAAGAATTGCAATAAACCAGTTTTTACTTTCGTGCTGTGCTGCCTTCCACAAGGCTAGCCCTTTCCACACAAGCGACCAAATGACGAGTGCTAAAAACATCATCGGTTGATTATACATAAAAAGAATTGGGTCAAATGTTGTTTCCATATACTTGTAAGTGTACTACGTTTACCTTCCCCTATCCACAAAATTGACAGCAGAGCAATAATATAGTATAATAAACATTAGCCTCAACATTGTTCAATTCACAAAAGAAAGGGTAGGAAATGAGCGAATTTGCCCCAGCGAAAGTGCCGTTTGTGGAGCGTGCCTCGGTCTTGAAACAACTCCTGGCACACCATGCCGAGTTCCGCACAGACCTCTTCGCCAGCCTCACACTGTGCGAGCCATCGAGCCGTCTTCCGGAATTCGGCATCACCGAATGCCGGCAAGTGGGCGACAGCCAGTGGCTCGTGAAAACCGAACTCAACAACTGGTACAGCGTGACACTCGACGCGCACTCAACGCGCATCATCAAGCCCTACTTCTTCCGTCCGCTCACAACGAAGCACGAGATCGACCACATGATGAAAAGCGCCCTGCGTTTCGCCAAACAGGTCGAAAGCTCGCGCTAGCCAACACCAACCACCCACCACAAAGCCCCAAAGTTAGGGGCTTTTCTTTTACTTAAACTCAAATAGTATCTCGCTAAAGTTTTTTATCTTACCGTTTTTATCTATTTCAATTCCTTCTTCTTTGTAGAGCTTCATGCGCTCTTGTTTGTACGAATCATTAAGCCACACCGTGCCGTTTGCATAGACAATGCGGTGAAATGGAATTCTTGTTTCTCCTTCATCATATGCTTTCGCTAAAATAGACGTAATACTCTGTGAGGCCATCGGCCCAGCACCACAAGCGCGCGCAATTCTTCCGTATGTCGTCACACGACCCTTGGGGATTGCAAGTGCGCAGGCCACAACACGCTCGGAAAACGAAGACATTACTTCTTAAACGAAACGTAGGCCATATAGAGCGCGAGTACAATACCTACCGTTGCGATGATTGCAACATAATCTACAAAACAGTCCCACCAATACGCGCCAATTGCAACACCAAGCAAAAGCAAACTTAATTTAAGAATACCAACCTGCCACCACGCATATGTGTAATGTTTAAATAGTTTCATATGAGATAAGTATACTCCTCCTATTGGGGGGCGCTACCTCGGCAGATTTGCTCTATCAATAATGTCTTGTGCTTGTTCTTCTGGCGTCACAACTTGTTGCTTTAGAGCGCTCTGCCCTTTTGAGAGTGCAGTGTTTGCTTTTGTAATCACAAAATACAAAACAAGAATCATGAGAACCCCGAGAATAATGAGATTTGTTTTAGACATACATTTATTGCCACATTGCAAGCACGGTACCCGTCGCCATAAGCGATAAAAGCGCTGAAAAACCATCATACGCCCATAGTTTCCACGAACGCTTCATCCAAATAACATCCATTGCAGTGGCGGTAATGTTAAAACCAAGCCACATCCAAAATGCAACAATTGGACCTTTGTACCAAACAAGTTCACCCATCGCTTCCGACGAGAACGCCATCCAAAGCACTCCTGACATCACACAAGCAGTCACAACGTTTGCAACATAATTCCAAATCATCTGTGGAACCATGTCAGAAAACTTTTCATTTCCTGTTGGATGAATGTTGGCGAGTCGCATCCATGTTTTTCCACCAAGTGGACCGTGGAGTAAAAAACCGACAACAAACATTGCAAGCGCAGAAACAAGTATTGCTAAAATGTTCATAGTTTAAAAATAAAATGAAATAAGAGGAAACACTTCTAGTTTATCATGCAGAATGTCGTTGTTTCTTTCTCCCTCGTATTAAACTTACAACACCGAAAATCGCCAAGATAAGCCCAAGTCCTTGGGCTCCAGGGCTGTCATCCCTCTCGCCATATACAACCATAAACGCTCCGAAAAATAGTGTAAGGAAGTAGAAAAAAGATTTAATTTTTGACATAGAGTTATTTTGAAACAATATCAAATGTCGGACTCGTCTGGCTTCCTATTTGGAACTGATACGTTCCTGGTTTTATGTTCGTAGGAATTGCGTAGTTGTATGTATGTTTATTTTCTATTCCATAAATTCTATCTACAATGCTTGCCGATGTATTCTTTTCTTTAAGCGACACATCAACTAAAAATATTTGCGTTATCTCCTCGCGTCCTCCGGTCCACGTGAGCTCGTAACTCTTCCCTTGGATTAATTTTTCTCCACCCTTCGGAAACGTTATCGAATCCGTTGCGCGAAAATAAAGAAGTGCAAAAAAAGAAAGCAATACTACGGTGGCAAAGTATCCAACAGTTTTCATAAAGTACACAAGCGCCTCTTTCCGGTGGTTATCGAAATAAAGCTTAAACGGTTGATAGAAAAATAAGAACGCCATAACCGCAGCCGATAGTACAAAAAGACTAAGCAAGAATACTGGGGCGAGTATCTCTGTATCAGGAGTGTTCGGTGATTGTAATGCGGAAATAATACCGACAACCATGAGAATATAGACTACTGCACCGAGTGCATTAAGAAATGGGTTGATTTTCATACTACAGGTAGTTTACCACGATTAAAACATTCGAAAACCTTGAGATACTTTTGTTATTTATTTTTATATAATTCTAAAATCTTCGCTGTAACTGACCCTGTTTTGGGAAGATTGTTTATCGGAAACCACTCTGCGGAATCAATTTCTAGTGTGTCTAGTTTATAATCTTTATTTCCAACTTCTGAATAAAAACCGAACACTGTGTCTTCTTTGTATTCTTCATACGTTATAAAAGGAGGTAAAGGAAAAACCATGTCTAATTGTATACCAACCTCCTCTTGTGTTTCTCTTTTTGCCGCCATTTCTGGTGTTTCATTTTTCTTAATGCCACCACCTGGTAACGTGTAAGCGTATCCGTACGTTGTTTTAATTAAAAGAATTTCATTTCCGCAAATAACAACAACTTTTGCACCAGATGTTTTTGGTCTAGTGATATACCACCATGTCCTCATGCAAAAAATTAACACTGGACGTAAAAATTTTATAATGTGTTTCATCTTCTAAAATTTACTTCTCCCCTGCATACCCCACAAGAGCATCAAGTGAGGTTTCAAAACTCTGAAGTTTTTCTTTCATCACAAGTGGAAGGTTGAGCGCTTCGAGCATCCCCTTCTGTTCTTTAATTGAATGTACCAAATGAGAAAAAAGTTTCTGCTCTGCGTCCGTTCTTGTACCACGTTCGCTGTAAAAAAGGTCGTTAGTGAGTTCATTCAAATCTTTGCTTTCAAGTGTTAAATAAAAAACGGGAATATTTTGCACGGCATTTCGAACAAGTTTTCCATCACTAAGCGAAACACCGTACTTTGCTTCTGTTCCTCCTTTCATTGCAATCTTTTTTATTTTCTCTGCCTTACCACTTTCACCACGAGCTTTGTCTCCTTCGTTTTCAATCACTTCATCAAACGCGCAAATAACCGCTCCCGTTTCTTTGTCGAGAATGAAATTATCAATGCCGTTCGTGTAGTCGTCAAATAGAGATGAGCGCACAACAAGAAATCTTTCTTTGAGAATTTTGTGAAGAAGCGCGGTGATAACCATCTCCGCTTGACTTGCTGTATTTGCTTCCTTGTTTTCGCGAAAGATTGGAAGAATTTCTTTTTTGATTTCCTCGGAACCCACCTTTCCCTGTAACTTGTGTTTCTCTTTATAAAACTTCTGCACTTTTTCATCTTCCGCATCGCTATACTTTACATCGAGTTCGTCTACTTTTTTCTTGTCCGCATCAATATCTTCTTTTTTGTAAATGCCCCCTTTCTTGCGTGAAAAGTGTGCAAGATCAATATGCAGAGAAGTGTCTACCAATTTTTCCATACCGTATTTCTTCGCAACTTCCGCATTTACTTCTTGCGCAATACGCGATATCACTTTCTTTAATTTTTCAAGTGAAGGTTGGTGTTCGCGAGTTGTTGGACGGGAGATGAGTTCGGGAGAGGGTTGCATATGGATTGTACGTAATTTATATTTACGCCCCCACTTCAACAGTGAATCCTCCGTAAGCGAATCGCTTCATATCAAACGGCATGTCCTGTTGTTTGTTGGCATATTTCTTGTCGAAGTACTCCATTACCTTCTTGTTTACTTCATTGCGATGCTTCTTTGATTTAAATGTGATGAACGAGAACCAAACCTCTTCTCCTTCCTTCAATTTTGCCATTTTTGGAAACGTGAAAACAATATGGCCTGGTGTCATGTCATCGGCTCTACATTCTTTGTAATCAAGAGCGCCGAACTTCATCCATGCAGTTCTACCTTCTCTTGCCATTTTCTTGTAAGCAGCACGTTTATCTTTTTTAATTGTAAGCACAAACCCATCTACATATTTTGCCATAGTTGTTTTAAATTAGTATTTTGTAAGTATATCTTAATTGCTGAACCTGTGAGGCGAAGTTGGAACCTCTATTATTGACAAATTAAATTAAAAATGTTATAATATAAACGTTCTAATTTAAATTCAAACCAAGGAGAGAGTGTGGACAAGACTACGTTGCAAAAAATTGTTTCTGCTGCCCTGAAAATGGCACGTAACGCATGTGCAAACGAGGGGTGTTATCCTTCGGAAGAAGCCGGTCCAGTTGCTGCTGAGTTGGTTCGTGCAGCGATTGAAAATGAAGAAGTCAGGAAAGCTCTCCTCAGCTGATTTATCAGCTTAACCGCATGGCTCGCCCAGCGGTTTTCGTTTTTATACTTTTCAAACTTAGGCACAAGGGCTCGCCTCTCCTTCCTCATACTTAAATACCTTCTTGTGTTTCTAGACGGAACATCCGCGAAGCGATTTTATACTTTTTTGTATAAGGAACGCTTCGCTTGCAAAAAACTAAAATCGGCTGGGGTACAAGGGCTCGAACCTCGATTAACGGTGCCAGAAACCGTTGTCCTACCATTAGACGATACCCCAATTTTGCCTAGAAACTGTACCACAAAATAAGCCTTTTTTCAACAAAAGTGCCGAGGCTTTTGCCTCGGCACAGACGATACAAGAAAACTACAAAAGAAATTTTCCTTCTTGACGTTGCCCATTTTCGTCGGTATATGAAAAGGAGAGATCTTTGTACTTGACCACAAACTCAAGCACCCTAAGTGCTCGCTTGATTACTTCAGCATAAGTCGTAGATTCAGTTTGACGCTTAAGATCTTCGAGTCTCCTCATTGAAGGATCTTGTAAATCAAGCTGAACACGTCGCTTTCCAGGAAAGCCTTTTTCCTTGGGCATTACAACCTCCTTATGTTCCAAGACTAAAAATACACTAACAATAAGTCCTATGTCATGTCAATTTATGATAACGTTTGCAATAGTTAAAACCATATGAGAACATAAAGGGCGGATATCCAAAAAGGAGGTACCTGTGAACGAAAGAACACTTGTGAAAAAGCCAGACTCGGAAGTCCCTTCGGCTCATCGCAATATCTTCATTAGCGACCAAGGACACTACGGCGTTGCTTCGTGCTCCAACTGTGGTGGTGATTTAAAAAAAGACAATGGCTACTGCCCACACTGCGGTGCCAAGTTCTCGGAACAAGACATTACCGCAGTCAATCATGGTGGTTCGGATTTCTAAACACACATATATATGGGCCGTCATCGTTTATGATGACGGCCTTTTGATTTTTACAAAAAAGAAAAACCACCGAAGTGAAAACTTCGGTGGTGTGTAATGTAAAAAGAATATTTAGGCGACAATCATTGAGAAGGTTTTGTGCTTACGCACAACGTTTCTCTCAACAACTTCTTGCGGAGAAAACAGAATGCGCTCGCGCTTATCCCACGATGCAGAAACGGTACCGTCAGTATGCAAAACCGCAAATGCAAGCACACCTTCGCGAAGCTCATCATCTGACGACTTGTCGTATGTGGTCGGATTCGGCAACCCCTGCTCGTCATATCCAGAGAGTGTCTTAAGCGAAAGATATGTCCGCCCCGGACCATACCAGAAACGACGTTTTCCACCGCCCCAATTGCTTGAACCCCATCCGCTACTACCCTCACCCCATGTGAGGAAGCGTTTGCCACGCAGTTCATGTGCAGGTACAGGCGAGAACACACCTGAAGCATCCATCTCGGTAACAAGTTTACGCAAGTCCACCTGGTGCGCTTCAGCATACCCTGGCTCAATCGGTTTTTGATAATCAAACAAAGAGAGCGGGAAGAGTTGCGAGAAGGAAATCTCACGACATTCAAGCGACAGACACCAGTTGATATACGCAAGCATCGACTCGACAGAATCAATATGTCCTTTGATGATGTTGCACTGCATCCTCACACCAAGTCGTACATCATGCAAGTAGGAAATGCCACGATGGAAATCATTGTTTGATGACACTTTCTTCATGCGCATGATGTCTTGGTTGCATGCCTCGTCGTAATGATGTCGGCTCACATTCACGCATGACACACCCGCACTCTTCATCGCTGAAGCAATGTTAGGAGAAAGTGACGAGGCGTTCGTATTGACGATAGTGCGACGACAATCAATTGTGCTGACTTCGTGAAGAAGCCGATAGATACGTTTGCTAATGAGTGGTTCTCCACCGACAATCTGGATAGTGCCATCAACCTGGCGCGTAAGCGAAAGCGCAAATGAAAGCCCTTCGAAAAATCCTTTGCCATCCTTCCGGTCAACAATTGGCGCAATACAGAAAGGGCAAGCAGCATCGCAGGCTGTCGTGGTGTCAATGTAAAGATTAAAACCACTTGATGCGTTGAGTGTCTTACCGGAAACAGTTATCAATTGGCCCATTGTTCACCTCCACCTTGGTTAATGAAAAGAACATAAGTATGCGACAACACTACCACACATTATTGCTTTTGTCAGACAGACCAAAATTACCGCTTAAATATTTACGGGTTTAATTTTTAATGATTACTGTGGTTCCAAGTGGCGCCCAATCATACAAAAGTTTTGCAAGTTCAGATGGAAGATTAATACATCCATTTGATTGGTTGGTACCGTAGCGGTCGTGCCAATATGCTCCGTGGATAACAGCGCCGTCTTCGGTAAAATATAAATTCCATGGAACACCAGGTAAATCAAACGGAACATCGGATACGCCCGGGAGTGGCCCCTGCATGTATCTACTTGGCATTTTTTTATACACCGTAAACGTACCTGTTGGTGTTGGGGTACTTCCAATTCCTGTTGCGACTTTTGTTGCAAAAAATTGCTTGTCTCCATCGTATGCAGAAATCATGTGCTCTCCGAGGTCGATAACGATTCTTTTATTTGTTTTAGGGGTCGAAGATGAAAGCACTTGCGAAAGACCTGTGCGGACAACACGCCCGGCAACTGCGGGTATATACCAATCTCCATCTACACGTTCCGGATACCTAAGCCATTCATCAAAATACACACGGTGCCACACCTGACCGTTTCTGTTTTCTGTACTTTTAATTTTAAACACCTGACCTGCGCGAAGTTCGGCTACTTTTTCGTAGTCTACTCCTGGACCAGCATATGCAGGGATGCAGTGTCCTTCAAAATCTGGACCACAACTTTCTGTGATTTCAAGATATTCATACGTTTCTTGTATTGGTAAAACAGCGCTTTGAATTACAAGTGCTTTCTTAACCGTTTCTGTTTGTGGGCGCGTTTGTGCAACGACAAGAGACGTGGTGTTCTTGTACGAAAGAAAAAAGATGATGCCACAAATCATGGCAAAAAAGATTATAGATTTTTTTTCATTTGACATACGTTTGTTGCACAAACTGTACCTTTTTGGAAGTACTGATGTATTTTTCATTATACCATAAATTATATATAAAGTCAAGATAGCAAGAATCATTCACACAATAATAAAACCAACCAAAAGACTTACGTTACAGGCGTTTGCGCTTGTCCCTATTTACCCCCCCATAGGCGCGGTATACTTCTCCGTAAGCAGAATGTTCTGCACTTATTATTGTTTTACTTTTAACATTTTTATGAACAAAAAAACCATTGCCACACTTGTAACCGGAGCGCTTATCTCAACAACGCTTTTGATTGCATCCGCAGCACTTATTTCTCTAAACCCTTCCGCAGACGGAACATACACTGCATGGACACCTAAGTCTGGCACAACACATTACACCATGGTCGACGAAGCCTCTTGTAATGGAACAACTGACTATGTTTCAACTGCAACTGTTGGCGCTCGCGACTCTTACACAGTAAGTCTCGCAGGAGTTCCTGACAATGCAACAATTACCGACATTGCAATTCGTCCGTGTGCCTCAAGAAATTCATCAGGTGGTGGTTCTTCAGTGATGAATGTGTTTTATCGATTAAACGGTGCAAACAGTGCTGATGCTGGAGCGTATGCTTTAACAGGAACAACGCCTGCAAATCTAGCAACAACGACCTTCTCTGGACTCTCAGTCACAAAAACATCATCAACTGCTCTTGAACTTGGCGCAGTATATTCATCTGGTACAAAGGGTGCCCGTTTAAGCAAGATTGCTGTTGCAGTTACTTACACCAACCCTGTTACCTATTCAATCATTTCTTCTGCTGGACCAAATGGTTTCATTTCTCCACTTGGGACAAGCACAGTAACGCAAGGAAGCAACAAGAGTTACTTCATCATGGCGACATCAACGTACGTCATTGATGACATCCTCGTTGACGGAGTCTCTGCTGGCATTTCCGGTGTTGCCTCGACAACCTACACATTCACTAATGTGCAGACAAATCACACCATTTCGGCAACCTTCAGACAATAAAAGAAAACAGTATCAAACAATACAACCCGCACTATGCGGGTTGTATTGTTGTGACGTGGACCTTCAAGATACATTCCGTGTGATACAATTTTCTGTATGAACCAACCGAAAACTGCTGTCATCTTGTGCGCTGGGCGTGGCACAAGAATGGGCGCACTCACTGAAAATTGCCCAAAACCCCTTCTGCCCCTTTCAAATGGCGAAACACTTCTTGAAATCAAATTACGCGCACTTCCAAAAAATATCACAAAAGTAATACTCATTGTTGGTTACTTGGGCGACAGGATTCGCCAGCACATTGGAAACATGTATGAAGGAAAAGAAATCGCGTATGTTGTTCAAGACATTGAAAAAGCATACGGGACGGGTGCCGCACTTATGCTTGCACAAGAACACCTTGACCAAGACACTCCGTTTCTCGTGCTCATGGGCGACGACATTTACGCAAAAGAAGATTTAGAAGAATTGTGTAAGTATGAAAATGCAATTCTCTTGTCACATGAAGGCGAAAAGAAATTCGGTGCTTCGTGGCAAGTGCGCGTCGAGAACGGAAACCTCGCAGAGTTTTATGAAAAAGTTCCAAAAGAAGAACTGTGTACCGGAATTATTAATACTGCAGCGTACGTCATTTCTCCAAAAGAATATTTTAGCGTAGAGCCACGTGTTGGTGCTGATGGGGAAACACAGATTCCTCCAACGATTTCTCTGCTCGCACAAAATGGTGTGACATTTAAAGCCATACGCGCAACATATTGGAAGCAAGTTACCGCACCCGAAGACTTGAATCTATAGCCTCCTATTTTTTCATCCCCGCACGCACCAGGCGAATCGTGTGAAAGTTATACTTTCCTTTAAGTAAGCCGTGCACGGGCATGAGTTTTGTTGTTTTTGCTTTTGTGAATGCATCCGTTATTTCTTTTACAATTTTCTTTGCCGGAAGCACATGCTTCAAATCAAACTTCTCCCCCCTTTCTTGTAATTTCTCAATATGACCAACAATTGTGTCTTCGGTCAACTTACGAGTCGACGCAATTTCCTTTACTGTCTTTTTTTCTTTCAACAACACTAACGTTTGCGTAAGTGTGTCAGATTTTTCTTCTTCGTCATCTGTATATGCATCAATATGCCCACCACACGCCGTAATAAAATCAACGTGTAATTTCTTTAACTCCTCTTCTTTGTATTTTTCAATTGCCTCCTCTGCCTTATTAGACGCGTGCATAAATTTCTCATCCTGTTCACGTATGGTTTCGTCAACAGCAAGTGCTTGTGCATTCATCCCAAGTAAGTGAAGCCCTTCGATTGATTTTAAACGTGAAAGTGCAACGTATCCCATACCGTAGGCAAAGGCTTTGGATAAATCAATCTCGGCGGCATCAAGCGTCATCCCTTGTGATTTGTGCACGGTGATTGCCCATGCAAGCTTAAGTGGAAGCTGTGAGATTTCGGCCTTCACTTTCCCGTCTTCCTCAACGCGCCACGAATCTGCTTGTATACGGACTCGCTTACCGTTGTGCAAATTAACTACCGGTGTATCATCATCTTCAAACGAGGCAACCACTCCGAGTGAACCGTTCATAAACTTTCGCTCCGGATCATTTTTAATGCACATCACTTTTGCACCAACTTTCAAACGTAATTCTTCGCTCGCTAAACAATTCTTTTTTAGTGATTCAACAAGCGTTGCCTTTCCCTTGCTCTCCATGTAGTACACGCGCTCTTCGCCCTTAATTGCTTCAAATTCTGTGTTGTTGATGCCGTCCACATCCGCATTGTGTGTGTAGAGTTTTGTATGGTGTCCTTTGTGGCGTTTCTTTTGTGTTAGTGCAAGCTCATCCCACACCCCTTCATCAATATCACCACGACGGATTTGATTTAAAATTCCCGTAAGCACATCATCGTCTTGGCGATGTTGTTCTGTGAGATAACAAACAACTGGCTTACTTTCTTTCCACGCTGAAGATGTGTAGGCAAAAATATTTTCCGGAAGCATCGCCCCTTTCGAAATAGGAGGCAACTGAAAAAAGTCCCCACAAAAAACTACCTGCATACCCCCGAATGGTTTTTTATTTCTTCGCATCGATTGCGCTATGCGGTTTAACATATCCAAAAAATTTGCATGAAGCATTGAGATTTCATCAATGATAAGCACGTGTGTATTTGCATAGCGCTTATAGAGATTTTGTTTTTCTTCAAGCGCATCAATATCGGCATCTGTCATTTTTTCCTTAATGCCAATACCGCTCCACGAATGAATTGTCATGCCGTGAATATGCGTTGCTGCAATACCGGTGGACGCGGTCACCGCGTGCGTGATACCGTGTTCTTTTAAATATTGAATATATTCGCGAAGTACATGACTTTTACCGGCCCCTGCGGCACCAGTAAGAAATGTTGTGTGACCTAATTTTAAAATAGAGAGCGCGTCTTTTTGGGTCATTGTAGATTAGAGTATACCAGGCGTAAAAAATCACCTTTCTTAAGGTTTAAAAGTGCTTTAGATACGCGAAGCGACGAGTTTTAAGAAGGAGACGTACTTACATGTACGGCGACTGATAAAAACGATGTCGCGACAAAGTAGATGAAGCACTTTTAAACCTTAAGATATTTGCGAACCGCGAGAAGTGAAGACACAATCGCCAGCCCAGAACCGGCTACAAGAAGAAATCCGGCAAGTTCAAAAAAGTTTGCAATATAGTATGCATGCAAATTCATTCCTTCAAAAAAGAACACTGTCTTTTTCGTGACCCACACCGTTGCTGGCCAAAACATTGCCATGGTAAGCGCGGTTGCTACAAATCCGTAGAGCATCGCTTCAACAATAAACGGACCACGGATAAACATGTTTGATGCACCAACTAATTTCATCACCGCAATTTCATCGCGATACACGAAAATAGCGAGACGAATTGTGTTGTACACAATCATACAACTCATGGTCACGAAAATAATAGAGAGCCAGAAGCCCACCGTATTTGTCCAACCGATAATATTATTTAATTTATCAATGCTGTCTTTTAATTGGTAATAGTTAATTTTATCGATTGATTCAGCCGTATCCCCCAAAAGCCCTGTCCCTTGTTTAAGAGAGTCTGCAATCACTTCATACTGTGATGTGTCTTTCGCCAACACCGACAACGATCCACCGAATGGATTGGTACCAAGTTCATCGAGTGCCTGAAGCGTTAGTTGGTCACCTGCATGTTTTTGTTTGAATTCAGCAAGAGCTTGCTCACGAGACATGTATTCAACTGCTTTTACTTGAGGAAGTGCAAGGAGGCGCGCTTTCACAGTAGAAATCTGCTCGTCGGTTGCGTCCGTTGTAAAGTACACGCGCACATCTACCTTTTCTCTCACCTGGTCAAGCGTGTAGGTAAAGATTGCTTGGAAAAAATAAAATGATGCAATGATAGAAAGCGTGACGGTAAGAATAAAAATAGAAGAAAGCGAGACAGTGCGGTTACGATAAAAACCGGTAAATCCAGCGGAAATAATTCTTCGTATGAGTGTAGTTTTTTTAGTCATAGAAATTACATTGCAAATTTACCAGTTTTTTGGTCACGAATAATTCTCCCATCTTCCATACTGATAACGCGACGTCCCAAATTATCAACAATGCCTTTATTGTGCGTTGTTAAAATCACTGTCGTACCCAAATCGTTTATTTTTTTCAAAATCTGCACGATGTCGTATGTGTTAAGTGGGTCTAGGTTTCCTGTCGGTTCATCAGCAATAATAATTTCTGGTCGATTAACAATTGCGCGCGCAATCGCGACGCGTTGTTGTTCACCACCTGAAAGTTCATGTGGAAAATGGTGCATCTTGTCTTTCAAATCAACCAAATCAAGCACGTGCGGAACGTCTTCGTGAATGTCATGATCAGGTTTACCAGCAGCTTCCATTGCAAACGCCACATTTTCATATGCCGTCTTGTTTGGAATAAGTCGGAAATCTTGAAAAACAACGCCAACCTTTCGGCGATAGTTCACCATGTCTTTTCCTTTTAGCTTATGAATGTTGTCGGAGTGAAAAGAAACAGTTCCTTCAGTTGGTTTTTCTTCAGCAAGAAGGAGTCGAATAAGGGTCGTTTTCCCAGCACCAGAGTGGCCAACAATAGAGACCAGTTCGCCCGGATGAATCGTAAGAGAGATATTGTCGAGTACGCGACTTCCCTTCCCGTATTCTTTAGAAACTCTATCAAAGTAAAGCATGCATGCAGTATACCATGACGAAAAAATGGGTTGTGAATTATAAACAAAAAGCCCCGCGCAACTGCAATCGTTGGCGCGGGGCGCGAAATACGAGAAATGTTCAGCAAGAACATTTTGGTTTGAAGTCTCTCTTATTAAACAAGCGAACGGGTGCGGAATCATACACGTGTCGCAACGTGCGATATGTGATGTCTTCACGAAAATCGGTATGCATACAGATTTTCCACGGATTCTCATGTTCATGTGGACACCTTTCGAGAACCACGAGTGCGAACATGACGACCTCATCAGATTTACGACGAGCGCGAATCTCGTGAATGGCGGTGTGTGGATGCGCAATGTCGTCCACATACTGATTAACCCAGAAAGCTTCTTTCAGAAGAATTTCACCACCGTACAAGTGTCCGAATTCGCCAAAAATAAAACGAAGAACAACACCAGTGTCCTCGGAAATTTCTCTTGAAACGCCACGATAAAATTCCGAATCAAATAGCGGAGACTTTTTCCTAGATGTGGTCATCTTCCTCTCCTTGTTTCATTTCGCACAGTAACAATCCACCGCCATAATACTCCGTTCTTGTAAGAAAAACAACTTATAGAGTCTTTTCTTTTTCTATGAATTCATCTAGTTCCCCACGCTCAAGCACCGCTTCTACATTACTTGTTTCAACATCCGTCCTGTGATCTTTTACCATTTTGTACGGATGAAGCACATACGAACGAATTTGATTCCCCCACTCAATTTCAGTTGTTTTAGAAATTTTCATCCCTTCTGCTTCCGCCTTTCGTTCCTCTTCTTCTTTCTTAAAAAGTTTTGCAGATAAAATATCGAGTGCTTTTTGCCGGTTTTGTTCCTGACTTCGCTCTGTTGCAACGTGTGCAGAAAGATTTGTTGGAATATGTACAATACGTACTGCAGTTTCCCGTTTGTTTACATTCTGTCCGCCTGGACCGCCTGCGCGTGATGTTTCGATTCGTAAATCCTCCGATGGAATTGATTTCTTTTCAACAGGTGACAAAATTGGCAACACTTCGACAAGAGCAAACGAGGTGTGTCGCTTTGCTTGCGCATTAAATGGTGAGATGCGAACGAGGCGGTGTACCCCTCCTTCGTGTTTCAAATTTCCATAAACATTTTTTCCTTGCAACTCAAGTGTGATGTTCCTGTACCCGCCGTGATCATTTTTATTTTCATGAAGCACGCTGTACATGTACCCTTTTCGTTTACAGTATGCGTCATACATTTCAAAAAGCATCTTTGCCCAATCTTCAGAATCATCCCCTCCGGCACCCGCTAAAATACTCAAGACACACCCACCCTTATCGAGTGCATTCACACCTTCTTTCTTATCCTTCAACTCTTGAATTCTTTTGATGATGTTCTGCGCACGGATTTTGTCATTCCAAAAATCAACCGCCATCATTTCTGATTCAAGTTGTGCAATTTCTTCATTAATTGATGTGCCGAGTTCGGTCATTGTGTGCACATTATAGCAAATAAAAACACGGGCAAATTATACAAAATAAAAAGGAGGTGTCGAAACACCTCCTCATGTATACCGCGCCACCAACATCACTCAAGGAGTTTTGCGGCAGCTGTATACTTCTCGTTCGCCTCCTTTGCAACCACAAGAGCGGCTTTAGTCTCAGAAATTCTTTTTTCAAGAACTGTTTCTAATTCTTTTCTAAGCTGTCCAAGCGTGCGGTGGGAATCACCAAACCCATCTTGTGGTAAATGGGAGAAGAGGTGCAAATTCATGTCTTGGTACATTTTGGCGTAGTGATACATTGATTCCGGGGAAAGCTTGTCCCACCGTCCTTCCAATTCTCTTACCAAAGCCATCATCATCCCGTACACACAAAGCGTGGTATTTATTTTCTTTGGCTCGAAAGAAACTTCCGAAATCTTTCGTCCAAAGAGTGATCTCTGTAAGTCCAACACATTCTCCGAAAGGCCGTCTTGGAAAAAATAATACCCCCTGTACTGTTTAGCTTGGAAACTAAGAGAGAAGGAGTCAAATCCGAAGCGCGACCCCTTAACATTCATGATTCCAAAAATGTATTCCTTGGTGACCGCCTCCGGACGACCGCCAATCGACTCAAGTGTCATGACAAAAGGTTTATCTGTGTTTTTGTTACAGAAATCGATGAAGGCTTCCCAATTTTTACATCCTTCAGGATATAAACCTTGGCGACGCCATTGATCGACTTGATTTTTTTGTCTTTCTTCACGGCTGGGCATGAGTGACATACTTTTTCTCCAATATTTGGTTGAAAAACAATGAACATCGTCTTTAAAACTTCACCCCAAACTCTACACTTAAAAAAATCATAACGCAAACAGTTCGTATAGCGTCGCATGCTACAATGATCTTATGAGAAACGGTTTACGAGTCGGATTTACCTGTGGAGCGTTTGACCTGTGTCATGCTGGCCATGTCTTAGCCTTCAAAGAATGTAAAAATCATTGCGATTACCTTATCGTCGGCTTACAAACTGACCCAAGCATTGATAGACCTCAAAAAAATAAACCGATTCAAAGTCTTGAAGAAAGAAAAATACAGCTTGAAGCGATAAAGTATATTGATGAGATTGTTATTTATGAAACCGAAGCGGACCTCTATGCTCTGCTTAAGGAAAACGCTTTCAATATCGATGTCCGCCTTCTGGGAGAAGACTGGAAAGGAAAACACTTTACTGGGGACAACTTGCCTATAGAAATTGTTTTTACTCCGCGCACACACAACTATTCCACGTCTGAACTTAGAG
>CAZFBW010000001.1:0-115335 GCA_964517625.1 uncultured Candidatus Saccharibacteria bacterium | reverse complement strand
AAGAATTAAGCGAGCAGAATAATTTCGGAGCCACCTTGCAGAAATCTCACAACCTTCACTTTGTTGTCACGCGTTACGGTTTCGACACCTTGCGGTTTCGATTCTTCCACCACGGGAAAACTAAACCCGTTTTCCCGACCCCTTTCCCGTTCGCTTCTGCAAATTCTGGAGCCACCTTGCAGAATCGAACTGCAGACCTTTTCGTTACGAGTGAAATGCTCTACCAACTGAGCTAAGGTGGCGTATCTACTATATATATTCTACCTACACAATTTCCACCACATAATTCTACCAGCTGCGTCGTTATTTGCTGGTAACGACATCTCCTCCCTCAACGGTCGTCGAGCTACGGTGGCGTGCATAAAAACGATTATATAATACCACAAATTGACGAAATGAAAATTTACTATAGGATGAAATCAAACCTGGTCTTTTCATAAGGAGTAAATCTCATGGGCCCAATCTACATTGGCGTCACCGGCAATATCGGTGGTGGCAAAAGCTTGTTTCTTGGAATTCTCGAATCGTGGAGTAGGAAAGTCTTCCGCACAGACGACATCGCCAAGGAACTTCTATATCAGAGTGGTGGTATGTATGACGATCAGCTGACAGAAATACTAGGCGCAGATATCTTCATACACGATAATGTCACCGGTACTGTCGGATACAACTTCAAGATGATTCGCCATATCATCATTCATAACGAAGATGCACGAAAGCGTTTCTGGAAATTCACCGATGAACTCGTTTGGTCGGAGATTGTACGCCGTACCAGCGACTACAATGGCTTCGTTTACGTCGAAAGCGCACTCCTCCACGAAGCTGGTTGGAACGATGGCAGATTCAAGCATGTAGTTTGCGTCTGGTGCAAACGGGAAACGACGATTGAACGACTCATCAATAATTCCCGCAATGGAAATGATCCACTTTCGCGGTATGAAATCCAGGGTCTACTGGATGCACAGTTCTCAGCAGATGAGAAACGTGCCCGTTCTGACTTTTGCCTCTACAATGGCGATGATGTTCGTAAGGAAGACCTACCTGAGCACGTGCGCGTTGTCGTAAGTTTCTGGGACCCAACCATCTTTGAGACACGGCCTCCGTACGAGTCCGAAAAAAACTAAACAACCTTCGTCTAGTTAGCGAAGGTTGTTTTTCTTTTTTGTGCTCGGGGTGGGACTCTCCTCTCGTTTCACTCGAAACTTGTAATTTCAAAAAACTGAATACAGTTTAAGAAATTATGTCGCCTTCGGTTCGAGTCCCACTAATTCACTGTAAATAACAAAATGTGGCACTAAGCCACATTTTATTATTTAAGTGCCCAGGGTGGGACTCGAACCCACACGCTTTTTAATGCCAAGGATTTTAAGTCCTTTATGTCTACCATTCCATCACCCGGGCGGCGATTGAATCGTAACGATTGTTACGAGAGGTGCAGGCGGGAGTCGAACCCGCGAATGGCGGTTTTGCAAACCGCAGCGTTAGGCCACTTCGCCACTGCACCTTTTCCTTTTCTTATGAAAAGTTTTTTTATTCTAACACATTTTTCCAGCTTACTCTAGAAAAATATCCTAACTCATGGTATAGTACTATTCGTTTATTTAACGCCCCTATAGCTCAGCTGGTAGAGCAGTTGCCTCTTAAGCAAACGGTCGTAGGTTCGACTCCTACTGGGGGCACATGAAAAGAAAAACATTCCTTTATGGGATGTTTTTCTTTTTACATGTTAGCTGACGGAGTCGAACCTAAGGCGACATATTTTCTTAGCTTGTAATCAAGCTCTTGAAAATACAAGTCTCGACCAACGGGAGAGGCGACTCCTACTGGGGGCACATAAATTCTTCTGGAAGTTTGGTTTCAAACGTTTCTTTTTGATTGGGTAATACGAAAGATAGACTTTGCGCGTGAAGCATAAGACGTTCCGCTTTTTTCCCACCATATATTGTGTCGCCTACGATTGGATGACCAATATGTGACATATGTGCACGTAATTGATGAGTACGACCAGTTTTTGGTTGCAGGCGAACAACTGTTTCGTTCTCTTTTATGCACACAACTTCACCATGTGTAACCGCTTCACGAAGTTCTCCTCGAAATTCAGCTGGGCTCACGGACTGTTTGTATGATTTTTTTTCGCGAGCAAGCGGAGCGTCAATGGTAAATATTTTTTCTTGCACAATGCCTTCTACTTTTGCGTAGTATGTTTTTTCTATTTTATGATTTTTAAATTGTTCAGATAGTTCATCAAATGTTTTTTTATTTTTTGCAAAAACAACAATACCAGAAGTCTCGCGGTCTAATTTGTGTACCATACCACCGAGATTGATAGTTCTTCCATCTTGAAGTTTTTTTGGGTTGTCGATTGAAAGAATTTCTGGCGCATATTGTGAGATAACAGCAAGCAATGTTACTTCATCAGAGAAATCAAAGGGGTGCATAACAACACCTGATTGCTTATCAACAACTAGAATATTTTCGTCTTCATGTATGACAGAAAGCTGAAGCATGATGTTCGCACTATATCATAATTTGTTGTATAATCCGTTAACACAAATTAATAAGCCCAGGTGGCGAAATTGGTAGACGCACTTGCCTTAGGAGCAAGCGCCGTAAGGCATGAAGGTTCAAGTCCTTTCCTGGGCACCAAAGAAAAAAGCGGGTGTCTTGCGACATCCGCTTTTGCACTGTGAAAAGTTGACTACGAATCCCCTCCTCGTCCGTCAAGAAGAATGTTTGCCCCTTTACCGTGAATGATGTGCGACATCACGTTTGGTTTCAAATCAACTTGAGAGGCATACGCGGCGTAGAGCTCCTGCTCGGAAAGTAAAGGAAAAAGTTTCTTCATCCCGGCAATAGCAGTACCCATATCCGCCTGGCGAGCAAGTAAGTCAAACTGCTTCATCGTCGTTGTATTCACCTCAACGACTTTCGTTGTACGAAGAACAACCTCCATTCCATACAATTGTTTTTCTTCTAGTGATTTTTGAAACCACTCAGCAATATCTTTCTGTTGATAGCTAAACAAATAACTTCGTCCCTCGGTGTTGATGTACTTACCGATGGACATCATCGCCAAACCAACCAATTGTTCGTTTAATTGTTCCCTAAAATTCTTTTCCGGGATTTTCGCTAGGTGGTAAGTATTGATAGGTATGGCAGTCCCTGTTGCAAACACCATCATTTGATGACCATCTTTTGTTCTGTTTTGTGTGGCAACTGTGAACGAAACATGTTCAATAGAAATCTTCCGCCATATACCCCAAATCGGCCACGGAATGAAATGGAAATTTCCTTCACCCCATACCATGCCATTTTGTGTACCAAGAAATGTTTGTATCCCTTGGTGGTTTGGTGGAATCATCACATAGCACTTTCGACTCATGACCCCAAAGACAACGGTTGCAACAACGATAGCTAATGATACATACGAGATGTGAAAGAAAAAGATAGAAAAATATCCGTCTTTCGCAATCGTGAAAAATACAACAAACCAAATTACTGCAAGGTACAGGAGTGTAACGATATGTCCTTGCGTAATAGACAACGTAGGAAGATTCTTCGAAGCAGAAACCTTTGTGGCACCCCCCATAAGGGACCTCCTTATATGTGTAAGGAACGATTGACTCTCATACTACACCAAACTTTTAAATGTTCAATGTTTTTGCAATATTCCTTGATTTCTGTAGTATGTGTACTTAGTTGAACATTAACCATAATAAAGGGGGCTTCCTATGGGATTCTTAAATGAATTCAAGAAAGAGACGGGGGCTGGAGCTGGTCGTGGTGTTAATCGATTTTTCAGATGGATTACATCGTGGGAATCAGGAAACAAGGAAGAGGGTTTTTTGCAAAAAAATTCTGGGCGCATCGCTTTTGTAAGTCTTCTTCTTGGACTCTCCACGCTTGGCAACTGTTCGTTTTCAGGACCACAACAAACTTTTCAGGCGCGAAGTGGTGTAGTTGGTGTTGTGGCCAATCTAACATACGGTGTTGCACCACGCATGCCCGAAGAGAAAAAGTTCGCACCGACATACGACAAGGACAAACAATTTTTCTTTGAAACAGGGGGTGTGAATTATTTTCGTTTTCGTAGAACATCTGACGGAAGCATTACTCAAGTAACAATTCCTACACATACAGGCACCTGTGTCCTTGTACCTGCACGAGAAAAAATTGGAATCACAACAATAATTCCTCCGCGCTACGTCGTCAATATGGAAAACAACGTATCATACACAACGAAAGTAAAATATCTTTCTCAAGTAGAAAAAATTGTCCTCTTTTTCCCAAACGGTGAGCACACCGTTGGAAGAAAGGGTTCGTGGGAAAAGGTCCGCGCTATTTGGCCAACCATTGAAACAAAGGATTTTGTCTTGGTGGCAACAGCACTTGACCGAACCCCGGGAGGACTTGTTTGCTTCTAAACAAAAACAGTGGTTTTCGTTTAGATTGTAAAAACCGCATAACATCTATTCACACAAGCAATTGTGCGTTCATAATGTGATGCGGTTTTCTTATTTCTATACAATCTCTGAAGAGTCTTATAAAACTTGACTTTTTGAATAAGTATGATAGGGTAAAAAGTAGGTACTGCTCATTGTCTTAAACTACTACTAAAGGAAAGCAACGATGTCGACAAAAGATGACAAAACACCCCCGAAAGGAACGCCAGAAAACCCGGCAACGGAAGCGGACTGGGATGATTTGGAGAGCAAAAAACACCTCTCTCCGGAAGTACAACACCCCCGAGAAGCAACATTCTGGGCACAATTGAGAGAAACCACGGCACACGCAACAACGCCTGAAGCGTCTGGGTTGGAGGTTGCGCGAACTCAAGCGCTTACCCCCGACTTTGACCCGACGGCACCTCTGCCAGAATTGGGTACAGGTGGTCCCCCGCCGACCATTCCTCCGAAAGACCCACCTTCTGATGGTGGAGGTGATGAAGAGGACGCTTCGAGAAACGAGCCTTTGTGGCTTGTTGTTTTGAAAGACTTGTTCAAAGATAAACGTTTCGTTATGGGTTTTGTTGGTCTCCTGTTCCTGATTGTGGGATACACGGCCTATTACTGGATCAACAGATTCAATAATTCTCCAGAGTCGCTTGCAGCCCAGAAACAAAACATCATACTCTTAAAGGAAATGGAGGAAATACGGGGAAAAAGCGCCAGTCGCTCAATTTTTTCCAGTAATCCGTCTACTACCTCGACCAGTCTAACAAGTGGTTGTGTAGTTACAGCGCAAGACCGTGCAAACAACAACTTTGGTGGTCGCAACAACTGCTCGCGCATCAAATACGAACAGACGCAAAACGACCCTGGAATGTATTTTGATTTCGGCAAAGGTGCACGTGTTTCTTCCATCGAAGGGCAATATCGCCTTCTTAATGGAAGAGAGCTTCTCTGCCAAACCGAAAATCCTTCAGAAGAGAAGTTCTCAACCGATGGGTGTGCGTCTGTTTTGTCAGATAAGCGACTCACGAGTATCGGCCTTGCACCACTTCACCAAGATGGCATCATCGTTACCTTCACCAGCAAATAGAAAGGAGTAACATCATGGCTGCTGACGAAAAGAAAGACGGCGAAAAGAAGAAGGATGACCGGCCCCCCGCTGTCAAAGCGGCATCCGGAATGTGGACCGTAGTTGTCGTACTCATCATCCTCGTGCTCGGCTTCAGCGTCATCGCTGAGCTTATCGGGGAATTCATGCGCGCACTCAATAACACCGTTGCGCAAGTGGGTATGGGTGTGTCGTACCTGTCCAACGGCATCGCTGGGGTGGACTCTTCCATGTCCATCTTCCTGCAAAAGTTCATTGGGCTCGGCATCAAGTTGTTGATTCTCTACCTTGGCTTCCTGATTCTCAAGAAGCTCTTCGGGTATCTGAACGAAAAGTACGGCCAGTAGTAACTCGCGCAATTCTTGCGCACAACGGGGCTTACCACTCCGCGAATCACATTGTGTCTCCTGTTTCAAAGCGGGGGCCACCACGTGACCGCGGAAACAGGTAAGTCCCGTTTTTCATTTTAAGGAATGATTTCACACGCTATACTTTTCATATGCGCACCATAAAGCGAAATGAATTTGCATCACACCCCCTCTTGATTCGATTGCAAGAATTACACAAACAACCGCAAGAACTTTTTATTATTGGAAAATTACCAGATGTAAGCCTAGACGAGTATGGAAGAGCAACCCCTCGCATCCTCACTATTGTCGGAAGCAGAAATCATACAACATACGCGGAAGATGTTGTGCGCAACCTCGTTGAATCACTTAAAGGTAAACCTGTCGTCATTGTTTCTGGGCTCGCCCTTGGTATCGATACTCTTGCACACAAGCACGCTCTTAAAAACAACCTTCCAACAATTGCAATCCCAGGAAGCGGACTTGATAAACGAGTGCTCTATCCAAGAACAAATGTTTCACTTGCAGAAACAATCGTCCAGTCCGGCGGGGCGCTCATCTCTGAACTCGACACCTTAAGCAAGGCAACTAAGTGGACATTCCCCTCACGAAATAGAATCATGGCCGCACTCTCTGATGTGGTGCTTGTTATCGAAGCACAAGAAAAATCGGGAACACTTATTACCGCGCGCCAAGCACTTGAACTCGGACGCGATATTGGGGTTGTTCCGGGAAATATTTTTTCTGAAAACTCTAAAGGCACCAACGAACTCGCACGGGTTGGTGCACACATCATCACCTCTAGAGAAGATCTTTTTGATGTGCTTCATCTCTCATACGAACACAGTGAAGAAAAAGATATGTCTCAACTCTCTCCGGAAGAATTATTGATTATGAATCTCCTTAAAGAACCTATGTCAAAAGACGAACTTTTATCTCTATCAGAATTACCAACGCACATATTTCTTACCGCGCTTTCTTCTCTTGAAATGAACGGCTATATACAGGAAACATTTGGTGAAGTGAGAAAGGTAGTGTAGTATGCATATGATATTTGTATGAAACTTCTTATTGTTGAATCCCCCTCCAAAGCAAAAACGATTGGAAAATATCTAGGTAAGGAATACGAGGTACGCGCTTCCGTTGGGCACATTCGCGACCTTCCAAAAAGTAACAAAAAAGCTATCGATATCGAGGGCGGTTTTATTCCGCATTACGAAATCTCTCCAGGTAAAGAAAAGATTGTTGCGGACATTAAAATGCTTGCTAAAAAAGCATCCCAAGTACTCCTCGCAACCGACCCCGACCGAGAAGGCGAAGCAATTGCATGGCACATCAAAGAAGCATGTCATCTACCGAAGGCAAAGCGTGTTGCTTTCCATGAAATTACAGAAGAAGCAATCAAGGAAGCACTTAAACATCCTCGCGAAATCGATATCAATTTAAAAGAAGCACAAGAAGCGCGTCGTGTGCTTGATCGTTTGGTAGGATACGACCTCTCTGGCATCATTTGGAAAAAAGTTCGCTACGGACTCTCTGCTGGTCGCGTGCAATCCCCGGCGCTTCGCATCGTCATGGAACGTGAACGAGAAATTCGTGCGTTTATTCCGGAAACATATTACGTCATTGCCGGTGAATGGAAAACGAGTGGTCGCGCAAAAGAAAGCAAGAGTTACACCCTTGCACTTGAATGCGATGTTCAGCCAAAAGAAAAAAAAGAGGCTGACAGAATTCTCAACGTTGGACGCCATAATGATTGGAAAATAAAAGCACTTACAAGTTCTGATGTCACCCGCTCTCCGCGCGCACCATTTACAACATCGACCCTTCAACAAACCGCTTCATCGCGTTTAGGATTCTCTCCTTCACGCACGATGTCGATTGCACAGAAGTTGTACGAAAAAGGTCTCATCACCTACATGCGTACTGACTCAACCACGATTTCAAATACCGCGCTTTCTGAAATTGCATCCATGGTTGAAAAACACTACGGTAAAGAAAACGTACAAGCGAGAACCTACAAAACAAAATCGAAAAATGCCCAGGAAGCCCACGAAGCAATTCGTCCGACACATGCAAAAACACAATTTGCTGGTACAACACCTGACGAAAAGCGTCTCTATTCACTCATTTGGGAAAGAGCGGTTGCAAGCCAAATGAAAGATGCAAAACTAAAGCGCACAAAAGTAAGTGCAAATGTTACTGGCACAAAAGAAACTATTCCTGATTTTTCAGTAACAGGTTCTGTTGTTGTTTCCCCTGGCTGGCTCTTAGCAGACCCTGATGCAAAAGGTGAAGACGTACAACTTCCTCCACTTGTCGTTGGTGACCCAATTACATTAAAGACACTTCAAGCACTTGAAAAGCAAACCCAACCACCATCTCGCTACACTGAAGCAGGTCTCATTAAAGAACTTGAAAAACGTGGCATTGGACGACCATCAACCTACGCGTCAATTATTTCTACCATCGAAGCGCGTGGCTATGTCGACAAAATAAACAAAGCGCTCCATGTCACTGACACTGGCGAAGTAGTAACAACATTCCTCGAACAAAATCTTGGCGAATATATTTCAGATACCTTTACCGCAGAAATGGAAGACAAGCTTGACCATATCGCGTCCGGTAAAACAACCTACCTTAAAACACTTAAAACATTTTACGGGCCATTTTTGAAAGATGTAAAAAGTAAGGACAAACTTGAAAAAGCAACCAACTTAGGCGACGCACCAGATAAACTCAAATGTCCGCTTTGCAAGTCACACATGGTGATTAAACTTGCTCGCAATGGAAAATTCTATTCATGTTCACGCTACCCAGAATGTAAAGGTGCGCGCAAAATGGATGGTACAGAACTTGAAGGTCCAAAATCAATTGGTAGACACTGTCCAAAGTGTACTGATGGCGAACTCATGGAACGCGAAGGACGCTATGGCAAATTTATTGCTTGTTCAAACTATCCAAAGTGTAAATACATTGAGGAAGACGCAGAGGAGCGCAAGAAGAAAATGACTGGCGTAAAATGCAACAAATGTGATACCGGCGAAATGGAAGAACGTCGTGGACGATTCGGCATTTTTTACTCATGCTCAAACTATCCAACATGCAAGCATGCTATCAAAGCAAAGCCAACTGGCGCATTCTGCAAACTCTGTGGAGAAATGATGATGGAAGGAACAAAGACAATTCCAGAGAGGTGTTCAAACAAACTCTGTCCAAACCACAACCCCCACAAGATTGAGGTGGCTAAAAAAACTTCAAAGAAAAAGTAAGTTGCTCACTTTGGTTTGCTTGTGTATTATGGAATTATGGACACATCCCCTGAAAGGATTTTTGCTTTTCTTCCACGACTTAGCCTTGCAGATAAGGCGCTCATTAACCATGCCTGTGAATTTGCCAAAAAGGCACATGAGGGACAACTCCGCAAATCTGGCGAACCATACTTCAACCACGTCTTTGCAACCGGCGTAAATTTGGCAAAACTTAAGATGGACGCGGACACAATCGCAGCCGGCATCTTGCACGATGTACTTGAAGATACACAAGTTACTGAAACAGAGATGACCGAGCAGTTTGGCGAACACATCACCAAACTTGTTCAAGGTGTTACCAAACTTGGAAAGCTTCGCTACTCCGGACTTGAGCGACACGTTGAATCGCTTCGTAAGTTTTTCGTTGCAGCTGCGGATGATATTCGTGTAGTTGTTATCAAACTCTGTGACCGCTTGCACAACATTCAAACACTGCAGTATGTCGACAAAGACAAACAAAAACGTATCGCCCTTGAAACAATAGAACTCCACGCAAGACTTGCTGACCGACTCGGTATGGGACGACTAAAAGCTGAACTTGAAGACGGGGCTTTTCCATATGTCTATCCAGACGAATACAAAAAGACAGTTGAATTGTTCAATTCAATGCAACCAATTTCCGACGAACAGTTGGACAAAGTGGTCACCAAACTACAAGATGACCTTTCCGTATTTGATGTGCAAATTGAACGTATCGACTCACGCATTAAACATCTTTATTCGTTGTGGCAAAAACTAAAGCGCTACAACATGGATAGCGACAAAATTTATGACGTGATTGCGCTTCGCATCATCGTAGACAATGTCTCCGACTGCTACCAGGCACTTGGCGTCATCCACGGCCTCTACCGTCCAATCCCAGGCCGTTTCAAGGACTACATTGCCATTCCGAAAGCAAACGGCTACCAATCACTCCACACCACCATCTTCACCGGTGATGGTGCCACGCTTGAAATACAAATTCGCACAAGAAAAATGCATGAGGAAGCGGAATTCGGTATCGCCTCTCACTTGGCATACAAGGAGCTAGGCAAAAACAAAAGCGAGCAAGAAATACAACAAAAAACCGGTTGGACAAAAGAGCTTCTTGAGTGGCAAAAAGATGTTGCACACCACAAAGAATTTTTGAAAAATTTACAAGCCGACTTTTTCCAAAATCGAGTGTTTGTGTTTACCCCAAAGGGCGACGTGATTGACTTACCAGAAGGTTCAACCCCGATTGATTTTGCATATGCTGTTCACTCAAAAATTGGCGACCGTACTGCAGGTGCCAAAGTAAACGGTAAACTCGTTCCACTTGACAGAGTGCTTCACAATCGCGACATTATTGAAATTGATGTAAAGGAAACTGCACACCCAAAACGTAAGTGGCTCGACTTTGCAAAAACTGCGCTTGCAAAAAGAAAGGTACGTCAATACATCCGTGAAAACGGTGACTTCATCGATAAATTCCTCACACGGTAACCTTACTTTAGAGAGAAAAGTTTTTAATATTATACAAATCGTCTGTTGTTTCTTCTTCTTTAATATCTTCCGCTGATCTGTCGTCCTCTGCAACCTTTGGTGCTTCTTCTTGCAAAACTTGTTCCGCAATTTCTTCTTTCTGTAGATGTGTAAACTCTTTTTCAGTTACTGGTTCTACCTGACGTGGTGATTGTGCTACTTCGCGAAGCACCGCAATGTCTTCCTGTTTTAATGTATCAAACATTCCTTGGTGTGTTTTCTTTTCTCCGGCTTGGCGCAAAATGATAGAAAGTGCGAGCAATTCTTCGTGTGAAAAATAGTCAATGGAAATTCTCCCCCCTCGTTCGCGTGGTTCAATCTGCACACGCGTACCGAGTGTTTCTGCAATTTTTTCTTCCATTTCCACCACTTCCGGTGTCATAAAATGATCCTTTTTACGAACTTTTTCAAACGCGATTCTGCGCGCAATTTGTTCTGCTTCGCGCACTGTCATCTTGCGCACCATCATTTCCTTAAACAGTGTCATTTGCTCAGCAGGCTTATCAATGAGCATAAGAAGCGGGCGTGTGTGGCCTTCGCTTATTTCTCCACGAGAAAGAGCGTCCAAAATATCCTGCGGAAGCATAAGGATGCGAACGGTATTAGAAACATATTCGCGCGACTTTCCCATTTTTCTTCCCACTTCTGCCCAACTTAATTTAAATTCATCCGCCAAGCGCTGAAATGAACGTGCACGTTCAACTGGGTTTAAGTTTTCTCGTTGGAGGTTTTCAATAATAGCCAGTTCAAGTTTAGTGCGACTATCGTCCCCTGTACGCACAACAACCGGCACAGAAAGAACGCCTGCAAGTTTTGACGCACGGAGTCTGCGCTCACCCGCAATCAATTCATATTCAACCCTAATACCACCATCGGGAAGTTCTTTTTCAACACGAGAAACGACGAGTGGTTGAAGCACGCCGTACTGGCGAATACTCTCGGCTAATTCGCGAAGTCGTTGCTCGTCAAATTCGCGCCGTGGTTGAAACGGATTCGGAACAATTTTGTCAGTCTCAATCCAATAAATAGAAGTTTCTACGTGGGCCATAACCTGTGCTTTACAAGTAAATTTAGTATACCAAAAAAGAGAAAAGTTTGTGGGGGAAAGATTTGCCTCTCGCGTTGCTACGCTCGAGACTTGTATTTTCTACAACCTGATTACAGGTTAAGAAAATATGTCGCCTTCGGTTCAAATCCTTCCCGGCATTAAAAAATACCCTGATGGGTATTTTTCTTGGTGCGCCGGGAAGGATTTGAACCTTCGAAGCCCTAAGGGCGACAGATTTACAGTCTGTTGTGATTGACCACTCCACCACCGACGCGAATTACGGTATCTTACCATAAAATTACTTGTTTGTGAATACAAAAGTGGCGCCGTAGGCACCACTTTTGTTCTAATTCTTTTTCATTATTTCTTCGCTACAACTTCCCGTTTAGTGAGCAGGCTTGGGATTTTTTCTGGGCGCTTTGCAACCACTTCAATCTCCCCTTTCTTGTTCACCGAAACTTCTGCAATACCACCTTTTACGAACTTCTTTGCAAGCATAAGCGTTGCAATTTTGTTTAAGATTGTTGTTTGTACATAGCGCTTAATTGGACGAGCGCCATAGTGTGGATCAAATGACTTGTCTGCAACAAGTGCGAGCACATCATCAGTCACCTTAAGCGTGATTTCTTTTTCCAAAAGACGCTTTGCAAGAATTTCAATTTGAAGTGAAACGATGTGTTTGATTTCACTCTTTGAGAGCACGTCGAAGATAATCGTATCGTCCAAACGATTCAAAAATTCTGGCTTAAAGAAATCTTTGAGCGCTTCCATGACACGTTCTTTCACTTGCATGTACTCACTATCAGTTTCATTATTACCAAAACCGATTTGTTCCATCTTCTGAATGTACTGACTACCAATGTTTGACGTCATAATGATAATCGTATTCTTGAAGTTAACAACGCGCCCCTTACTGTCAGTTAAACGTCCTTCATCAAGCACCTGGAGAAGCAAGTTAAATACTTCGGGATGCGCTTTTTCAACCTCGTCGAACAAAATCACCGCATACGGTCGATGACGTACCGCTTCTGACAACTGCCCGGATTCATCATAGCCAACATATCCTGGGGGTGAACCAATAAGTTTAGAGATACTATGCTTCTCCATGTATTCACTCATATCAACTTTAATGAGCGCCTTATCGTCATTAAACATAAACTCGGCAAGTGCTTTAGTGAGTTCTGTCTTACCAACACCTGTTGGACCAAGAAACATAAAAGAACCAATCGGTCGACTTGGATCATTAATACCAGCACGAGAACGACGAACAGCATCGGAGACTTTCTCAATTGCTTGTCGCTGACCAATCACGCGTTTACCGAGTTCTTCTTCCATACGCGTTAATTTGTCCTGTTCTTCTTCAAGCATTCTCATTACAGGAATACCGGTCCAGCGAGAAACCACGGAAGCGATATCTTCTTCGGTAATTTCTTCACGTAAAATGCGACGAGATTTTTGAATCTTACGCAACTTTTCAAGGCGTTCATTTAACTGCTTGGTGAGTTCTGGAATTTGACCATAACGAATTTCTGCAACTTTGGTCAAATCAGCGCGAAGTTCAGCATTGTCTGCTTCGGTACGAAGTGATTCGAGCGACTTTTTAATTTCACCGATGTCACTTAAGATTTTCTTTTCATTTTCCCACTTGAGTTCAAGTTCATGCGTACGTTCTTTCACGTTTGCAATCTCTTCTTCAATTGCTTTAATACGCTTTTTCGCAGACGCAACTTCTCCTGTATCTTCATTTGCAATCAAATCTTTACTGACTGCTTCTTTCTCAATTTCAAGACGCATAATCTTACGATGCGCTTCATCCAAGACCGGTGGCTTGTTTTCAAGTGAGATGCGAAGTGACGACGCCGCTTCATCCATCAAGTCAATTGCCTTATCCGGCAAGTAACGTGACGTAATGTAACGTGTTGAGAGGTGCACGGACGCAACGAGTGCATCATCGGTGATGCGCACACCGTGGAAGAGTTCGTATTTTTCCTTAAGTCCACGCATAATTGCAAGCGCGTCTTCTTCAGATGGCTCTTCAATGAGTACTGGTTGGAAACGACGAGCAAGTGCTGGGTCTTTTTCAATGTGTTTCTGATATTCCTTAATGGTTGTTGCGCCGATTGCGCGAAGTTCTCCGCGTGAAAGTGCAGGCTTGAGTAGATTTGCCGCATCAGCTGAGCCTTCTGCTTGTCCTGCACCAACAATGGTGTGAATTTCATCAATGAAAAGAATGATACCGCCTTCGGAACGTTCAATTTCCTTCATGATTGCTTTAAGTCTCTCTTCAAATTCTCCACGGAATTTCGTTCCGGCAATGAGCATGCCAAGATCAAGCGACACGAGTTCCTTTCCTTTCAAACTCTCTGGCACATCTCCCTTTGCCATACGAATTGCGAGTCCTTCTACTACTGCTGTTTTACCGGTTCCTGCTTCTCCAATTAAAATCGGATTGTTTTTTGTGCGACGAGAAAGAATTTGCATGAGGCGCATGATTTCTGTGTCGCGACCAATTACTGGATCTAACTTATCAGCCCGAGCAAGGTCAGTAAAGTTGCGTGTATATTTAACGAGCGCTTTGTTTTTCTTTGGACCCTGCGACTCTGTAATATTATTTGCACGCAATTCTTCCAAGACGTGAATTGCTTCACCTTTGTCAATTCTAAATCGCGCGAGCACTTCGCGTGCAGGACCAGAGGTTTCAATGAGTGACAAAAAGAGGTGCTCTGTTGAAACAAATTCTTCATTCAACTGTTTTGCAACAACAAGTGAATGTTCCAAAACTTGTGCAAGCTCTGGCGTCAAATACATCTGATATGACGGTGCCATGGTGGAAGTCGCACCAGGAATTTCAATTGCATCCGCAACTGTGTCAGTAAGGTGTGTGATATCAATATCAAGTTTTTCCAAAAGTGCTAAAACGATTGAATCTTCTTGCGTCAAAAGCGCGCCCAAAAGATGAAGCGGGCTTACCTGATTTTGTCCGCGTTCAATTGCGAGTTCGTGTGCGCGACGGATTACTTCTTTGGCTTTGGTGGTGAAATTATTAAATGCTGGAGGCATGTAGATAGGTTGATAGGAATTAGTAACTAGGGACTAGTAAATACGAAACCAAAATATGTTCAAATACATTAACAGTGTAGCAGGAATTCGGTCGTTCAATCGTGGTGGATAATCAATCGCTACGGTATATATAAGTTCTATATAAAATAGCGCACCTTGTCAAATGAAAAACCCCTCGGCCGGTGAAGGTCGAGGGGGTGTTGCTGTTGGGGTCTGGCGCAGCGTGTTTCTGCTGATGACCCCGGCCGCTTTGTGATTACTCTCTCAAAGGGTGAGACCTCCAACCTGTTTCAAAGGAGGACTCCCCGAAGGGTTGATGCTACTCGCGTTAACTAGCGATATTCTGCTAGCAACCCTTCCCGCGCCTGAACTAAAACTTTAAGAACAAATGTTCAGGGAGGAAGTTCAGTATAGCAGTTCCACAGATTTTGTCAACCCCATGAGATAGGTGAACCATCTCATGGAGCAATCTCCCCCCTATTTCATCGCGTCTGCGAGTCTTTTTTCGACAACAGACCAATCAAGAGCTTTCATGAAGCTTGCAATGTAGTCTGCGCGCTTGATGCCGTAATCCGTAATGTATGCATGTTCAAATACATCCATCACCAAAAGCGGAACAGCACCCGCCAAGTGCCCCGCATCATGTTCATTAATCCACGTGTTAAACACCATATGCGATTTCATATCAAGTGCGAGCACTGCCCAACCAATTCCGCGCATCGCACCAATTCCTACAAAATCTTTCTGCCAGTTTTCAACGCTTCCCCACACTGCGTCTAAAATCTTTTTCATTTCACCATCTGACAGTGCATGTCCTCCTTTTGTTATATTTTCAAAATAGAGCTCATGAAGTCGCATGCCGTTCCACTCCCAACCAAACCGACGATGAAGTTCATTGAACTCTGGTGTGCCTACCTCTTTTGTCTTCATCTCAGAAATCAATTTGTTAGTTTGGGCCACGTATCCTTGATAGAGGGTAAAGTGATTATTTAAAAGCGTATCGCTCATCCCTTCCGTGCCTAGCAATCGGCTAAAATCCTGTGCTTTGTAATTTGGTTCGTACATATATAGTTGGTTTTTGATTTAGTAATTGTTGATTATTTTGTTGCAAATCGTTCTTTAATATCTTTCATTGCAGAGATAAGACCCAGTATATCCGACTTTGTTGTTTCTCGCCCAAGCGTGATACGCACATTCTCTAATGCTTCTTGTTTACTAGCACCGAGTGATTCAATCACATAGCTTCCATCGGTTTCTGATGATGCGCATGCGGACTTATGCGACACCGCAAATCCTTTAGCATCCAATCGTAAAATCATTTCATCGCTTGGAATCCCTGGTACACGACAATTGATATTGTTTGGCAACCTCTTCTCTTCCTTTATTTGCTTGTTGCTATTTGCTTGTTGCTTGTACGTGTCCCACGCTCCGTAGATTGTCACTTCGGGAATTTCTTTCACAAGTTCATCACGACAATAGTCGCGAATCTCGCGTAAACGAGTAGCTTCTTTTTCTTTTATTTCAAATGCTTCGGTAAGTGCAACCGCAAATGCATACGCAAGCGCTACAGATTCAGTTCCACTTCGAAGGCCACGTTCCTGTCCTCCACCAAACGACACTGGCCCAATGCGACATCCTTCTTTTTTATACAACAGCGCAATTCCTTTTGGACCATAACATTTACTACTATTTACCGTCATCATGTGCGCACGAAGTCGCACAACGTCAAGGTTACAGTAATTTACTGCTTGGCATGCGTCAATATGAAAATACGGATACTCGGTGTGAGCACGCCCGCAGTTGTCTTTCCATTCATCAAGTGCGCGCCCAATTTCTTTCACTGGTTGAATGGTTCCGATTTCGTTATTTGCATACATCACACTTACGAGAATTGTTTCTTCGCACAGCGCATCACGTAGGTCATGCAGTTTTACAATCCCGTCTTCATACACCGGTAAATATGTCACACGAATCTTCCCCTCTTTCTCAAGTTTGCGAATTGGTTCAAGAACGGCCGGATGTTCAATCACTGTTGTTATAATGTGTGGAATAATTTTTCCTTCATACCCTGCATAGGTACCCAAAACAGCGAGATTACAACTCTCAGTTCCGCTTCCAACAAAATATATCTCATACGCGTGCGCATTAAGCGTGCCGGCACACATGGCGCGCGCCTTACCTAAAACCCGCGAGGCAACATCACCTTCGTGGTGAATGGCGGACGGATTACCATACAATAAAAGCGATGAAGCAAGCGCACGCGATACATTCTCACTTATCGGTGTTGCTCCTGCGTAATCAAGGTAGACGCGTTTTTCTTTTTTGAGAAAGTCTTTAAGAAAAGAAATCATACCTAAACTCTAGCATGAAAATAAAAGTTAGACATTAGATTTCAGACTTTAGAAAATATAAATACTTGGTATAGAAATATTTAGCCCCCGGGTCCTTGCGGAACCGGGGGCGGTGTTTGAGACATGTCGTCGTCATTTCTAAGTACCTGTTCACCCTCAGGCGGGTGCAGTACGCTGCAAGCGTTTCGCGTAAAGGGCTTTCGCCCCACCAGCCTTCCTCAGTACCTAGAAGGTTAGAGGGTAGGTTGTCAGTCGTTCTTTTCGACTCCTTTCTTTTGCGCTATTTTTTAATAGCGCGATGAAGCCCGGCGATTGGCCGGCAATCCCGAAGGGCGAGCGTCGTGCTCGCACCTTGCCTGGCGTGGCGGTCGCGCAACTGTGCGCGGCTGCCGTTGACGCGGGACGCGGGCTCTGGCGAGCCGGGGCGTTGAGGGCGAACTTAGGGCGTCCTTAGCCCCACTTGGTCGGTTGGCTTCCGGAGCCCCATACGCCGACCGTAACGGCGCGGTTGCTCCGGATGGGCGGGTTGCGGTGCATGTGCACCTCCTTTGTTGGCGACGCCGCGGTCCTGGACCTAGGCGGCGAAGCCGGCGGCCGGCGACGAGGTATTCGACATGTATTTGGGCATCGTGGCCCGGTTGAACGAACGGGGATTCACTGGTGTTTACCTCCTTGTTTGGTAGTTGGACACGGGTGATACAAAGACCAGTATAGCACATATGAAACTTTTGTCAATACCCCTATATACCCTTTAATTACTGGGGATAACAGCATTTTTTTGTGGTACACTCTTTTCATGCAAGTGATTCTCCCTTATATTTCCTCACCGTATCTCCCGCTTAGCCTTTTACTGACAACGGTTTTCCTTCTTATCGCTAACATTTTCCTTATCATAAAACTTCGCAAACTATTTAAAGGTTCAAAAGCAGAATCGCTTGAACCACTCATCCGCGAATGCATCAACAAAATAGAAGAACTAGAAAAACATGATGAACTACTCGGTGACCATGCAGTTAAGTTAGATGAACGATTAACACATGCTGTGCGTAATGTTTCTCTTCTTCGTTTCAAAGCATTCGATAGCGGAACATCCAATCAAAGCTTTTCAATCGCACTTGTTAATGAACAAGGTAACGGTGCAATCATCTCTTCCCTTCACCATCGCGACCGTGTTGTCACCTACGCTAAGCCAATCGCACATTACAAAAGCGAATACGATTTATCTGAAGAAGAAAAACAAGTACTCGCCGAATCAGAAAAAGCACACAGAGGAAAGTAATTTTAAAAATAAGACCCTAGCGATGTTCTTGTTTTTGTGGTATTATTGATTGGTATTTTTATGCCTAAGCAACAATCTCAATCTCTTTCTACGCGCCAACCGATCATCGCCGTTTTGGGGCATGTTGACCACGGCAAATCATCTCTGCTTGATTTCATCCGCAAATCAAACGTTGTTGAAGGTGAAGCTGGTGGTATTACCCAGCGTATCTCTGCATATGAAGTTAAACACAAGCTTGCAAGCGGTGAGGTTAAGGCCATCACCTTTTTAGACACACCCGGCCACGAAGCATTTCAATCAATGCGCGAACGCGGTGTTGAAATTGCCGATGTTGCCATTCTCGTTGTCTCTGCAGAAGACGGCGTGAAAGCGCAAACCCTTGAAGCATGGAAGACGATCGATGCGCGCAAACTCCCCTACGTCGTTGCCATCAACAAAATCGACAAACCGGGAGCTGATATTCAAAAAACAAAAAATTCACTCGTTGAAAATGGAATCTACATTGAAGGCTACGGTGGCGACATCCCTTGTGTAGAAATTTCTGCAAAGAAAGGTACCGGTGTTGACTCTCTCCTTGAGACGATCTTACTTGTCTCTGATATGGCCGACCTTAAAACAAACTTAGCAACCGATGCAACGGGATACATTCTTGAAAGTTTTGTTGACGCAAAACGCGGTATCTCCGCAACACTTATCTTGAAAGACGGAACACTCCCTTCATCGGGTGCAATTTTGGCCGGCACTGCATACTCTCCAATTCGCATCATTGAAGACTTCGTTGGAAAGCCAATAAAGAACCCTCGTGCAGGACAACCAGTCAAAGTAACCGGATTTGATGGCGTACCAGAAACTGGAAGTACCTTTGTTTCATCATCTGATAAAAAGATGATTGAAAAACTTCAAGAAGAAGCCAAGGCTGGCGCAATAAGCACAGCAGTTGACCCTCGTGTTTATCGCAACGCAAAAGTTGTCATTCCAATTATTGTTAAAGCCGACTCACTTGGGACGCTTGATGCAGTGAAACGTGAACTTAAAAAGAAAGAGACTGACGACATTAAGGTAAAAATTATCGGTGAAGGTGTTGGCGCAATCGGTGAAGGCGACATCATGCTTGCGGGGTCTGATGAAAAAGCAATCGTGCTTGGCTTTGGTGTAAAACTTGAAGGCAAAGCTCGTGAACAAATGGAGCGCTTCAGAATTGAACCACAACTGTTTGATATTATCTATAAACTCTCTGAGTGGTTCGATACCCTTGTCGAGTCTCGCCTTCCGTACGAAGAAAAAGAAACTATTACCGGTACACTTAAGGTGCTCAAGATTTTTTCTTCACAAAAAGACAAGCATGTTATCGGTGGTCGCGTTGAAACTGGAAAAATTGAATTGCAAAGTGTGGTAAAAATTGTTCGTCGTGGAACAGAACTTGGTCGTGGACGCATTGTAGAACTTCAATCACAAAAAATTAAAACGCAGACTGTCATGGAAGGCAACGAGTGTGGTCTCATGGTTGAAACAAAGATTGAAATGATTCCAAGCGACATCCTCGAAGCAGTTGTTGTTGAAAAACTCCGCATCTAGTATTTGTATTTAACTAATAACTAATTACGAATTACTAATAACCTCCCCAACCATGGACGCCAACAAACCACAATCACAACGACAAATACAAATCGGACTTGAGATTCGCTCCATTGCTCAAGATTTTTTTCAACGTGAATCTTCCGGCGCTTCACTTATCACCGTCACGCGTGCTGAAGTTTCTCCTGATATGCGCCAAGGAACTATTTTCATAACCATACTTCCAGAAGACAAAGAAGATGCCGCGCTTGATTTTGCAAAACGCATGCGAACCGATCTTCGCCACACCATCATGAAAAGACTTCCTGTAAAAGTGATTCCTTTTCTTGAGGTTGAAATTGATTACGGAGAAAAGAACCGTCAACATATAGATTCCCTCCTTCGTGAATCAAAAAAGCAAGAAAAAGGCTTAAAATAAGGAGTGTGTGTGTGGTATTGACAAAAGTGTTAAAATATGCAATAATATAGGGTAGAAGTACGAGGCTTGGGAGAACTACGGTTCTTGCCAGGCCCTT
This sequence comes from uncultured Candidatus Saccharibacteria bacterium, assembly GCA_964517625.1. GTDB lineage: Bacteria > Patescibacteriota > Minisyncoccia > Phycocordibacterales > UBA5272 > UBA11704. The sequence continues at coordinate 94,787 of CAZFBW010000001.1, read as the reverse complement.
GTAGTAGCAGTACTTTGAACACCGCAAGCAACCCATAGCACCATGCGGGAGGCCAATTTCGGCCCCCGCTACTTACGACACAAGGAGAATCACATGGCCCAGGCCAAATCCGGCAACAAAGGCAACAGCAACAAGGGTGGCAACGGCAAGGGTTCGCCCAAGACGATCGCGGAGCGGCAAACCGCCGCCAAGGCCGTCGCGGACAACAAGAGGGCCGTCAAGGCCCAGAAGGACAAGGCTCGCAGTGCGGCCGGTCCGGCCTGGTACATCGAGCAGAACGCGGGGAAGAGCTCCGACAAGGAGTCCTTCATCGCTGGCCTGCCCGGACCGTACACGTTCCCGGGCGGCGACAAGCCCTCCGTGCACCTCGACCTGGAGTACCGTCCCAACAAGGACGGCACGAAGCGCGAGCTCACGGTGGTCTACCTGCACGCCCACGAAGGGTACACCCACGAAGGGTACACCTTCGAGGACCACCCCCTGATGGGTCTCCGGAAGGAGACGTTCGTGAAGGCTGCCTGGCTCTCGAAGCCCGGCTTCCAGTCGACCGCCCCCAACCCGCAGGTGAAGAAAGCCCAGGACGCCATCATCGGCTACCTGCGCGAGTACTTCGGCGGTGAAGTCGTGGTGCAGAACACCCTGATCGACATCGAGAAGGACGAGCGCGTCAGCGCCAAGACGAACTCCAACACCGCGCCCGCCAAGTCGGCGAGCGTGGTCACGGAATTCGTCCTCGAGAACGAGGCGACGACCGACAAGGGCAAGACCGGCCAGATCTCCTTCGAGGTCAAGGCTGGCAAGGTGGTCATTACCCTGTTCCGCTCCGCCAAGTACGGCGGGAAGGACTGGGGCTACGTGCCCACGAACGCCTACCTGCACATGCCCGACGGCGGCAACCGCTGCCTCTGGGACATCCACCAGCAGGACAAGTCGCTCGAGTTCTTCTACAACCTGATCCAGACGGCCGACGACGGTTTCATCGTCATCGGCACGAAGGGCAGGTCCGGGAAGGACCAGATGCTGTTCACCACCGTCTCGCTCAAGAGCGAGACGGAGAAAGTGGAGGTCGTCGGCAACGACGACATCCTCATCCTGCACGGTGGCATGAACGCCGTGCAGGCGGTGATCTTCAAGCAGAAGGTCGCCAAGTTGCTCAGCGCCAACCCCCGCTTCACCGCGGAGGAGGACGTGATCAGGGCCAAGCTGAACGCGGCCCAGAGCAAGATGAGCGCCAAGCGCAAGGCTGATGAAGCCGAACGCAAGGCGCGTGAGGCGGGCGAACGCCAGGCCAAGCTGATGGCCAGCATCGAAGAAAACCCGGTGGTCGTCTACAACGAGCGCGGGGAAGGTCTCGAGGTGCTGGAGGTCGACAACGACCACGTGGCCAAGCTGTTCAATCCGGGCATCCACGTGGTGATCCGGAACAAGGGTGGTAGCCCCGCCCACAAGGTGGTGCGCCGTTCGGCCAGCGGTCACAAGTACCTCGTCGACGGCGAGAAGGTCACCTTCGAACGCCCCACGTTCGAGGGCAAGGCCAAGGTCCTGGCCAAGAAGATGGTGTACGTCAACGACGTGCACGGCGTCCAGGAAATCGCGCTGGTTCCCGACCGTCAGGCGGTCGTGACCCTGCGTGCGCAAGGCATGAACGGTGGCGCGTATGTCGCCTACCTCGACGAAACGGACGGCAACACGGTCATCAACCAAGTGTTCGCCGACAGGATCGAAGAGGTCCTCCGCACGAAGGAGCTCGAGGCGTTCTAAGGGCTCTACGGGTTTGCGCAACGCAAACCCAAACAACATTCGAGTCGTGCAACGCGACCCGAAACAACAACGGCTTAGCGGCTTTCAAAGCGCTAAGCCGTTTTTCTTTTACTAAATATAAAATCTACTTCGAAAAAAGTCTCCGCACATTAAATATGACAAGTGCGGTTACAGCACCCAGTGTATCCATGAGCATGTCTTTCTGTGCATCCCAAATGTCCCCTTGTGCACCAAGCACGGCAATACCAGCAGTTGGGTCAGCGTTCACCGCATATTGCCATTCAAATAATTCATACACCGCCGCAACGGTTACAATAAAACAAAGTGAGGTAAATGTTGCCCAAAAAGCGCTCGCTACTTTTTTCTTAGAAAGCAAGTATTCAGCAAGTGGGAAAGCATAGAGCCCCACGGTTGCGTGTGCAACTCGATCATACATATTTCTTTCAAATCCAAACATATCATTGAACCAATCAAATGGAACTTTCTCAAACGTATAGTGTCCCCCTATGGTGTGTAGAAATGGCAAAATAAACATGAGCACATACGCTGTATTTGAAAAACGAATTCCTTTTGCATACAAAATCACAAGTAAAACAACAATCACAAGAACCGTGAGATTCTCTACAAACCACACATCGCGCGCGTATGGATTGATACTTAATATCCCAAACTCGATTGCATAGACAGCAAGTAAAAGGTGGGGAAGATATTTTGAAATGAAGGTCATATGGAGTAAGTATAGCGCAATTGCTATGCCGGAGAGAGGACTTGTTTCTCCTTTCAGTCGAGACTTGTATTTTCAACAGACTGATTACAGTCTAAGAAAATATGTCGCCTTCGGTTCAAGTCCTCTCTCCACCAGGTACAGTAAATATAAAATAACCACACTTCGTGTATGTGGTCATTTTATATTTATAGTGCCGGAGAGAGGACTTGAACCTCCACACCTTGCGATACGCGATTTTGAGTCGCGCGCGTCTACCATTCCGCCACTCCGGCATAATTCTCTTATTGTTTATATCTTTCTACAAAAAATATAATAAACACATTACACATGCTCGGAATGGAAACCATTCAGCGTCTTTCGCTTGCTAGCTACAGACGTCTGCGTAGCCAAGCTACTTGAGCCACTCCGGCATTGCTTATAAATAACAATACTATCATAAAAACACCATCTTTACGAGTAACTTTTCACGTGGTAAGGTGTATTGTGTTGCTCTTTCAACTAAAAGGGATTTGACCATGGACACCAGAGAAAATCTACCGTCTCCTCCACCCGAAGAAACACCAGAAGAAAAACCACCTCGCACATGCGCCGATTTTCCAATGATTCCATTTATCCTTGAAAACGGTCAAGAAATTTTGGTCTAACACAGCAACCGTGAAAGGTAATCTGATGGCCCAAACCGTAACATGTGAAGTACTCACCCCGAAACTGGTCGTGCGTGCCCCTGTCGATGTCATGTGTCATCGAGAAGCACGCATCCTCTCCGGCCTTAAAGATCTTCATGATGAGAAAGGAGATCGAGCACTTGTCCGACTGGATGACCTCATCGCTCACATTGCGAAACGTTTCGGCAAAAGCTATTCCGGACTTCGTCCTCGCTTAAGCGGTAAGTTCGACGAAGCCATCGAAAACCTCGTCCGTTCCAAATACGTCATGCGCGGAGTAAGCAAGAGACTACTCTTCATCACAGAAGAGGGAGAGAGACTCCTCTCGTATCTGCTTGTAAGTCGTCCCGAACTCTTCAAACCAACAACTTCACCAAACGTGAAGCAAACAACCTAACCAACGCACGCCCCGTGCGAAGCGCCAACCCCTACAAAGGGAGGCGCTTTTTCATTTGCGTTTTTTAAAAATAAATTTAGAAACTCCCCTCAAGCGCATACGCGATAATTTCATCAGACTCCCCCATTGCAACGTTGGCTGAAGTATCTACCAAAAAAGGCATGGTGCGGGCGCCTTTTTCTCTTGCCTCTTCCAAATGTTTTGCATCACCAATATTTCTCTCTTCGTATGTAATGTGGTGTTCAGCAAAGGCTCGTTTTACCTTCTCACAGTATGAACAATTATCTTTTGTATAAAGAATTAGCATAAAAAATAGTATATAGTAGTATAACAAATATGGAACAACTCCCTCACCTTATCGCCGTCGTCGGTCCCACAGCATCTGGAAAAAGTGATTTTGCGGTGGAACTTGCGTTACGCGAAAACGGCGAAATCCTTTCTGCGGACTCGCGACAAATTTATCGTGGGCTTGATATCGGTACTGGAAAAATAACCCACGAAGAAATGAAGGGTGTCCCCCACCACATGCTCAATATTAAAAACCCTGGAGAACCGTTTTCGGTTGTGGAATATGTGGAAATGGTACTCCCCATCATTTCAGATATTATTGCGCGTGGCAAAACACCGATTCTCTGTGGTGGTACTGGGCAATACGTCTATGCTGTTTTATACAAACAATCGTTTCCAAAAGTACTTGCAAATGAAAATCTGCGCAACAACTTAGAACAAAAATCAACAAGTGAGCTTTTTACAATGCTCGAAATAAAAGACCCCGCTCGCGCGCAATCAATTGACAAATACAATAAAGTTCGTCTCATTCGCGCCCTTGAAATTCTCTCCGAATTAAGCGAGGTACCAAAACTAGAGACCCCTATTCCACGTTTTTCTTTTCATATCTACAATTTAAACCCTAGCAATGAAATTATTAAAGAGCGCATCATCAAGCGTGTAGAAAAAAGATTGGGTGACGGAATGCTTGAGGAGGTTGGAAAAGTACTTGCAATGAACCTCTCAACGTTAGAACTTGCGCGTTGTGGTATTGAGTATGTGGAATTTGGAAAATATTTCCGTGATGACTGCAGTTTAGATGAAGCAAAGCAAAGTCTTATATATAAAATTTATCATTATGCAAAACGACAAAAGACATGGAATAAAAAATATTTTCCAGAAGCAGAAATTGTGGAAATAAAAAACTAAAAACGGCATTCGCGCGAAGCGCGAATGCCGTTTATCTTTCTTTGGGGACACTTACATCCCCGATTTCAGTTTAATGTCGGGCGAGCCATCAAGGATGGCCGACTCGTGAACAAGTTTCTTGTCACCAACCATGCGCGCCAAACGGTTGATAGTTTTCCAACCAAGCTTGCGTTGAATATTCCTTATATTGATATAGGTAAGAACATTGTCGCGATATGCCCGGGCTTCATGACCTTTGAGGACTCGAGACAGTCGAGCACACGCGAGCAAATATGTACTTATAAAAACCTCGCCACGACCAGACATCCGACCAGACACATACCCAGTGACAATTTCCTTACCGAGTTCAATAGCAAGTTTACGATATCCTTCAGGGAAAGGAGGTACGAATCTCATAGACAAGAGCACAGCCATGAGAACTTCTTTTTGTCCCGCATCCAGTGCTTCACGATGTTCCAGCGCAAACATTAGATTATCGTTAAGTTCATCGATAATTTCAAAAACATATTGCACATAGGTCAGCTTAAATTTCATAACCTGACAAATGGAATGATGGAGTGCAGAATAGAGTGTGCTCAAGTATCCCATGAGAGCCTTTAGATATTCCTTCTTGTGCTCATCATCGTAACACCTGATGTAGTCCATGTTTGCGCGATTGTATGCACGCAACGAATCTTCAATGGCGCCATTCGAGCCAAAATATTCCCCCCGCCAATGTTTGGCCTGTAGAGCCGGTTTTCCTTCATGTACGCTGTGGTTCATTATTCCTCCACATAAGAATTGAAAAAACTTTCAAAAAAATTATACCACAAAATAATACAAGGGTCAATGATTCTATTCTATTCATTTTTCTTTAATAATCCTCTTTTTTTGCTATAATGCTCTACATGTCTTCCGGATACTCAACAACAATCGGCCTTGAAATTCACGCCGAATTAAACACCAAATCGAAAATGTGGTGCGGTTGCAAAAACGACCCCTACGAGGAAAAACCAAATGCAAACGTCTGCGAAGTGTGTATGGCTCACCCTGGAACGCTTCCTGTCCCAAACAAAGAGGCGGTACGAAAAGTAATCCAAGTGGGTCTTGCACTCGGCTCAAACATTGCTGATTTTACTGAATTTGACCGAAAAAATTATTTCTACCCCGACATTCCAAAAGGCTATCAAATCTCTCAGTACCTCTACCCTATTGTTTCAGGTGGAGCAATTAACGGTGTTGAAATCACACGCGTACACTTGGAAGAGGATACGGCAAGTTCGTCTCATGATAACGAAGGCTATACGCTTGTTAACTACAATCGTGCGGGTGTTCCACTTATGGAACTTGTGACGGAACCAGTGATTCACTCAGCTGAAGAAGCGGGTGCGTTTGCACGCGAACTCCAACGAATCTTGCGCTATGTTGGCGCGAGTGAAGCAAACATGGAAATGGGACAAATGCGCGTAGAAGCAAACATCTCTGTTTCAAAAGACAAAACGTTTGGCACTAAGTGTGAAGTAAAAAACTTAAACTCATTCAAGTCAGTTGAGGATGCAATTCGTTTTGAGGTGGAGCGCCACATTGCACTCATTGAAGAAGGTGGAAAGGTTGTACAAGAAACCCGCGGGTGGGATGAAGTTAAACAAGAAACATTTAGTCAGCGTAAAAAAGAAAATGCGCACGACTATCGCTACTTCCCTGACCCCGACCTTCCAAAGATGTATCTTCATGAAGTGTTTGACTTGGAAGCAATGAAAAAAGAGATTCCCGAACTTGCATTTGAACGTGCAAAGCGTCTTGTTGCAGATTATGCACTTAAATCAGATATTGTTGAAATTATTGTAAATGATAGAGGCACTGCGGAATATTTTGATACGCTTGTATCTGGAAAAGATAGCGCATATGCAAATTTGGTTGCTAACTACCTTGTTGTGGACATCTTTGGACTCCTTAAAAAAGAAGGTAAAACCCTCACCCCAGAAAACTTCCCTTCACACAAATCATTCTCCACGCTTCTTGTTATGATTTCCGCAAATGAACTTTCTTCGCGTGGTGCAAAGGATTTGCTTCCACTAATTCTTGCGGATAAAAATGCTGACCCGAAAACGCTCGCCGAAGAAAAAGGTCTCATCCAAAAGAATGATCCCGAGGCACTCAAAGCAATTGTTGCAGAAGTCCTCGCAGAAAGCGCAAAACAGGTTGCCGATTACAAGAGCGGAAAAGAATCAATGTTTATGTACTTCGTTGGGCAGTGTATGAAAAAGTCCAAAGGTGCAGGCAACCCGCAACTCTTCCAAGAACTCTTAAAAGAGGCTCTCAAATAATATTTCCTATATTTTTTCTTGCTATACTTCTTGGTGAAGTATGTTTGCCTATTTCTCTTCTCATAAACACATTCGCGATGCACTCCTCAGTGTTTTCTTTGTTCTATTTTTATACATTCTCACTAACAACGAAATCACCCACCCGACACCAACCCCTGCATTTGGCAAATGGAGTATTCAAAAAATTCAGTACCCACTTCTCTTAGGGCTTGCTGGCCACAACTATCTTGTTTTGCGTGACGAAAAAAACAACGTTGTTTACGAACTGCACGGACTTGCAACGGACGCCCTAACGGGAATATGGAAATATGTCGGGGCAAGCGACACCGATAAGCTTGTCGTGTGGGAATTTAACGGTTCACGAAACTATTTTTCCTCGAACAATGACCCTGGTTTTGTTCTCACCACAGGAAGTAAGGAGGACATGCTTATGCTTTGGGAAAAAGCGCGCACCTGTAAAGAAAAAATCAATGAAAAAAAACTCCTCTACCCACCACTTGGCGTAAAGGTGACCGGAGAAACAATCAATTCCAACTCTGTTGCGTACACTCTTATTCGTTGCATGGGGTTAAACACGCGCCATCTCGGTATTTTTACACCAGGAGCAAAGAAAGATATTTTGAATGGAGAGTAATCTTATTTCGCTTTCAATTCTTTCACTAAAATATCACCAAATGCTTTAACTGTTTCATCTTGAAAAAGAGAAAGGAGTACAACGTCCTTCCCACATGCTTTTTGTAGCGCCTTCTGCTTTTTTAGAAGCACATCATCAGGAACCGTGTCGGTTTTTGAAAGCACAACGATTTCACGTTTTGTTAAAAGTTCATCATCATATTTGCCAAGTTCTTTTCGAATTGTGGTATATGCAAGTGCAACGTCTTCGTTTTCCGCAGAAACAAGGTGCACAAGCATGGAGGTGCGCTTGATGTGGCGCAAAAACTTGTGTCCCAACCCCTTGCCTTCACTTGCTCCTTCAATAAGACCTGGAACATCCGCAAGGACGTATCCGAAATATGCGCCCAAGTTAGGTTCAAGCGTCGTGAACGCATACGCACCAACCTTTGCACCCGCTCGAGTGAGCGCATTAAGGAGAGATGACTTGCCTGCATTTGGAAGACCAATTAATCCAACATCAGCAATCAAACGAAGTTCAATATCAAATGTCGCAAATTCACCCTTCTCACCTTTTGTAAATTCCATTGGTGCGCGATTCGTTGATGTCTTAAAATTTTCATTTCCAAGTCCTCCTTTTCCACCACGAAGCACTAAAATTTCTTGCCCATCTTCTATGCACTCGTAATCAATATCGTATTCGCGATTATGAATCACAGCTCCAACAGGAACATTCATATACAAATCCTCGGCACCTCTGCCGTGCATACTTCGCTTTTTACCAGATTCACCACCTTCTGCTTCCCATTCAGTTTTATGCTTATACGTTGAAAGCGCTTGAATGTCGCGCACAACACGGAAATACACATCACCACCCTTTCCACCATCCCCTCCTGCTGGTCCACCATAAGGAATACCTTTCTCGCGACGCCAACGAACAACGCCGTCACCGCCTTTTCCAGCCTTAATTGAGAGTGTAATGTGGTCGATTAACATAAGTAGCAATTCTACCACAAAAAAGCGATTTTGTCTATTCACCCTTTCTTGACGACCCCATTTTTTTGGAATAGGATACGGGTATGAAAAAGATACTTTCACTTGCCATTGTGTCCTCTTCACTTTTTATAAGTAGCGTGCTTTTTACTTCTGCACAAACATACAATTACGGATATCCAACAACTGGATATGGCTATGCAAATTATAATAATTGCGCCTATGCCGTAGGCTACAATTACGATTGCTATAACCAGTACGGCTACAACTACGGATACTATCCGTACTACAACAATACGTACAGCAATTATTACAATTACAGTTATCCATATAACAACTCATACTCGTATACATACCCATACACCTACGACTATACCTACAGCAACTACACCTACCCGTACAACTACTCGTATAGTAACTACACCTACCCGTACAACTACTACAATACGTACTCATACCCATCCTATTACGGAAGCTACTACAACAGTTACTATCCATCCGTAAATTACAGCTATTACGGCAGACATCATTATTTCAACTATCAATACAACCCACGCAATAGTTGCATCTATGTCAGTGGATACTACATGTGCTACTAAATAGGAAAACAAAAAAAACCGCCATTCGGCGGTTTTTTGTTTAGTAGTTTCTTAAACGTTCTGCCTTCTCGTGACTTCTAATCTTTTCATGCACTTTTGCTTCAATTTGACGAATACGCTCACGCGTCACCCCAAACTCTGCCCCCACTTCTTCAAGCGTATGCATCACACCGTCGTACTCACCTAATCCATTTCGCATCTCAACAATCTTGCGTTCCTTTGGAGAAAGGTCATCAAGAATTTCGTTAATTTGGTCAGCCAAAATTCTGTGTGAGCTTTCAGCATCTGGTGATAGAATTTTATCGTCCGCAATAAATTCACCAAGCGTTGATTTATCATCATCATCACCAATTGGTTTTTCAAGTGACACGGTGTCTTGGTTAATGTTTTCAATCACGTGGATTTTTTCAACATCAAGCCCCATTTCAACTGCCACTTCTTCAGCGAGTGGGTCACGACCTAGGTCTTGTGACAAACGACGAACAACTTGCTTATACTTCGCAATGGTTTCTACCATGTGCACAGGAATACGAATGGTGCGAGACTGATCAGCAAGTGCTCTCGTGATTGCCTGACGAATCCACCAGGTTGCATAGGTTGAAAACTTAAATCCTTTCGAGTAATCGAATTTCTCAACTGCCTTAAACAAACCAAGATTCCCTTCCTGAATAAGATCAAGGAGTGTCAAATCAGATGAGCGACCGACATATTTCTTAGCGATCGAAACCACGAGACGCAAGTTTGCTTTAGCAAGCAAAGCCGCCGCTTCCTTGTCTCCTTTTTCAATGCGCTTTGCAAGTTCTCGTTCGTTTTCACCGGAAATAAGTGGGTATTGTCCAATTTCACGAAGATACATTTGAATACTGTCGTGCGTACTATCGCTTCCCAATTTAGCAAGGTCATCATCCATGTCCAAGATGTTTCCCCCTTCCAAAATATCAATGCCCGCTGCACTTATTTTTTCATAGAGTTCCTCAAGATATAAAATGTCAGTTTCAATCGTTGGGAAATACTTAATGATTTCATCATACGTAATGAAACCGCGTTCCTTTCCTTTGGAAAGCAACTCTTCTTCGTTTTGTTCTCGCGTGAGAACTTTTTTTGTTTTAACTTCTGCCTTTGGCTTGTTCGGACCAGTTTTAATGGTGAATGCCTTTGGCTTGTACTTTGGTTTCTCTGGAAGTTTTACTTTTGACTTCCCTTGCGCTTTCTTACTTACACTGTGCGCTTGCTTCTTAGGTTTTGGTATGACTTTCTTTACGGTTTTCTTCGCAGATTTCTTTTTGAGAGGTGCCTTCTTTTTATGTGTGGCAACCTTTTTGTTTTTTACTTTTTTTGCTGCGTTTTTGGTCGCAGATTTTTTCTGTGCACTCTTTTTTTGTGAAGATCCTTTTGATTTGGCCATATGTAAATGGTAAGCGCAATTCTAACACAAAAAGCACTTTTGGTCTAGTCAAGCGTTATCTGGGGACAAAGTGGATAAGCAAAGCCTTTACTTTTCAGTCCCTTTTGCAATTGAGTGCATTTCTTTCATAATACTATCGTGGTCGGCACTTGGATCTTTTAGTTTTGCGTGCAACTCCTTAAGCGACTGCTTACGAGTTTCATCTTTGAAGCGCGCAACAATATCTGTAAAGTATGTTTCCTTATCACCAAGCAACTGTTCTTCTAACGTAAACATTGTTTCTTCAATGATTGCGTCTGGAAACATATGTACATCAATGCCGAGCGATTTGATTTCTTTTTCTTTTTTATACAGTCGAGCAAAAGCCAACAGTTCACGAGAAAGTTTCTCAAGTACTGAGACAGAAGCGCGTGGCTCTGTTTCTGCGTCATCTGGATGCGTAATCAACCCTCGCACTAATTCTTCCTGGAGCGATTCTTCGGTGAGCCCTGATTTTTTAGCAACGCGTTTGATGAAGTGCACACGGTCAACGGATGATTGAAGCGCGCGAATAAGTGGAAGCACTTCAAGCACAATACGTCTACCCTGTTCTCGTTCATCGAGTTTTTGTGCAAGAATTGCATCCACCGTGGTTTCAATGATGTGCTTCTTCTCTTTAATTGCTGTAAGCCAAAGCGTAGGATTCTCCATAATTAAATCTGCTGGGTCTTTGGTGCCAATTGCCGAAACGACGTATACATCCAAACCCCCAAGCAAACAAAGGAGTGCGGTTTTTTTAAGCGCGTTTTGCCCCGCTTGGTCAGTGTCGAATGACAAAATCACTTTGTCACAAAAACGTTTAATCAAATGAATGTGCTCATCGGTAAATGCAGTGCCAGACACTGCAACGGTGTTGTGCACGCCCGCTTGATAGCTCATACACAAATCCATCTGACCCTCAACCACAACTACTTCTTTAGTTTCATTCATCGTCTTTTTCGCGGTGTCATAACCAAAGAGAATTTTTGATTTGTGATACAGCGGTGTCTCTGGTGTGTTTACATATTTTCCTTGCGCAACAGTTGGATCAACCAAAGATGGCAAGATTCTCCCCGAGTACCCGACTGTTGCACCGGAAACATTTCGTATTGGAAACATAATGCGTCCGCGAAAACGGTCATAGAATCCTTTCTCAGTTTTAATGACAAGTCCTGCTTGTTCCATTTCTTCTGGGGTGTATCCCTTGCTCGCCAAGTAGACAAACATGTCACGCCATTCGTTTTTTGCGTAGCCAACATGAAATGTTTTGAGTGTTTCTTGAGATAACCCGCGCGACATTAAATATTCTTTTGCTTCAGCGCTACTACTTAGATTTTTCTCCAAATGTTCTGTTGCGTCTTTCAAGAGTGCAACCAGTCGCGAGTCTTCTTTATTTCTTTGTGAATCTTTAAGGGAAACACCAGCACGGTCTGCTAAAATTTTAAGCGCATCATAAAAAGGAATGTTTTCAATTTTTTCAACGAAGGTAAAAATGTCGCCGTGCTCCTGACACCCAAAACAGTGAAAACTTCTTCGTTCAAGCGACACATAAAAGGACGGTGTCTTCTCATTATGGAATGGGCACCGTGCGCGAAATTGATTGCCTGACTTTTCCAAACGAATGTAGGTGGAGACCACATCAACAATCGAAAGCGCTTCCTTGACCTGGTCTTTGGGGTTCATGACCATCATTATACCATTTTTGAAAAAGCAATTTTTGTAAGAAAAAAGACCCCTTTCGTGGGGTCTTTTAAAACAACGATTTTTAGCAAGCGGGTTCCAGTTCTCCTTTTTCGTTCTTTTTAAGAACAGCAACCCCAACCCCCGCTTGTTGCCCAAACTTGAAAAGATGTGCAGTAATTAATCCTTTTTCTTCAACACCAGCGATTGCAAAAAATTCTTCCGGCCACTCGGGATGAAGGCGTGGGACCTCACCGGGCTTTACCTCTCTCGGATAAACAGCGACTACATGTTGCTTTTCGTCAGTGTTATTCCTGAGTGTTACATTTCCGAGACTATTCATAAATCCCCCAAAGGACAAAACAAATTTATCCTATCACACATAGTAATGACGAAGCAAATCAACTTTTGAAAAATCAAATTTTGTAAGAAAAAAGACCAACTCGAGAGTTGGCCTTTTTGTGTGCTAGGTAGGGTTACTTCACCTTCACACACGAATACTTGACGATGATGGGGGTTTCTTTGGCCCACCGAGGATTCGGCGAATGGACCAGATCCCTTTCCGCCTTCCTGCCGGCGATTTCGCACGTGTCGAACGACTGGAACCCCTCCACTTTCTCGCTCGCAAGCGCACCATGTTGGGCACTGAGCGAAAGAGAGAAAACCAAAATGAGCGTATACATTTACTTCACCTCTACGGAAACGAAGGAAACACTGAGGCTGGTGCCTCCTTGCATCCCATGCATCGCCTCTTGACCCGCCGCATCTGCTTCTTCCTTACTACTGAAGCCTGACACTTGCTAACTGTGAACTGCGACGCCACCAGTGTTACTACCACTGGTTTTTGAAAAAACCAGGATAAGCGTATGCATAACCTTCCTTTCATTTGAGAGTTGAACGAAGTTACCAATTTTTATTATATCATTTTTACATATTTTGTCAATATAAAAACTCTTTGTTTTGCAAGACTAAAATCAAAAGAGCGACGCCGTAGGCGTCGCTCTTTTGTATCCCCTCTTTGTAAATTGCTATTTATCTTCTTCTTTTTCTCGGAGTCCTGTTCCTGCTGGAATCAAGCGTCCGATGATTACGTTTTCCTTAAGCCCTCGTAGTTCATCAGTCTGTCCGCGAGTTGCAGCAGTGATAAGAACGCGAGTTGTATTTTGGAATGACGCAGATGAGAGCCATGAATCCGTTGAGAGAGCAACTTCGGTAATACCTAAGATAAGGTATCTACCTTTTGCTTCTGTCCCCCCGTTTGCTTTAACCTTCATATTTTCTCCACGGAATGTCGCGACTTCAACAACATCTGACTGCGTGAAGCGTGAATCTCCTGGAGCAGTAATCTTGATACGTCCAAACATTTGCTTGATGATGATTTCCACGTGCTTACGTGAAATTGCAGCACCTTGAAGTTCGTATACCTTGTTAATTTCTGAAACAATATATTCTTCAGCAATTTCCTTACCAGCATAGGTAAAGAGTTCTTCAATATCTGCTGAACCATCAGTCAAGAATTGGCCACGCTTCACATGTTCTCCGACTTTTACAATTGGTTGGCGACGGAATGGAATCGTGTACTCAACGCGCTTGCCTGCTTTGTTACCCTTTGCATCATCATCAACAGCAAGTACAAGAATCTTTTCCTTACCTTCATCCCTGATTGCAACAACATCTCCTGCATCGTGAGCAATAATCGCAGGATTCTTTGGTGCGCGACGTTCAAAGATTTCTTCAACACGAGGAAGACCTTGAGTAATGTCAGTACCTGCTACACCTCCGGCGTGGAACGTACGCATAGTTAGCTGTGTTCCTGGTTCACCGATGGCTTGTGCAGCAACAATACCAACCGCTTCTCCCAAGTCCACCTTCTTGTTCCGACCCATATCGAGTCCGTAACACTTCTGACAAATACCATGAAGCGATTCACACATGAGTGGAGAAAATACTCGCACTTCTGTTGCTCCCGCTTTTTCGATAGTCATCGCGTCATCTTTTGTGATGAGATGATTCTTCTTAAACACCACCGCTCCGTCAACTACAATATCTTCTGCAAGAACGCGTCCACGAATTGATTTTGAAATTGGAACAGTAATACCAAGAATATTATCTGTACGAACTACCTTGCTTTCTTTAGTACCACAATCAAGTTCGGTGATGATAGCATCCTGTGCCACATCCACGAGACGGCGTGTAAGGTATCCAGCTTGCGCAGTTTTAAGCGCGGTGTCTGAGTTACCCTTACGAGCACCATAAGTGGTAATGAAGTATTCAAGTGGAGAAAGTCCTTCCTTGTATGAAGAAATCGCAGGGAAGTCAATTTCACGACCTGAGTTGTTCACAATAATACCCTTCATACCCGCCATCTGAATCACTTGGGCGATAGAACCGCGGGCACCGGATGTAATCAAGTCATACACAGAACCGTGCTTTTCGAACGCTTCTGGCATAAGCTTCTCGAGACGAATACGAATATTTTTCCATGTTTGAATCTTCTTTTCGTATCGCTCTTCTGCAGAGAGAAGACCTTCTTCGAAGTCAGCGTCGATTGCAGAGATACTGGTCCATCCTTCAGCAATCATTGCCTTCTTTTCTTTTGGCACCTTGATTGCATCAATACTCCAGGTTGTACCAGACACCGTCGCATACTTGTATCCGAATGATTTAATCTTGTCGATAATTGTTGGAGCGCGTTCAAGTCCATATTTTGCAATCACTTCATCAACAATCGTGTTCATCTTCTTACCAGTAACTTCATCATTAATGTATGGGAAGTCACTTGGGAACACTGAGTTAAAGAGAAGGCGTCCGACCGTTGTTTCAAATGGACGTCCTTCAAACTTTGAATACTTCTCCTTGTCAGATGGCATAGCCAAAATCTTCGCGCGGAATGATACGATACCAAAATCGTACGCAGTAATCGCTTCGTTTGGTGAAGCAAAATACTTTCCTTCGCCCTTTTCTCCGTCAATTTCTTTTGTCATCCAATACGCACCAAGGACCATGTCCATGCGTGGGTTTACAATTGAATCTCCAGAACCCGGCTTAAGCAAGTTTCTGTTTGCAGCCATGAGCGTGCGCGCTTCTTCTTGTGCAGCAACGGAGAGTGGTAAGTGAACAGCCATTTGGTCACCGTCGAAGTCCGCGTTGAAGGCCTGACAAACGAGTGGGTGAAGTGAAATAGCATTACCTTCGATAAGTTTAGGATTAAACGCTTGAATACCAAGGCGGTGAAGTGTTGGTGCACGGTTTAAGAGCACATACTTTCCTTCAATACACTCTTCAAGAATTGCCCATACTTCTGGGATTCCATCTTCAATCAACTTGTTCGCACCGCGAATGTTAAACGCGTGTTCACGTTCAAGAAGTTTTGAAATAACAAATGGCTTGAACAATTCAAGTGCCATGTGCTTTGGAAGACCACACTCATTAAGAGCAAGTGACGGACCAACCACAATTACCGAACGAGCTGAGTAGTCCACACGCTTACCGAGAAGGTTTCCACGAAGAAGGCCTTGCTTTCCTTTAAGGTTGTCAGAAAGTGACTTAAGCTGGCGCTTCTGTGACTGACTCATTACCGCGTCTTGTCCGTGGCGAGCTGAGTTATCAATGAGCGCATCACATGCTTCTTGCAAAATACGCTTTTCGTTTCGCAAGATTACATCTGGCGCACCAATTTCCATAAGTTTCTTCAAACGATTGTTTCGGTTAATCACGCGACGATACAAATCGTTCACATCAGATGCTGCATAACGACCACCTTCGAGTGCAACCATTGGACGAATGCCTGCTGGAATCACTGGAATTACGGTCATAAACATCCATTCTGGACGAATACCGGCGTTAATAAACGAACGAACAAGTGAAAGACGCTTCTCAGCTTTTTCACGTTCAAGTGCACCTGCTTTTTCAAGTTGCTTTACAATCTTTGCTTCCAACTCTCGCAAATCGATAGTCTTGAAGATTTCGTACAATGCATCAGCACCAATCCCTGCTTCAAAACATGTTCCGTACTTCATTGAGTAGCGGTGGTAGGTAAGCTCATCGAAAATTTTCCATGGCTTAATTTCTTCAATTTCTTTTTTCGCAGCAGTGAGAAGTTCCTTGAGTTTGTCTTGTGTCTTTTCATCGTTTGCTGACTTTACCTTTGCCTTAAATTCACTGTCAATGTTTGCAAGAATTTCTTTCTTTGTGTCTTCGTTTACTGATTTAACAACGTATCCGGCAAAGTACACAACTTTTTCAACATCAGAAACCGGTTGAGCGAGAATGGTAGAAATACGAGAAGGAACAGTACGAAGGAACCAGATGTGCGCAACAGGAGATGCAAGCTCAATGTGACCCATGCGTTCACGACGAACGATAGACTTAGTGACTTCTACGCCACATTTTTCACACACAATCCCCTTGTAACGAATACGCTTGTACTTTCCACAGTAACATTCGTAATCTTTTTCTGGACCGAAGATTCGTTCATCAAACAAACCATAGCGTTCACTGCGTCCAGTACGATAGTTAATCGTTTCTGGTTTTGTTACTTCACCAAATGACCACGCACGAATCGCTTCAGGTGATGCGACTTTAATCGTGAGTCCGTCAAAGTTATTTGTATCAATTGTTTTCATAGTAGTTGTTTTAGGTGTTGCGCTAATGGATTAGATGGATGATTCTCCTAGAATCTCTTCGTTTGTTCCTTCGACCTTTCGTGGAATAACGTCAAGCGAGAGTCCACGGAGTGTGTTTAACATCACCGTAAATGATGCCGGTGTATTTGGTTCACTCACGTCCTCACCCTTGATAATTGAATCAAACGCAGCGGAACGACCAACGATATCGTCGGACTTTACCGTAAGCATTTCTCGCAAAATATGCGACGCACCGTATCCTTCGAGTGCCCATACTTCCATTTCTCCAAAACGCTGACCTCCGCCTTGCGCCTTTCCACCAAGTGGCTGTTGCGTAATGAGTGAGTACGGACCGATAGAACGCATGTGAATCTTATCTTCAACCATGTGGTGAAGTTTCATAATGTACATAACACCAACGGCTGACTTCTGATTAAACGCTTCGCCAGTACGACCATCAAAGAGTTGCATGGTTCCGGATGCGTCGAATCCCGCTTTAACGAGTTCTTCTTTAATTTCTGTTTCAGATGCTCCCTGGAATGATGGGACCACTGCTTGATAGCCAAGCGTGTGTGCCGCAAGTCCTAGGTGCATTTCAAGAATTTGTCCTAGGTTCATACGTGATGGAACACCAAGTGGTGTCAGAATGATGTCGATTGGTTCACCGTTTTCATCGTATGGCATTTCTTCTACTGGAAGGATGGTTGAAATAACACCCTTGTTACCGTGACGACCAGCAAGCTTGTCACCAACAGAAATGTTTCTGATTTGTGCAACTTCAATATGTACGCGCTTGATGATACCTGATTCGAGTTTGTCTCCACGTTCACGTGAGAACACTTTCACACCGATGATACGACCACGCTTTCCGTGATCAAGGCGAAGTGAAGAGTCCTTCACATCACGAACCTTTTCACCGAAGATTGAACGGAGAAGTCTTTCTTCTGGAGTAAGTTCAGTTTCACCTTTTGGTGTAATTTTACCTACAAGAATGTCACCTGGACGAACTTCCGCACCGATGCGAATGATACCGTCTTCGTCGAGATTCTTAAGCTTTGATTCACCAACGTTTGGAATGTCGTGTGTTGTTACTTCAGGCCCAAGCTTTGTGTCGCGCACATTACAAACAAACTCTTCGATGTGAATCGATGAGAATTTACTTTCACGAACAAGACGTTCTGAAACAATGATGGCGTCTTCATAGTTCGCACCATTCCATGCCATGAACGCTACGCGAATGTTGTGACCAAGTGCTACTTGTCCGTTTGCTGTGGTTGCAGCATCAGCGAGTACCTGTCCTTTCTTTACCTTGTCCCCGATTGAAACGGTTGGGCGCTGGTGGAAAACAGAAAATTCGTTTGGCTTAATGAAATTAAGGAGAGGATATTCATATTCCTTCTTTTCTCCTTTAATAATAATCTTCTTTGCATCTACATACTTCACAAGACCTGCTTCTTCTGCAATAACGAGACGTCCAATGTGACGAGCCGCTTCTGCTTCCATACCTGTTGCTACAACAGGTGCTTCTGGTTGCATAAGTGGAACGGCTTGCTTCTGCATGTTTGAACCCATGAGCGCGCGTGATGCGTCGTCGTGTTCAAGGAATGGAATCATTGACGTTGCAACAGAGAATGCTTGATTAGAAGCAACATCAATAAACTGTACTTCCTCGCGAGTAACAAGAGCTGGCTGTCCTGCACGGCGCGCTTCAACGAGCTTGCTTGTAAACTTTCCTGCTTCGTCATAATCGTTTCCAGAGTGCGCAATAATGTAACGCTCTTCTTCAAGTGCGTTCATGTACACGATTTCTTTAGTGATTTTTCCTTTCTCAACTTTTACGTACGGTGTTTCAATAATACCGAAGCTGTTGATACGAGCATATACCGAGAGACGCAAAATAAGACCAATGTTTGGACCTTCTGGAGTGTGGATTGGACACACGCGACCGTAGTGTGAAGTGTGCACGTCACGAACTTCAAAACCGGCGCGTTCACGAGTAAGGCCTCCGGGACCAAGAGCTGAAAGCGTACGCAAGTGTTCAACTTCCGCAAGCAAGTTTTCCTGGTTCATAAACTGTGAAAGCTGGTTGGTCGTAAAGAATTCTTTAATACGAGCCTGAAGCGGACGCTGGTTAATGATTGAGATTGGGAGTGTCGTATCAGTATCGATAACCGACATTTTGTCCTGAATGTTGCGCTTCATCTGCATCATACCGGTACGAATTTTAGCACCCATCATTTCACCCACATAACGCACACGACGAGAACCTAAGTGGTCAATATCGTCTTCCTGTGCATTAGGGTTGTTGTTTAATTCAATGATGTGCGTAATGATGTCCACCAAATCTTCTTTCGAGAGTGTTCGGCGCTGAGCTTCTTTTCCTTCGAGTGTCTTTCCGAAACGTTTGTTAAAACGAAAACGTCCAACAGGAGAAAGGTCGTAACGTTCTGGTGAAATAATCGAGTCAATGTATTCCTTTGCGTTTTCAGGCGTAGCTAAATCACCGTCACGAAGACGCTTATAAATTTCTACATATGCATCGTGAAGCGACTTGATGTCATCACGATCAACGAGTGTCGTCATGAGAGCTTCTGCAGTCGCATGGCCTTTGAATGCATTTTTGATTTGGTCGTCTGATGAGAGTCCAAGAACACGAAGAAGCGCAATTGCTGAGAATTTACGCTTTTTGTCGATACGCACATAGATACCACCGTCAGATTCACTGCCAAGCTCAATCCAAACACCACGTGCAGGAATGATTTTCGCGCCGAAGTAGCGCTTGCCTTTGTTTTCTTCTGAATCAAAGAAAACGCCGAAGGAACGAGCAAGCTGTGGAACAACCACACGTTCAACACCGTTGATGATGAACGTACCGTGAACCGTCATGACTGGAAAATCAGCCATAAAGATTTCCTGTTCCTTAACTGTTCCTAAAATTTTGTTGGAAAGCTTAACACGAGCGCGGATTGGTGCTTCATAGGTAAGCTTGTTTTCCTTTGCATACACTTCATCAAACTTTGGAGCAGAAAGTTCGAATGATAGAAATTCGAGGTCAAATTTCTTTTCTGAATAGTCACGGATTGGTGAAAATTCTTTGAAGATTTCTCCAATACCCTCTCCAACGAGGTTCTTGTAAGAAATAATTTGATTTTCGACGAGATTTGGTAATTTAGTAAGCGGCTCCCGATACTTTGCAAACGTTTTCACGGGCAAACTGCGTGCGTTTTTTGACATATCAAAATGAAAGACTTCCCCAGAGAGATCTCTCGTATCTCTTTGGAAAAAATTATATGTTATACCTACAAACCTTGATAATAGTGGCCAAACTATTGTCCTGTCTTTCGAAACTCAATCGGAGGTCAATGTGGGAGAGATTATACCATAAGACTACTTTTTAGTAAAGTGGGGGTGTACGAGCCTTCTGCTAATTGAAAAACAACCGTTTTTCCACTAGTCCCTAGTCCCTAACACCTATATACTGTTCCTATGAACATTCTTATTGTTACAGCGCATCCTTCATCGAAGGGGCGCACGCATCGCATTGCTGAAGTCTACGCGGAAACAAAACGCGCTAAAAAACACGACGTCCAAATTGTTAATCTCTACGACAAAGAATATGAATCATCGTTTATGCGTTTTGAATTCATTAAAGATAGGCCGATTGATAAAGTACAGAAAAAATTCCACGAACAAATCACATGGGCAGATGAAATTATTGTCGTTCATCCTGTGTGGTGGGGAACCCCTCCTTCTATTATGAAAAATTGGGTTGAGCAAACCTTCTGGCCAGGCATTACCTACAAATACACACCTGAAGGAAAGTTGCAAAAATATCTTGAAGGAAAAACTGCAAAAGTTTTTGCAACTTCAGGCGGACCAGGATGGATTAATGAATGGTTCTTCATGCCCCTTGCCTCGTTTTGGAAAATATCTGTATTTGGATTCTCGGGTGCTGACGTTACCGATATTAAAGTATGCGGATGGATGGATAAATACCGCGGAGAAAAAGCAGACAAGATGTTTGAAAAATTTTTGAAGAAAGTGAAAAAAAGCGCTTCTAAATAAAAAACACCCAACCGAAATTGGTTGGGTGCATGAAAGCCCTTAGCAATTAAGGGCTTCGTAGAAAACCTTGAGGACCGGGGTCATCGGGTTTTGTTTCGTTTCCGTTTCAACCCGTTCTCCGCGAATCCATGAAGCGATGATGCCGCCTCCCAAGGGTCGGAAGTTGCCGTCAAGCGCGTATGCATTCACACGCCTGTTGAGTGGCTCAGGCTTGCTTCCAGAACCGAGCTCACCATCGTACACCTTGAGCTCGGAAAGCGAGCAGTTGACCGGGACCACGACAGCCTTGATGATATCGATGCCATTGCATCCAGCATCAAACACCACAAGACCACGGGACCGACGTTGCTTGCCGGCGTAGTTGATGATGATTTCACGTTCCCCGCGAAGCGGAAGGAATGTGGTGGCAACATCGACGACCTTCTTCTCGATGAGTTCCGGGAAAAGGTTTGCCGTTCCGCGCACCACCTCCGACAGTTCAATTCCAAAACCGAAGTGGTCGTTTTCGGGAATTGGACAGATGACGGAGTCCGGGGTCGTGATGCAGAGCTCTTCCGCTCCTTCTCTCCACGCTGTTTCCAGGGGGTAGAGAAGTTCGCGGACACTCGAACCAAGACCCGAGGACAGCGTATCGTGTCCACCGTAACTCGGCGCATCCTTGTCGCGATAAATTGCAAGAAGGATGTTGGCGTCGTTCAGTTCCAGGATGAGCCCCACGCCACCAGCTGGCCAGCGATAGATTCCTTTGTTCATCGGGTCAGCTTCGAAAAACTTACGACCCTCCTTGTTGGTGGCAACGAGTGCATCTTGCGGGATGTCGATGGTGACATCACCGCTCGTCTCCGTTGCGTTGACCTGCGCAAGCAGGAAGGATCGACGCTCCGTGAAGTGGTTAAGCTTCGGCATGTCCTTGTTCATAAACTTCTCCTTTTTGGGTGCAAGGATTGGCAGAGTCCTGAGAAATTTCAGGATTATCAAACCAACTCTTACTTACAACGAACTGCGTGTTCCCTAATCAATTACTTGGAAACAAGCGTATTATATCATAAAAATGTTTATTTGTCAATGTATTTTACATTGATTTTACTTGGTTTTTTAGCTAAAAATTTTTAATTTCTGAAAGTCATCAAGCAGTGTTTTTTTCATTCCTCCGTTATAGAGAGCTACCGCTGGATGATACAGTGGCAGAAGTTTTACCTTTCCGTATCCAAAATCCCCTTCAAACAATTGTCCATGCATCTTGCTAATCGGTAATAATTTTTCTTCAATACCTGCACGCTTAAAAAGATAATTCATACTATGACGACCGAGCATGACAATTACACGCGGTTTAATGATTTCAATCTGTCTATCCAAAAACGGTGCATAGAGTGCGATTTCTTCCTTCGTCGGATCACGATTCTCTTGCGGGCGATCATGTACGAGATTCGTTATATACACGTTTTCTCGGGTAAGTGAAATAGAAGCAAGCATTTCATCTAAAAATTTACCCGAACGTCCGCAAAATGGTTTCCCAGTCTCTGCTTCTTTCTTTCCTGGTGCTTCACCTACAAAAATAATGTGGGCATCATACGACCCCTCACCGATAACAGAAAAATACTTGTTTTCTGTGCGATAGATATATAAAGGAGACTCTTTCAGATTAATGATTTCATGCCGGATTTTCTTAATCTCCTCTTTCTTGTTCATGAGGTGGAGTATACCAAAATATGCCACCTTACAATTTCTTAATTTTTCAAACCTCTTCCTGTTTTAAAAAGATACAGTACCCAACCAAAAAGAAAAGCAGCGCAACCAAACAATACAGTTATTGCTGTTGCAAATGGAACATCAGAAAATCCTAAAATACTGTATCTAAAGGCACTAATCATGTAGAGCACAGGATTAAAATGAGAAATCACTTGCCACACCGGCGGAAGAAGTGAAAGCGAATAAAACACACCCCCCAAATAGGTAAGTGGCATAATCACAAACGTCGGAACAATATTAATACCATCAAACCCTTTTGCATAAATTGCGTTAATGAGCCCAGCTAACGCAAACAGAATTGCAGTAGTGGAAGCAATCAAAATTGCAAGAAATGGATGTACAACAGGAATTACTTCAAAGATAAATGCTGAGAGAAATACAAGTAACCCTATAACCAAACCACGTAGAAGCGCCCCTGTTACATACCCGAGCACCACCGTCCATGCAGGCATCGGAGAAACAAGAATTTCTTCTATTGTTTTCATAAACTTAAGTTGAAAGAATGAGAATGCAATATTTTGAAACGCTCCGTTTAAAATCGCCATCATCACAAGACCAGGCACAATGAAGGCCATATACGATACACCGCCAATTGCTCCAATTTGAGAACCGATAAATGTTCCAAAAATTAAAAAGTAGAGAACGGTTGTAATTACTGAAGGAAGAAATGTTTGTGGCCAAATGCGCAAAAAACGAACCACCTCTTTTCTTACAATGGTCATATATGCGGTGAAGAGTTGTCGTCCGTTCATATTATTGTTTTGTATTTGTTAATTCCAAATAAACCTCTTCCAGTCCCCTCCCTCCGGTTATTTCTGCAAGCGTTCCGATGTTTGCAATATTTCCTTTGTGAATAATAGCAACACGTTTACACAATTTCTCCGCTTCTTCTAAGTAATGAGTTGTGAGAATAATTGTCACACCACTTGCATTAAGGTCGCGTAAAAATTCGTACATCTCAAGACGAAGTTCAACATCCACCCCCGCAGTAGGTTCGTCCAAAAAAAGAAGTGTTGGTTTGTGAACTAAGGCGCGAGCAATCATGAGGCGTCTTTTCATCCCACCAGAAAGCGTCATGGCTTTTACTTTTCTTTTTTCATAAAGACCAAGCTTCTTCAAAAGCATTTCAATATGTGCGCCAACTTCTTTTCGTGAAAGTCCATAGTACCCTGCTTGTGTAAACAAAATATCTTCAACTGCTTCAAAAATACTAAAATTAAATTCTTGCGGAACCAGTCCAACGGTGAGTTTCGCATTATCACCATCAGTATCGATATTGTGCCCTTGCACAATAACTGTTCCTGAGGTTTTTTGCACAAGACCGCACACCATACCAATAAGTGAAGATTTACCAGCGCCGTTTGGACCAAGGAGAGCAAAAAAATCACCCTTATTAATTTGAAGGGTTACATTATGGACAGCAACTGGTCCATCCCTGTATTTCTTATGAAGATTTTTAATATCAAGAGCAAGCATAACAATCGGCTAAGTGTAGCACATAAAAAATATGCACCATTTTGGTGCATATTTTTTATAATCATTTACTTACTCTTTAGATACGCAAGCATCGTATCAACATCAGACACTTCAAACGGATCATCTGGACAGTTGTCCATCATTCCCGGTTCAACAAACATTTTTTTGATAACGCCATCTTCAACATACATTGAGTAGCGCCATGAGCGGTCGCCGAAGCCAAGATTTTCTTTCTTCACAAGCATACCCATGCCTTTTGTAAATTCTGCATTTCCATCCGGAAGCATGAATACCTTACTTACACCCAAATTCTTTGCCCACTGGAACATAACGAATGCATCATTTACAGAAAGACAAATCACGGAATCAACACCAAGTGCCTTCAATTCTTCATACTTTGATTCATATCCTGGCAAGTGTGTTGAAGAACACGTTGGTGTGAATGCGCCGGGAAGAGAAAACACAACAACTTTCTTTCCACCAAAAAGTTCGGCTGTTGTTCTGTCTTGCCAACGAAATGGATTTTCATCTTTAATTGATTCATCGCGAACGCGAGTCTTAAATACTACATCTGGTAATCGGTCATTTTCTTTAAGGTGTGACATGGTAGGTAACAATTTCCGCCGGGGGCGGACCCGCCTCTGGCGGGAGTTATTCATAATTAGTTAAACACTTCAATACAGGAACACAAAAAATCAAAATAAACACAAATCGCACCATACAAACAACACATAAAATTGTGACAACCAAAACTGCCTTGCTCTCGAATATTTTTACTATACCGCAATCATTTATTTTTGCAAAGGAACAACAGAAAAACGGCACTTTCGGCGCCGTTTTTCTTGCTTTTTTCTGTGTATCTATCCCCTTCTTCCGTATCCTCCTTTGTTTGGTACAAACGTGAGCGCAAAACCAAGCTTGGTTCCACGACCTGTTCGGCCAATGCGGTGAATGTACGTTTCGTAATTATTTGGAATATCGTAATTAATCACGAGTGAAATATCTGGAATATCAATACCGCGCGCAGCAACGTCTGTTGCAATCACAACTTGTACTCTTCCTGTGGTAAGTGCTTTTACAGCACGTTCACGTTCGCGGTTGTGCATGTCACCATGAAGAGCGAGCGCCTTGAAACCACGAGCAGTTAATTCTTCAGCAAGCTTATCAGTGTGACGCTTCATTTCGCGGAAGATAAGAACTTTCTTTGCCTCAGGACGAAGAAGAATTTCGTGAAGCGCTTCAATTTTTTCAGCATCAGTTCCTGCGCGTACAACATCTTGAGAAACAGATGACGCTGTGTCACGAGTTTTGATAGAAACAGTCACTGGATTGTTCATGAAATCAGAACAAAGTGCCTTAATTTCTTTTGAAAATGTCGCAGAGAAGAAGAGACTTTGCTTTGATTGTGGCATTTTAGACAAAATGCTACGCATGTCGTCAATGAATCCCATATCAAGCATACGGTCTGCTTCGTCGAGCACAACACTATCAAAGAAAGCAAGTTTTATTTTTCCTCGTTCTACTAAGTCCTTCACGCGTCCTGGCGTACCAATGACAGCATGAACACCGAGTTCAAGTTCTTTAATTTGGCGCATAATTGGTGCTCCACCAACACACGCAACAGAGAAAAGTTTCATGCCACGAGTAAACGCCATGAATTCCGCTTCTACTTGAAGCGCGAGTTCACGCGTTGGAGTAAGAATTAAAATCTTGTGGTCATTATTCGCAACAAGTTTGTTAATGAGTGGAATGAGAAATGCCGCCGTCTTTCCGGTTCCTGTTGATGCAATACCAATAACGTCTTTGCCTTCGAGAGCAACAGGAATTGCTTGGTCTTGAACAGGAGATGGGTTATTGAGTCCTTTTGCGATGAGATTAGCAAGAAGTTGTGGTGCAACATTGAAATCTGAAAACGTATTTGATGGCTTGTAGTCAATTGCTTCAGCAACAGTTACTTGCTTATTAACGAAAAGATTTTCATCGATGTAATCTTTTTTAAATGAACGCTTAGCATTAAATGGCTTTGGAGCTCCTCCCCCTCCGCCACGGCTAAATCTACCGCGTGAAGAATACCCACCACTTCGTGGTGATGATGAAAAAGAACGACCAGAAGTTGCCTGGCGTGAAGAACCCCCTGAAGAGCCTCCTTTTGGTGCACGTGAACGAAAACGAGATGATTGGTGTGAGTCAGTACCTGACCCACCAGTTGTAATGGTGTACATTATGTTTATTTTTTACTTATTTGTGGCGTTTTGTTTACCACACATAAGCGCCTACAAGATGTCAGGCAATAGCATGATATACAAACAACACGAGAATAATAGTACAAGTATAGCAGAAATTTCCTTTCCTGTCAAGGATTTTTACTTTACCCGAAGTGGGTGAGGTTGATGACGAGTGCTAGAAAATAAAGAGGTAGAGCAATGCCTAAGGCTAGGTTCGGAATAAAAAAAGCAATTGCAAAAATAATCCACCACGCAACCGGTGTAAGGATAAATCCGAACAATGCCACAATCCCCGCTACAAGAAGTCTCCAAAAGAGCATCTTTACATAAGAAAACGATATGAGCCAAAATATGAATGTCGTAAGAGAAAATACAAACACCCGAAAAGCGTGCCAAAGAAAGAAAAAAAATAAAACTGCTCGCGCAGTAGAAAAAGGCAACATTACAGCCATAATACAGACCAGTTTAGAAAAAGTAAATACTTCCCGATTTCCCTTCGTACTGTATACTAAAAACTATCAAGCCAACACAGACTTGTTTTGGACTGATTCTATATCTTCCCAACCGAAACCCTATGAGTATCGTCTTTATAACCATTCCTGGAAGCCAAAAAATAGAATTCGGCAACCTCCTCCACAAACAAACCCAGAATGGGGTATCATACGTCATCATTCAAAAACCAAAACAAGTACCCTTAACAAAGACACTTTCCAATATTGCAAAAACGGTTGGTTGGAAATGTGTTCCACGCGAACTGCTGTACGCCCTTCTCCTTCGTTTAAGCAAAAAAGCAAAACACTACCTGCAATACTTCCGCATTCGCGATAAAAAAGAACGAGGTCTTCAATACATTCCAAAAGTTCTTGAGGTGGATTCCGTAAATAGCGAGGAAGTGTACGAACTGTTAAAAAAACTAAAACCTCGCCTACTTGTTATCTGGGGAACAGCTGTGATTGAACCACGTATTTTTAGACTGGCAAGACATGCAATCAATTTGCACATGGGCTTGGGAGAACACTACCGAGGAGCAGTTGCGAACCACTTTGCCGTGCTTCATGATGAAAGAGAGAATATTGGTGCAACTATTCACTATTTGCACGAAAAAGTGGACACGGGCGACATGCTTGCCACACTTCATGCGGACATAACGATTCCACCAAAAGAATGTTTCCAAGATTTGAATAACCGTGCTGAGGTTGAGCTCTTGCGCATCGCGCTTGAACTGTGGAAAGGAAAAGATTTGGAAGCAACCCCACAACACACGAAAGGAAGTCGTAACGTTTTGCTTCGTGAATGGATTCCTTCACGTAGATACGCAGTTGCAAAGAAATTGGAACAGTGGGAGAAAGAAATGAGCGGGAAATAATTTTGATATACTACCTATCGATAAATAGTCCAAAAAAATAATGTGAGGACTTATGTTTGGAAATGTGGCTGAGTGGTTGAAGGCACCTGACTCGAAATCAGGCAACGGAGTAATCTGTTCGTGGGTTCAAATCCCACCATTTCCGCAAAATAATGAGCACGAAGCGTGAGCTTTGTGCAATTGTATTTTGCGAGAAATGAGTAGATTTGAACTGAACCCGAGACGAAGTCTGATTTTGTAATCAAAAACAGCGAGGGTGAAGTCGGGGTCGCGAAACAATCTTTTTATGAATGTAGTCATGAAATAAAAAGATATGTTTGGTGACCAAATCCCACCATTTCCGCAAAAACAAGGCGTAAAGCGACTATAATTCTGCGCCGCCAAAAAAACGAAAGCCGGCTGTTCTTACAACAACCGGCTAAAGAAAAACTTTAGAGCTCGAAGTCGACTTCGCCTGATTTCGGCACAGCCCCTTCTTGCTCAACGTGTGGAGCAAGCCCCGCGAACGGCACAGCACGAATCTTGTAGACCGGAAGACATGTGTGTTTTTTCGCATTGTACACCGCAAAGTCAACCCAGTACTCTCCCTCGAAAAGAAAGGATTCGTGCTTGGGCTTCATTGTGTCGTCAATGTAAAAAACACTGACGCGTTCTGCACTGATATCACTTTTCTTGTGGATGACAACCGTATCAAACGCTGATACGTACCCTCTACGAATCAAGCCACCAGGTGCTGTTACCTCGACGGGTGTGCCGAGGCGAATCAGGCCCTCTTTCATGATAATACCCTCCTTCTATAGAACATACCCGCACAAGCGCGGATTCTATTTTTGATACTACCACAACAAATCACAAAATAAAAAACGCGTGAACTTTCGTTTACGCGTCTAAAGAAATCAGATGTCGAAGGGCCCTTTCGTACGGCCGTAAGCAAACTTCACCCTTGCCAATCCGAGTGTTTCCAAGATGCGGATATACATCCAACCAATATCGAACTCGTACCACTTCGCCGAAAGTTTGGCACTTGTAGGATAGGCGTGATGGTTGTTGTGAAGCTCTTCCCCACCAATCCAGAAAGCCCAAGCAACAATGTTCCTCGACCAATCTAGCTCCCCCGTTTTCCTGTTTAAGCTAGGGTAGTTTCGGTAGCCGAAATAGTGTCCGACACCATTGATAAAACCAGCGGCCCAGAAAGGTATCCAAGCTATCTGCACAAGCCAAATTGCAAGACCGATAATTGGTCCAAACAGAAAACCAAACACGAAAAAATCAAAAAGGAGCATAAGCACAATGCCATACTTGTGATACGGCGTGTATACCTTCCTCTCAAGTTCATCATCTGGGGTTCCGTGTCCGTAACGCTTAAGTGTCTCTTTGTTATGCGATTCGCACACATACAGAAACACCCCAGCAAACACAATACGCAAAATACCGTACGTCTTCGGACTGTGCGGGTCGTCTTTTGTTTCAACTTTAGCGTGATGTTTGCGATGAATCGCTGCCCACTCTTTCGTTTTCATGCCGGTTGTTAGCCACATCCAAAAACGGAAAAAATGGCTGACGATAGGATGAAGTACGAGTGAACTGTGAGCTTGGTTGCGATGCAAATAGATTGTCACCCCCGCAATCGTGATTTGGGTGAGCACAACCGTGGTAACAATCACCGACCAAAATGGATTTTGAATCAATCCATCCCAGAGATGAAAATATTTAACGACACCAGCAAGAACAACTACAGTTACGATGTACAACCACCATGGCACTCGCGCCACGCGGTCCATGAATGAAAAAAACATTTTCATGATTTACCCTTTCCTGTAAAAGATCAACTTGGTTTGAGTATAGCAAACGTATTGTGAAAATATTGGTATTAATCAACCATTAGAAATGATATGAATATCATGCTAGAATATGACGATTCGGAGACGTGGCTGAGTGGTCGAA
This sequence comes from uncultured Candidatus Saccharibacteria bacterium, assembly GCA_964517625.1. GTDB lineage: Bacteria > Patescibacteriota > Minisyncoccia > Phycocordibacterales > UBA5272 > UBA11704. Next base: position 64,977 of record CAZFBW010000001.1, on the reverse strand, counting down.
GGCACCTCACTGCTAACGAGGCAAGGGTTTACGCCCTTCATGGGTTCAAATCCCATCGTCTCCGCTGATTTTAAGTTTTTTGCAAGCGAAGCGTTCCATACAAAAAAGCTTCAAATCACTTCGCACGTGTTGCGTCTAGCAACACAAGAAGGAGTGGGGCAACCATATTTTTGCAGGATGCAGAATTAAGGAGCAAAGCGACTATAATTCTGCGCCGCAAAATAGGTGTCTGTGTGGAAAAATCGGAGAGATGGATGAGTGGTTTAAATCAACAGTTTACTAAACTGTCGACCCTTTATTGGGTCCGCGAGTTCGAATCTCGCTCTCTCCGCAACATAATGACGACCATGTTTCTCTCCCCCTCATTGCGCTTTCCCCCTATTCTGGTACTATTTTCCTATGCACGGGATAACCCTTCAAAATGTCACCAAGACGTACTTCACGAACGGTGAGCACAGCGTTGTAAAAAATCTCACTCTAGAAATACCCATGGGGACCGTTTTTGGTTTCCTTGGACCAAACGGCGCTGGTAAAACCTCAACCATAAAAATGCTCGTCGGACTTTCTAAACCAACGGAAGGGTCCATTTCACTTTTAGGCGGAACTCCAGATGACATTTCTGTTCGCGCAAAAATCGGCTTCATGCCAGAATCCCCTGCGTTCTACGGATATTTAACGGGCAAAGAATTTTTGGAATTCATTGCAAAAATTTTTAAACAAGCACACCCCAACCACCACATTGAAGACATCTTAATGAGTGTTGATTTGAGCCATGCCAAAAACAAACAAATTCGCACCTACTCAAAAGGCATGCTTCAGCGTCTTGGTCTTGCCCAAGCGCTCATCAACAATCCAGATATTCTTTTCTTAGACGAACCACTAGACGGCCTTGACCCACTTGGTCGCGCTGAAGTAAAAAAAATTATTCTTGCCCTTAAAGAACAAGGTAAAACCATATTCTTTAACTCACACATTTTGGCAGACGTCGAAGAAATCTGCGACGTGGTCGGTATTATCGATAAAGGCATACTCATTGCACACGACACACCACAAAGTTTATCTATCGGCCACCGTGACTTGGAAGATGCATTTGTGCACATTATTGAAACTTCACGCCAATACCATGTTTCGTAATATTTTCACCATCGCCCACAACACCTTTCGCGAAACCATGCGCGACCGCATTTTACTCGCCGCACTCGCCGTTGTCCTTGTCATCATCGCGTTTACCCTCTTCATCGGAAGCATTTCACTTGAACAAAACTTGCGCATGATTGTGGACTTCGGCGTTTCAGCAATTTACATCCTACAAATCTTTGTTGCTATCTTCATTGGAAGTATGCTCATGTACAAGGAAATTGAACAGAAAACATTTTTCCTCATCCTGCCAAAGCCAATCCACCGATATGAAATCATTCTCGGAAAAGCGTTCGGACTTACCTTTACAACACTTGCCGTTACCCTGCTTTCCTCCCTTGCGCTCTTTGTTATTCTTTTCTTAAAAGGTGGAGTTTCCTTTTTCGTCCCTATTCTTGTCTCGGTATTTTTAAGTACGCTTGAAGCAATGATTCTCATTTTTATTTCAATTCTTTTTTCTGGATTCACCTCTCCAATTCTTTCCGCTATCTACACCGTCGTCTTTTTCTTAGCAGGACATTCTGGAGATTCACTCCGCCCACTCATTGCTTTTCCCATCTCAACAGCAAGTGAAGTCGTAGCGCGTGGTATCTACTATCTATTGCCAAATCTTGAAAAATTCAACATCAGAAATGACATTGTCTTTGGGGAAATTCCAAGCATGATGACACTTTTTGTCGCGTTCCTGTATGCAATCTTTTGTTCAGGCCTTCTTTTCTATCTTGCCAACCTTAGCTTTAAGAAAAAAGAGTTCTAATATTTTTTCCTATGAGTAACCACCTCAAAACATACGCGCCACTACTTTCCGGCATTACACTTGTCCTTTTTCTTTCTATCGTTGCAACCCTACAATCATTCCATGACAAAGCCTCGGGCTCGTTTGCGGTTGAATCATTTCGTTTTACCGTTAAACATCGAAGCATCATCGAACCAAAAATCGTAAAGCACTTAAGTTTTGGTTTCAACAATGTTCTTGCGGATTACTATTGGATTTCTGCCGTGCAAGATTTTACCGGATGGGACCATGAAGAAGAATTTTATCTCAACTATTTCCGAAACATTTCCGCACTCGACCCTCGTTTTTCCTATCCATACCTGTTTGCTATTTTTACTGTGCCGACAGAGAAAGATAGAGAATCAATTACTAAAGTTGCAAGCATTGCAGATATTGGCATTGCAACCATGCCAAACAACTGGGAAATTCCTTTTTACATGGGCACAATGTACAACCATTTTGACAGAAACGAAACGCGAGCCCTTCACTACCTTGAAATTGCAGCAAACGTAGAAGGAGCACCTCCTGTTGTTCCTCTCACCTATTCATCAATTACTGCGAAAAAAATTCTTGGTAAAAATGTCTCTCGTGAACTCATGCGCGTCATCCGTGACACCACCAAAAGTGAAACCATCAAAAAACTTGCGGAAAAAGGAATCGCCACCGAAGAATTTACAATGATGCTTGAAAATGCGGTACTTGCATACAAAGCGAAATTCAAAACGTACCCAAAATCAGTAGAAGCTTTAATCAAAGAACGTTTTGTGACCATCCCGGCAGATTTTTCGTCTCTTACGATTACCATTAACCAGAAAAACGGTAGCGTAAACGTCACAGAACAATAAAGAAAGAAGCGGTGTATACTAAGCGCACGATGCGAATCTATGTTAAGTATGGCGTAGCGACGGTTTGGCTTCTCGCAATATCTTTTTTTCTGTATGAACTCTACCAGTATGCCTTCATAGAAGACATGGGGCTCCAACCGGCACTCATGATGTTTGGTGAAGAATTGCAACGCAGACTCATGGGTTTTGGCATATACTCTCCGTTGTTGTTTATGATTCTCTATGCTGTGCGACCGCTGGTGATGTTTCCGGCGTCAGTCATGACACTTACATCCGTCTTTTTGTTTGGTGTAACTGGTGGTCTTGTCATTAGTTACATTGGGGAATTGTTTTCTGCTGTGATTGCCTTTGCTATCGGAAAATACTTCGGAAAAAATTTTGGCATTGCTGAAAAAATTGCACATACGCGAGTTGGAAAATACCTTTCCGGAAATGCTTTCATGTCTGTTTTTATGTTACGCTTAGTGCCAATTTTCCCTTTCGATGTCGTAAACTATGCCTCCGGAATTGCTAGATTGCCTTTTAAAGACTACATCCTAGCAACCATGGTTGGCGTCATCCCTGGCCTCTCATCATATATTTTCCTTGGATATTCACTCGTGCATACTGAGTACCTCCTAAGCGCACTGTTTATTTTTATTGCACTTCTTGCAATCAGCCACTACACGAAACGCTACATAGCACGAAAGTACAAGTGATATACTTATTTTTATAATCTAAATATATATGAAAGGATTTATTGATTTTGTTCGTACGCAGGGCGTTGTGGGACTCGCGGTTGGTTTCATTTTAGGTGGTGCGGTGAGCAGTGTTGTAAAGTCAATTGTAGATGATGTTGTGAATCCAATACTTGGGCTTTTGCTTGGAAAAGCAGAGGGGTTAATGGAAGCAACACTTATGATTGGAACAGCAACCATCAAATACGGGAGTTTGCTCGCCGCTTGTATTAACTTTATCGTCATTGCTTGTGTCGTCTACTTCGGTGTAAAAAGTTTGGGGTTAGATAAATTGGACAAGAAAGATTAATTGCACTTGAGCGGGAAAAAGAAAAAAGCGGTAGCCTTTAGGCTACCGCTTTTCATTTTTTTCCTTCTTCGGGAATGGGGTTACGTTGGCACAATTTGCTGTGGCTCTGTTGGTCACACGACGCAAATCCCCACAAACCTTCTCGAAATCACCCCTGATTGCCTCTCTGTCTTTCTCGAAGGCTTCCTTGACCGTGAGAGGTTTGAGAGGTTTATAACGAGCTGTCCTTTGGAAAGTGCTTCCTGTGGTTCGACGTAGCCCGTCTCCAAGAACTTCGGAAACTGAGCATAAACCACGAAAGAAGCCAACCCAGAAAGGAGTTGAGAATCTCTGGCGAATTCTTTCCCTATATTTCTCAAACACTGTTCACCTCCTACTCTTTTTTTTCATTGCGGTCACACGACTTTTTGTTTTTATGTCACGTGGTACGCCTCGCTTGTTACGATGCATTCTCTTTAACTGTCGAGAAGAAAGATTCTCTCGTTTCAAAAATTGAGCAAGTTCCGCAAGCGAAGGACGCCTGGTATCAACGAGAGCAAAGATGTACTCAGGCGACGGTTGAACAGGAGCAGGATCTCCAGGAGCCTCTTTTGCCTCAATCAACGTAAACCCAGCCTCTTTGGCGATAGCCTGTAAACTCTCAAAGAGAAGACAGGTTGCCCCAACGCCAACAATCAGAATTGTTTTGTGTGACATTAAAGAACTCCTCTTTGATTGGTCTGGCATAAATCTATCACCTTTAGCACGAAAAAACAAAAGGGCGCACCTTACGGCGCGCCCTTTTGTTTTTCTCTGGTATGAGAACGAGGGAGGTATGAGTGTTAATCCATATCAGCCTCGATTTTATTCATAATTGCAATCACTTCGTCTGGGTACGTTGGAACAACAGTTCCGTTATAGAAGTAGAGTTTATCCTTGGTAGACTTTCCAGCATAATACTTTGCAGTAGAAGCATTCGCGCCACCTAAGTTCTTCCCTAAAGCGTTAATCGCCTCTTCATAACTATGAAAGTTGTGAAGCTTGCATGACCCCCAACCGAAAGCGTTGTAACCACAAGCAGCTTTACCGCCTGAAGATTCACGAACGCCAATTGCAGGAAGAAGTCTCCAGTCAAGACCGTACTTTTCAGCAACGAGGACAAACGTCATCCCGGTACCGTAAAGTGGCATGCTACGCTCCTTAAAGTAAGTATCGATAGCTTTGGCCTTTTCCTCACGGATATCCTCCACACTCATTTCAACCTTAGTAGTAGATGTAAGTGCAAGTGAACCAATATTTGAGATTAATGATGCGCTCGGGATGGCCATAAATGGCACAAACGCGAGAACCTGACTAACCTTGTAGATGTATTTTGTCATGATGTTAGAGTTACGCTCTCTAAACGACCCGTGGTCTGAAAAATAGTGAGTGAAAATTAAAAATACCGAGCATTCAATCAGGGTATTTACACGTTCACTATTATGTGTCAATTATAGCACAACAGAAACCTGCTGTCAAGTACCAGACCACAAAAAACCCTTATTTGTCAACATTTTTCCTCAAAAAACACTGTAAAATAGGCACTTTTCCTATGGGACAATTTATACCTTGCAGGGCAAGGGTTTTTAAGAACAAAAAACCCTTATAAAATAAGCATTATTTTTGATTTTTAATCGTTTTCTCCCAAAAAAACAAGACCCACCGAAAGTGTGGGTTTGCTTAGGGTGGGTAACGATTCTTTTTGGTACTCTTTTTCTCCTCCTCTTCTGTTTCACTCTCAAGACGTGAATTCTCTACGATGAGGTATAAGAAAGCAATGGAGAAACACAGAAGTGAAACGGCAATACCTGGCTGATATGCAAACAGGTCTTCTATGAAATGAATTGCTTTTGGGCCATTGATACGATACGCAAGGTATAGCGACACGGCATCAGTGGTGTACAGAAGTTTCACAAGCAGAAAACCAGATACAAACCCAAGCAAAACAAGAAGTGTCTTTCTCACAGCACTTTCCTTTAATTGTTCAACTAAGCAAACTCTACACACCAAAAGCATCCCCGTCAACTCGCTAGTGGGGTTCTTTTCTTGCGTAAATTTACCAGGTAACGACCGCAACAAATTCCGTATCTTCTTTTGCTTGTGCAAATAACACGGCCTCATTGTGGATGCGAAGTTCGTCCCCTGCCCGAACATCAACGTGTCCCACCGCCAAATGTCCGGTACGAATATACACAACCACAAAGTCATGAGACTCTAGTGCATAGTTTACCGTCTCACCTTCTTTCAAAAACCCGTAAAAGATTTTTGCATTCGCGTTAATGGGAAGTGCCAAGTGTGGCTCACTTTCAAAGTGTGAATCTTTTGAAACGAGCATGTGGAGGCCGGGTGTTCCAAAACCAATTTCTTTTTCTTGATAATGTGGCTTGATGTCACGCTTGTTCGGTGCAATCCAAAGTTGATACAGTTCAACTGGTGTTTTTCCATTATTGTATTCGCTGTGGGTAATCCCAGAACCCGCCGACATATGTTGAATGTACCCACGTTGCAAAGTGCTTTCATTTCCGAGACTATCTTTGTGAGTAAGTTCCCCTTCAAAAACAACAGTCACGATTTCAAAGTTTGCATGCGAGTGCATTGGAAATCCACTTTCCGGTGCGATGACGTCGTCGTTCCATACACGAAGTTTCCCCCACGAGATGTTGTCTGCGTCGTGGTATTCCGCAAACGAAAAAAGAAACTTAGAGGTAAGCCAATCGTGCTTACTTGTGTAGATGTCTTTTGCAGGGATTTTGTGGAGCATTATTGTTTATGTTTGATAATTAATTTAAAACCCTGATTTTGTGATTTTCTGAATATTTTTTGTATAAACCCGTTTTCTAAATCGATTTCACTTAGCAAAAACTTTATTTTAGAACTTATTTTTTCTAATAAAAATAAGGCTACTAAACCAGAGAAAACGACTGGGAGTTGCGTAACGTCCATATTATAGTACTCACAACTGGTGAATACTATAATCAAAATACATAGCGTAAAGAAAAATAGTAAATTTTTATGTATATGAAAATATTTAAATAAAGGATCCTCCTTAATTGTTTTTTCAGATAAATTTTCTCTGTATTTATCTGTTGTTAGTCGGGCAGATATCAACTCTTTATATGAATATTCACCATCACCAAACCAAAAGATTATTTTGAGAAAAGCTTCGTAAAAATACTTCACGGTTTTTTGATAGAAACGAACCTTAACGCTTAAATGGTTATATTCAATATTTTTAATAACATCGTTAACTGATAATGGTGTCTCCTTTTTAATATCGAAGGTGCTGTAAAAAAAATTATCTTTAAAAGTAAAATCTTCCTTATTAAAAATAAAGTTGGTTACTTTAAAATCTCCAGAATCAACCCACACATACCCCTTAATAAGTTCTTTGTCTTCGTATTTTACAAGATTAACGCCTCCAGCAACTTCACCTTTATCAGTTAAAAATAACTTAATCATTTGCCTATATTCGGACAAATGTACATCTTTATATTTTTTTATAATAGAAAAACCATTTCCATCCTGAAAACCTGTGACTTCCTCCCCTTCTTTTGGTTGATATAAATCAACTAATCTTGGATATGATATAGTCATTTTCTCAATTATAGCACTTTTACCCGTGACCCTTACGAGTCGGTTCGCTCCTTAGAAATCCTTTGGTTTGATGTCTTATTTGTGCGTCGATAGTACTAAAGCCTTTTATTTCGCTTCACTCATAAAAGTCTAAGTACTCCGACATCACAAAAATATAGTCGCTTTGCTCCTTATTTTTTGTGACCCTACAGAGAGTCGAACTCTGCTTCCATCCTTGAGAAGGATGTGTCCTAACCGATAGACGATAGGGCCATTTGTAGCCGACATAGTAACACTTTTTTAGCATTTTGAATAGAAAAATAAAACTAACGACATTTGACATGTACCCCGCAATACTCTAGATTAAGAAGCAAGCTCGCTTAATACTGCGCAATACTGCGATATGTAAAAGGAAATAGCATGAAAACAATATGCCACATTTGCGAGCGAGCTTTTGAACTTGTAACAGTCACATTCAGTGAAAAACCAGGCCTTCGGGGCGAAGGTTTCTACCTCATCCCCGAACATGCGCCACTTGAAGGCAAAAAGAGGACGAGAGTCGTAAACCAAAACACGGGCGAAGTTATAAAAGAACTATGTGATGGCTCGCTTCGTCCGCCGAAAATCATTGTCCATTAACCAGACCTGCACGGTACGCCGTGCGGGTTTTTATATAACTACATTCACCTCCGGCGTAAGTGTGATTCCAGTTTTTTCTTTTACTTTTTCTTGTATTCCTTCAACAAGTGCTTGCAATTCTTCATACGTCCCCTCTCCATAATTCACCAAAACAAGCGCATGCTTGTCGTATACGCCAACCCCTCCGCGTTTCTCCCCTTTCATGTGTGCCACATGCTCAATCAAGTACCCCGCTGAAATTTTAAATCTATCTCCATACGGATACACAGGTACTTCAGGATATTTTGCAAGTAATGTGTCAACCTCTTCTTTAGTTACTTCTGGGTTCTTAAAAAATGAACCTGCCGTTCCAAGCGCTTTCCAATCAGGAAGCTTACGCGTACGAATAGCAATAATTGTTTCGCGTACAATCTCTGGTGTTACTTCTTTCCCCTCTAATATTTGTGCAACATCCTTATATGAAAGGTTGGGTGTGAATATTTTCTTCAACCGAAAGATAACCGAAAGAATAATATATCTTCCTTGTTCTTCTTTAAATACACTTGTACGGTAGGCAAAATGACAATCGTTGTTTGAAAAATTCTTTTTCTTATTTTCTTTCGTATCAAATACAGAAACACTTTCAATGTAGGTACTCACCTCCGTACCATACGCACCAATATTTTGTACAGGTGCTCCACCCACCGTTCCTGGAATAAGCGAAAGATTCTCCAGTCCGTACCACCCCTCCTCAGTTGCCTGGGAAACAAACTCGTCCCAATTCTCACCAGCGCACACAAGTACAATTGCTTCATCGCCAATACCTTGAATTACTTGTACCCCTCGTATAGAAATACGAAGTACAACGCCTGGGAATCCCTTATCAGTAAATACCGTGTTTGATCCCCCGCCTAACACAAACAGCGGCAACTCTTTTTCTTGTGCAAATAACACCGCCTCACGAACCTCTTGCTCATCAACACAATCAATGAAATATCGTGCCTCACCACCCAAACGAAAGGTTGTGTGGTCTTTTAGTGGTACATGTTCTTGTACTTGCATGGTATTACCTATGATTCCATTCTTGTTCCTGGCGAACCAATGTTTCTTCTGCTTTGTGTGTTTCTGCTAAAATCATTTTCACCGCACGTTCCATACGCACACCTTGTGAACCCTTCAAATACACCACGTCCCCTGGTCGCAATATTTTCACCAATTCTTTTCCTGCATCAATTGATGAATCACACTGCATAATATTTTCATCAAGCATTTTTCCATCAAGCGCTCCTTCAGCCATTCCTCGCGCACGAATACCAACCGTAAAAAGTTTATGGCATGATTTTGCGGCAATCTTTCCAATTTTGTAATGCTCTTCTTTAGTATGAGAACCAAGTTCAAGCATATCCCCAAGCACTGCAATTTTTCTTTGCACATCAAGTGAAGCAAGTGTTTCTAGTCCGTGCTCAGTTGCTTTAGGAGATGCGTTGTACGTGTCATCAATTAAGACTGAGCCTTGCATACCTGAAAGCAGTCGCATGCGACCCTTTGGTTTCTCAGCGTCACGAAGTGAGGCACATGCAAGCTCCGTTGGAATTGCAAGTTCACGTGCAACAGCAATTGCGGGAAGCGCAGCATACACTGGAGATTTACCAACAACTTCTGGAAGTACAAGATGATGCTTTTTACCTAACACAGTCACCTCAGCCTCTGTGCCTTGCATCGGATTTCCATACATGCGAATATTTTCTGCTCTAATCTCTGCTTCTTCATGAACACCAACACTCACCTTTCTACCGAGGGTGCGAGGAAGGAGTTTTTCTGCATCATGGTCATCGCGATTGTAAATAAAAACACCGGTGTGTTTAAGTGCTTCAACAAGGTATCCCTTTTCTTCTACCACTGCGTCTCTATTTTTAAAAAATTCAATGTGTACTGGCACCTGTCCAAACTGCGTGACAATGGTAATGTCTGGATGAAGCCACGAAGTGATTGACTTAATGTCCCCCGGCCTGTCTGCTCCGATTTCAAGTACTAAGTGCGTTGGATAATCATCTTCAAAGGGAACAAATAGTCCGCGTGCAAGTGTCATGGCCCACCTAAACGGATTACTCCAACCAGATTTTTCACCAAGTATAGTAAGCGGAACACCGAACTCACTATTCATACTCTTTTCACTTCGACGAACATTAAAGTGATCTTTCATGACTGCATACACCGCATCCTTCGTGGAGGTCTTCCCAAGGTTACCTGTGATACCGATAATAAACGGTTTTTTCTTTTTAAGAACGAGTTTTGCTTCAAGGGTGAGCAGATAGACAATGATGGGTTTTACGAGTTCTTTCATGGGTTGGATAGTTACTGGTTAGTGGTTGATAGTTACTAGTTTAACACAAAGCACGGAACCGAAGGTTCCGTGCTTTGTGTGTATAAGACTTATTTCTTTTTCTTACTTACCGCTTTTTTAAACGTGTCGTGTATCGCCATTCGGAGCATCTTGTGTTCTTCATGACGCTTAAGCAACCATGAACTTGATTGAACCTTACCACCCTTGCCGACGCTGTACACCATCTGACAATTAATGTCGCGGCACACAGCAACCTCTGGTACATTGTCTGCATGACGGTCACCGCCGTTTGCAAAAATGTGTGGTCTGACTTTACGAAGTGCATCACACACACTCATGTCAGTTGTATTTGGACCGTGTTCTGTGAGAAACACTTCATCAACTGAAGAAAATGATTCAATGATTTCTTTTCGTTCATGATCAGGCATGAATTCCTGCCCCTTCTTTTTACGAATCCAGTGATCGTTATTTAAAATGACAACTAATTTATCTCCGAGCGCTTTCGCTTCATTAAACATGCGAACATGCCCAATGTGTACTGGATCAAATCCACCAGACACAGCAACCACAACCGGCTTCTTTTTTGCTTGCTTCTTTTTCAAAACCTTTTTCTTAAGTGATGATTTTTTTGCAACAACTTTTTTTGCTTTTTTCGCAACTGTTTTCTTCACAGATTTCGTTTTTGTTTTTTTCTTTGCCATATGAGACAAAGAATACCACAAAACTACTTCCTCAAGTAAGCAAACTCCTCACAATCGCACTTCTTTACCTTCTTTCCACTTCCGCATGGGCATGGGTCATTGCGTCCAGCTTTTACTCTATCTCTTTCGCTTGCAACTGCCGCGACACGTTCGCGATTATGCTGTGCGGCCATAACACCATCAATGTTTTCAATGAAGAGAACGAGGTCGTGAAGCGTTGTTTGTTCCAATCCTCTGAACATACGAAGCCCTTCTTTTTTGTATTCAACAAGTGGATCACGTTGTCCGTATGAGCGAAGATTCACACTATTTCGCATGTGCTCCATTTGGTCGAGGTGGTCCATCCAAAGCATGTCGATTACTTGAAGCGCCATCATAGAAACAACACTCATAAAAACCTCTTCACCGTACTCCTTCTTTTTCGTCGCAATAAGCTCTGCTATTTCGGGTTTGAATGCAACAACCGAATTCATCAATTCCTCAAAATATTCCTTGTCGTGGAACAAAATTTTACGACGCTTATCATAAATACTTCTTCGCTGGTGGTTCAAAACATCGTCATACTGAAGCGTGTGTTTACGTGTATCAAAGTGAAATCCTTCAATTTTTTCTTGCGCACCCTCAAGTGCTCGAGAGACGAGCTTAGAATCAATTGGTTCATCTTCTGGAATACCAAAACGCCCCATCATACTCTTGATGTTGGTTGACCCGAACACACGCATAAGCTCATCTTCAAGCGACACAAAGAACTGCGTCTCACCCACGTCCCCTTGTCGTCCTGAACGACCCCGCAACTGATTGTCGATACGGCGTGCTTCATGACGCTCAGTACCAATCACATACAAACCACCTTGACGAAGTACTTCTTCACGCTCAGCTTCCGTTGCTTGCGGACCACCAAGTTTAATGTCCACTCCACGACCTGCCATGTTAGTTGCAATCGTCACTGCCCCGCGCGCTCCCGCATTTGCAATAATTTCACCTTCCTGTTCGTGGTTCTTCGCATTAAGTACAGCGTGAGGAATTCCTTCACGTTCAAGATACTTTGAAAGCACTTCGTTCTTTTCAATAGAAATAGTACCGACAAGTACCGGTTGTCCTTTATCGTGAAGTTCTTTAATTTTTCGAGCAAGTGCTTTCCATTTCCCTTTTTCGGTTTGGAAAATGAGATCATTGTGATCCTTACGCTTAATTGGGTGGTGTGTTGGTACAGGAGACACAACAAGTCCATATACTTTATAAAATTCTTCTTTAGATGTTTCCGCGGTACCGGTCATACCCGAAAGTTTTTCATAGAAGCGGAAATAATTTTGGAACGTAATAGAAGCAAGAGTGCGAGATTCTTGTTCGATTTTTACCCCTTCTTTTGCTTCAACTGCTTGATGAAGCCCATCTGACCAACGACGTCCTGGTTGCATGCGTCCCGTAAATTCATCAACAATGATTACCTCGTTATCGCGCACAACATATTCGCGTTCCTTGATAAAAAGTGCTTTTGCTTTGACCGCGGTTTCCAAATGGTGCACGTATTGCATGCCAGATACCGAATAAATATTTGAAACGCCGAGCAGTTCTTCTGCATAGGAGATACCTGCTTCGGTGAGTGCAATTGCGCGCTGTTTTTCATCTACCGTATAGTGATCCCCTTCCACAAGTTGGGATGCGATACGTGCAAAATTCTTATACATATCGCTTGATTCCTGCGCTGGTGCGGAAATAATAAGCGGGGTACGTGCCTCGTCAATCAAAATTGAGTCGATTTCGTCCACAATTGCGTAATGGTGCTCACGCTGAGACAAAGAATCAACCGCGTAGCCAATATTGTCGCGCAAATAATCAAAACCAAACTCGTTGTTTGTTCCATAGGTAATGTCTGCCTTGTATGCTTCTTGGCGCGTGCACGGTTTTAGAAAATCGTAGACGACTTTATATGAACCAACATCATCACGCTTCTCGTCTTCAGTTTTTTCCTCTTCTTGTGAAAGGTGGGTACTGTCGTAGAGGTAGGATGATTGATGGTTAATGACGGCAACCGAGAGTCCAAGCATGTCATACACCTGCCCCATCCACACCGCGTCGCGACGAGAGAGATAGTCGTTTACCGTAACAATGTGTACACCGCGGCCAGTGAGCGCATTTAAGTATGCCGGAAGCGTGGCAACAAGCGTCTTTCCTTCACCGGTACGCATTTCTGCAATATGACCCATATTAAGAAGCATGCCTCCAACCACCTGCACGCGATAGTGCATCATTTTAAGCGTACGACGAGCTGACTCACGCACAAGTGCAAACGCCTCTGGAAGCACTGCATCCAAAACCTTCTTTTCTGTTTTTTTGCGTTCCTCCCCAGAAAGACCAGTAAGTTCTTTTTGCACTTGCTCTTTAAGTGCCAAACTGCGCGCTTTTAATTCGTCGTTTGAAAGAGCCTTTAGTGCTTCTTCATATCCAAAAACCTCATCAACGAGGGGCTCAAGTTTCTTAATGAGGCGTACCGACTCAGGCGGGAAAACCAACTCAATTGCCTTGGAAATAAACGACATAGTCCGATAATCATACCACAAAATCTTCGATTTCGCACCTCTATTGAACCGTCACCGATTTTGCTAAGTTTCTTGGCTTATCAATATTTCTTCCAAGTAATTTTGCAAAATGATAGGCAAATAACTGAAGCGGTATAATTTCCAAAAACGGGTAGAAGATGTCGTCCTCAATGTGCGGAATAAAAATTACATCATCGACTTTTTTACAAATTGGATGATTCTTAACTGATGTGTCGGTAATGAGAAGAACTTTTCCGCCTTTTGATTTAATTTGCTCAATTGAGTTAACGCCAAGTTCAAAGAGTTCATCGTTTGGTAAAATAACCACCGAAAGTGTTTCTTCATCGACGATAGCAATCGGTCCATGCTTTAACTCACCAAGCGGATATGCTCCCGTCTCGAGATATGTAATTTCTTTAAATTTAAGCGATGCTTCCTGCGCAATCGGCACATGAACACCTCTTCCTAAAAATTGAATTTTTGTAATCGCTTGATACTTGGAAGCGAGCCCTTCCACCTCTCCATTAAGTAAGAGTGTTTCTTTCATGAGGTTGGGAATGCGCTCAAGCGCCGAAGCAAACTTCATCCCTTCTTTTGCGCTAAAGGTACGCATGCGCGCAAGATGGAGTGCGAGCAAATACAATGACGCTAGTTGTGAAGTGAATGCTTTCGTTGATGCAACGCCAATTTCAGAACCAGCTTTCGTGTATATTCCTTTTCCAGCCAATTCTGCAAGCGCACTCCCCACAACATTTACAATGCCAAATATTTCATACCCTTTATTTTTCAATTCTTTCACATACTCGAGCGTGTCCGCTGTTTCTCCCGATTGACTGATTGCAAACACGGCGGTTTGGTCTTCTTTGGTGTGCAGTGTCTTATATTTCCCTTCCGAGGCAATTTCGCTTCGTACGGTAATATCGGTAATATGCTCAATAATATGTTGTGCTACAAGGGTGGCGTGGTATGCCGTACCGCACCCAGTAAATAAAATATTGGTTATCTTTTGTAGCAATGGTTCCGAATCAACAAGTCCACCGAGCATTGCCGTTCCTTGTTTGTCATTGATACGACCAAGGAGCGTTGCCTGTGTCGTTGCTGGTTGTTCAAAAATTTCCTTCAACATGAACGTCTCAAAGTCTCCTTTGGATAAATCGTGAAGCTGTACGGATAGAGCGGTTTGAGAAGTACGATTATTAATTTTTTTATTATCTTTGTATCTGATGATTTCAGTTTGTAATTCTTTCTCCGAAGAGAGGACTGCAATTTCTCCGTCGTGAAGTGTAACGAACTCATCCGTAAACGGTAAGAACCCATGCACGCTTGATGCAACATAGAGTGCGCCGTGCGAGAGACCAATCACAATTGGACTACCCTCTTTTGCAACATACAGTGTGTTTCCATCATGCACATCTAATGCAACAATACCAAACGCCCCTTCAAGACGATTCACTGCACTTATAAATGCATCACGCATCGACATTCCTTTCTCCGTGTAGTATGCAATCAAGTGGGGTATCACTTCAGTGTCGGTGTCTGAAACAAATAGTGCGCCGTGCTGTTTCAATTCATTGCGAAGTGATTCATAGTTGAGAATCGTTCCGTTGTGTACAACCGCAATGCGCTTCTTCGTATCAAAGTGTGGATGCGCGTTTACAACTGTCGGCTTACCGTGCGTCGCCCAGCGATTGTGACCAATGCCTACATACGATAAAACCGGTGCCTTGTTTTTTGTAAGATCCCTTTCATACAAATACTGACTTGGCGCCCCAACACACTTAAGTGTATGCAACTGGTGCCCATCCGATAGAGCAATTCCCGCGCTATCGTACCCTCGGTACTCAAGTCGAGATAAGGCCCCTATCAAGTCTCCTGTAATATTCTTCTTTTCCTTTGTGAGAATGCCAATAATGCCACACATATAATTCCACTATACCACTATCAAAAATAAAAAAGCAATCAGCCTAGAAAAGAGTAGGGAAAAGAAAAATCCGCGTGGGAGCGCGGATTTTTCTTTGAAGAATTCTTCACAAGAATTAACTAAGCACGCTTAGCTTTCTTGTGAGCCTTCTTTGCAGCCTTTTTCTTAGCTGCCTTCTTTTTTGCTGCCATAATTTTGTTTATGTTATACAAATAAAGAGAGTTATTACGTAATGATTTTGTTGATCACGACCATGATCGTACTCTCTGTATATAAGTATGACATTCATACACGCGCACACAAGTAAAAAACATGTTTGTGTTGTGGATAACTTTTTTATGCTTCAACATGCTCTCTGTGTCACCTTTCATACATTTTTGCAAATGCGAATCATTTGCAAAAATGTATGAAATAAACGTTACCAACTTTTACCGTGATATAGAGATGTAAAAAATGAGCACTGATGTGTGCTCATTTTTTAATGTAGTAAACAGCACCTATTATTTGCTCGTGTGAGCCTTTGCTCCGTACGCATGCGCAACCGCTCGACACCTGCACCCCTTTGGGGCAATGTATTCTTTCACGAATTCCTCGCCGTAGTCGTACAAAATCTCCTCCCCTTCTTTAATATTCTTAATTGCCTTTACAAATACCCTCCCTTTCTTGATATCGCTCTCTGCATTTGCTTCCGGGTCACACGCATGGTTTGCATAGCGAGCAACATTCCACCTTACCGAGCCATCAATTGTTCTGTTGCGAGAAACTTCAAAAAGGTACATATTAGTTGTCACCTTTTCAGCTTCCTCTTTGGTGAGAATATTGCCGATGTATTCAATAATGAGTTCCCCTTTTTTAATATCTTCTCCAGCAAACAGCCCAAGACCGTCGAGCCCTCGTTTTACTTTTACAAGTTTAAAGTGGTGGTCAGGAAGTTTTTTTGTGTTAGGTGAAATTTTTTTATTTACACCTAGTGTTTTTTTTGACCCCTTTCGTAAAATAGTTGATTGTTTTTTCTTCTCTAATTTTTTCATGTGATGTGATAGTATACACATATATATAGGTATGAAGCAATTGCCAGAACAACTAACCAAACCATTTGATGCTCAATCGGTTGAAAAACCGCTCTATGAAGCATGGGAGAAAAGTGGGTACTTTAATCCAGACAACCTCCCCGCTTCTGACAAGGGCGCCTACACCATTATTCTTCCTCCACCAAATGTTACCGGTACGCTCCACACCGGCCATGCACTCATGCTTGTGATTGAAGATATTCTCATTCGCTTCAAACGTATGCGCGGATACAAAACACTCTGGCTTCCTGGAACTGACCATGCGGCAATTGCCACACAATCGGTAGTTGAAAAGAAAATTCAAAAAGAAGAAGGTAAAAACAGACATGACATTGGTCGTGAAGAACTATTGCGGCGCGTTAATGACTTTGCACTTGAAAGCCAAAACACTATTCTTTCCCAACTCCGCACCATGGGTGCCTCACTTGATTGGTCGAGACTTGCTTTCACGATGGACGAGGAGAGAAACTTGGCGGTGCGTACCATGTTTAAAAAAATGTATGATGATGGCCTTATTTACCGCGGAGAACGCATAGTAAACTGGGACCCAAAAGGCCAAACCACAATTTCCGACGATGAAATAGTCATGGAAGAGCGCACAACCAAGCTCTATACCTTCAAATATTCCCCTGATTTTCCTATCGCCATCTCCACCACCCGCCCAGAAACAAAAGTGGGAGACACTGCGGTGGCGGTGCATCCAGACGATGAACGCTACAAACAATATGTAGGTAAAATCTTTGATATTCAATTTGCTGGATGCCCCATTTCAGTCAAAATCATTGCGGATACCGCCGTCGAAAAAGATTTTGGTACGGGAGCGCTCGGTGTGACCCCTGCGCACAGTGCAATTGACTGGGACATGAAAGAGCGTCACCGCCTAGAAAGCAGACAAGTTATCAACGAGTACGCTAAAATGTACGGTCTCAAAAACGAAGAGCTTAACGGAAAGAAGGTAACTGACGCACGTGAATACATCGTAAATTGGCTTCGTGAAAACAATTTGCTTATAAGCGAAGAAGAATCAAAACAAAATGTACCAACAGCAGAACGAACTGGCGGTATCGTTGAACCACTTCCAAAACTTCAATGGTGGATTGCGGTTAATAAAGAGTTCAAACATTTTGGAAAAACAACAACGCTAAAACAATTAATGCGCGACGCAGTTGCATCTCACAACACTCAAATTCTTCCTGACCGATTTGAAAAAGTGTATTTCCACTGGATTGATAATTTGCGAGACTGGTGCATCTCGCGACAAATTTGGTACGGCCATCGTGTTCCTGTTTGGTACAAAGGTGATGAACTTTTTTGTGGGTTAGAAGCGCCATCTGGTAACGAGTGGGTACAAGATGAGGACACGCTCGACACATGGTTCTCGTCTGGACTGTGGACATTCTCTACACTTGGTTGGCCACATGATACAGAAGACTTTAAAACATTTCATCCAACCGATGTGCTTGAAACTGGTCATGACATTTTGTTCTTCTGGGTTGCGCGTATGATTTTGTTTTCAACGTATGCACTCAACACTGTTCCATTTAAGACGGTGTACTTGCACGGACTTGTGCGCGATGCACAGGGTCGCAAGATGAGTAAGTCCCTCAACAACGCTCTTGACCCACGCGACCTCTCCAGTAAATATGGAACCGATGCCCTTCGCATGGCGCTTATTGTAGGAAACGGAGCAGGAAACGATTTGAAACTTGGCGAAGATAAAGTAAAGGCATACAAGCTCTTCTCAAACAAAATTTGGAACGCATCACGTTTCGTTTTGGAAAGAACGGCGGACTTTGAAAAACCTGTACCACTTACAAAAGAAGATGAAGAGGTATACCAATCCTGGCAAGCAATCAAAAAGGACATTACTGACGATATTGAAAACTATCGCCTGCACCTCGCCTCTGAAAAAATCTACGACTACTTCTGGAAGACCTTCTGCGACGTTCTCATCGAAACTCGTAAGGTTCGCATTCTCGAAAACAACAACAAAGAAAGTGCACAGACACTCCTCCTTACCTTACTCCGTGAACAGCTTGTTGTGATTCATCCCTTCATGCCTTTTATTACTGAGGAAATTTGGAAATACATAAAAACACCTGAAGATAGAATGCTTATTGTTACTTCTTGGAATTAACCTGCCTCGTAATCATTCAAACTCTCGGTTTTTCTGTATATTTGAACACTTTACTGTCCCTCCTTGGACTGTGGATAGCATTTGTTATTTATTGACATAGAGCGCGTATACTGTATACATACACCCTTACAGGCTTACACCATTTTTATTATGCTTAAAGAAAAAAAATCCTTCTTCGAACGTCTTGCTGGTTCAATCAGTGTTGACGATGAAGAAGAGCCAATCAGTGTCGTAGAACAAGACGATGAGGAAGAGCTTCAGATTAAGCATTCATCTCGAGGAAAAGTTGAAACTCCATCTCGTCGTTCTGTTGCTCATGTTGAAGAAAGTTCTGAAGATGACCCAGAAGAGGGAGAGCTTTCAGTTGATGTCTACCAGACCCCTACTGAAATTATCATCGAGGCCATGGTTGCTGGTGTAAAACCTGAAGACCTCCACCTTTCTATTACGCGCGACATGGTTACTATTAAAGGACGCCGTGATGGCAATACACAAGTTTCTCATGATGACTACTTTTACAAAGAACTCTACTGGGGAAGTTTCTCACGAACCATCCTCCTTCCTCATGAAGTAGAAATTGAAGAAGCCGAAGCAGTTGAGAAGCACGGGCTACTCATCATCAGACTTCCAAAGTTAGACAAAGCGCGACAGACAAAATTGAAAGTAAAGTCAATTTAAGAAAACTAAAATCCGCCATGATGGCGGATTTTAGTTTTCTTATGCAGTAACTACTCTGTGTCTCTTAAATACTTTTCGTAATAGTATTGTAGAAATTATAAGAATAATAATTTCAGCGGGTAGTCGTTCACCAAAGGTTGCTGGCATAAAAAAGAAGGCCATCAATAATCCAGTAACTGCTGTCTGAAAATAACCACCGAGAATAAACAAGAGTAGTGTGTCATTGGTAATACCTATTTTTTTTCTAAAGATATGAACATAGGTGGCAATAATTCCAACGAAGACAACAAAGAATAATAGCAATGGGACTTTTAGTCCAACCATAACAATACAAAGAAGCACTGTCCAAGAAATGACTGTGCTCACCCCTAGCCATACCGGCTTTGTAGTAATTGGATGCTGTTGTTCTCCTTCTTCTTTCTTTCTACATAACCAAACTGATAGCAATGTAAGTATGGCCATGCCTCCAAGAATAACGAAAAGTTGTCCCCCTGTCCCCGTCCCCCTAAACGGACCAAAAAATGCTGCAAGGCTAACAAAAGCAATCAGGGCCGTGAATAATGCTATTGTTTTCTTGTTAAGCCATGAATCTTTACTTGCTTCTGTAAACAAGAAGTGTGTCGCAATAATTGGAAACATAACTGAAAATACCGAATGCCAAACGGACATTGCGAGTGCCCACGGAATACTAATTCCTACAATATAACCATAATTATCAAACAAATTCCACGGAATACCATTTTCTAAAATAATTGTTTTTGCAAGTAATCCTTCATTAATACCAACATATACAATACCAAGTAAAAACAAACCGAAGAAGTTCAGATTATACCTCACATAAAACTCACGAATAAGAAGAACAGTGATACCATACCCTAAAAAATTAATAAGGAAATTAATAGGAATAAAAAAACTAAAAAGACTTGTACTCCCTGTCACCAGTTCTGGCATTAAGGTTGCAACCGCAACAAGTGTAACTATTGGCTTTATATATTGCATATAGTAAGTATAGGATACTATACGACAAAGTCACTCTGTGCGAGTGACTTTGTTTTTTGTGCTGGGACCCAGGCTCAACAAAACAGAGTTTTGTTTCGAAACCCTGCGGTTTCGATTCTTCCGCCACGGAGAAACTCCCGTTTCTCCGACCCTCTTCCCAAGCCCGGCTCCAGCAAAATTAAAAAACTGCTTTCACGCAGTTTTTTAATTTTTGTGCTGGGACCCAGGCTCGAACTGGGGACCCTTTGCTCTTCAGGCAAATGCTCTACCAACTGAGCTATCCCAGCATATTTTCATTCTGCTTTTTCCAAATTTGGTTTCCCCATAATAGCACAAAAAAATACCAGAGAAAAGACCGAACTTATTGCACCGGTTCTTGATTAACCGTTTCTGAGGATTTCAAATTATTGAGAAACTGCTGGAACACCTTCATTTGTGGAAGTTGTTGCTGAAGTTCTTGAAACTGCATAAGCGTTTGATCAACCTTGTCCTTATTTGTTGTAAATAAATCAATAACAGGGCGAATATAGTAGTAAGCACCAGCAAGAGAGAGGATGATAACCAACCAGTAAACGATACGTAGTGCGTTTGCTACTCGTTCGCGATTACGCATGCCGTGAAGAATATGATTATTCTCCACGGTAATTCTGTATACTTCTTCTAATTTTTCTTGGTTAGTTAAATCGGTTCCTGACATATGGTAAGTATATCTAATTTCTCATGATTTAACAGTGCACAAGATGTGGTAGAATCGAATATACAACAATATTTGCCCCTGTAGTTAAATGGATATAACTGCTCCGTCCTAAGGAGTCATTGTAGGTTCGATTCCCGCCGGGGGCACTAAAAACACTTCGTGTTTTTCCTTGCCCTCCGGCGGGAATCGAACCGAGGGCGCCTATTTTTAAGAAACGAAGTGACTATAAAAATAGTGCGTTTCGACCGAAGGGAGAAGCGATTCCCGCCATAAAATAAAAAACTTCCACGTTCACACTCAGGTGTGACTCTGTGGAAGTTTTGGTTCATTGAACCGAATTTCTAATTGTATTTTTTGAACAGTCCGACGGCCTTTTGCAAGTATTCTTCAGCCATAGACCAATCGATTGGGTCAAGTGCGCTACCACTTGGACGAAGCCTCCCCTGCGCATCAATGCTTATGTCTGGAAACTTTGAGATGAGCGGTTCAACAATCTGAGTTGTGGTTGGACCAAGTCCGCCAGCAACTGAGACACGCATTCCAGGAATGTATTTGTAGACCGCTTCAACGTAAGGCATGAGAACTTCGGGGTTCATTGGTTTCCCTTGACCCATACTCTTATCGAACAACACACCATCAATGATGTCGGCATAGTCTACAAGACGGCTTATGACATGAGCAACCTTGTCACCGGCCTGCTCCATTGCCTTTGTACCAACTTGCAAGATTACAGGTACTCGCCCAACATCAGCAAGCAAATTAAATGCCTCTTCTATATCTTGCGGAGACGGCCAAACCATATCCAACTGAAGTGCATTAAGATTCTTCCCTCCATAGAAAATCGCCTTAGCGAGCGAGGTGGGGACATCCGTGTTGGTATAGTCGGCATAGTGAAGCGTATTGAAAGCAAGTGGGTGAGCAATGAAAATATCTTTCACCTCTTCTGCTTTTGGAAAAACAGTGCTCCACTTAGTTTCAAGATGATTCAAGGTCTTGTAACTCATCATCACACCAACCATGAGCTTATGAGGAACGGTTTCCTCTGTCATCGCCTGAAAAGTGGACAACATGGTCGCTGATTGTTTGTGTGTCATGAAATCAGTAATGCCGATATAGGGAGAAAAAGGAGCAGGAGATGTTTTCATGAGAAAATTCCTTTCAAGATAAAAACTGTCTGTTTTGCATCCTACAATAAAACAAACAATGTATCAAATACAAAAACCTCTCATCGTGAGAGGTTTTTGTATTGTTCCCCCTACCCTTCAATTAAGCTTGCAATCTTCGCCTCATTGAATCCGACAATCACGTCATTGCCAATCTTGATGACTGGTACCCCCATCTGGCCGGTCATTTCAACCATTTCCTTTCTCTTTTCTAAATCAGTTGCCACGTTGTAATCAATAAAGGAAACCTTGTGTGAAGCAAACCAATCCTTGGCCATGTGACAGAAGTGGCAGGTTGGTGTGCTATAAATTTCTACTGTTTTCGTTGTCATATGCGGACCAGTATACTTGCCCTTTTCTCTTTTCGCAACGAAGCACCTAACGAAACAGTATTGGGCGAATAAAAACAAGCAGACGTTCCCAAATTGTCATATGTTCACGCACAGGTGTCACCGGGCTTCCTGGTTCGTCGTAGACTACAATTACCCCTTCGCCACGCTTTGCGATTGGGTACGTCGTACGAACATATTCCTCAAACCCTCTTTCGGTCTCTATTGCCGCCAAACGTGCATCAGCCTTAGCAAGTTGTCCGCGCACTTCTTCTTGTTTTGCCATTGCCTCATTGCGAAGCTTGGTAGCAGCAATGCGTTTGTCATTTAATTCCATAATAGAGCGCAAAAGCAAGATAATCACTAAAAACAAGATAACAATTGTTATCGGAGAATAAAGAAGCGTGCGAATGATGTACTTATGTTGATATTCCCGCATATTCTTGGTAGTATTAAACACATTCTAACACACACACATATGCTATTTAGCTCACGTAACCGAAAAATAATCCACCGAATCTGGGCCGTAGTTTCCATTATCGCCATTATTGGCATGGTTGGATTCTCAGTGATTGCACTATTTTAATCACACTTCAGAATAAAAACGAGCACCTTATTGTGCTCGTTTTTATTCTGGTCGCATCATCTTTAAGAATGTGTCGTGCTCAATGCGCACCTTTCCTTCTCTCTGCATTCTATCTTTACCGCGCTTTTGCTTTTCACGCAATTTCATTTTTCGTGTAATATCTCCTCCATACAAATATCCAGTCACGTCCTTTTTCATCGGTGCAATAGAGCGCGACGCAATAATACGACCCTTAACGTAAGCTTGGATTTTTACACGAAACATTTCCCTCGGCAAAATCTTTTCTAACTTTTCAACAACCTCTTCGGATTCTTCGTTAGCGCGATATTCAGGAATCACACGAGAAAATGCCGCGACACGCTCTTCGGCAATATAGACATCAAGTCGCGTTACGTGGGCATCTTTCATTTCCCCTTGTTCGTATGCAATAGATGCATAGCCACTTGTCCCACCTTTCACTTCATCAAAAAAGTTACGCATGAGCTCGCGAAGAGGCATGTCCACTTTCATCTGCACGCGATCGTGACCCCAATCAACCATATCCAAAATATCACCCTCGTGTTTGTGGAGAATCTGCATTAAAGGACTCACATAATCATGCGGTGTAATCACCGTAAGTAGTACCCACGGCTCACGCACAGAAATATATTGTCCATGATCTGGAAAATGAATTGGTGTATATACCATTTGCTTCACCCCATTTTTCATCATCACTTCATAGGTAATTGAGGGTGTTGTCACTACAAGTTCCTGGTCAAACTCACGTCGTAATCGCTCAGTCACAATTTCCAAGTGAAGCATTCCCAAAAACCCACAACGAAACCCACGACCAAGTGCACCAGATGATTCTTCTTCAAAGGTAAGTGATGAATCGGAGAGTTTTAGTTTGGAAAGCGAACTACGCAAATCATCAAACTCTTCCTGAGATTCAGGATACACCGCCGCAAACACAAGCGGGAGCGGTTCAGCATACCCAGGAAAAGCGTGTAGTGGTCGGGCAAACGTTGTAACGGTGTCACCTACGCGTGCAATGCCTGGTTCTTTTATACCAGTCACGATGTAACCAATCTCTCCGGCAGAAATTAATTTTCCCTCTACACGCTCTGGAGAAAATGTGCCAACCTCACGGACAACGAATCGGTGATCTGCTTGAATAAATAATAAATCGTCCCCTGCCTTAATTGAGCCATCAAGAACACGAACATACAAAATAACTCCCTGGTGGTTACTGTATTCAAAATCAAAAATAAGCGCGCGAGTCTGATTTCCTTTCTCATCAACAAATTCACTTTTTGGTGGCGGAACACGTACAACAATTTGTTCAAGAATTTCTTCCACCCCTTCGCCTGTCTTTCCTGATGCAGACAAAATATCTTCTTCTCTACAACCAAGAAGCGTAACAATTTCTTCCTTCACCTCTTTTACGTTTGCAAGCGGGCTATCAATTTTTGTGATGACCGGAATAATCGTAAGTCCGCTGTCTTTAGCCATTTCAAGGGTAGTAAGTGTTTGCGCTTGTACCCCCTGTGTTGAATCAACCAGAAGAAGTGTCCCTTCAACGGCGCGAAGCGAACGAGATACTTCATACGAAAAGTCGATGTGTCCCGGAGTATCAATAAGATTGAGAATATAATCCTCACCTTTTTTGGTTTTATACTTCATACGCACCGGCGTCATCTTAATCGTAATCCCACGCTCGCGTTCAAGTTCCATTGAATCCAGTACCTGCTCGCGCATCTTGCGATTCTCAACCGTGTGGGTGTACTCCAAAAGTCGATCCGCAAGGGTCGACTTTCCGTGGTCAATGTGGGCAATAACACTAAAGTTTCGTATGTTCATGAATATCTATCAAATACTACACGAAAACGGGTCGTAAGTAAAAAAACATTAGCGTGTAAAAGATAATTTCTTTTTTGCGTATAAAAAGATAAGTGCCACAAAGTTGACAAGAGCCATTGCTATAACGCCAAAAAGAAGACTCACGCCACCTAAATGTCTAAAAGAGTAACATACACCAACCGCACATATTGTTGCTATCACATTTGAAACAAGTACGCTTCGTGTGTCTTTTGCAGAATAGAGCGCCGTTGAAAAATATCCGTTCACCATTTGAAACGGCAAAATAAACAAAAATCCATCCAAGAAAAAAGTAATGAGCGTATTGTAGTCGCTTTGACCATAGAGGAGCCACGTTACCTTATCTTGAAACACAAAAAGTATTGTACCGATAACTACACCAATTGAACCAAGCAACAATACATACCTCCTCACTGCTTGCGTATAGTCACCCATCTTGTTGTCAGTAAAATCGCGAGAAAGCACTGGGAGACTTGCTGTCGTGACACTTTGCTGAACCACTTGCGTGACTGCGTCAGTAATTCTCTGCGCAAAAAGATAACTAGTAAGTACCCCAGGACCAAGCGTGGTCGCAAACCCAGTAAAAAACATAATACGAAGTTGAGTGAGAATATTTGTCCCCGTTCTTGGAATAGCGAGGTGGAATAATTCCTTAATATGCTTGTGTGAAAAGAAGCCAAGTACGGTATGAAGTTTTGTGTGTCGCAATGAGTACATCTGAATAAGAAGGGCAAGCATAGAACCGAGAATCACTCCCATCGTTAACCCCGAAAGACCAAACTTCGGATAGAGCGCAATCACACCAAAAATAACACCGAACGAATACCCAAGCGGAGAGATACCGTAGAGCAAAAACTCATTTCGTATTTGTGCAAAACAAGAAATGATAGAGGCAAGCCCCAAAAATATCGGCTGAAGAAGCATGAGACGTGTCGCAAAAATAAATTGCGTTATTTGTTCCTCAGAAAATCCTGGAACAATAAACTTTGCGTACAAAGGAACAGTGAGTGCAATGAAAATACTAAACATGCCAATAAATCCCGCAAAGAAAAGCATAATGGATGAAAGCTTGTGGCGTGGATCGATAATATCGCCATTCTTATTTTCCTGCGTTAAAAAAGGCACCACCGTTCCCGCAGTAACGAAAGCAAACATGAGTGCATACAATAAATCAGGGAGACGAAAAGAGGCGTTGTACACGTCGAGTACCGGACCAACGCCGACATACGTCGCCAGCAAACGGTCGCGTACCATACCAAACGTAATAGAAACCGCGCCTAATATTGCAAGCAAGATTGAATTTCGAATAATCACCTTCGTAGTATAGCAAATGGAGAAAGCGCCACCCGGTAGGGCGGCGCTTTCATCTGTTCTTTATCTATAAGCCGAATTCTGTTTTTGTGTAGACATGTACCTAGGTCACTTGTTGCCAAGTAACTCATGCGACTCTCCAATCTTGCGACTGGCACGGTCTTGCACACACGTAAGTATTTAGCCGTTTCAGCCGGACTTAACCGGATCGTTTCTGTTCGCAACTCGTAAGTCACCTTAGACGGGTGTTACCCGCTACGCTTGTTGTGCTTGCGCACAACGGTGTGTTCGGACTTTCCTCATCCACCAAAAGGCGGACGCGTCTACCCAACAAAGAACTATTATAGTATACCATTAAAAACTACTTTTGTCCAGAGATTTGAAGTTTTACCCCAAGATAGATACCGAGTTCGCGTGCACGATTTGCAGGAAGTTCAAGCACGTAGAGTGCGTCGGGATTATTAACATACTGTGTTGGGTAATCTTCTGGTTTTGCATTTTCAACGGCGTGAACCACAACCCCCTGTTCACTTATCCAAAGAATGTCAATTGGAAAATTCATGTCCTTCATCCAAAAACCATATCGCCCAGAACGAGGAAAAATAAAGAGCATCCCCTTATCATCATCAAGATTTTTTCTTCTAGAAAGACCGAGTTCACGCGACTTTGTTGTATCAACAACTTCAGCTGTCGTGGTTCCTCGTGGCGCAACAATGGTTGTTGTACTTCGCACCATCGCATCAATGACAGGTGTACCACACACTTTATTTACAAAACAGTTAGGCACGTATGAAACAACAAACAGTACCACAATGATGGCACCTATGCCGATAAGTGGCTTCTTGTGGTGAGACAGTGATGCAAAAAAGTGCTTCATGAGTTATTCGCTCTTACGAGACGCTTTTGCACGATCAGTTTCGGTGAGAAGTTGTTTACGAAGACGAACCGATTTCGGTGTGACTTCTAAGTATTCATCATCATTCATAATTTCGAGTCCGCGTTCAATGGTAATTTCCCATGGAGGCGTAAGCGTAACCGCTTCATCAGTCCCTGAAGAACGCATGTTGGTGAGTTGCTTTCCTTTTGTTGGATTCACCACCATCTCTTCCCCTTTTGATGTGTTACCAATAATCATACCGTTGTATACTTCTGTGTTTGGTGGAATGTAAATTGTTCCACGGTCTTGAAGATTCCAAAGTGAAAATGCAAGTGCTTTGCCATCTGCCATGGATGTCATGGAACCAACGAGTCTGCGCTGAATCGGACCTGCGTATGGACCAAACTTTGTAAAGCGTGCCGAAAGAATACCCAAACCCTTTGTATCAATAACAAACTCTCCACGATATCCTAAAAGTCCGCGTGTTGGGATTTCTGCTTTAATGCGATTAACACCGTGCTTTTCTGACATATCCGTAATCATTGCTTTACGACGACCAAGCTTTTCAATCACCGTACCTGAGAATTCAACCGGCACGTCAATCACCACTTCTTCATATGGTTCTTCCTTCACGCCATCTTTCTCGTGAAAAATAACATGTGGCTGAGACACCTGAAGTTCATACCCTTCACGACGCATGGTTTCAAGAAGTACACCAATATGGAGCTCTCCTCGGCCGTAAACAAGATACTTATCCATATCAAAATCAACATGGAGACCAACATTGATTTCAGTTTCTTTTTCAAGACGATCACGGATTTGACGTCCTGTCACAAACTTACCCTCGCGTCCAGCAAATGGAGAGTCATTCACTAAAAAGTTAAGCGCAATTGTCGGTTCATCAATGTGAATTGCTTCCATTGGTGGTTGTGCATCAGTCTTTACGAATGTTTCACCGATGTAAATGTCTGGAAAACCGGCAATCATGACAATGTCCCCCGCTTCCGCAGTTTGTGATTCAACACGAGCAATGCCGTTAAAAGTGTAAATCTTCGTAATGCGTCCCTTGCGTGACTCACCTGTTGATTTCTTCACAACCAATTCCTCACCAACTTTTGCAACACCATCATACACACGACAAATAGCCATACGACCAAGGAAGTTGTCATACGCCAAGTTAAATACTTGTGCCACGAATGGATTTGTAACCGTCCCTGATGCAGCGGGAACTTTTTCCAGAATCACATCAAGAAGTGGTGTTAAATCTTTTCGCTCATCATTTAGATTTTTCATCGCCACTCCTTCGCGACCAATTGCGTACACAGTCGTGAAATCAAGTTGTTCGTCATTTGCACCGAGTTCCATGAACAATTCAAATACCTCATCGTGTGCGTGGGTTGGATTCGCAGCTGGTTTATCAATCTTGTTAATCACTACAATTGGCTTAAGTCCAAGTTCAAGTGACTTTTTCAAAACGAAACGAGTCTGAGGCATTGGGCCTTCTTGTGCGTCAACAACCAAGAGTACGCAGTCAATTGAACGAAGTACGCGCTCAACCTCACTTCCAAAATCAGCGTGGCCCGGCGTATCCAAAATGTTAATTTTCACCCCCTTGTATGGAACAGAGGTATTCTTTGCGGTAATCGTAATACCGCGTTCTTTTTCCATTGGATTAGAGTCCATGGTTTGCCCCTCAACACCCACACCACACTGCTTCATCAAACCATCGGTAAGCGTAGTCTTGCCGTGGTCAACGTGAGCGATAATAGCGATATTTCTGATTTCTTGTTGCATATAAAAACAAAAAGGAAAGCAACTCTTGCTTACCTAAAGGTATTTCGTAGTATACCACAACAACACGAAAAATGCTAGAGCGTCAATACAGATGACGCGCTTTACAAATACTCCCCTTGCGCGTTATGATAAACATCTCCCTGGGTGTCTATGGAGTCGAGGCAGGCGACGGCAACTCACTTCTTGCGCCAAACCCTCTCACGAGATTAGACACCTTGTGCCATCCACACCCGGGGAGGCCCCCAAGCCACAGTGCTTGGGTTTTTTATTACTTAATTATCCAATTAAAAAATTTTCTAATTTTGCCAACAACGACGTATCTTCTTTTTCTACTTGTGATGGGGATACATCAGTGAGTGATGTATCAGTCGGGAACACATCACGAAGCGCTTCTTCATCTTTATGCTTCTTTTCAGAAAATGTTTCTTCGGTGCCCGTGACTGTAAAATTTTGTGATTGGATTTCTTCTTCCATAAACATTAGTGTACTACCCGACCACCTCCTTCAAAAATGCTTTTTGATTTGGCTTACGTTTCAAGAAGTTTGTGATGAGTTTCATTTCGTCTTCTGATGACCCTTTCTCAAGCACTTCCTTGCGCCAACGCATACCGATTTCTTTATTAAAGATTCCTTTCTTTTCAAATTCTGAAAAAGCATCACATGCATACACAAGCGCCCACAAGTATGAATAGTACCCCGCGTCGTAACCAACTAAATGTCCAAACCCAGCTGGAAAGAGTGTTTCGTTTTTTGGCAAATTAATTCCTGTGTAAAGTTTTGTAAGCGTGCGATATGTCTCTGCGCCATCTTTTACGCGCCCGGTGTGCAAGTCCATATCAAGCTTCCCCATAATCACCTGACGCAAATACATGTACCCACTTTGAAATGTTCTCCCTTTAATCATTTTTTCGCGCACAGATTTCGGAATCGTCTTCCCCGTTTCAATATGTTTGCCCAATTTTGCAATCACCGTATCGTGCCATGCCCAGTTTTCCATAATCTGTGATGGTGTTTCTACGAAATCCCACGCAACATTCGCGCCTGATTGCGATTCGTGTCGTGAAAGAGAGAGTGTCATGTGAAGTGAATGACCAAACTCATGAAAGAGTGTTTCAATTTCTCCGTGCGAGAGAAGAGATGGAGTTTTCTTTGTTGGGATACTGAAATTGCAGACAATAGAAGTGAATGGTGCAACAAACTTATGGCTTCTCCACTTCTCTTCGCGAGGCACGACAGTATCAAAACACGCTGCGTGACCAAACTTCCCTGTGCGTGGATGTAAATCAAACGCCAAGTAGCCAACAAGTGAACCATCGGTATTATTTACCTGATACAATCTTGCGTCTTTATGCCAAAGTTTTGCGTTATGTTTTTTGAAGGTAATACCAAACAGCTTTCCGTAGATTGCAAACATCGTTTCCAGTACATGCGGAAGCGGGAAATACGCACGAAGCGCTTCTGGATCAACATCAAATTTCTTTTTCTTCAAATCATTCGCTACAAATCCAATGTCATAATGTTCAAGTGATGAGATGCCAAGTTTTTTTGCGTGTGCGCGAAGTGTGTCCACATCTTTCTTAGCAAGAGGTTTTAGTTGCTTAAGCAAATCGTGTTGGAATTTGTCGACAATCGCGCCAGTTTTTGCCATACGATTTTCTGTTTTGAAATCGGCGTGATGTTTGTACCCTAAAATCTGCGCAATCTCTGCACGAAGTTTCACAATATCTTGGATAATCTTCAAATTTTTCTTACCACCCTTTTTCAAGTTTTTTTCAGCAAGCTCCTTGCGCTTTTCACGGTTCTTGGCAAATGCCATAAATGGACCAATGTGCGGATACTGAAGTGAAACAATATACTTTCCATTTGGATGTCGTGGGAGGGTCTCGATAACGCGCGCCGAAAGTCCGTCTAATTCTTTTTCCGTACAAAGAATATAGTCGTTGTAATTGTTAATATTGTTTCTAAAATGTTCACCAAGTTCAGAAACTTTTTTCAAAAGTGTTTTTAGTTTTGTTTGCATTTTTTCTGGCAAATCAAATCCCATACGTTTGTATTCACGTATTGTTTCTTCAAGTAATTTTATATCATCAGAACCAAGTTTTTTCTTTTCATCCAAAAAATTCCCCTCATGATACTCAACAAGCGACATGTACAAATCCCTATCGTATTCAATATCAACAAGCTTCTTACTTATATCAACCATAATTTCGTGAGCAGTCTTTCGTATGTCTTCTTTTGATGAGACTTCACCCAAAAAAGAAATTTTACGAAAAACATCTACGTCTGGACCACCAGAACGCTCAAGTGCATACACGGTGTTTTCATATGTTCTCTTCTCTGGAAGAATCGCTTTTATTCCGGCGTATTCCTTTTTCTTACACACAAAATACTCCTGCGCGAGTTTCTTCATCTGCTTTGGTGTCCAATTCACCCACGCGAAGTCTTTTGCTGTATACGGAGTTTTTTTCATAGCACCTATTCTAGCATAATTGTTCGGCTTTATTTACGAGCTCTTTTACAATACGCATCATGTGCCCCCGGAAGCATGTTAATGCTCATCAAGAATTCACCGACAATCTCTCCACCAACAAACTTAAAGTGCTTCTTGAAAAGCATCACCCATTTCTCTTTATCGCCCCCTATTTCTTGTGCGTGTGTATCTAACCACTTTTTAAAACTACCAAACTCTTTTTGTAATTTTAAAATTTGTTGCGCATTGTGTACTGTGGCGTGTATTTTTAATCTGTTTCTAATAATGCTTGCATCGTTTAAGAGGCGTGCAACATCTTTTTCTTTGTACTTCGCAACCTTCGCAACAGAAAAATCGTGATATGCCTTTCGAAACCCTTTCTCCTTCATAAGGATGGTTCGCCACGAAAGCCCGGCTTGATTGATTTCCATAACAAGACGTCCGAACAGTTCGTCATCATTTTTAATTGGCACACCATAATGCTTGTCGTGATAGATTTTATCGACATCGTTCTTATCAGCAAGCGTAGAAACATACACACAGTACGGATGCTTCATTTTCATACACCCAAAATCCTATAAAGCGCCACCCCTGCAGCGATGGTAACGTTAAGCGACTCCTTCGTGCCGTGCATTGGAATTTCTGCAATCACGTCAGAAAACGAAAGTGCTTCCTTCTCTACGCCATCTACCTCGCTTCCAATGATGAATGCAACTTTATCTTTGCCTGTAATATCGACTTCCTTGTAATCAACCGCACGTTTATCTTGCTCAATAGCAATAAGAAAATATTCCTCTTCTTTGTAGTAATCAATTGCTTCGCGTGTGGTGGGAAAGTGACGCCAGGAAATAATGTCTTCCGAGCCGAGCGCAACTTTGGCAAAATCTTTTCGTTTGTGTCCCCGTTTATCAAGCGGTGTTGGGGTAATGCCACAGAGTGCAATCTCGTTTACCTTAAGCGCATTTGCAGTACGAAACATTGAGCCGACATTATAGACACTCCGCAAGTTATCGAGAATGAGTACGGTTTTCATTCGTACATACTAACACACTAAGCCTTCTGTGTTGGAGTATTTTTAGTACTGTGAACGAGGTGGAGATTCTCTAGGTTTGAGTCCTTAATTGCATCCAAAAGCGCATCGTATTTTTCTTCAATGCAGGATGCTATTTCAAGCCAGGCAACACGGTGTTCAGGCCACGTATGGACCGCAAAATGGCTCTCAGCAAGCAAGAATAGCTTGGTGTAGCCCAAAGGGTCAAAACGGTAGTCTGTTTCGCTTAAAATCGAGAAATTAGCCTTCTTGAGAATGCTTTCAATTTCCGTATTGAGGACATCAATATCGGTTGTTGATGTGTACCACATCGAAACCCACATTGAGCCATCCATGGGGATTGTCGTTGCCATTTTATGTTTAAGAAATTATAACACCACACAAGAAAAAAACAAGCAAGTTTCCCTTGTTTATTGTTTTCCATTACCAAAATTACTTCTTGCTAAACGCGTCGAGTGCGTCTACCACCTTAAGCGCCTCCCTGCCCCGAGAGGAAAGACTATAGAGCACTGCAACTTTATCTTCTGGGTCAGTATTTCGAAGAACGATGTCTTCTTTTTCAAGTGTCTGTAAACGATTAGAAAGGGTGACCGGATTTACCATATCCAAATGGCGTTGGAGTTCACAAAAACGAAGCTCGCCCTCACGAAGAGCATCAATTACACGGAGCGTCCAGAAATCACCCAAAAGCTTGAGTGTTCCTTGGCAGACAGATTTACTGTGTTTTGATGTTGGCATACTTGCTATATTTTCTATAGTACTATATAATCTATAGTATTACAACTACGGCGTTACTATACGCTTAATAATATCAAAAAAATGAATCAATCAACAATTTTACAAGCCCTCAACTGGCGATACGCCGGTAAGCAGTTTGATCCGACAAAATTAGTTTCTGAAGAAGATATTCACACCATCTTAGAAAGTGGGCGCCTCTCCCCTTCTTCGCTTGGATTGGAACCATGGCAATTCATTGTCGTGAAGAATAAAGATCTCCGCACAAAACTACGCGTTGCAAGTTATGGCCAACCAAAAGTGACTGATGCATCGCACCTCATCATCATCGCTTCTCGCACTGATGCTAAAACAGTTGCCGATGAACTTATGGCGCGCACTGCAAAAATTCAAGGAAAGACAAGCGATGAATTGAAAGGACTTTCCGATATGGTCTACGGTGGTGTTACGATGCACGGAGAAAATGCTCCTGCATGGCTTTCAGCACAAACCTACATCGCGCTTGGTGTCATGATTGAAACAGCAGCGCTTTTGGGTATTGATGGAGGACCAATGGAAGGATTTGATAAAAATGCAGTTGATGAGATTCTTGGTCTTAAAGAAAAGAACCTCCACGCAATAACCATGCTTGCACTTGGCTACCGCGGAGATGACGCTTTCGCAAAACTTCCAAAAGTACGAAAGAGTTTCGAGGAAGTGGTGACGGTGGTGGAATAGTTTGCGGAGGATGAGAGGTTGCTTCAAGTAAAATCTAACACAAAAAATACAATCCGAGTGCTGCATAAATTATTCCGAACACCCACGGAATAATTAATTCAATATGTGAAAATGGGTAGTATTTTTTATCATCATCGCCCTCGCCTAAAACTTCCCATTCGTATTTATAAAGAGCGAGTGGTAAGTATTCCTCAATTTTGTGAACCACAGCAAACTTTCCAGTGTTTAATTGTTTATATGACCTGATGAGATACCAAAAAACTATACAAACAATTATCCCAACAAGAGCGAGAATTGATTTTACAAATGGTAGATTTTCAAAAAACTTAACTTGAAAAGACAACCCTAGAAGCGAAATAAGGGCGGTATTTATTGTGATGAAATAATTATTTGCATGTTGTCGTCTATCGCTAATTTTTTCTATGCTCTCGACATAAAGTTTATATTGCTCAAATAAATGTTCTCTGTAGTCATTTCCATAATCTTTTTCATTTTTTGAAAATAAATCACTCATAGGATTATCTATTACCTTTCAAAAGTAAGCCAACATTTTCCCATGTCCAGTTATACATTTTATCGGTACTTTTTACACCGATAGGGAGTGTACAATTTTTATTGCTTCTACCCTTAATGAGAAAATATGGCTTACCCAATTCTTGAGCAATTTTTATTTCTTCTGTAACTCCTCTTGCTGTGTGTGTCCACTCACCACAAATCACAACAACCTGTTCAGCGTTGATAATTTTCTGTCTCACTTTTGCTTTCCAATCACCCGATAACGCCTGCTTAACTGACAGATCACTTATCTCAAATGGGGTATCGTCGTGTTCTGCTTGTCCAACAAAAAGATGTTTCAAATCCTCATCGTGGTCAAAATCGAAACTTATGAATACTTTTGTTTTTGTGCCGTAATAAGTCATAGATTAAGTATATAAAAATTAAGGAGTAAATCCCACTAATTTTGTACATGCGGAGGATGAGAGAATCTCACAACCTCCGCTGCGCTTTGCTAAGCTACGGTTTCGAAACCCCTCGGTTTCGATTCTTCCGCCACGGGAAAACTAAACCCGTTTTCCCGACCCCTTTCCCCGTTCGAATCTCTCCTGTCGCAGGTATACCAAAAAACTGGACAACAAGTCCAGTTTTTTGGTACATGCGGAGGCGGAGAGATTCGAACTCTCGAACCGGTTACCCAGTTGCCACCTTTCCAAGGTGGTGGAATAAACCACTATCCGACGCCTCCATAGTATTTAACTCACCGATTATATCGCAGAAGAAGAAACGGCGCCATCGGCGCCGTTTCCCTTTTTACTATTTACTATTTGCTTTTTGCTTCCTTCTACCCCTTTAACCACGCATTATCGTGTGAGGTTTTTGTGTCATATACCGTAAACTCGACAATCACTTTTTCAATCTCCAACTTGGCATGAAGCAGTGCTTGTCGTATCTTTTCAATCTCTTCTAAAAATTCTTCGCGCACTTTATCGTATGACCTGTATGTCATCATTTGGTTGTATGTTCCATCTTCGTTTACTTTGTACTTATTTTTACTTAAGTGACAATCAAATTGTTTTTTAATTTCCTCAACGCGAAGTGCTTCTTCTTTGTTTCGTATAAGAATATTGAAGTGCGTTTCAAAATATGAACCCTGTGGCATCTTCGGGTCTAAATAATTTTTACTTGGAGCGCTTGGGTGATGTGGTACGGATTCAATCTTTTCTCGAACAACGGAGAGATTTGCGGTTTTGAGTTTCTTCACGATGCGCTCTAGTTCGTTATATGCTCCCCTATTATCTGCAATGATGACACTCGAGGTCATCACATCGGTTAAACTTCCTTTTTGTAAATCAAGTACGATTGGTTTAACATCGATTAACTTACACACATTTCTAAAATGCTCTACATCAAAATCTTTTTGTGTTGCATCCACCGTAACATGTATCTCGAAAGGAACGGGAAATTTTGCATTAACCTCTCTGTTTTGTAACTCTGACCACTTTTTACTTTTTTCAATAACCTTATTCTCAATATCTTCATCAGAAAAATCTAAGCTGTATCCAATCGAGTAAACACAGAGGAGTAAATCAGCAACTTCATCTAGTATGTCGTTTTTATTTACAAAGCGATGATTGGTTGCGAACTGACTCTCAAATGGCAACACGAGTTTAGAAAGTTCCCCTAACTCTTCTTGGGTTTTTACCACTTTTCCTAAAAGCCCCTTTTTATCACTTTTAGTAAGTTTTTTAATGATATTGAGTGTGGAGTCATTCATGGTTGCGTTGTAAAAAGTTTTTAATCATCATTACGCCATGAGTATACACCTTCAAAGAAAACGGCGCCTACGGCGCCGTTTTCCTTGCTTTTTGCTATGTACTGTTTGCTAATTGCCGTCTTTTGGTGGCGGAACATACTTCTTTGCATGAAAGATATGTCCAAAATGACCGCTTTGATGCACATAGTCTTTTTTCTTCTCTACGAAATAGTACACGATTGAACCGAGAATCGGCACACCGATGATAATGATAAGCCAAAAGAATTTATCTTGCTTCGCAGCGTCTACCGCCATCCAAAAAATAAACGAAAATGCAACAACATAAAAGAGGAACACGCTCATCTGCAAGATGATGTCCAAGAACACGCCGAATACATTCACAGATTCCATTATTGAAAGTATACCATCTGAAATGTTTCTCTTTAAGATGCTTGTCCCCTACTTAGAAGCGCATCAATTCTTTCTTGTACTGGGGGGTGCGTCATAAACAGTTTCGCAAACCAAGAAACTTTCTCATGTTCACGCAACTCTGAGACATCATTAACACCGGACGGATCAGAAATATACAAGTGTGCAATTGCGGCATGTTGAACCTTCATTGGTTGGTGGAAGTTGCTTATCTTTTGAAGTGCTGTTGCAAGTCCTTCTGGGTAGCGCGTAATGAGTGCACCTGTTGCATCAGCCAAAAATTCTCGTTCGCGAGAAATCGCAAGTCTGATAACGGTTGCAGCAATTGGAAGAAGAATGATAGCAATGAGTGCAAGCACTAGGAACACCGGATTTTTTCTTTCACCATCGCCAAACACAGACACACGAAGTGCCATATCTGCAACAAATGAGATAACGCCCGCAAACACGACTACCGCCGTCTGCACGAGCATGTCGCGATTGCCAATGTGAGCCAATTCATGAGCAAGCACGCCTTCTAATTCACTCTTTGTTAAAAGAGGAATAAGTCCTGTTGTGACAGCGACAACTGCGTGATCTTTATCTCGTCCCGTTGCAAAGGCGTTCGGTGCTGGGTCATCAATGATATAGAGCTTTGGCATTGGAAGCCCAGCAGTGATGGAGAGATTCTCAAGCGTATTCCACAAATCTGGATACTCTTGTTTAGATTCAATCTGACGCGCCCCTGCCATCGACAGCACCACCTTGTCAGAAAACCAGTATGCAGAGATGTTCATAAGCAAGCTGATTGCAATTGCGACATACAAGAGCATTGCATTGTTGTAGATAACGGAGAGAATAAACCCGAGTAGAATGATCAGGAGAAGAAACCCGGTCATCATAAACCACGTTTTACGAATATTTGAAGATTGTTGAGTATAGAGTGTTGTCATATCAAGTGACTTGGCTTCGAAGATGTCCGTAGTTAGCAAACGAAAGACATGAACAATCAGACACTTAAAACTTTACTTCAACTGGATTTTTTGCAGCACTTTCGTTTTCAGCAAGTTCAAAGAATTCTGACTCTTTGAATGAAAACATGTTTGCAATGATGTTTGTTGGCACGGTCTGAATCTTTGTGTTGTACGTCATGACATTGCCGTTGTAAAAACGACGAGCTGCTTGAATCTTGTTTTCTGTGTCAGAAAGTTCACTTTGAAGTGAAAGGAAGTTCTGATTTGATTTAAGATCAGGATAATTTTCTGCAAGCGCAAACAAGCTCTTAAGTGTTCCTGAGAGCATATTCTCTGCTTCTGCGTGTTCTTTTTGTGAGTGCGCACCCATTGCTTGCGCACGCGCTTGTACCACCTTTTCAAGTGTCGAGCTTTCAAAATTTGTTGAGCCTTTTACGGTGTTTACAAGATTCGGGATAAGGTCGTAGCGACGCTTCAATTGCACATCAATATCTGCCCACGCCTCTTTTACGCGCATTGATGCGGTAATAAGGCCGTTATACATACCAATCACAACAAGTCCTAAGACTACTGCGATTCCAATAACAATATAAAGTAGTGACATACGTCAAAGTTAATTACCCCTGGCGTTCAATCGTATCTGTGTTCACAACCAAGGGGCAACTCCATAGTACAAAATGGGGGTGCAAAGTCAAGGAAAGAAATGAGGAAACCAGGTAAATACCCTGTAAATCTTTGAAATTTTGCCCCCGCGGTGGTAGTATGGAGGCATACCTATGGAACAGAATATTCTTTTCAAAAAACGACATTCATTAGCCCACATTTTACTCATGGCCGTCAAGCATCACTTCCCGCATGCGCTCCCGACAATTGGCCCGGTTGTTGACAATGGATTCTATTACGATATCGATTTTTCTCCAGGTGAAAAAATAACTCCTGAGGACCTTCCAAAACTTGAAAAAACAATGCGTGAAATTATTGCGCGCCACCTAGATTTCAAGGTTGAGTCTGTTACCGCTTTACACGCAGAAGGACTCTTCAAAAATAATCCATACAAAGTAGAAATCATTGAGGGCATCAAGCAAGATAACCAAGACGTCACCCTCTATTTTACTGGCGAAGATTTTTTTGACTTGTGCGAAGGACCTCATGTTGGAAATACCAAAGAAATACACCCAGATAGTTTTAAACTCGACAAGTTAGCTGGTGCATACTGGCGAGGCGATGAGAAAAACCAAATGCTCACTCGCATTTACGGACTTGCATTTAATACAAAAGAAGAACTCCTCGCATACGAAACACAATTAGAGGAAGCAAAAAAGCGCGACCATCGTATTTTGGGAAAGCAATTGAAACTTTTCACTTTCTCTGATTTGGTTGGTCCCGGACTCCCCCTCTGGACACCTCGTGGAACAATTATGCGAGAAGCTTTGAATGATTTCGTCTGGTCACTTCGCAAGAAACACAACTATGAACGCGTTTCCATTCCGCACATTACTAAAAATGATTTGTATAAGAAGAGTGGTCATTGGGCAAAATATGCTGAAGACCTTTTCAAAATTGAAACACGTGATGGACACCTCTTCTGTATGAAGCCAATGAACTGTCCGCACCATGCACAAATTTATGCAAGCGAACTTCGTTCATACAAAGAACTTCCTATTCGTTTTGCAGAAACAACTGCAGTGTATCGTGATGAACAATCCGGCGAACTCTCAGGACTCACACGAGTACTTGCAATTACGCAAGACGACTCGCACGTCTTCTGCCAAGAATCACAACTAGAACAAGAAGTTGGCATTATTTGGGATATGATTGTTGAATTTTATAAAACATTCGGCTTTGAACTTACTCCACGCTTCTCGCGACGCGACCTTACACAAAAAGAAAAATATCTTGGTGATGACGCAGGTTGGGAAAAAGCAGAAGGAGCAATCAAATCACTCGTTGAGGCACGTGCGCATGATAACTGGATTGATGGCGAAGGAGAAGCCGCATTCTACGGACCAAAAGTGGATTTCATGGCAAAGGACTCTATCGGCAGAACATGGCAAGTTGCAACAATTCAGATTGACTTCGTACAACCAAAAAACCTAGACCTTGAATATGTGACAAACGAGGGAACGCGCGCACGACCAGTGATGATTCACTGTGCAATCATGGGTTCAATCGAGCGATTCCTCGCAACCTATATCGAACACTCGGCAGGCAACTTCCCACTTTGGCTTTCCCCTGTTCAGGTGGCTATCATTCCAATCGGAGAAAAGCATGGCGAATATGCAAAAGAAATTTCTGAAAAACTCAAAGCAGAAAATGTCCGTGTGGCACTAGAAGACAGTAAAGATGGTTTAGGTAAAAAAGTTCGCTCTGCAAAAGAAATGAAGGTGCCGTATTGGATTGTAGTTGGCGATAAAGATATGGAGGCAGGAAAATATACACTTGAATCCCGCGACCACGGACAATTAGGACAACTTTCGCAAGAAGAAATTATTTCTCGTTTCGTACAAGAAATAAAAGAAAAGAATTAGGAAAAGAAAAAGCCCGCGCAAAGCGTCGGGCTTCATGGTGACTGGTATTACTTCACCAGTACGAGACGGGGTCTCTGTTCGAAAACGGGGTTTGCCTTTTTCTCGGCAATGCCGCGATGAACTTTCGCACGACGCTCCTTGTTCACAAACCCAGCACCTTTGACATACACCTTCTTGGGGTCCTTGTAAGCAAACTGACCGCCAGAAGTTACTTTGCCAAGAATTTTTTTCTTGCCAGACTGGATGGGGAAGCATTTTCTGTACTCATACTCGATACCTCTGATCGCATCGTCGACAGTGGAACGAATGGAAAAAGCAAAATCTTTCCCTTTATCTTTTCCTTCGAGGTGGGTCGCGGAGAGATGGAGATTGCCACGAATTCCGAGATTTTCCTCCACAGTGACTTCACCGAGAATCTTGCATACAACACCTTCGATTTCGGTACCGCAAAGCTCACAGCGGCACTTGTGATGTTTACTGCCATGCTCAGCGTCTGGATTGACGGAAACCTTAATGGAATATCCGTCTCCTTTTTCAGCGTGAAGGTTGATGTGAAGGTGGGGATCCTTCGGATCCTCACAGATTAACCTTGAACTTTCAACGATAACTGTTCCCTCGTTCGAAAGCCAGGTTTCCAGACCCTTAAAACTGTTCTTGTCAGCCATTTGGGTACATCTCCCTTTGGTTATATAACGCTACACAAAGAACACCAAACATAATCCTACTACTTTTTTTGAAGATGTAAAGAGGACTTAGATATCCAAATTCGCTTGCTTTGCGTGTGTCTGAATAAAGCTCTTTCGCGGACCAACTTCGTTACCCATCAACATTTCAAATACCTTGTCTGCCTCTTCAGCGTGCTCAACAGAAACAATTTTAAGTGTGCGTGTATTTGGATCCATCGTTGTATCCCAAAGTTCTTCTGCGTTCATTTCTCCAAGACCTTTGTAGCGTTGAATCATTGGTTTCTTGCCTCCTTTCTTCACTACTTTTTCCTCCTTTTCTTCCGCTTCATTATTTTCTGTAGTATCTCCACCTTCTTCACCTTCTTCATTTCCGTTTTCAATTTCAGAACTATCAAAACCAAGCGTCTTTAATACCTGTTCTTTTTCTGCGTCAGAGTATGCATAGTGAACCTGCTTGTTATAAGCAATCTTATAGAGTGGTGGTTGCGCAATATACA
The DNA here is from genome assembly GCA_964517625.1 of uncultured Candidatus Saccharibacteria bacterium. Lineage (GTDB taxonomy): Bacteria > Patescibacteriota > Minisyncoccia > Phycocordibacterales > UBA5272 > UBA11704. The sequence goes on along the minus strand of CAZFBW010000001.1, from coordinate 23,664 downwards.
CATACCCCGCTTCAATGATAGGACGGTAATAGCGATAGAAGAATGTAAGAAGAAGTGTACGAATGTGCGCACCGTCCACATCGGCATCGGTTGCAATCACAAGTTTGTGATAACGCACTTTGGTAATATCAAATGTATCTCCAATTGCTGCCCCCATAGCAAGTACCAAGTTTTTCACCTGTTCACTGCCGAGCATTTTATCCAAACGGGCGCGTTCAACGTTCAAAATCTTTCCACGAAGTGGAAGGATGGCTTGTGTTACACGATCACGTCCTTGCTTTGCTGTACCACCAGCTGAATCCCCTTCCACAATGAAGAGTTCAGAAAGTGCTGGGTCGTTACTTTGACAATCAGCAAGTTTTCCAGGAAGAGAAAACCCTTCGAGAGCTCCTTTACGAAGCACAGAATCCTTCGCCGCTTTTGCAGCCTTGCGTGCACGAAGAGCGAGTAATCCTTTGTTGATGATTTCTTTTGCGTCGTCTGGATTTTCTTCGAGGAACATCGTGAAAGCATCAGAAAACACGGTCGCCACTGCTGTTTGTGCTTCCATAGAGCCGAGCTTTGCTTTAGTTTGTCCTTCAAACTGAATTTCACGAAGTTTTACAGAAATCACACAAGTAAGACCTTCAAGTACGTCGTCTCCGGTTAAGTTGTCGTCTTTTTCTTTTAAGATATTATTCTTGCGCGCGTAGGCATTCACAAGACGCGTAAGTGATGTTTTAAATCCAGTCACATGCGTTCCACCCTCAATGGTTGGAATATTGTTTGCAAAGGCAACAATCTTTGACGACATATCGTCGATGTATTGGAGTGCAATTTCTACGCCAACATTTTCCGCGCTTTTTTCTACATAGAAAATATTCTTGTGAATTGGTTTTGAAAATTCGTTGTAGTGTTTAACGAGAGACTTGAGCCCACCTTCAAAATAAAATGTGATAGTTGGTTGTTCAAGATGTAAATCACTTACATATACTTCATTATCTAAATCAAGTTTTCCTTCATACTCGCGCGCATCAACAACGGTCACGGTGAGTGACTTAACGAGGTATGCTTGCTGACGAAGGTGTGAGATAACTCTGTCTAATTCAAAATGTGTTCCTTCTTTAAAAATAATTGGGTCTGGTTCAAACGTAACAACGGTACCGGTGAATTTTGTTTTTCCAACTTGTGCAACTTTTGCTTTGCGAACACCCTGCTTGTATTCCTGCATGTAGACACCGCCATCTTTGTGAACTTCTACTTTACAGAAAATAGAGAGTGCATTCACCACAGACGCTCCCACACCGTGAAGACCACCTGACACATTGTAGCCATCACCACCAAATTTACCTCCGGCGTGAAGCGTGGTCATGATTGTTTCAAGTGCAGAAACTTTTGTCTTTGAGTGAATGTCTACTGGAATACCACGGCCATTGTCGACAACGCGAACACGATCTCCTGGCAAGAGTGTGACTTCGATGCGATTAGCATACCCATTCATTGCTTCGTCACGTGAGTTATCGAAGATTTCCCAAATAAGGTGATGAAGTCCGTCTGGGCCTGTAGAGCCGATGTACATTCCGGGACGCTTTCGTACTGGTTCCAAGCCTTCTAGCACTTGAATACTCTCTGCACCGTATGTGTTTTTTGGTGCTTTTTTAGGTTCTTTTGTTGCCATAAATATCTCTCAATTCTAACATATTTCTAACATTTTTGATAGTCCCAACTAGTGGAAAAAAGGGTTGGAAAACAACCGAAAAATGATCTTCTTTTGGTTGACTTTCATTAAATATTCAAGCACAATAAAAATAACTCTATGTTGGCAAGAAATTTGCCTTTAGAGAAACTAGCTCTTTGCATCACAACATCAGACCAAACTATGGAGAACTGCCTTGGAAAAAGACATTATTCCTAAACCAACTGTAGAAATAACAGTATGCGGAGGTGTCGCACGGGTCATCGCCTACGGCAAAATAATGTACCGTGGGGAACATTACGACTGGTCACTTCGGAACCAACAAGAAAAAAAGTATGAACTTGCGCGCAAGATCCTACTTCAGCATGCAAAACATCGCGCACTGTGGGCCCCGAAACCAACCACACACAATGGCCTTGTCCTTTGCCCTTTGGAAACATATTTCCATGAAATTGATACCGGTCAAGAATCTGGGGTTGAAGGAATTATTATTCGGCGTGGCCCATATGCAGACGGTGTCATTCTTCATTCAAAACTTGACGCTTTTCTCATGACACCCGCTGACTGTGCTACTGTTGTACTCTCCTATCGAGATGAACATGGTCACCGCAAGGTTATTGCCATGCACGCCTCACGAGAGAGTTTGATTGACATGTCGCGATTTACATCAGGACGTAAGCCACGTGCCTGCGAGGGAATTATTGAATCGGCATGTGCGCGCATCCCGAAACATGAAATTGAACATGTGCAAGCATGGGTTGGTATTTCCGTAAGCCCAGGAGCTCACTTCGCACACCGTGCGAAGGACAAAGAAAATCCACACAATGAATTTTTTGTCGGATACGTTCGCGAAAAGTATGGACCTGAATGTTTTGCTGATGATGGGAAACAAGGTAGCGAGGGGTGGCTTGATAAACGCACACTTGTAAAGCAACAACTCATGATGCTTGGTGTTCCAGAAAAAAATATCGATATTGATACGACGTGTACCTATTCCGAGAAAAACGGTTTAGGGGGACACAGGTGGTATTCACACATTCGAGGTGTAGAAGAAAATACAGGACCGTTGAGAAATTTGGTTCTAGTAATTCGTAACCACTGAAGGCGCGGTGCTTTTAAAGCATCGCGCCTTTTTCCTTTTTTCGTGCCCATTTATTGACGTGCTACACTCGCTTATATATGCGTTTTCACTTTATCGGAATTTGCGGGGCGGGCATGAGCGCAGTTGCAAAACTGCTTATGGACCAAGGGCACACAGTAACTGGAAGCGATGAGGGATTTTACCCGCCAATTTCTGACTACCTTGTCGCACACAACATCCCCTGCGCAACCCCTTTTTCTCCAAACAACATCCCAAGCGATGCAGACTACATTATTATTGGAAAACATGCCAAACTTGTTCCTGAAGAAAATGAGGAGGTTGCAACCGCATTTGCATCAGGTAAAAAAATCCTTTCGTTTCCGCAAGCGCTTCAGTTTGTAATTAAAGATACCTACCCGATTGTTGTTGCGGGGAGCTTTGGAAAATCAACCTGCACGTCGCTTCTTGCGTGGTGTTTGGAGTCGCACGGTGCTGGATACTTCATCGGCGCACTTCCACTTACTCCTAAAACCAACGCCTCACTTGGCACAAGTCCATTGTTTATTCTTGAAGGTGATGAATATCCGTCATCTAACCAAGATACAACATCAAAATTTTTATACTACGATGCGCACGACCTTATCTTAACTGCACTCGCTCATGATCACGTCAATGTTTTTAAAACACACGAAGAATACATCAAGCCATTTTCACGCCTGATTGAAAAACTCCCAACTGATGCAACTTTCTTGGCGTGTGTTGATGATGAAACCATTCGCAAACAGTTGCACACATTTAAAACACCGTGTATCACCTACGGACTATCACCGGAGGCAACCTGGCACGCAGAAAACATTTCTTGGGGACACGAAACAACATTTGACCTAGTGCGTGATGGTGTTATCGTAGCGTCGCTTTCCACAAAGCTTTTAGGAAAGCACAACATACAAAACATTGTCGGCGTATGTGCATATATTTTAGAAAAAGGATTTCTTTCAACCGAGGAATTACGTGAACGCATTTCCTCGTTTGAGGGCATCGTTCGCAGACTTGATAAAAAAAGTACCAAAACATCAATTCCAATCTATGAAGGATTTGGTTCATCGTTTGACAAGGCACGCTCCGCGATTGAAGCAATTAACCTTCACTTCCCGAAGCGCCGCCTCGTTATTCTTTTTGAACCACACACATTTTCCTGGAGAAACAAAGCTTCACTTACGTGGTATGACACGGTATTTAAGGGGGCAGACCATGTCTTTGTCTATAAACCCCCAGAACATGGAAAAGGAACACATGAGCAATTGTCTCTTGAGGAAATCGTTACTCGCGTGCGTCTCTCTGGTATCCACGTGACAGGTTTTGAAGGTGTCTCCCACGGCGTATCGTTAATTACGGACTTTTTGGAACAAGGTGATGTTGTCCTCATCCTAAGTTCTGGTGGTATGGACGGACTACCTGATACACTGATACCTACTATCGAAGAGCTCTACCCTGCACACATATGAAAATCATCGCTTCAGAATTCGGCCACTCCTACGAAACATACTCATTTGCCTACACGCTCTATGCCAAGCGTGAAGAGGGTGATGATTTGGAATCAATATATGAAAAAGGTTTTCTCCCCTTCTCCGGAGCCAAAGACGTGTACGATATGTTTTACATGGCACGAAGCGTACGTTCCCATGTGCGTACATGGGAACCGACAAGTGAGAATAGGCGCGTGCTTAGAAAATTTGACGGTGAATTCACAAAAATTTCACGAAGCGTAAAAGAGGTGCGACATGACGAAGGATTTTTTGAGCTCTGTCTTTCGTACTTCAATTTAGCCCACGGCAACGTCATGCCCCGTGAACGTCTAGAACTTATTTTGGACACCAAGCTTATCTCACGTGTGATTGAATACAGAAAAGACGACACCCCTGTTGCATACTTACTACTTGTTGAAGGAGAAAATTTCTCGCACTACTGGTTTTCGTTTTTCAAACAAGAATACATGAAGTCCGCCCTTGGTATGTGGCTTGCACTTGATCACATTCGCGAAATCACAGGTAAAAAAGATTATTTCTACTTTGGTACAGGGTATGCTGAGAAAGCACTCTACAAAACAAATGTTGAACCGTTATCATTTTGGAACGGCACAGAATGGGTACACGACGTCAAATTACTAAAAGCACTTTGCCGAAGCGACACTACTCGTCATATTGATAATCACCAAGATGATTTCAAATCACACCTCAAACTATTTTAGTTCTTTTTTATAAAAATTGCCTTACCGCGCCAAAAGTCTAAAAACTGTTCTTTCGTACAACTTCTGTATTGCCCTTTTTCTTTATTGGTAGACTCTGATTCGTGATAATACAACGTGTCTCCTTCATAGCCGACAAGCACAATCATATGGAAACGGGTTTGTTCGAGTACACGTTTTTCAACTGAGACAATTACTGGATTGCCAGCATCAAGCGATGCGACAAGTTCTCCGATGTCTTCCATCCCCTCTTTGCGTTCCGCGTGCAAACCAATTTCCTGCAACTTCGTCACAAGGTAATCGTGCACCCAACCGTTTTCCAAATCATATCCGCCACGATCTTTGGCTTCGTTACAAAGAGAAATAATATCGTGAACTTCTTTTCCATGAAATTCTGCAACCTCCTTAAGCGAGACTGCCCCACACGCACGAAGCATCCAGAAAGGATCTTGAATGTCGACAAATTGAGAATAATATGGGACAGAGAGTTTCATGGTTAGCGAATTTCATACCCCTTATCTTTCAAAAGGGAATACATTTTATCTGCAATTTCGTTTGCTTCTTCGTCGGTAAGTGTTTTTTCATATGACTGAATCACAAAACGAAATGCATATGATGTCATCTGCCCCTTACCCTCGCGTTCTTTGGTAAACGTGTCGAAGCATGCCATGCGCACAATACGCTTGTCATCAATTGTTTTTGCAAGTGCTTCAATATCTTCCCAACTTGTTCCAACTGGAGTCCATACGGCAATGTCGCGTACGATGAACGGATATGGCGACACTGTCTGATACGTGGTAAGTGCTGTTGTTTGAGCTAACGATTCATAAGAGTTTGGCAGAGGAAGTTCCTCGATGAGTGAATCAAAATCGAGTTCAATGACGTACGGTTTAGCAACGAGAGTATTATATTCAAGGGAATGAAGATTGAGTTCACGCTTAATCTGCGAAAGAATCAAATCAACCTCTTCTGTAAATGAGGTTTTCTTTTTACCATCATCAATTGCTAATGCAAAATTCCTGCGCTCAGTACTTTCAGTAAACACATTACCAAATTCAAATACCTTCACAACATCCGTCCCGAGAAGCGGTGCGTTATGTAAGTTCATCGCAAGTGCAGTAAGTACCCCCTGCCCCAAATTTGTGCGAAGTTTTTCTTTGTCGCTTGCAAGTCCCTTCACAATGCGGACCTCACCTTCATTTCCAAATGTATACGTATAAATTTCCGAGAATCCGTTTGCGAGCAAAATATTTTTAATTTTTGTTTCGTAATACAAGCGCTTGTGTGGAAGACCTTTTTTAGAAAGTTTTGGAAGTGTGCCTACAATACCGTCATACCCCATGATGCGCCCAACTTCTTCAATCAAATCTTCTTTAATGCGCACATCGAGGCGTTCATTTGGAACCGTCACAACATAGCGCTCTTTGGTTGGATATTCTGTGACACGACCATACCCGACAACATGCTTAAACGATGGACTATCGGCAATCGTTTCAACAATTACTTTTCCGGTCTTTCGCGTGGCGTGGAGTACCTCCCCATCACCAACATATACACCCACATGATCAATCCCTTCTGCTACGTCTGTACCGGGCATATAGTTCACTGTTTTTGTGTGAACATTCCCCTCTTTAGTATTTGAAAATACTAAATCACCATAATTAGGACCGGCAACTTTTTCGGTGTACACATACTGATCAACAGAAACCCGAGGAAGAGCAATACCAGCACTTGCGTAAAGCCATGCGGTAAGTGAAGAACAATCAAATACATTTGGCGCATCGTGGCGTACGCTTGCTCCATGATTGTATGGCTTACCTAACACTTCATCAATATTGTTGCCCAACACTTCTCGTGGAATCACTTCTTCAAAAGAAAAGTTAAGCCGTTTAAAAACATGCTCCACATCTTTCTTCTCGTATGAAGTCCCGAGTAGTTTATTTATTTCGTCTACCGACACGCCGACTTTGTAATTTTTTTCTGGTTTTGGATAGACATCAACAATCGTGCCAATAGATACTTCTGGACACGTTTCTTTAACGAGCGCTAATGCTTCTCGCATAGCTTCGCCGACATAGTCACTTGTCATCCCCTGTTCATAACGCTTGGACGAGTCCGTACGAATACCATGCTTATCAGATGTTTGTCGCGTGAGTGTTGCATTAAAATTTGCGCTTTCAAAAATGATTGCTGTTGTTTTCTCATCAACGATGGCTTTTGTCCCACCTTTAACACCGGCAAGCGCAAGAACTCCTTCATCATCAGCGATGACTGTTTCGGTGCCAGTAAGTACCACCTCTTTTCCGTCGAGCGTCATCATCGTCTCGCCTTCAAATGCAACACGAACTGTAATTCCTCCCACAACCTTATGCACATCAAAAGCATGCATCGGCTGACCCATGTCATTCATGACGAAATTTGTGATATCAACAACATTTGAAATTGAACGCTGACCAATTGCTTGAAGTTTTTGTACAAGCCATGCGGGAGACGGTTTAACATCAATCCCCTCAACGTATACAGCACTGTATCGCGGACAACGCACAGTATCTTCCAAGGAAACACGCACAGACATGTCGCTTTCTATCGTTGGGTGAGGAAAAGTAATTTCTTTTCTTTTTAAATCAAACAGTGTGGCGAGTTCTCGTGCAAGACCACGGTGCGACATCACATCATGGGCTCGATGAGGAAGTGTTTTCACTTCGTACACAACATTTCCCCCTTCTTCTACTATTTCTTCAACTTCAAGTGACTTTGCGGAAAGAACACGCGCAAGCTCCGCTTGTGCCGGTAATGTTCCTTCAATATGATCTTGTAGCCAACTGTGTAGATATTTCATACTTTTAAAATTGATTGACTACGCGAAGGTCACCGTTATACAAAAGACGAATATCATCCAACCCCCACTTGAGCATTGCAATACGGTCCATCCCACACCCAAATGCAAACCCTTGATACTTTTTTGAATCAACACCGCAGTTGGTGAGCACATTTGGATGTACCATCCCCGCTCCACCAATTTCTATCCACCCTGTCTTTTTGCAAAGCGAACATCCATCTCCCTTACACTTAAAACACTGGATATCAAATTCACACCCCGGCTCCACAAAAGGAAAAAATGATGAGCGCAAGCGAACGTTTGTTTTGCTTTCAAAAATCTTACTGAAAAATGTTTCAAGGACGCCTTTCATATCAGCAAGCGTCACCCCCTCTCCAACCAAGAGTCCTTCCACTTGATAAAACTGCGATTCATGTGTCGCGTCTGTTGCTTCATTACGAAACACTTTTCCTGGAACAACAATGGCGAGCGGAGAGAGTTTTTTGTCCATCTCGCTTTTTTTTGCCCACACTTCCATCGCGCGCACCTGAACAGATGATGTGTGTGTGCGGAGCACGTGCCCCATCGGACGCCCTAATTTATCAGTATCCTTTTTTCTCTTAATCCAAAATGTGTCCTGCATATCACGAGAAGGGTGATCGCGGGGAACGTTTAATGCGTCAAAGTTATTCCATTCGGTTTCAAGTTCTGGTCCGTCCGCAATATCAAATCCAAGCTCGGTAAAAATACGGACAATGTCGTTGGTCAAATGAGTAATTGGATGTGCGTGGCCATTCATATACAGGCTATTTTAGCACAGACCTAAGACTTTTTTCTATTTCTTCGTGTCCTGCAAAACCCACTCATTTTTACGGTGTGTAAAGGTGTCGAATAAAGCACGACCCAAAAAGAGCGGAACAAAAATTGGATAGAGCACAATAAAGAAAGGGAAATTCTTATAAAATTGCTGTCTATCGCTTGAAAGTGTATTTCCGATATAGAGGACTACAAGGAAAAGCATAAACATTATCATGGCAACAAACGACATCGCCTGTGTATTAAAATAAAACATGTCAAATGTTGGCACACTTGGATGAATACCAACCGTAAGCCACCTAGAAACAACGTTGCTCATTTCGTTTATGAACGAATATACCGCCACGAAAGCAACATACACTGTATAAAAAACAAAAAGAAACGCAAATGGGAGTGTAATGAGACCAAGGTTGCCATACTTTTTCTTAAAAAAGAGTTCTCTATAATCAAGTGAATTCTCCAAAAATCCACGCGCCCAGCGAAGACGTTGATGAAAATATCCATGTGCTGTTGCTGGACCAACGGTGTAGACAAGCGCTTTGTGAGAATTCACAATCTTAAGATGCTCCCTGTGCATGCGCAAGGTAATTTCAAAATCTTCAGTATTATGTGCTTTGTGATATGGACCAATACGTTCAAACACTTCTTTTCTAAAAATTGAAAATGGTCCTGGGGTAACCTGAATAGCGTCGAGTTCGCCATATGCCTTGCGCAAAAAAACACCCATCAAATATTCAATCGCCTGGATACGTTGAACGAATGTTTTCGGATGACGCACATGAATGCACGGCGTAACTGCCATCACCTCTTTGTCGTGTTCAAAGTATGAAACAATGGTTCGCAGTGTTTTTGGGGCAACAAAAGAATCGGCATCCAAACACCCAAATAAATCTGATTGCGATTCAGCAAGCGCCATATTAACCGCAGTATGCTTACCGCCATTTTCCTTAGCGATAACACGAATCACTCCTTGGTGCTTTGCTTCGTAGGCACGAGCAATCGCGAGTGTGTTGTCGCGACTGCCATCGTCAACAACAATAATTGAAAGCTTATCGTGTGGGTAATCAAGTTTAAGGAGTGAGTCGAGTGTACCAGCAAGTGTTTTTTCTTCATTCCAACACGGAACAGCAACCGTTACTGTTGGGAAGTGTATTGGTTCTCTGTGTTCTTCCTTTTTTATTTTTTTCTTACCTTCAAAAAAAGAAATAAGGAGAAGCACTTGAAAGTACAGCGACAGAAAGAGGAAGGGATAGAGGAACGCTTGAAGAATTTGTTCTACCATAGAGGACTATTTTTTCTTCTTAGTCGTCGTGGCGGTCGTGGTCGCAACATCTGCCTGCTTAAGCGTGTCTGGAAGGAGTTTCTCGAGTTCTTCTATCGTCTTAAATCCCGTGTATGTCTTGTCCTCAATCACGAGCGCTGGAAGTCCTGATTGTATCTTGTAGATTATCTTCATTGAATCAATTGCCGAAAGGGAGAGGTTGTAATCAAATGAATACACACGAAGCTCTGGATATTTTTCCTTTAAGCGAGTAAGAACATACCCCTCTCTTTCACAATCAGCACAATCACCTAAGTTAGAATAAAAGTAAATAATAAAGACAGGCTCTTTGGTTGCGCCACACTTCTCTGCAAATTTTTTAGAAAGCAAATAGTCTTTCACCTGAAGAAGTGAATAGTACTTTTTAAGATACACGATGTCAGCATCGGAAATACCGCGTTCACTTTCTGCATGAGAAAGTTTCTCCCCAATGACAGAGAGTTCTGGTGAAAGCATGCTTTCGTTTACTGTTGCGCACGAAACTTCTTTGAGCAGGTCGAATTGTGTTTCACTTGAGATGATGTCAATTGCGATGTTGTCTTGAATCTGTTTAATGCTCTCCACGCGTCGGTTAGAAAAATATGTTGAAGCAAAAAATGCCGTAGCAAAGATTGCTGATGTGATAAGAAATGTGAAGATATACTTCTTTTTGTCTATCATAGTGATATTTAGAAACCTGTGAGCCACTTCTCAGATTCGAACTGAGGACCTGCTGTTTACAAAACAGCTGCTCTAACCAACTGAGCTAAAGTGGCTTATGTACCAAGTAGCTACCTTAACTACTTTACTAATGCGTTACGCAATGCGAAAATTCTAGCATAATCTCACACTCCTGTCGACACACACAAGGAAAAATCCTTTACCTACCAAATCTATTCTTCCTTTGTTTCTGCCTCTTCTTTTTCCTTATCCATTTCCTGCTTATACACCTTCAAATGTTGCCAAAAATGCGGAACTGTACCGCGGTTGCGAACAGCGTTTTTTACAAACAAGTCGCGTGATTTCGCATACAAGTATGACGACCATGTATCGACGTAATACATGAATCGCACAAATATGTGGAATACATATTGAAGAATAAACTTGCGAAAATGAATGCTTCTCCTGAAAAGGTAGCGGAGCGTTGCATGCACCGTCGAAGAAACTTGTGCTGGACCATCAAACCCCTCTTCGCGCACCACACGACCCAAGCGAAGCAATCGCATTTGTACAAGAAGAACCCCTAGCGCAGAGAGTGCGGCCAGTAATCCACTTATGGCAAGTATGGGTACTAACATTGTTGTGGTTGTGTCCGCTTATATAGCGTAGCGAACGAATCGCGAAACCTTTGTATTCTCACCGAACTTTTGAATTGCAGCTTGAATCTTTTGCTCAACTGTTACCGAACCATCTTTTACGAATGGTTGCTTAAGGAGTGCAGTTTCCTCGCCTAATCCATCCTCATTATTAACCGATGTTGGAGACATCGCGCACACGTGCATTGCCAAATCATAAGCAAGCGCTTTGAACTCTTCGTTTTTTGCAACGAAATCAGTCTCGCACGCAAGTTCGAGAAGTACGCCAACCGTGCCTGATGAGTGAATGTATGATGCAATAACACCAGCGTGCACTTCGCGGTCAGCTTTCTTTTCTGCTTGCGCTTGTGAGTACTGTGAAAGAACGGCTCGCGCCTTTTCCTTGTCCCCTCCTGCTTCGTCAAGAGCTTTTTTAATTTGAGCGAAAGAAAGACCTGTTTCTTCGCGGAGTTCTTTGATGGTATCCATAAAATAAGTATTGATTATTAGTAATTGGTAATTAGTTGATGCACAATCACAACCACCAAAAGCAATTACGCTTGAAGAGTTTCCTTGATTGCGTTTAATACAAAGCGCACTGGTGCGACGGAACCGTCGTTTCCTACAATAGGATACTCAATACCTTCTAGTGTACAGTCAGTATTTGAAAGTGCAACCACAGGAATGTGACAAATAGCAGCTTCCTTAACACACATTGCTTCGTGACGAGGGTCAACGATAACAATTGCATGAGGAAGGTTTGTAAGTGATGAAAGACCTCCGAAATCACGGTCAAGTCTATCAATGTCACGTTGAATAAGAAGCTGTTCTTTCTTCGTGTATACAGAAAGTTCCCCTGCTTCTTTTTTCTTCAAAAGTTCGTGGAGTTTTTCAATACGCTTCTTGATTTGTGGGAAGTTAGTAAGCGAGCCACCGATAAATCGTTCAGCGATGTATGGTGCGTTAAGTGAAAGTGCAACTTCCTTAATCATTTGGCGAATTTCTGGCTTAACACCAACAAAGAGAATCACCTTGCCTGCATTCTTCATTGAAAGAAGAAAAGCGAGTGCATTTTCGAGTTGTTCTTTTGTTTTGTCGAGATTGATAAAATCAACACCATTTTGATTTCCTTCGATGAAAGGTTTTGTAGACGGGTGACGACGTGTACGAGAGTAACCGTACTGAAGCCCAGCGGTAGCCAAAGCTTCTTTGGTAATTTTTGACATATTGTATTGTTTGATTAATTGGTAAACATTCACTCGTGCCACAGTATCTCTTCTCCTTTGTACAAGTTTTGTACGCGTCAGTAATGCTCGAAGGATATGCTCAGGTGTCCAAATCCTGATTTGCCCGATTGGATGAATAGAGACTATTTTAGCACAAAATGTGTTTTTTGTAAACGATTGCTTTACAAGGCTTTTTAAGGAAAAGCTTGCAAAATAAAACTGAGTGGGATAGGATTAAGTCCCTATCCACTGTACGGCTTGCCGTAGCATGGATATACTGAAAATACAAAACACCCCTTTCGGGGTGTTAGGGTTCAAAAGGAGGTATGAACTCCTATTAAACAAAAAGTTTAAGCATTAGGCTCATCATTGATTAATGATGAGTTTTTTGCTTTCTTGCCGTGAATCGGGCAAGAACGAGTGTCCTTGATTGGCCAACACTTAAACCCGTGAGTACGAGCAAAGTCTCGGAAACCATTCTTGCGTGTGACATATGTAGGACATATATCAGTACAAGAGCAGACAAGTGTAACTGAATTCATAAAGAAACGAATCAATTAGCCACCTACAGTAAACTTCCATTATCTGGCTATAAGGAACAGTGGGATTCATTACGGGTTCCACCCCTTCAACTCACTTTCATCGACCGAATTGATACGATGTTAGCCCACGAGCAATCTTGGCTAGACTTGCCCGATTACTACCCAACTATAGCGTTCGGTGTTAATCGCACAAATCTAATCTGACTATGTTTCGTAATTATGATGAAGATTAGATAACAAAAAGAAAATCCCTTAGACCGACACTCTCACGGGAACGGCAGTATTGCTACTGTTGTTCCCATTACTAGTGGATGCCAGCATGGAACATTTTATTGTTCCCGCCAGAATGCCTGTCTAAAGGATTTTAGGTCTCATATCTCGTAAGTGTCGGTCGCTCTGTTAATGCTTGGTATCCCTCCAAGCGAGCATCTCTATTCAGTTTTCAATCTACACCTAGTATTATAGCACATTCATAGTAAAAACGCAACCATTTTTACTCTTCCTCCCCTGCGTCGCCTAATTCTCCGGTAAAATTTGCAAGTGCATCAACAATTGGGCTAATACTTCCTTCCATAATTTTTGGCAAACCGTGCCATGATTGTCTAATTCTGTGGTCAGTCACTCTATCCTGTGGGAAGTTATAGGTACGAATCTTTTCACTTCTGTCCCCTGTTCCTACTTGAGACTTCTTTTCGGACGCGTGCTTCTTGTCGTCTTCTTCTTGAGCGAGTTGGTCTAGTTTTGCTTGAAGCATTTCAACTGCGCGTTCTTTGTTTTTTAATTGGGAACGTTCAATCGTACAACGAATTGCCAAACCTGTTGGTTTGTGAATCACGCGTACTGCCGTTTCTACTTTGTTTACGTTCTGTCCGCCCGCACCACCGGAACGAGACGTTTCGAATTCCAAATCACTCGCAGGAATAGTCACCTTTTTTACTGTGCGCACCGGCATAACAGAAACAGTCACGGTGGACGTGTGTACACGACCATTCTTTTCTGTTTCAGGGATTCTTTGCACACGGTGTACTCCTGTTTCATAGCGGAGCATGTCATACGCACCTTTTCCCTTTACTTCAAATGACACATCTTTATACCCGCCAACATCAGATACCGATTCATCAAGTTTAGTCCAACTCCATTGTTTACTCTGCACAAAGTTTTGATACATAAGTGCAAGTTCTGCGGCAAAAAGCGATGATTCATCTCCACCGGCGCCACCCTGAATTTCAAGGATGAGGGATTTTGGTTTTTCCTCCTCTTCTTTCGACGCCTCAGCAGTTTCTTCCATCTGTTTCCACAAACTTTCTTTTTGTGTACGAAGATGGTTAATTTCTTCTTCGACGAGTGATTTCATACCTTCATCATCCCCTGCTTCACTTAAAAGTAGTGCGGCCTCTTGTTCTCCATGTGAAAGACGCTCGTATTCTTCTGCGAGATATTTCGTGCGCGGATTTGCTTTGAAGTCTTCGATGGTCATATATGTGAAAAGTCTAGCATAGAAAAAGCACGAAAGACTTTGCAGTCTTTCGTGCTTGTATCTACGTTACGCTTTCTTAGCGTTTGCTTGGCGCTTCTTGAAACGATCAACACGTCCTGTTGTGTCGAGTACTTTGTCCTGACCTGTGTAGAATGGATGGCAACTCTGACAGATTTCAACAGCAATTGAATCCTTGGTTGAACCAACGACATACGTAGCTCCGCAAGCACATGTTGCTGTGGTGTTTGTGTGGTAAGTTGGGTGAATATCTGCTTTCATGGTATTTTTTATAGTTTCGCTATTGTACCACAAAATTACCGTCCCTGCAACTTATCAATATCGGCCTGCATGGCATAGAGTTTGAGCATAACGGCGTTTCCGTAGTTAGCCCCTGCTCGTGAAGAAGCACAGGATTTTCCTGAATAATACTTGCAAGCGGCATTTCTTTCTCCCACCTCATACCCAGCAACCGCCCCCAAATCTTGAAGATATAAAGCGGTTGCAGTAATAGCATGAAAAGCATTCCATGGATTGGCGACTCTTGCCCCTGTTACATTCTTAATTCGCTCGGTGAAAAGAACCCACGTAGAAGGAATAAACTGCGAAGGACCCATTGCACCTCCCCAACCAAACGGCTGTCCTCCGCTATAAGCGGTAATCCAACATGAAACTTGCGTACTTTGTGGATCTCTGCCCAACTCTTTTGTAAGATTGATAAATATTGGCACATCGCGCGTAGGGTTCATTGTACGAATTTTCATATCGCCTGTTTTAATACTGATACCATTTCCGGTTGTATAATCACGCAAATAACATGAACCAACATTAACACCGAGCGTTGATTCCTGCATGAGAATTGCCAAAATAAGCGCTGGACGCACGCCAGTTGTTTTGGAGGCGGCGAGAGCAAAGTCATACGCCTGGCCGAAAGAAATCGCGGCGGTGTCGCGAAGGTCGAAGAGTCGAGAACGAATAGCAGCGGCTTCTTTTTCACGTTGTGCTAGTGCAACCTTATAATTTGCTTCCTGGTTTTTAGTAATCGTGAGCAAGGTGTTTTTTTCCTTTTGATTTGTTTCCACTTTCTTCTTCTCCGCTTCTTGGGCAAGTTTTTTCTGAGTTTCTTCATCCTTTGCATCCTCCAAATCACTCTTCACGTTTTGAATTTGCTTTTGGGTAATTCGTATCTCTTCAAAACTCTTACTCAATGCGCGCTTAAGCGTAGAGAACGAGTCATTGTCAGAATAAAATGTCGAGAGTGATTCAGCTTGAAGCATGAAATCTACCACCGTGTATGTATCCATGTGTTCAGTCTTGCGCATAATTTGAGCAAGTGAATCTTTTTCTCTCTCCATTTTTTCAGAAAGAGCGCGTAGACTCTTGTCTTTCTCACCGATAGTTCGTGAAAGATTTTTAATTGCAGCGTCGTGCTGTTTGATTTTTAACTTGCTGGCTTCGGTTTTTTGTTGCAACAATTTAATATCACGGGCGAGTGAATTTTTTTGTTCCTGCGTTTTAGCGATGGTTCCATTCAATTCCTTAATCTGTCTTTCCAAATCAAGCAGGTCTTGCTCTAGTTGTTCACGAGATTGCGCCTGCACAAAAGTAGGCGCGCTTATCGCGAGGGAAAAAATTGTGACAACAATAAAAAATAGAGAGAAATACCTCATTACTATCTAGTATAACAAATATAGGAGACTTTCCGTGACAGACTAAATCTGGATAACAAAATCCGCCCTTACAGGACGGATTTTGTTATTTCGTAAACATGTTTATGCGGCTGGCGCTTCTGCCTCCCCTTCTTCTTCAGTCTTACCCTTCTTTTCAACTTCAATTGCTGAAAGGTCTGCAACTGGTGCTACCTCTTCAGGCTCTTCTTCTGCAATAGCAATTGATGCAATGATATCGTTTGCGTTAACGTGATACAGTTCAACACCCTTTGGAAGAGCGATGTCAGAAACTTTAATAACGTCTGCTGGAGTTTTAAGTGATGAAATATCAACAGTGAATTCATGTGGGAGTGCTGTTGGGTCACCCTGAACACCGAGTTCGTAGAGAACCTTAACGAGAATACCACCTTCCTTGACCGCGAGAGATTCACCAGTGAAGACAATTGGGATTTCAACGTCTACCTTCTGTCCCTTTTCAAGAACGTAGAAGTCAACGTGTTGGTAGGTACTTTTTACTGGATCGTACTGTACATCCTGAACAAGCGCATTTTCGTTGCCATGTTCGGTCACAAGCGTAAGCGTACTTGATTCGCCGGCCTGGTCGTACACTTTTGAAAATTCTGCTGCATTAATAAAAATAGGTGTCGACTTCATGTGTGAACCGTAGTAGACAGCAGGAATAAAACCTTCTTTCTTGGTCTCTTTTGCCACGCGCGCCACGGTGGTAATTGATAATACTGTTTTCGTCATAGTTAGGGAATAATACTACAAAATAGGACTTTTTGCAACCCTTTAACCTTCAAGTGCTTACCCTCCCTTTATTTAGCGTACCTGCCTTTATTTTCAACAAAAGCTTGCTTAGATGGGTAGGCATAGTGATACCCATACATGTCGGTCAATTTTGAGCCATCCACGGCAATTGGGTAGGAATATCCCTTCCAAGAACCCCTAGAAGTTGGGATTTTGCCTCGGGTTGCATGCCAGAAAAAGAAGAACGCAAGTCTAGCCATCCAAGGGTAAATTGGAAGTGTTCGCTTACCAACTGCTTTGGCCATATCTTTTCCAAGCACCACATCCCCTGGCGGACAGATGTTAAATATTTCGTACATGTCACGAAGTTCGTGATGGAAAGAAAGAAGCGCAACGAGGTCGGCGACATCGTCTTCATGAATGTATTGACGAAGCCATGTTGGTGTAACTGGAACCCATGACACCATAAAAGAAATAAGAGAGTAAATAAATGACTGACCCTTGAGTGTACCTGAAAGTGCCGATTGAAGCCCGAACCGAATTCGGTCAACGCGCCCACGTGGTCCTGTGATTGCGGCAGGACGAAGAATGTACACTTGTCCGTGCCATCCATTATTTTTTGCTTCGATGTAGCGTCTCTCCAAATTTTCTTCAACCATTCTCTTCTCTTCGGCGTAATTGTAATCAGTCACACGGAATGGATCGGTTTCTTTATATTTATAGTGAATGGAGTTATCTGGAAATGCGCCATAGGATGCAACGGTTGAAAAATAAACAAGTCGTTGCACTGAAGGCACAGTAAAAGCGAGATCAAACACGTGGTTACTTCCATCAATATTCCACTTGCGTTGAAGTGCAAGCTTTCCATACAAATCGCGAATCTGCCACGCAGTGTGAATGATGATTGTTGGCTTAAACTCACGGACCTGTGCAATCCATCCACTTTCCTTCTCGGTGTGGCCAAGATTGTCGTGAATGAACGTCATCTTGTTACGATACGCATGTTCTTTGGTAAGTTCTGTTTCTTTTTCTTTATCTAAAAGAAGGAGGGCTTCCACGTCGTCACGTGTTGCAAATTGGTCGGCGAGCATTGCACCAACATAACCAGAAGCACCTGTAATAAATACTCTTTGTTTCATATTTCTATCGTATCACATAATACACACCTATCAAATTTCATTTTACGTCAAAAAATGCTTGAGTTGCGAGGCGTGCAGAAGTTTTTTCTTGAGACGTACTTAAGGGTACGTTGAGAGAAAAAACTGATAGCACAACAAAGCAAATCGAGTATTTTTTGACGTAAAATCTACATGCCCGTGCGAAGAACGAGTACTTTAAACGTCTTAAACATAATAATAAGATCAAGGAAAAGTGACCTATTTTTTACATAGTACAAATCATACTGTAGACGCACTTTTGTTTCTTCAAGCGACTGTGGTGGGAGATCTTGACTTACTTGTGCCCAGCCAGAAAGACCTGGGCGAACCGTGTAACGCATCATATAATAAGGAATCTGCGCAGAAAGTTGACCACCGAGCGCAACAATGTCTGGTCGCGGACCAATGAAAGACAAATCACCTTGGAGGATTGCGAGTAGTTGTGGGAGTTCATCGATGCGTGACTTGCGCAACCAATATCCAACCTTTGTAACTTTGTTTTTATTATCTTTATCTTTCAACCACTTTCCCTTATCAGAAAAAGTCATCGTTCGATATTTGTAGAGCTTGATAACCTTCCCGCCAAAACCATATCGTTCTTGTTCAATGAAAACATCCCCCTTGCTGTCTAACTTAATCGCCAAATATACAAATGGGTGAAGAAGCGCCCACAACATGAGCCACGGAAGCGCTAAGGCAATGTCAACCAAACGTTTAAGCGCTTCGTAGGCTTGAATGTTTAGATGTACTGATTCAAAAAACCAGAAATGGCCAATACCACGCATTGGCATTTTCTTTAACACATCTTGATACACAAGTGAAGCATCAAACACATGAATCTTTCGTTGTGAAGCAAGATTGTAGAGGTATGGCAACAACTGACTAACTTTCGAATCGCGAATATCAATGACGACTTGCGTAATATGATTTTCTTCTAAAATATGTCGAAGTACGGAAAGACTGCTTTCTTCGCTTCGTAAATCCTCATCAGTTACTCGCAGGTGCGAGGTGAAATAAAATGGATAAAATCCGTGACCATTGACCGCGCGCTTTAATTCTTCAAACTCCTCCCCTTCAGCAATGAGAAGTGTCTTTGCGCGAGCTCCCGGCTTAAAGAAAAGTGGAACAATAAAAAGTCGCCAAACAACAGAGAGTGCAACATGACCACCGGTATAGAGAACAAGAACTGTTTTCGGAGTAAGTCCACCTGTGTAACCAGAAAAAAGATAGAAGTACGCAAGTCCAAGTATAGCTACGAAAACATGAATATTAATGATGCGAGAAAATTGTTTGAGTTTTGACTGAAATGAAGAAAAATCATAAAAATCAAAACTGTAATACATAGCAACAAACAGTACAAAAAGCGGAACAAAAATTTTAAGGTGAACCAGGATACGCTCTTCTGTGGGAATATCCCAAAAACGGAGAAACAGCGCTAAAGAAAGCGCAATTGTAGCAACTCCTATGTCTCCCAGGAAAAGGACGAGTTGTTTTGATTTAAGTTTGAGCATACCTTTTGCTACACTGTACTATACGAAAGAGATACATGCAAACCACCACACTACCACGAAAAATCATGCTTGTCACCCCACTTCGCGCAAGCTTCGCGGGGCACGTCCCTGTTCCCGCATGGACCATTTTTCTAGCTATATCACTATGACACAAAGCGAACACAAGAAAAAAATAATGTTAGTCATAACAAAGTCTAACTGGGGTGGGGCACAAAAATATGTCTATGATATCGCCACTTCACTTAACAATGACCCAACATTTGATGTGGTTGTGCTTGCGGGGGGCACTGGCGAAATGGTCAAACGTCTGAAAGAAAAGAAGGTGCGCATTGTGGAAATTCCAAATCTTATTCGTGATGTTTCTGTCATGAAAGATATCAAATCATTCTTCTGGCTTCTATCTACCATACGAAAAGAGCGCCCCGATGTTCTCCATCTCAACAGTTCAAAAGCTGGTGGAATCGGCTCCCTTGCTGGCCGACTTTTGTTTGTAAACAATATTATTTTCACATCACACGCATGGGCATTTAATGAAGAGCGACCTTCATACCAAAAATTTATCATTCGCATTCTTTCTATGGTTATTGTTTTTCTATCACACACAACGATTTGTGTTTCAGAAAAAACAAAAGAGTCGCTTCGTGCGCCAAAATGGCTTGCTCGCAAATGTGTCATTGTTCACAACGGTATCGCACCCGTTGATTTCAAAGAACCAGGCGCTTTTTTTAAAGACCGCAAAATAGTAAAGAAAGAAAAAATCGGAATTGTTTCCATCGGAGAACTCCACAAGAGTAAAGGGTTTGATTTAGCGCTTAATTACCTCGCACACTTAAAACACATTTCCTGGGAGTGGCACATTATTGGCGAAGGCGAAGAACGAGAGAAACTTGCGCGTCAAATTGAATTACTTGAACTGCGCAACAGAGTCTTTCTTCACGGGCACATTGTTGATGCGTCACGGTACATCACTTCGTTTGATTTGTTTCTTATCCCCTCTCGCACAGAGGCGCTTGGTTATGTCGCCATCGAAGCTATGCAGACCAGGCTTCCAATTTTTGCAAGCAACGCCGGAGGACTTCCTGAAGTACTTGGTAATGACCCGGGATCTATGATGGTTAATATTAAAAGTAGAGACACAATTCACTCACTACAAACACTGCTTCTGCACTTACCGACAATCGCCGATGAAGAACGTGTTGCTGTTCGTCAGCAATTCTCACTTGAAACAATGATGGGGCACTTGAAAAATCTTTACCTACTCTAGACCTAGGTTTGAAAGAAATTGCTTTAGATGCAAGGCAGACAAAAATTTTACGACCAAGACATACCGTTTGTATGGCGCGTGGAGAAAAATTTTTGTCTAACGAAGCAGATGAAGTAATTTATTCCAAGCCTAAGAACTCGTTTTTCATTTGAGACTTATGCGCTGCGCGAGCATAGCGATACATTGCCACACACATTCCAAGTGCTAATCCTTCAGTGAGCAAGTGCGAGCCACCGTAACTCATAAGCGGTAAAGGAATTCCCGTTACTGGCATAAGACCGATGTTCATACCAACATTAATCACGATGTGTGTTAAAAACCAAATGATGACACCATACGTAAACAGCGCTTCAAAATTACTTTCCGCAACAACTGCAAAACGTGATAATTTATAAAAAATAATACCATACAGAAGAAGCAAAATAATTGAGCCGACAAACCCCCACTCTTCTGCAAATGCGGCAAAAATAAAGTCGGTTTTATATTCTGGCAAAAAATTAAGGCGCGATTGCGTACCGTACCCAACACCTTTTCCAAGTAACCCTCCAGATCCCACAGCAATGGTTGATTGATACGCGTTGTATCCCGTTCCTCTGATGTCTTGAAGCGGATACACAAAGTTCATAATGCGAGCCTTTTGATATGGCTTAAATACAAAATTCCAGGCGAGCAAAAATGTTACGATACCAATTCCAAGCACGGCAAACAAATGTTTTTTAGAAATACCGGAGATGAGAACCATCCCAAACCAAATCGCTCCAATGATAATTGCCGAACCCAAGTCCGGTTGAAGCACAATGAGTGTAAATGGAATAAGTGCGTACAATGCTGACACAATAATGTGGCGAACATTTGCAATTTCAATGTGACGACGAGAAAAATATTTTGCAAGCACGATGATGAGAATAAGCTTCATCATGTCACTTGGTTGCAATGAAAAACCACCAATAGAAATCCAGTTCTGTGCACCCTTTACCGAGTGCCCAATTAAGTGAACAAGGGAAAGTAGTGTGAGTCCAACAATGTAGAGCGTGATAACAACGCGCGTTTGCTTTAAAAAACGAAAGTCTACTCCTGACATCAAAAACCAAACAATGATTGCCAAGACAATCCACATCCCCTGCCTGTAAAAATAGGTGTCATGTGCACCAAATGAACTCATCGTGAAAAGGCCGGCTCCTGCAATCAAAAGAATTGCAATAAAAAACATTGGGTCAAAGGAGCGGAGTCGGGAAGTTATTGCTTGGGGCATAGAAAAAACGTTTCTTAAAATGCTTTAAGGTCATAGTACACGCGCGTACTTGCAACCGGCGCCGTAAATGCTTGATTCCACGTAAAAACAAGTTCCTTCTGTTCTTCTTTGTCCAAGAAAGGAATAATCGTTTCGCCTGCACCAATTGCATTTTTGTCTTCATCATATAAAACAATACGCACAGGCAAAGAAGCAAATGTGTCCTGCGTTGTATTCTGTACCACTACGTATACACGAGGAATCTCCCCCTCTTCGTGGCGAACGCGAAGCGTTTTAAGAATGGCTTCTCGTGGCGCTTCTTTTGCGACGAAGTGACTTACAGGTGAAAGGGTGAGCAGTGTTTTATCAGGAATGCCGTTTACAATCTGGTTTTGGATGATGATTGGCTTATCGTCGCTTACCGGAACGCTCGTCGTGCCGTTATAGGTAAAAATGAGTCTGCCTTCTTCATTATAAATAGTGAATTGATACGGGAGTTCACGAGGAGCGTTGTTGATATTTTTATTTTCAACTAAGCCTACAATGTCGTAACGATTGTTCCCAACAGGAAGTGTGCGAGCCCAGAGGACTTGAATTGGAGTAATTTCTGAAACACATTTTAATGCACACGTTCCTCCGCAATCAACACCAACTTCAAAACCATTTTTCTTTGTATCAAAACATGTTGGATCAGGAAAAAGAACGTCTTGAAAGATGAACGTTGCAACCGCAAGAATGAAAAAGGATGCTGCGGTTCCGTATAGTACTCTTCGTTTTGTTGCCCATTCCATAGATAGATTAAGTGTATCACAAAAGAAAAACCGCCCTCACGGCGGTTTTTCTTTTTTAAGTTCTTTGTTCTCCCGACAAGCTACTTTCCCGATACTATCAGTATCATCGCTGCACTTGGGCTTAACTTCTCTGTTCGAAATGGGAAGAGGTGTGACCCCAAGGCCGAATCAGGAGAACAAAAAACTCAAAATAATGTTAGGAAGAGGTGGGAGGAATCGAACCTCCGAACTCACCCTTGCACAGGTGATACCTTGCCATTTGGTTACACCTCCCCTAACATCACTTATAAGTTTGTTTTGTTGCTATGCAGTGGTGGACCTGGAAGGATTTGAACCTCCGACCTCTTGCCTTATCTCACATCTCGACTCAGCCCATGGTGGGACTGACCTTAGACAAACTTTGGAGGCTTATCCAGGTGCGACTGAAGTGGGGAGGTACGCGTGCGCACGGCTCCTGTCAGACAAGTGCTCTGCCGCTGAGCTACAGGCCCATTGCATATCAACAAAAAACACACAACATGAAAAAGAACGCTTCATGCTGTGCGAGCAACTATCAATTACTTGATACCTCCTCGCACAACATGAAGAACTAAACATTTTTCCACATCACAATTGTGATGTGGACACAATTATCAAAGTGATAATCATGTTTCCTAATAGGATTCGGGTACTTAGTAGGCCTCGGCTGAACACATTACTGTGCTTACACCTAGCCCCTATCAACGTAATAATCTCTTACGACCCTTAACGAATACTTATCTTGAAGCTGGCTTCCCTCTTAGATGCTTTCAGAGGTTATCCATTCCCGACATAGCTAC